>NZ_SZYH01000001.1:0-711654 GCF_005298175.1 Marinobacter panjinensis
CCCGAACTCAGCAGTGAAACAGACCAGCGCCGATGGTAGTGTGGCTTCTGCCCATGTGAGAGTAGGTCATCGTCAGGCTCTTAATACTGAAAAACCCCCGCGGCTTCGCCGACGGGGGTTTTTTATTACCTGAATTAAAAAGGGTCAGGGCAACCAGATCTCAAACACCCCACCGCCCAGGCTGCCACCATTATGCAGCCGAATGGACCCGGTCCGGTCCCCTTCATTGTGCAGCTGAGCAACAGACGACGCGAAGAACAACCCCAGGCTGGTGCTGCCGCTCTTGAAGTTCAGGGATTTGAAACTCGGTGTGCCGCTGTGCTGCATACTCTCCGGATAACCATCTCCGTCATCCTCAACGCCAACAACCAGGAAACCCTGCTGTTCTGAGGCAGTCAGTTTGATCTTGCTCTTGGTGTAGCGAATGGCGTTGTTAATGGTGTTATTCAGCACGCCGGTCAGCAAATCTTCATCGAAGAACCCATTGATGTCATCGGCTTCTATCGCCAGCTCGATACCCAGGCCCTCGAGAAGGGGGGTGTGCCGGGCCATATGCTCGGAAAGAAAGTCGGGGACGAAGTGTTCCTCAATGTGAGCCGACAGGTTGTTTTCACCAAGCCGGTAGATGCCCAGCAGTTGCACCAGATCATTGTGCATACGCTCGGCTTCATATTGCAGGGTATTGAAGCGGGAAGACTCACCCACCGAGTTACCTTGCTCCTGGCGCAGCTCATCTAGAGAATTCAGCAACATGCCCAGGGAATTCTTCATGTCATGAACGGCGGATGCCAGAACCATGGAGAAGTCGATACTTTGAGACTCACGAGGACCAGAAGAGGTCTCCTGATTTTCGATGGTCATGACATCATTCCTTTCAGTTTTTTGCGCAGGGACATCAGGCGTCGATACTGCCGGTGTTGCTCCGGCAACCCTGAGAGCTTGGCGAGGTATTTCTCACAGCGCTTCAACAGATCGCGGTCGTCTTGGGTTTCCTGGTACTTCTTCATCAGTACCTGCACCAGATTAAGGTTGAGTGAGGCGTGGGAGGGCACTATCTCAAGGGCCTGACTGAACGTCGAGGCGGCCTCGTCAAGCTTTCCTGCCTCAAACGCCTTGATGCCATCCCGGTTCAGGGACCTTGCCTGCAATTTTTGTCGGAATCCTACCGGCTCATCAAGCAGGTTCTCGATCTTCTGCAGCAATGTCGGATTATCCTGGCAGCGATTGGCCAGGGCTGTCAGCAGGGTTTTTGCTTCTTCGTCCCGGCCCAGCCGGAACAATGTCTTGGCATAATCCAGGCCGGCCTCGGGATCCATGAGGTCCGGATCGCCCAATTCGTCAGCAATACTCTCGATTGCCTTCTGGGCTTCGTTCATTCTGCCCTGGCCGGCATGAACCCGGGATTGCACAATGCGGCTGCGGACCTTGATATCCTCCTGGTCTGCGAAACGTTTTTCCATGCGCCGCAGAATGGTCAGAGCTTCGTCCGCATGAGCCGAACCTTCGTCGGATGTATCGCCTTCGCTGAGATCCGACAGCGACTGGCCCAGCGCGAGGTAATGCTCGGAGCTGTCGTGAATAGAGTAGGTGCCCAGGGAAACCGTTTGTCGCCATGCCTCCGATGCGGTCGACATGTCCTGATTGGAAGCTGCCAGTCCAGCCAGGTGCTTGTGTCGCAGGAGCGCGTTAGGGGAGTGCTCGGCGGCCTTCTCCAGGATTTGCTGTGCCTGGGTGGGGCGCCCCTGCTTCTCCAGTGCTTCGGCCAGCAGATCATAGGCTTCCATGTAGTCAGGATGTTTGCTGACCAGGTCTTTCAGGGTGACAACGGCATCGTCGTAGTTCTGGTTGGCCACCAGGATTTTGCCGCGCCCCGCCCTGGCCCAAGAGAGATCCCGCTGAGCCAGCACGTCGTCATAGATTTTCAGGGCATGGCTGAAATCGCCGACCTGGTAGTAAAGGTCGGCAAGGGTTTTCATCAGCCATGTCTTGTAACGGGGCTTCGCGGGTAGCGCCTGCAGGCAGAGGGAGATGGCTTCAGGGTAGTTTTCACGGTCGATTTCCCGATTGATGGGAAGTAAAGCGTTTCGCTGTGTGATCAGCCCGCTGAGCCGTTTTTCCAGCATGGCGCGGTTGATGGGTTTCGTCAGGTAGGCATCGGGCTGGTATTCCCTGGCGCCCATGACCATCTCCTTGGACGTCTCAGCGGTGACCATCAGGAACAGGGACGAGCGTTTCAGAAGTTTCTTGTGCCGCAGTTCCTCCAGAATGTGCTGGCCGTTCTTGCCGTCTCCCAGGTTGTAGTCGCACAGGACCACATCCACATGGTTGTAGGAACAGTACTGGACGGCGGTAGACGCATTGGGTAGAAGTTCGATCTTGTCAGCACCACAGCTTCGTAACATCTGCCTCATGGACAGGCGAAAATTTTCGAAGTCATCGACAACCAGATAACTGAGTTTGGCAAAGGTGTTACCGATGGCGGTGTCTGTTGAATCGGTCATGGGCGCTTCTGTTTGAGTAACTTGTTAACCACAGCCCTGAGGGCCGCTGGCTTAACAGGTTTGTAAAGAATCTGATAACCCCTGCCAATAGCATCTTCCCTGACTTCCGGGGCCATGTAGCCGGTAATAAGTATGCCAGGTATATCATTGGTTGCCTCTTCTCTCAATGCGTCCATTGCGTCCAGACCATTACGGTTATCATCAAGCTGATAATCCGCCAGGATGATGTCCGGTTCTGTGCCGTTCAGCTTGTAGCGCGCATCTTCGAGGCTTTCGGCGGTGGTGACGTCACACTGCCAGTTGTCCAGAAGAGCACTCATGCCATGAAGGATGGCAGGGTCGTTGTCGATGCACAGCACGTGTAACCCTCCCAGGCTGGAGAGGCGCCGTGGTGCGGTGGCGGGCTTGGCAGCGTTCTGTTCGCTGTGTTCGGGGGCAGCGACCGGTACGGTGATGCTGAACACACTCCCCAGACCCTGAACAGAGCGAACATTGACCGGATGGTTGAGCATGCCGCAGATACGGTCAACAATGGCCAGCCCCAGGCCCAGCCCCTTTTTATCCCGGCCCTGCTGGAAACGGCGAAACTCCTCAAAGATATGGGCGAGCTGGTCGTCCGGAATACCCGGCCCGGTATCCCAGACTTCGATGCGAATATAACCCTTCAGACGGCGGCACCCGAGCAGGATCCTCCCGCTGGGGGTATATCGGATGGCATTGGAAAGAAAGTTCTGGATCACCCGTCTGAGCAGTTTGGAGTCAGAGCGTATCCAGGCACTGCTGGGCACCACGTGCAGATCCAGGCCCTGATCCTTGGCGATGGCGGAAAAATCCGTAGCCAGGTGACGCATGATCTCGTTGACCGGGAACACGCCGATATCCGGCTCCAGAGCGCCCGCGTCCAGTTTGGAAATGTCCAGCAGGGTGCTGATAATTTCCTCGGCGGCCCCCAGAGAGCTGTCGATATGTTCCACCAGTTCCGTCATTTCCGGGTCACGGGCCTTGCCGGCAAGCGCAGACGTGAACAGACGGGCCGCGTTCAGCGGCTGTAGCAAATCGTGACTGGCTGACGCGAGGAAGCGGGTTTTGCTCTGGTTAGCCTGCTCGGCAACCGACTTGGCCTTGAGCATCTGCTCGTTGATTACCTGCAACTCCTGGGTGCGTTCCTTCACCCGTTGTTCCAGATAGATATTGGTTTCCTTCAGCGCCTGTTCGGTGCGGCGCATGGCAGTGATGTCCTGGAAGGTGGTCACATAACCGCCGCCGGGAATCGGGCTGCCGTCAATTCGCAGCACGGTGCCGTCCGGTCGCTGACGCTCGTAGGACATGGCTCGGCCCTCCCGCATCTTGCTGCAACGGTCGGTAATAATCTCGTCAATACGTCTTGCCGGCAGATTGGTATTGGTCAGGTTGTAGCGCATCAGGTCTTCCACCGGCCGTCCGACCCGGACAAAACCGGCGGGGTAGTTGAATTGCTCCAGGTAGCGTTGATTCCATACCACCAGCTGTTGCTGATGATTCACCACTGAAACGCCCAGGCTGATATTCTCAATGGCGGACTGCAGGAGCTCGCGGCTGAACGTCATGGCCTGGGAGGCTTCATCGACAATGCTGACAACGTCCTCGATCTGCATGTCCCGGCCGGTCAGGGTCGACTCAAGCACAACTCTGGCGGTTGACGCGCCGATGACTGAGGCCAGCTGGCGTTCGATAAACTTCATCAGGTGCGATGAAGCAGGGCGGTGAAGGTGCAGGCGGATGGCGTTGCGCCGTTCATAGTTGCGGAATATGGCCTCCGCCCGCTCCTCTCCCATAAAGCGGTCAGCAATGGCCTGGAGGTCAGATGTCAGGATTTCACCCTGCCAGCTTTGTTGCTGGGGTGTTTCCGCTTTTGGCTGGGGGTCCTGGAAGAACGAAGCGATCTGGATTTTTTCCCGCACCCGTTGGCGGGTGAGCATGGACAGCACGATGTAGGTGACGGTGTTGATGCCAAGGCTCCAGATGATGCCATGGCTGATCTGGTCGAGCTCGGAGCCGAACAGGGCCGTTGGCCTGGTCCAGTTGATTCCCCAGATACCCTGTTCGATGAGGGTATCGTTCAGCCATCCGGTTGAAGCCAGTGCCGGTAGCAACAGGGTGTAGCACCACATAAGGAACCCGAGCCCCAGCCCCCATACCGCGCCCGTATGGTTGCCCCTGCGCCAGAGGATGCCCCCCACCAGGGCAGGGCCAAACTGGGCTGCTGCAGCAAACGAGAGGAGCCCGAAAGCCGTCAGGCTGTAGTCTTCCCCGGCCATACGATAAAAACCGTAGGCAGTTAACAGAACCACGAAGATGGCCACACGGCGGATGCTCAGCAGCAGGTAGCTGAGATCCGAGCGTTTGTTCATGCCGGGGCGGAAAAATTTCAGCAGGGCGGGCATGATGATTTCGTTGCTCACCATGGTGGCGATGGCCACGGAACAGACAATCACCATTGCAGCGGCGGCCGAGCCACCGCCGAGAAATGCCAGTATGGCGAGCCATTGTTCGCCGGCAGCAATAGGCAGGTTGAGAATCAGGATGTCGGGATCCGAGGAACCGATTTCCGGCGACAGAAGTCCGGCCGCGGCAATGGGCAGGACAAAGGCACTGGCGATAATCAGGTAGATGGGCATGGCCCACCGGGCAGTTTCGAAATCCCGGTAGTCGGTGTTCTCTACCACCATAACGTGAAACTGCCGTGGCAGGCAGATAATGGCAAGCATGGCCACCAGCGTCTGGGTAATAAAGGCTGGTGCCTCTATTCCGTCCGTTGTCAGGGTGCCCACCAGTCCGGCCTCACGGACATTGCCCCAGAGATCACCGAAACCACCGTAAAGGCCATAGCCCACAAACAGCCCGACAGCCACAAAGGCAACAATCTTGATCAGTGATTCGAAGGCAATCGCCTGAATCATGCCGCGATGGTGTTCCGTGGACTCCAGGTGCCGGGTGCCGAACAGCACAGTAAACACCGCCAGCACAAGGGTGATGTACCAGGCAGAGTCGTTCCAGGCGGCTGTGCTCAGCTCGGTATGGGTCGTTCCAGCGCCGGAAAGAACGTTGAAGCCCATGGAGATGGCTTTTAACTGGAGCGCAATGTAGGGAACGCTTCCAATGAGCGCAAAGATGGCGACCATGGCCGCCAGGGACTGGGATTTGCCATACCGCGAGGCAATGAAGTCAGCGATGGAGGTGCTGTTGTTGCGCTTACTGATGAAGATGATGCGGCGAAGAAGGGGAGCGCCGAACACGAACACCAGCAAGGGGCCCAGATAGATGGGCAGGAAGCCCAGCCCTTCCTGGGTAGCACGCCCGACAGCACCGTAGAAGGTCCAGGAGGTGAAATAGACTGCAAGGGACAGGGCATAGACATGGGTTCTTGCCCAACGCCGGCGATAGAGCCCGGGATGGCGGTCACCAGCCCAGGCAATGGCAAACAGCAGCGAGATGTAAGTGATCGAAATGAGGACTAACAGCCAGCCACTGAGCATAAACAGGCTTTCCCAGAGTACGATGAACAGACGTCAGGCCCGGTAACCGGATCTACTGGTCGCAGGCAAGCTCCAGCAACGGGTCGTCTTCGGGCAATGTTCGGAGTGCACTGGTATCCAGACTCTTTTCGCCCTTGAGGGGGACCAGCTCACGCGAATCACAGTTTAGCAGATACATTTTCTGGGACACCGCATCGGTGTAGGACTGCTCGAAGCGGTAAAGGCTGAAGCGAACAATATTCTGTTCAGGGTCGTCCACCATAATGCTGTTGGTATCCAGAACGGTAAAAGCAGCGATCTGTGGCACAACATAGGCCCATGGCCGCCACGGCGCGCCATATTCCTCGGTGCTGACGACAACAGCCTCTTCCGGGAGCTGCGTCTGCTTGAGATCAAACCAGGTGTACTCCATGTATATCAGGTAACCCAGCATGCCCGCGCCGGCAAATACCGGAATAATCCACTTGGGGGCTTTTTGTCGGGTGATGGCACGGATAGTGAGGGCGATACCGGCGGCGCCGAGACCACAGAATACTGTCGCCACAAAAGTCCAGAACATATGATTGATTCCTCGAAAAAAAACGGGCTTCCCCAATGAGGAAGCCCGTTCAGGTTCAGCCAGTCAGATTGTCATCTGCCGTTGGCTGATGTGTTGCTTAGTGGTCAGTAGCTTTGCCGGAACCGCGTGGGTAACGGACGCTTTCGACCAGTTCCTGAATCTCAATGGGCGGCTCTTCGGTCGCATGAGAGACCGCAAAGGCTACCGCAAAGTTGATGATTGCACCAACTGCACCGAACGACAGTGGGGAAATGCCCAGCAGCCAGTTGTCCGGAGTGTTGGCCAGGTTGTTGGTTCCCGGAATGAAGAACCAGCCAAGGAAGATGAAGATGTAGACCAGGGTAGCACCCAGGCCAGCCAACATTCCCGAGATGGCGCCCACATTGTTAATGCGCTTGAAGAAGATACCCATCATCAGCGCCGGGAACAGCGAGGCAGCCGCGATACCGAAGGCCAGAGCTACCACCTGTGCGGCGAACCCTGGAGGGTTGGCGCCAAGGTAGGTAGCCAGCACTATGGCAACGGCCATGGAGATACGTGCCGCCAGCAGTTCCCCTTTCTCCGAGATGTTGGGGTTGAAGCCACCTTTGATCAGGTCGTGACTCACCGCAGACGATATTGCCAGCAACAGACCAGCCGCTGTCGACAAGGCCGCCGCAAGACCACCAGCCGCAATCAGACCGATAACCCAGCCTGGCAGGTTGGCAATCTCGGGGTTGGCCAATACCAGAATGTCGTTGTTGTAGGTGAATTCGTTGCCTTCCCAGCCGCGGGCTTCCGCCTCGTCTGCGAACTCGGCATTACCATCGTTGTAGAACTGGATGCGGCCGTCGTTGTTCTTGTCTTCGAACTGGATCAGGCCAGTAACTTCCCACTCCTGAATCCACTGCGGCCGGTCATCATATTCGATGGCCTGACCCTGGACGCCATCCGGATAGATGGTGGTCATCAGGTTCAGTCGAGCCATGGATGCAACTGCAGGCGCAGTCAGGTACAGCAGGGCGATGAACACCAGCGCCCAGCCAGCGGACCAGCGTGCGTCTGCAACCTTGGGTACGGTGAAGAAGCGGATGATAACGTGAGGCAGACCAGCAGTACCGATCATCAGAGACAGGGTAAACAGAACCATGTTCAGTTTGTTGTCCACGTCTGCCGTGTAGTCCCGGAAGCCGAGTTCAGTGATAACCTGGTCCAGCTTCTCCAGCAGGGGAAGTCCCGAATCAACGTGAGTCGAGAACAGGCCAAGCGGAGGCAGCGGGTTGCCAGTCAGTTGCAGTGAGATGAACACCGCTGGAATGGTGTACGCAATGATCAGTACGCAATACTGGGCCACCTGAGTATAGGTGATGCCTTTCATGCCGCCCAGTACCGCGTAAATGAAGATCACGATTGCCGCGATGATCAGACCCATGGTGGCGTCCACTTCCAGGAACCGGGAGAAAGCTACACCGGCACCGGCCATCTGGCCGATAACGTAGGTAACCGACGCCACGATCAGACAGGCTACAGCCACAAACCGTGCATTTCGGCTGTAGAACCGGTCACCGATGAACTCGGGAACCGTGAACTTGCCGAACTTACGCAGGTAAGGTGCAAGCAGCATGGCCAGCAGCACATAACCACCGGTCCAGCCCATCAGGAAGGTTGAGTTGGCATAACCACCAGCGGCAATCAGGCCCGCCATGGAAATAAAGGATGCCGCAGACATCCAGTCAGCACCGATAGCGGCACCGTTGGTGATTGGATGAACGCCGCCACCCGCGACGTAGAAATCACTTGTACTACCGGCACGCGCCCAGACGGCGATACCGATATAGAGGGCGAATGAACCGCCTACGAATAACAGGTTGATTATAAACTGATCCATTCGAACTTACTCCTCATGCACGTCGAATTTTTCATCGAGCTTGTTCATTCGCCATGCGTAATGAAAGATCAGCGCGATGAAGGTAAGAATCGAACCCTGTTGGGCGAACCAGAAACCGAGGTCGGTTCCGCCGATAGGGATTCCGGCGAGCATGGGGCGAAGCAATATGGCGAATCCATAAGATACCAGGGCCCAGACGATCAGGCTCCCGAATATCAGGCGAAGGTTCGCCTTCCAGTAATTCACAGCATCGTAGTCATGACCTGACATAGGATCACTCCTGTTTTGTTGTTGTGGGGGTTGGGTGGGTTTTCTGTGACGTGTTTTTTGTAGAGAAATTATTATTCATATAGTTCTTCTCCGACTTGTTGTCCTCTCCGACTTTACCCGTCAAGCGATATATAGATATTGGCAAAAGGTCTAATTCTCAGTAATTTGCCTGCCAAAATGTCCGCAAACGCGACACAGTTCCAGGGTTTCTAACCTGGCCGATGCATGTTTTTAAGACGGCGGTAGTACTTTAGCTTGTCGATGAGGCCCTGCAATGTGACAACGTCGTTTTTGTGAGCTCTGTTGATAACTGCCAGGGTCAATTCCGCAGTGGCGAGGGCGTCGGCGGCCGCATGGTGGCGGGCACTGACCTCTAGGCCGAAAAAATCAGCCCAGTTGTCCAGGCCCCGGCCTCCGGTTTTTGCATCGGGAAAAAACGCCGGTAGCATCTCCGCCACGTCGATCCAGGTGTGGGGTTGGGTGTATCCAAGGGTATTTTTGAGCGCTTTCTCAAGGAACTTCTGGTCAAACGCTGAATGGTAGGCAAGGATCGGGTCGCCGTTCATCCATTCCAGCAGATGCAACAGGGCATCTTCGGTCTCGTGGCCGCGGGTCAGGGCTTCCGGGCCGATACCGTGAATCAGGACAGTCTCACTGATGTCCAGCTCCGGGCGCCGGAGGATAAGGTCGAACTGGTCCCCCATGACTATGGCATTTTTGTGGATAGCCACGGCTCCGATGGCAATGACTTCATCTTTTGCGGCATTGAGGCCGGTAGTTTCAAGGTCAAGCACGATCAGCCTGCAATCGGACAGGCGCTGAACGCCGGCGGTTTTCGGGGTTGGCAGGTGTTCACGGTCGGGCCCGCCCGTACTGCCGGCCCTGAGCCGTTCAATCCAGTCTTTGATCTGCTCCAGCATAATGGTCGGCCCGGGGGTCAGAGTTGATAGGTCACTTCCAGCTTCTGCTGCAAGCGCTGGGCCTGGCGGAAAGATTCGCGAAGAATTCGCCGGTCCAGCGGGTTGAGATCGTCAGGGTCGATATAGTTGGACAAGGGTTCCTCCCGCTCCAGCATTTCCTGGTGGGCTCTCATCCGGATCGCCTGAATGAGGCTATAGGCCTCCTGCCAGGCATTGGCATCCTTGGGGTCGAAGACACCTTTCTTGGCAAGGGCGCTCATGCGCTCCAGCGTGTTGGCTTCGCCAACCCCATTGGCCAGGGCAAACACCCTGACGGCTTCCACAAACGGCGCCAGGCCCTGACGCTTCAGATCCAGTTTGTTCTTCTTGCCTTCCTGGACATAGCGGAAGTTGCGGAACATGGTCAGAGGGGGCTTGCGGGTGATGGCATTGCCCGCCAGCATCTTCTGAAACAGGGCGTTCTTGCGGATGCGTGCGAGAACCTTGTCCAGCAGGGCGTCCAGTGGCTCTGTTGGCCCGAACACCGCTCTCATGTCGAGGAATATGGACGAGTACACCAGGTTTTGCGGGGTAGATGCGTCGATAAACCGGATGAACCAGTCGTCCCACTCACGGCCGCTGAGGCACAGTTTCGGATTGCTGGCCATGATGTTGCCCTTGCACAGGGTGAAACCACATTCTGCCAGTTCCTTGTTGATGGTTTCGGCAAACGGCAGCAGTTTTTCCCTTGCCTGGTCTTCGCTCATTCCCTCTGGTGTTTCGAACAGGATGCCGTTGTCCTGGTCCGTCAACAATGTCTGCTCCTGCCGGCCTTCGCTGCCGAAGGTCAGCCAGGTGAAGGGAATGCCCGGGTCGTTCTTCTTTATGTTCAATTCCAGTACCCGGCGCACAGTAACATCGTTCAGGGTGGTAATGATTTTTACCACCTGACCGGAGTCCGCTCCGTGGGCAAGCATGGCGTCCACGAGCCTGGAAACGTCGGTTCTCAGGCTGACCAGGGTCCTTAGATGGCTGGCGGTGCCAATGGTACGGGCGAGATTGACCAGATCCACCCGTTGCAGGGAGAAGAGGTCTCTCTCCGAGACCATGCCTATCAGGCGCTTGTCCTCATCCACCACACAGATATGGGCAAAGTGGTGCTCTGCCATGAGCATGGCGGCTTCAAAGGCGTCGGCCTGGGCTGTCAGGCAGCAGGGGTTTTTTGTCATCACCTGCCCGATGGGTGTGTCCAGCGGCCCTTTTTCTTCCGCCACCATGGTGCGCAGGTCCCTCAGGGTAAAGATGCCCCTGGGGTGCCGCTCGTCATCGGTTATGACAATGCTGCCTACATTATTCTCGTGCATGCGTGCGACGGCCTTGCGCACTGGCAGGTCCGGTGAGCACACAATGGGGTTGCGAATGGCATAGCGTTCCAGGGGGGTGTCCAGAGAGTTGCTGGAGCCTATGGAGGCCATGGCGCCAGTCTGTATTCGCTGGTTGACCTGGTCGAGCAGGCTGCTTACGCCCCGCAGGCAGAAATCGCGGAAAGGGTCACTCTGTGAGAACAGCGTGACAAAGGTGTCGTGTTCAATGCTGAGGCAGAAGGTGTCCCCGGAGGCGCGGTGAAGCGTACGGGTGGGGCGCTCGCCGATCAGGGCTGCCAGAGGAAAACACTCACCCTGGCTGATTTCGAACGTGGTTTCCGTCTCGCCGTCCTTGTCCCGGGCGCGTTCGCCGCGAATGCGCCCCTGCTTGACGATGTAGAATCGTTTTACAGGGCCATCCTCCGGCGAGAGTACGACATCATCATCGGCATAGAACCGCAGGGAAGCGTGTTCTGCAAAATGGGCCAGATGTGAATCGTCCATGTTCGAAAATGGCGAATGCTCGCGCAGAAAGGTCATAATGGCGCGTGTATTCTGGGGGCGTTCGCTGTCCTGGGGTGCGGCGGTCATAAACGCGCTCCGTTGTGGTTGTTATGAGCCTGAAGTGTAGACTAACTACAGGTACGCGGGCCCTAAGATTTTCGTCGGATAGTCAGTTATTAACGCTGTGGCGGGTGTGGGCCGGCGGGTGTTAAAGTCCCATCAACCCGACTGCAAATGATATCGACATGACGACCAAAGATGAGCGCCTTAGCTTTCTGGAGGAGATGAAGGACGTCCGTCGCATCCGGAAACCCAACAAGGCCGACGTGAAGACTCCGAAGGACCTGACGCCGGGTCACCTTGAGCGGCAACGGTCAGCCATGGATCAGCCGCTGAAGGACCGTAACCCGCTGACCGCTGATATGGTGGAGCCGCTGACGGCACACGATGTCCTGTGCTGGCAGCGCCCGGGTGTCCAGAACGGGGTGTTTCGCAAGTTCCGTCTTGGGCAGTACCCGATTGAAGCACGCCTGGACCTGCACCGTATGACAGTCGAGGAGGCACGCCGGGAGGTGTTCGGCTTTATAACTGACTGTGTCCGCTACGGGCTAAGGTCGGTGATCATCCTGCACGGCAAGGGTGAGCGTAACCCGGACGGTATCGCCCAGCTCAAGAGCTACATCGCCAAATGGCTTCCGGAGCTGGACGATGTGCTGGCGTTCCATTCAGCACAGAAGCGTCACGGCGGCACCGGTGCCGTCTACGTCATGGTTCGCAAGGGCGACCGTGACAAGCAGCGTAACCGTGAAATTCACGGTGCCTGAAGATTATCAGCCAAAACCGATGAGATCGGTCCGGAGGTAAGAATGAAACAGTTGATGTTGGTACTTTTTGTGGCAGCGGCCCTGGCCGGGTGCAAGGACCGTGTTATCTGGAATGATAACGGCAAGGTCGAAGAGGCGACAACGGACCGTAAGGTCTGGGACTCCGAGGGGAAAATGCCGACTGGCGAACGAAAGATCTGGACCGACAAGGACGGTGAGGACGTCGTCAAATAAGGCCGTTCCGGCTGACAAACAATAAAAACTCAGCCGGGGCCATGGCTCCGGTGAACACGGGAGAGTCTTCATGGCCGTGCGCCTGACTGTGAATGGCAAAAAGCAAACCGTTGAGGTTGAAAGCGACACCCCCCTGCTGTGGGTCGTTCGCGACGAACTTGGGCTTAAAGGAACCAAGTTCGGCTGCGGTAAGGGGCTTTGCGGCGCCTGTACCGTCCACTTGAATGGACAGCCAGTGCGTTCCTGCTCCACGCCGGTGGAAATGGCCGAAGGTGGAGATGTGATCACCATCGAAGGCCTGACAACCGATGGCGATTTGCATCCCCTGCAACTGGCCTGGGTGGAACATGGAGTTCCCCAGTGCGGCTATTGCCAGTCAGGTCAGATCATGAGCGCTGCTCATCTGTTGCAGCACAACGAGTCTCCTTCCCGTGAAGACATTGTTGCTGCGGTAAGCGGTAATCTGTGTCGTTGCGGCACTTACTCCCGAATTGTTGCCGCTGTCGAGTCCGTGGTTGAAAGCCGCGTCGGCCAGTCCAGTCACGGGGAGGCGTGATATGACCATGAATCGACGCGACTTCCTCAAGGTTACTGCGGGCACGTCTGGCGGGCTGGTCATTTCCCTGTCGCTGCCGGGTTGTGCCGGGATACAGACCGGTTACGATCAAAACAGCGGCGACTGGAAGCCGGATGCCTGGCTGGAGCTGACGACCGACGACAAGGTTTATTTCACCCTGGCCCGGGTAGAGATGGGGCAGGGCACCTACACCGGCCTGACCACACTGATCGCCGAAGAGCTGGAAGTGGCTCCTGCCGCCATACAACCCAGGTTTGCGCCGGTGGCCCCTGAGTACCGAAATCCGCTTTACAAGCTGCAACTGACGGGCGGAAGCACCAGCATGGCGACCAGTTGGCAGCCATTACGGATAGCCGGTGCCTCTGCCCGCATCATGCTGATCAGGGCAGCTGCCAGCGTCTGGGAAGTCAGTCCGGAAGACTGCCGCGCGGCTGACGGCCGGGTGGTGCATCCGAACGGCAATGAAAGCCTGTCTTATGGCCGACTGGTGGAGCTGGCCGCGAAGCAGAAGGTTCCAGGAGATCCCGTCCTGAAACCCCGCGAGGAATGGAAATACATCGGCAGGAACCGGGGCCGCCTGGATGCCGAAGCCAAATCCACCGGCGCCCCGATCTATGGCATTGATGTTGAACTGGACGGCATGGTTTACGCCGTTGTCACCCGTCCGCCCCGTTATGGTGCCCGCCTCCGGTCCTTCGACGATTCTGAAGCTCGCAAGTTGCCCGGTGTTCTAGACGTCTTCGAGATTGAGCGGGGCGTTGCAGTGGTCGCCGACAAATACTGGCGCGCTCGCAAGGCACAGGACGTGTTGACCATTGAATGGGATAACAGCGACGCCCTGAGCCTGTCGAATGACGAGGTCTTTTCTTCCTATCACAAGGCGGCCGACGAAGACCCGGGCGAAAGCGAGCGCAGCGAGGGCGACTACGGCGATGCGGTCGAGAGCGCTGAACGCCTGGTTGATGCCAGCTATGAGCAGCCCTACCTGGCCCACGCCACGCTGGAGCCGATGAATGCCACGGCCTGGTACCGGAACAACGGAATTGAAGTCTGGGCACCAACCCAGGCACCGGACCTTGGCCGTATTGCGGCCGCCAGGGTAACCGACCTGTCACCGGACGATGTGACCATCCATACCACCTTCCTCGGTGGCGGTTTCGGTCGTCGGCTGACCAACGATTACATCGAGGAAGCCTCTGCGGTCGCATTCAGGGTTGGCAAACCGGTCAAGCTGATCTGGTCGCGGGAGGAGGACACCCGCCATGATCTGTATCGCCCGGCCATGCTGCATCGTATGCAGGCCAGTGTCAGCGGTGATCAGGTTACCGGCTGGCACCACCAGATTGTTGGCCCCCAGATACTGGACTGGTACGTACGCAACGCGGCGCCTGCGCAGTATCCCTGGGCACCGAAATATCTCTACAACACGCTGGGACGGGTGGGGCTGATGGCCGAGGGCATTGCCACACCAAAGGATCACTCCGCCATAGAAGGCGCCATCGAGTATCCGTACCGGGTGCCGAATCTTGATATCCGCCACACCCACACGGACCCGGGCGTGCCCGTTTCCTGGTGGCGGTCAGTCGGGTTTTCCCACAACGGCTTTGCGGTGGAAACCTTCATGGATGAGCTGGCCAGTGAACTGGGGCAGGACCCCTACCAGTTCCGGCGGTCGCTGATTGACCATGAGCCCAGGCATCTGGAGGTGCTCGATCGCGCCGTCAGGCTGGCGCAATGGGACGACCCGGCACCGGAAGGCCGGGCGCGCGGCATAGCCCTGTTCCGCAGTTTTGGCACCTACGTCGCCCAGGTGGTCGAGGCCAGTGTTGAGGCCGGCGAAATTCGCGTGCACAAGGTGGTCTGCGCCGTTGACTGTGGCCAGGTGGTCAATCCGGACATTGTGCGCGATCAGATCGAGGGTGGTGTGATCTTCGGTCTTACAGCGGCACTTTATGGCAACATTACCTTCAGGAACGGGCAGGTTGAGCAGAGCAATTTCCATGATTACCCGTTGATGAGGCACGACCAGCGGCCGGAAGTGGTTGTCGACATTGTTGATAGTGAGGCGGCGCCAACGGGCGTCGGCGAGCCGGGTGTTCCGCCGGTGATTCCGGCGCTGGGTAATGCGCTGTTTGCATTGACTGGCAAGCGCCAGCGCAGGCTCCCCCTGAAAGCACAGGTGTAACGACCGGATGGCCACTGGCGCCCACGAGTCCGTTTTCAACGACGTCCGGGACTGGCTGCTGGCCGGAAAGCGGGTGTGGTTGTCTACCATCACTGAAACCTGGGGGTCTTCTCCCAGGCCCGCGGGATCCTGGCTGGCCGTCAGCAGCGATGGCGACTGGTCCGGGTCGGTGTCCGGCGGCTGCCTGGAGGAGGATTTGCTGAACCGCTGCGTTGCCGGCGGGCCGGAAATCCCCCGGTTCATCGACTACGGCATCTCCGACCACGACCGGGATCAATTCCGGCTGCCGTGCGGTGGCCGCATACGCCTGCTTGTGGAACCCCTATGGCCCGAACGGGACTTGCCCCATGTGGAAGCGGTGCTGGAGGCACTGAAAGCGCGGAATCCGGTTGCCCGGATTGTGTCCCTCGGCTCCGGTATCGCCCGGTGTGAGCTTGCAGACACCCGGCAAGCCGGAATTACAGTGGATGCGCAGGTTTTGAGGCACGGGCTGATGCCCGAGTTCCGGCTGTTGCTGGTGGGCGCGGGTGAAGTTGCTCGCTACGTGGCAGACTTCGCCAGGGCAGCCGATTTTTCCGTCACCCTCTGCGAGCCCCGGCCAACCTTTTCAGAAGGCTGGAGCCACGCCGGCCTGCCACTGGTTCAGGCACTGCCGGATGACCTGGTCAGCCGCTCCTTCAATGATCCCTGGGCCGGTGTGCTGGCCCTGGCCCATGACCCCCGGGTGGATGACATGGCGCTGCTGGCGGCTTTGAATTCCGGGGCTTCTTACGTTGGTGCCATGGGCTCGGCCCGCACCTCCGCCGAGCGCCGGGAACGGCTGGCATCGCTAGGGTTGGCGCAGGAACAACTGGGCAGGCTGAGAGCGCCCATCGGCATCAATATTCCCAGCAAGACCCCCGCTGAGATCGCCATTTCCGTGGTTGCGGACCTTATCGCCGCACGTCACCATTTGCGGGTGGCCCGCCCATCCTTATAATGGAAACCATCAAGCGCTGAACCGGCGCGTCTGTTCCGAGGTGCCCTTTGTTTGACGTAACCCGCTACGCCATTGCGGCGCAATCCATCATTGATGCCGGCCGGTTTCTCTACGGCCAGGGCTGGTCTCCGGCCACCAGCAGCAACTATTCAGCGCGCATCGACGATGAACATATTGCCGTTACCGTCTCCGGTCGCCACAAGGGGCAACTGGTCGCCGGCGATGTGATGGTGGTGGATCTGGCCGGAAAAGCCGTTCAGAGCAATGCCCGCTCATCCGCTGAAACACAGCTGCACACCGTTCTTTACCAGACCTTCCCGGAAGTTGGTGCGGTATTGCATACCCATTCGGTCAAGGCGACAGTGCTGAGCCGGCTGCTGCCGGCCGGAGAGCCTCTGACATTGCAGGGTTACGAGTTGCAGAAAGCCTTTTCAGGCATCGATACCCACGAATCAGAGCTCACGGTGCCGGTTTTCGACAACACCCAGGACATTCCTGCGCTGGCACGGCAAACCGGAGATTGGTTCCGCCAGCATCCCGGGCAGCCGGGCTACCTGATCCGCGGACATGGCCTTTATACCTGGGGCAGGACCATGGCAGACTGCTTGCGCCATGTTGAAGCCTTTGAATTTCTGTTTGAATGTGAGCTTGAAACCATGAGGGTCCGCCGATGACAACCTTGAGTATTTTTGACCAGAGTGCACCCGAAACGCCTCGCGTCGTTACCGAAGACGCCGGCAAGATTGCCAGCCTGCTGGCGGAGCACGGTGTACGGTTCGAACAATGGAGCACCCGGGACCTGCCCGCGGACGCATCGTCAGACGATATCCTGGAAGCCTACGCAGGCGAGATTCAGGCCCTCAAGGACGAGTGTGGGTTTCAGGCAGCGGACGTGATCAGCCTGAACCCGGATAACCCCCAGAAGGAGGCATTTCGTAACAAGTTCCTGAACGAGCATGTGCACAGCGAGGACGAAGTTCGGTTCTTCGTCCGCGGGCAGGGCCTGTTCTACCTGCATTTCGGCGACCAGATATACGCCGTTCTGTGCCAGAAAAACGACCTGATCAGCGTGCCGGATGGCACTCGCCACTGGTTCGATATGGGACCGGAGCCTGCCTTTACCTGCATTCGCCTGTTCACCAATCCGGAAGGCTGGGTTGCAGAGTTCACCGGCGAGGACATTGCCAGCCGGTTACCCCGTTATGAACGCCTGGCAGGAGCCGCCGGATGATTCGCGTGATCCTGACAGACATCGAGGGGACCACCAGCTCGATCTCCTTCGTTCATGAGGTGCTGTTTCCCTATTCGGCGAAGCACATGGCCGATTTTGTGCGGGAAGGCGAGGCCGACAGCATCGAGATCCGGGAACAACTGGATGCGATTGCGCAAACGTCCGGAGTGGCCAGGAACGATATCGAGGGGCTCATTGGAGTGCTGGATACCTGGATTCGCGAAGATCGTAAGGAAACACCCCTGAAAACCCTGCAGGGCATGCTCTGGGAGCAGGGCTACCAGCAGGGTGCCTTTCGCGGCCACATCTATGAGGATGCCGCCGAATATCTGCAGCGCTGGCATGATCGAGGGTTTCGCCTGTTCGTATATTCTTCCGGTTCCGTGAAGGCACAGAAGCTGATTTTCGGATTCAGCGAGGCGGGGGATCTGACACCGTTCTTTTCCGGGTTTTTTGATACCCGTATCGGTGGCAAGAAAGATCCGGAATCCTACGGCAATATCATCAATGAACTGGGTGTAGAACCCGGAACGGTGCTTTTCCTGTCGGATGTGGAGGCAGAATTGCAGGCGGCTGAAAGTGCTGGCATGCAGACCATCTGGCTGATTCGCGAGGGTGATATCCCGGAAACTCAACGTCAGGTGGCCAGGGACTTTGCTGAAGTAGACCGGTTTCTCCTGCAGCGCTGATCCGCCCCTTGCGCCTTCTTCTCTGAGCCCCCCGTGAGCAGGAGGCCTTGTGCCTGATACCCGAAAACTGATCATCCCTCTTTTGTGCCTCTACCTGGCGAGCTGTGCCCCGGACTCGGGCGTTCCGGAGATGATGGACAACTATGTGGTTCAGGTGGCGGACGCCCTGGAACTGAACCCTGAGTTGTCCGAAGTCAGTCCGGTCTCACAGATCCCCCGTCGCCGTGAGCGCTTCCTGGAAATGCCTGACCTGGATATGGGAATGCTGGACTTCCTGTCTCTCTATGGATGTGAGCTGCAATACGTGGTTGGTGAGCGAAACTCCATTATGGGCCGGGTGATGCAACCCCTGAACCGGTTACGTTACGAGGCGCATTTTATCCGCGCCGCTGAAAACTGTATCCCCCAGACTGATCGGGAAAGCGTCAAGGAAGATCTGCAAGAGGCTATCGAGAGCAAATCCGAAACGCTGGCCATTGCTGTCTGGAATGCGACCTGGGGCGTGGAGGAGGTTGAGCGGCTTTTCACCCTGGCCCAAGGGTACTATCCCGGAAAGAGTGACGAGAACCCGGTCGCTGAGCTGGCCAGTGGTGTCATGAAGCTTAATAGGACCGTCACTGGCCTGTTGGGTGGCAACACCGATGAGCCACTGGAATACGTTGGAGAGGTACACCAGCGCTGGCAGGCTGAGCATCGGGCAGGCCAGTTGATGAACAGCGCGCGGTTGCTGGTTACACGGCTTGATGATGCAACAGCTCTGCTGGCCAGGAGGGTTGAAACCGATCCGTTATGTCCGGAGGACGGTGCCAGCACAGCAACTGGGGCCCTCGGGGAGGCCTATTCCAGAGCTTACGCTGAAGGTGTTCAGACTTATCTGCAACGCGTTGACCAGGCTAAAGAGGCTCTGATCGAACCGCTGGAGAAACTGGCGGCGCAGCAGGAGGACACTATGCCGGAGGCTTTCAGGGAATGGTACCGGCAGCACCTGGACACGGAAAATACCGGAAGCCTGTGGGGCCAACTGGACCGGGCGACTGAAACCCATGCCCTGCGTTGGCAGCAGCTTCTGGCCCAGTGCGGCGTGTCCCCGGATTCGTGAGGTATGGTGCAGCTTAACGCTGGCTTTCGGGGGTAACCCGCAGGATCTCCTCGACAGTGGTAGAGCCGGCCGCCACTTTCTGCGCACCGCTGAGCCGCAGCGATTTCATGCCGTCCTTGTAGGCATCCACCCTTAGCTGCTCCAGTTCGCACTGCTCGGTAATCTGGCGGATCAGGTTGCCGGAGAGCTGCATGATTTCATACACCCCCGCGCGACCGTAATAGCCGGTATTCCGGCACTCCAGGCATCCCACCGGGTGATAGACCTGTTTGGGTGGGGTTGCCTTCCAGGGCCGTGTCAGGCTCTGCCAGGCCTGCTCGTCCACAGGCCCCGGCTCCTTGCAGTGGGGGCACAGGGTTCTGGCCAGCCGCTGGGCCATTACACCCAGCACCGTGGCGCGAATCAGGTAAGGGGGAATGCCCAGCTCCATCAGCCGGGTAATCGCGCTGGGGGCATCGTTGGTGTGCAGGGTGGACAGCACCAGGTGCCCGGTCAGTGCGGCCTGCACGGCCATCTCAGCTGTCTCAAGGTCGCGGATCTCGCCGATCATGATGATGTCCGGATCCTGCCGCAGCAAGGCCCGCACGCCGGAGGCGAAGGTCAGCTCAATGTTGGTCTGTACCTGCATCTGGTTGAAGGCCGGCTCCACCATCTCGATTGGGTCCTCGATGGTGCAGATATTCACCTCGTGGGTGGCCAGCTGCTTGAGGGTGGAATACAGGGTGGTGGTCTTGCCGGAACCGGTGGGGCCGGTGACCAGCACGATGCCATGGGGCCGGTCGGTAATGCCCTGCCAGCGTTCCCGGTCTTCCTTTGAAAAGCCCAGTTGTTCGTAGGATTTCAGCAGCACTTCCGGGTCGAAGATCCGCATTACCATTTTTTCGCCAAATGCGGTCGGCATGGTGGCCAGGCGCAGCTCCACTTCGCTGTTGTCCGGCTTGCGGGTCTTGATGCGACCGTCCTGGGGGCGGCGTTTTTCCGCCACGTTCAGCCGGCCAAGGATCTTCAGGCGGCTGGTAACCGCCACGCCGACCTGGTCCGGAAATTCGTACACGTTGTGCAGCACGCCGTCGATGCGGAAACGCACCTGGGTGACGTTGCGCCGTGGTTCGATGTGGATGTCAGACGCACGCTGGTCAAAGGCGTACTGCAGCAGCCAGTCAACAATCTTGACCACGTGCTGGTCGTTGGCGTCCGGGTTTTCGCTGGCGCCCAGGTCCAGCAGTTGTTCGAAGTTCTGCGCACCTGCGGGGTTGGCTGACTTGTTGCCACCGGCCTTGCTGACAGAACTGGCCAGTTGGTAGAACTCGACCGTGTAACGGCGGATATCATCGGGGTTGGCCACCACCCGGCGGATATCCTTGCCGACTGCCTGCCGCAGGTTGCTTTCCCAGTCGCCCTTGAACGGCTCGCTGCTGGCGATCAGCACTTCGTCTCGGCCGATTTCAACGGCAAGAATGCCATGCCGCTGGGCAAAGGCATAGGACATCACCCGGGCGATGGCCGGCGTGTCTATCTTCAGGGGGTCAATGTGGTAATAGGGTTGCTCCGCCCATGCCGCGAGCCATTGGGTAAGCTTGTCCAGATCCAGGGTGTGGCCGGTTTTCTGGCTTTCCAGGCCGGCCTTGGCGACCAGTTCCAGCGGGTGGCGATGGCTGGCTGGCCCGCTGCCACCTGTAAAAGCACTGATGTTGGCTGACAGAACCCGCTCAGCGTCCTCCTGGGTGATGTCACCGCTGGTCACCAGTGCCGTACAGATGTCCCTCAGGGTCAGTGTGCTTCTGTGGGGCGCAGGTGGATGGGTGCTGTCTGCCATGGAGTGCTTCCTGTCAGGTTTCTGAAACCGGCTGTGGGCGATTTACCTTAAGATGGACCATGGCCACTGTAAACAGCAGGAAGGTCAGCACTGTGAGGATCAGCGGCGCAATGGCGCCTTCGCTGAGCCAGGCGGACACAACGTGACGGGTGAAATAGAAAATGACCACAAAGCTCAGCCATATATAACCCCGGTTATGGCCGCGGAATACGGGCACTGCAAACACCAGTAGCGGGATCAGTTTGATGCTGAGCATCAGGGTTACCGAGACACCCTCAGTCTGCACCGGATAAAACGTCGTAACGACCAGAGTCACCAGGGTTGCAAGATAAAGCGCAATGGTCAGTCGGGCCGTGATGCGTGCTTTCGGATTGTGAAGCATTCAGAATTCCGTTGTTGGTAATGGGCTGTCAGTCGATAAGTTTTACGGCGAGCCGGGCCAGGCGTTCACCGAATGTCTGGCAGATGGTTTTTTCGTGGTCGCTCACGGCCTGCTGCTCTCCGGTGCCGGCCCAGTGGGACGGGCCATAGGGGGTGCCCCCGGACGTGGTCTCGTTGAGGGCGTTTTCGGAGTAGGGCACTCCGCACAGCACCATTCCGTGGTGCAAAAGCGGCACCATCATGGTCAGCAGGGTGCTTTCCTGTCCTCCGTGAAGGCTGCCGGTTGAAGTAAAGGCACCGGCAGGTTTGCCGGAGAGCGTTCCGTTCAGCCACAGGTCCCCGGTGCTGTCGAGAAAATACTTCAGTGGCGCGGCCATGTTACCAAAGCGGGTCGGACTGCCGATGGCCAGGCCGGAACAGTTCGCCAGGTCACCCTTGCTGGCGTAGGGTGCGCCATCGTCCGGCACCGCCGGCAGCGACGCCTCGGTATCCGGCGATACGCTCGGCACTGTGCGAATTCTGGCATCAATGCCAGCCACCCGGGACACGCCCCGGGCGATCTGGGTAGCCATTTCTGCAGTCTGGCCGGTGCGGCTGTAGTACAACACCAGAATGTAGGGGGCCTCGGCAGCCATCGCCTGTCTCCGTTTAAAGAATGTTGAGGACGTTCTCGGGCGGTCGGCCCAGGGCCACCTTGTTGCCCTTGATGACAATGGGGCGCTCAATCAGTTTCGGGGTGGCCACCATGGCTTTGATCAGGGTCTCCCGATCCAGCTCCGGATCGTCCAGGCCCCGTTCCCTGTATTCTTTTTCGCCGGTTCGCATCAGCTCCCGTGGGCCAATATCGAGAGCCTCGAGGATGTGTTCCAGTATCTGCTCTGTTGGCGGCGTTTCCAGGTAGCGTATAATTTCTGGTTCAACACCCTGTTCTCGAAGGAGTTCAAGGGTTTGCCGGGATTTTGAGCAGCGTGGGTTGTGGAAAATCCGGGTCGGTTCTGTCATGGTTCTCCCTCTTTCCAGGTCAGGTAAACCGCAAGTATGTACGAGCGCTGTAGTCTAACAGGAGGCCACCCTGTGCAATACCCTGCCGGGCACACTGTTGATAAACCCTTAGAGCATCGTGCAATGATGTGTAATTCCAGCAGGGCACGTGGAGTCGGTATAATACTGGTCGTATTGATGCTGGCGGGCTGCCAGAATCCGGAGTTTGAAAAGCCGGACGGCACGGTGCTGAAGTGGGAGAGCCTGCGCGGCCACTGGGTGCTGGTCAACTACTGGGCAGAATGGTGCAAGCCCTGCCTGGAGGAAATCCCGGAGCTTAATGACCTCGACAGGTCCAGTGCCATTGTGGTCCTGGGCGTAAACTTCGATGACATCCGGGGCCAGGAACTGATTGAACTGGGCGACAGAATGGGAATCAGGTACGGCATGCTGAACGAGGACCCTGGCCCTGAATTCGGCTGGAAAACCCCGGTAGCCTTGCCGGCCACCTTCGTTGTCAACCCTGACGGAGATCTGGTGGAAGCCCGTTTCGGCCCACAGACAGAAGAAGACATCAAAGAACTGATCGGGCGCTGAACCCACCCGATCCGGAATCATCAAGCAGGATTACCCCGGCGCTATGTCACAGACCTTTGTCCACCTCCGCGTGCACTCCGAATATTCCATGGTAGATGGGCTGGTGCGGGTGAAACCGCTGATCAGTCGGGTTGCAGAGCTGGGCATGCCAGCGGTTGGCCTGACCGAGCAGTCCAACATGTGTTCCCTGGTGCGTTTCTATAAGGCTGCCATGGGTGCCGGGGTAAAACCCGTCATTGGTGCGGATCTCTGGATTGAAAACCCGGAAGAGCCGGACAACCCTTTCCGTATTACCCTGCTGGCACGTGATAACGACGGTTATCTGAATCTCACCGAAGTGGTTTCCCTGGGGTATACGGAAGGGCAGCGGTTCGGCAAGCCCATCATCCAGCGCAAGTGGTTGGAAGACCGCTCCGGTGGGCTTATTGCCCTGTCGGGGGCGCGGATGGGCGATGTCGGCAAGGCACTGATGGCCGGCAAGCTGGATCTTGCCCGGCAGCGCGCTGAATACTGGATGACGCTTTATCCCGGGTCGTTTTACCTGGAACTTCAGCGCACCGGCCGGCCGGGAGATGAAGACTGCCTGCACCTGAATATCGAACTGGCAGAAGCCCTTTCATGCCCGGTAGTAGCCACGAATGACGTTCACTTCCTCCACGCCGAAGATTTCGAGGCCCACGAGGCCAGGGTCTGCATCGGCGAAAGCCGCACCCTCGATGACCCGAGACGGGATCGCCGCTTCAGCGATCAGCAATACCTGCGCAGTGCCGAGGAAATGATCGAGCTGTTCTCGGACATTCCCGAGGCGGTGGAGAACACGGTCGAGATTGCCCGTCGTTGCTCGGTACAGGTGCGGATGGGTGAGTACTTCCTGCCGAACTATCCCATCCCTGATGGCATGACCATGGATGAATACTTCCGCAAGGTGTCGGAAGAGGGCCTGGAAGAGCGGCTGGCGAAGACCCTGAGCAAGGATGACCCGGACTACGACACCAAGCGCGAGGCCTACTACACACGGCTGAATTTCGAGCTCGATATCATCACCCAGATGGGCTTCCCCGGCTACTTCCTGATCGTTATGGACTTCATCAAGTGGGCCAAGAATAACGGCGTGCCGGTGGGCCCGGGTCGGGGCTCCGGTGCCGGCTCGCTGGTGGCCTACGCCCAGTTGATTACCGATCTGGACCCACTGGAATACGACCTGCTGTTCGAGCGCTTCCTGAACCCGGAGCGGGTATCCATGCCCGACTTCGACGTGGATTTCTGCATGGAAGGCCGTGACCGGGTCATCGCCTATGTGGCAGAGAAATACGGCCGTGAAGCGGTATCCCAGATCATCACCTTCGGTACCATGGCCGCCAAGGCGGTGGTTCGCGACGTGGCTCGGGTTCAGGGCAAGTCCTACGGGCTGGCGGACAAGATGTCCAAGATGATTCCTTTCGAGCCGGGCATGACCCTGGAGAAAGCCCTGGAACAGGAGCCGCAGCTGGTCGAGTTCCTGGAAAACGACGAGGAAGCCCAGGAAATCTGGGAAATGGCCCTTAAGCTTGAGGGTGTCTGCCGTAATGCCGGGAAACACGCCGGTGGTGTGGTGATCGCGCCCACCAAGATTACCGACTTCTCGCCACTGTATTGCGATGATGAGGGCGGCAGCCTGGTAACGCAGTTCGACAAGGGTGATGTGGAAGATGCCGGTCTGGTGAAGTTCGACTTCCTGGGCCTGCGAACCCTTACCATCATCGACTGGGCCCTGAAGATGATCAATCCTCGCCGGGAGAAACAGGGCAAGCCGGCACTGGACATCAACGAGATACCGCTGGACGACGTTCCGTCTTTCACCATGCTCAAGAAAGCGGAAACCACCGCGGTATTCCAGCTGGAATCCCGTGGCATGAAAGACCTGATCCGCCGCCTGCAGCCGGATTCCCTGGAAGACATGATCGCCCTTGTGGCGCTGTTCCGTCCCGGCCCGCTGCAATCGGGCATGGTGGATGACTTTATCGACCGTAAACACGGCCGACAGCCGATGTCGTTTCCGCACCCGGACTATCAGTATGATGGCCTGAAGCCGGTTCTGGAGCCCACCTACGGGGTTATCCTGTACCAGGAACAGGTCATGCAGATCGCCCAGGTGATGGCCGGCTACACGCTCGGTAACGCCGACATGCTGCGTCGGGCCATGGGCAAGAAAAAGCCCGAGGAGATGGCCAAGCAGAAGCAGTTCTTCCTGGACGGCTGTGAAAAGAACGGCATCGACAAGACGCTGGCGGAAAACATCTTCGACCTCGTCGAGAAGTTCGCCGGTTACGGCTTCAACAAATCCCACTCAGCTGCCTACGCCCTGGTTTCCTACCAGACGCTCTGGCTGAAGGCTCATTATCCAGCTGAGTTCATGGCAGCGGTGCTGACAGCGGACATGCAGAACACTGACAAGGTGGTCACGCTGGTGGAGGAATGCCGCAGTATGGGGCTGGAGCTGCTGGTGCCTGATGTCAGCCGTTCCGAGTTCACCTTCACGGTGAACGAGGATGGCGCCATTATTTACGGCCTGGGCGCGATCAAGGGCCTGGGCGAGGGCCCGATTGGCAGCATCCAGGCCGGGCGCGCAGATGGTGAACCCTACCAGGATATATTTGATTTCTGCCGCCGCGTGGACCTGAAGAAAGTGAACAAGCGGGCCATGGAGGCGCTGATTCGTTCCGGGGCCATGGACAAGCTGGGCGCCGGACGTGCACAGCTGATGGCAAGCATTGATAAGGCCATTCAACAGGCCGGCCAGCAGTCCCGCAACGAATCCGCAGGTATGACGGATATGTTCGGCGAAATGCTCATGGGCGGTGAGGATGGCGACCCCTACTCTGATGTGGCAGATGTACGGGAATGGCCAAAGAAACAGCGCTTGAAAGGGGAGAAGGATACCCTCGGCATTTATCTGACCGGCCACCCCTTCGATGAATATGAGAAAGAGGTTCGACGGTTTGTGCGTTCCTCCATTGCCGACCTCAAGCCTGCGCGACAACCCCAGCGCGTTGCTGGCCTGGTGGTGGCTCAACGCTCAATGAAAACCCGTACCGGCTCTACCATGGCGTTTATCACCCTGGACGACCGCAGTGCCCGCATCGAGGCAACGCTGTTCTCCGAGGCGTTTTTCGAGAACCGGGAGCTGTTGCAGTCAGACCAGGTGATCGTGGTTGAGGGGCAGGTCAGCCACGACGATTACTCTGGCCAGATGAAAATGCGGGTGAATTCGGTGATGGACGTGGGCACGGCCCGGCAACAGTTCAGCCGCGGACTCAAACTCGCCATTCACGCCGACCAGCTGCAGAACGGCCTGCTGGACAAGCTGGACTCCACTCTGCGGCCCTTCCGTTGTGAAGGCAGCCCGGTATGGATTGAATACAGCAGCGACAACGCCAGCACCCGTATCGAGCTGGGTGAATCCTGGCGTGTTCAGCCAGATGACGACCTTTTGCTGGAGTTGAAATATCTGGTGGGCGACCAGTCCGTAGAACTGGTCTATGATTGATAGTGTCCGGCAAGGTTCATCCCCGGTGTGGCGACGTGCTGAAACATTACGTTTTTGTCAGAAAGCGGACTCATACCAAGGTACGCTTTAGCCATGGCCCGGGCGCTGCTATCTTTGTCCAAAATTCTGGTTTGGCGGCTTACATTCTCGCCATGCAAGCAAATGATGGAACATCATGAACCCTAACTATCTGGATTTCGAACAGCCTATTGCCGACCTTGAAGCCAAGATTGAAGAGCTTCGTATGGTGGGTAACGACACCGACATCAACATTACCGACGAGATCAGCCGGCTACGCAAAAAGAGCGTAAGCCTGACGGAAAGCATCTTCTCGAACCTTCAGCCCTGGGACGTGTCAAGACTGGCGCGCCATCCACGCAGGCCCTACACCCTCGACTACGTCGACATGATCTTTGACGATTTCGACGAGTTGCATGGTGACCGTCGGTACGCCGACGACCAGGCCATTGTTGGCGGTACTGCCCGGCTGGACGGTAAACCGGTGATGGTGATCGGCCACCAGAAGGGCCGGGAAGTGCGCGACAAGGTAAAGCGCAATTTCGGTATGCCCCGCCCTGAGGGCTATCGCAAGGCCCTGCGGTTGATGGAAATGGCCGAACGCTTCCACATGCCGATCCTCACGTTTATCGATACGCCAGGCGCCTATCCCGGTATTGGTGCCGAAGAGCGCGGCCAGAGTGAAGCGATTGCCTTCAATCTGGCAGTGATGTCACGCCTGAAAACGCCGATTATCTCCACGGTAGTGGGTGAGGGCGGTTCAGGTGGCGCACTGGCCATCGGTGTATGCGACCAGCTCAACATGCTCCAGTATTCCACCTATGCGGTTATCTCCCCTGAGGGCTGTGCCTCCATTTTGTGGAAGAGCGCAGAGTTTGCCTCCCAGGCTGCAGAGGCCATGGGGGTGACCGCTGACCGCCTGAGGGACCTTGGGCTGGCGGACAATGTGATTGCCGAGCCCCTGGGTGGGGCCCATCGCAACCCTGAGAAGATGGCCGAATCCCTTCGCGCGACCCTGAGCAAGGGCATTGCCGAACTTAGCCGTTTGCCGGCAGAAGAACTGGTGTCCCGCCGCTATGAGCGGTTGACCCGATATGACACGGGCCGGTAACCCCGGCTCCGGATCAGGCTGGCCGGAGGCTCTCTGTGCCCCGGTCAGGCAGCTGCCTTCAGCACCCCGTTTACGAGTTGCCCTCAGTGGAGGGATGGACTCGGTCCTTCTTCTTCATGTTGTTGCAACCCTGCACACCGATTCAGGTCGGTTGTCCGCGGTCCACGTCAATCATCAACTGCAACCCAATGCCGATCGAACGGAGCAATTCTGCCAGCAACTTTGCCGCGAACTGGGTGTGCCTCTTGAGGTCCGCCGGGTTGTGATCAATGGCCGCGAGGACGGCGCCAGTGGAGGGGTTGAGGAAGCGGCAAGGACTGCCCGTTACAATGTCTTCGAAGAGGTACTGACGTCCGGCGAACTGTTGTTGATGGCCCATCATGGTGACGATCAGGCCGAGACGGTGCTGTTTCGATTGCTGCGAGGCACCGGCGTAGCCGGGCTTGGAGGCATGCCCCGTTCAAGGTCATTGGGCGACGGCATGCTGTATCGGCCCCTGCTGGGTTTCAGCCGCAATGAACTGGAAGCCTGGGCAGTCGCAAAGGGGATCAGCTGGGTTGAGGATCCCAGCAACACCGATGAGCGTTTTGACCGCAATTTCCTCCGTCAATCCATCATGCCACTTCTAAAGACCCGCTGGCCGTCACTGGTCAACCGTGTTGCGCACAGTGCACGTTCCTGTCGTGAGGGTGATGAGCTGGCCGGAAAACTGGCAGAAATCCGTTTCCAGCAGTGCGCTACCGACCAGGGGGCCATCAGCGTCGACGCTTTGGGGCAACTTGTCGAGGTGGAGCAAAAAAACCTGATTCGTTGGTGGATCATCCGTAACCGATACACTCCGCCATCCATTGCCGATTGGCCTCAGGTGATTGAAGATCTGGTCAGAGCGCCTGCGGATCGGGAACCCGAGTTGCGTGGTAATGGCTATGTGGTGCGCCGCTATCAGGGCAATCTGTATCTGGTTGGTGAATCCATGGCGCTGCCATCGGTTAAACTGACACTGGCTCCTGGCCAGGAACGGGTATGGGGAGAGTGGCGTCTGCGGCTGGTGGCAGTGGCTAACCCTGAAATGCCCGTGCCGGATATACGGATATCTACGAGGGCAGGAGGCGAGCGCCTCAGGCCGGCTCCCGATGGCCCCTCGAAATCCCTCAAGAACTGGCTGCAGGAAAAAAATATTCCACCCTGGGAGAGGGCACGGCTACCGCTGCTTCTGGAGGTGAAGGATGGCCACGAAGAAGTGGTCGGAGCCGGCGACCTGTGGCTTTCCGACAAATACTGTGGGGCGGCTCCAACAAGTGGCTGGCGCATTGTTGTGGAGCGGGAATGTAATTGAGAAGCGGAGGCCTTTCTGGTAGTCTGGCGTCCCATCTTGAGATGACAATCTCCCTCCTTCACCGAACCAGACAAATCACGGAATCTGCATGACGCGTTATATTTTCGTCACCGGCGGTGTCGTGTCCTCCTTGGGGAAAGGTATCGCATCGGCCTCTCTGGCCGCGATACTTGAGGCACGCGGCCTGAAGGTCACTATTCTCAAGCTGGACCCATACATCAACGTGGACCCCGGCACCATGAGCCCGTTTCAGCACGGTGAGGTTTTTGTCACCGAAGATGGCGCGGAAACCGATCTGGACCTGGGGCACTATGAGCGGTTTATCCGCACGCCGATGTCACGCAGGAACAACTTCACCACCGGCCGCGTTTACGAGGAAGTCATTCGTAAGGAACGCCGCGGTGATTACCTGGGCGGCACGGTTCAGGTGATTCCCCACATTACTGACGAGATCAAGCGTCGTGTGGTCGAAGGCGCTTCCGGTGCCGATGTGGCGATGATCGAGATCGGCGGTACCGTGGGCGATATCGAATCTCTGCCTTTCCTCGAAGCCTGTCGTCAGTTGAAGGTGGAAGTCGGGCCCCAGCGCGCACTGTTCATGCACCTTACCCTGGTTCCGTACATTGCCACAGCCGGTGAGATCAAGACCAAGCCCACACAGCACTCGGTGAAAGAAATGCGGTCCATCGGCCTGCAGCCGGATATTCTGCTGTGTCGTTCCGAGCACGAGGTGGACGCCAGTTCCCGCCGCAAGATCGCGCTGTTTACCAACGTGGAAGAGCGGGCGGTCATTCCGCTCCAGGACGCCAAGTCCATCTATGCGATTCCGCGCATGCTTCACGAATTCGGCCTGGACCAGCTGGTGATCGAGCGTTTCGGCATTGACGCCAGCCCGGCCGATCTCGGTGAATGGGACGCGGTGGTCGAATCCCTGATGAACCCGGACCATGAAGTCACTATTGCCATGGTCGGCAAATACATGGAGCTGCTGGACGCCTACAAGTCCCTGATTGAATCCCTGCTCCATGCCGGCATCAAGACCCGCACCAAGGTCCGGATGAACTACATCGACTCTGAAGACATCGAGCGCGATGGCACCGGTGCACTCCATAGTGCCGATGCCATTCTGGTTCCCGGTGGCTTTGGCGAGCGTGGCGTGGAGGGCAAGATCCGCACTGTGCAATACGCCCGGGAAAACAAGGTTCCCTATCTGGGCATCTGTCTGGGTATGCAGGTTGCCGTTATCGAATACGCCCGCAACGTTGCCGGCCTGAAAGACGCCCACAGCACCGAATTCCGTGAACACACGCCGGAGCCGGTGGTAGGCCTGATTACCGAATGGCTGGATGCCAGCGGAGAAAAGGAAGAGCGCACCGAAGCCTCTGACCTCGGCGGCACCATGCGCCTGGGTGCCCAGGACTGCGTGGTGACAGAAGGCTCCACCATCGCCAACTGTTACGGTCGCAAGACCATCCGCGAGCGCCACCGGCACCGCTTTGAGGTGAATAACCATTTCCTGCCACAACTGGAAGGCGCCGGCCTGAGAATTTCCGGTCGCTCAACCGATGGCAAACTGGTGGAAGTGGTGGAAGTACCCGATCATCCCTGGTTTGTAGCCTGCCAGTTCCACCCGGAATTCACCTCCACTCCCAGGGACGGCCATCCGCTGTTCAAGGGTTTTGTAGAGGCAGCCCTGGCCCGTAAAAAGGAATCCTGATCATGGCGCAGAGTACGGTCAACGTCTCGGGAATTCAGATCGCTAACGACAAGCCGTTCGTGCTGTTTGGTGGTATGAACGTGCTGGAATCGCCTGAAATAGCCATGGAAGTGGCCGAGGCTTATGTCGAGGCCACAGGCAAGCTCGGTATTCCTTACGTATTCAAGGCTTCCTTCGACAAGGCCAACCGCTCTTCGGTCCACTCGTTCCGTGGTCCGGGCCTCGAGAAAGGCTTGCAGACCCTGGCTGACATCAAGAGCAAATTTGGTGTCCCCATCATTTCCGATGTCCACGAACCGGCCCAGGCAGCCCCGGCTGCTGAAGTCTGTGACATCATCCAGCTGCCCGCCTTCCTGAGCCGCCAGACCGATCTGGTGGTGGCCATGGCCCAGACCGGCGCCGTTATTAATATCAAGAAGGCCCAGTTCCTCGCGCCCCAGGAAATGCAGCACATCATCAAGAAGTGCGAAGAGGCGGGGAACGACAAGGTAATCCTGTGTGAGCGGGGCAGCAGCTTCGGTTATAACAACCTTGTGGTCGACATGTTGGGCTTTGGCATCATGAAGTCCATGAATGTCCCGGTCATGTTTGATGTGACGCATTCGTTGCAGATGCCTGGCGGGCGCGCTGATTCCGCTGGCGGTCGCCGCGCACAGGTAACCGACCTTGCCCTGGCGGGTATGTCCCAGGGTCTGGCAGGTTTATTTCTGGAGGCCCATCCCGATCCGGATAAAGCCAAGTGCGACGGCCCCTGTGCATTGCGGCTGAGTCAGCTGGAGGCCTTTCTTCAGCGAGTCAAAGCTGTGGATGATCTTGTAAAAAGCTTTAAACCTATCGACACCGCCTGATTGGGCGGTGTTTGTTTTTGTTTTGCTTGGGGGGAGCGAGCAGGCGAGCCCCCGCCTGCTCTTGATCAAACTATAAGCCATAACCTTCTAGACATTATTGAAAATACGGAGATTTGGACGAATGACCAAGATTGCTAATATTAAAGGCCGTGAGGTACTGGATTCCCGTGGGAATCCTACGGTTGAAGCGGACGTTATCCTTGAGGATGGAACCATTGGCAGTGCCTGCGCACCCTCTGGCGCTTCCACCGGTTCCCGTGAGGCTCTTGAGCTTCGGGACAAGGATGCCAGCCGTTACTTGGGCAAGGGTGTTCTAAAAGCAATCGAAGCGGTGAACACCAAAATTCGTGAGGCGCTAATTGGCAAAGACGCCGCAGACCAACGTACCCTTGATAACATCATGCTGGAGCTGGATGGCACCGAGAACAAAGCCAACCTGGGCGCCAACGCGATTCTGGCGGTCTCATTGGCAGCCGCCAAGGCCGCCGCCGCGTCACTGGGCAAGCCGCTGTATGCGCACATTGCAGACCTGAACGGCACTTCCGGCAAATACAGCATGCCGGTACCGATGATGAACATCCTGAACGGCGGCGAGCATGCCGACAACAACGTTGATATCCAGGAGTTCATGGTTCAGCCGGTGGCGGCCAAGAGCTTTGCCGAGGCTCTACGTGTAGGCGCAGAGATTTTCCACAGCCTGAAGAAAGTGCTGAAGGCTCAGGGTCTGAACACCGCAGTGGGTGATGAGGGTGGCTTTGCGCCCAACCTGCCGTCCAATGAAGCGGCACTTGCGGTTATCCAGGAAGCGGTGGAGAAGGCCGGCTACAAGCTGGGTACTGATGTGACCCTGGCTCTGGACTGTGCGTCTTCCGAGTTCTACAAGGATGGCCAGTACCAGCTGTCCGGTGAGGGCAAGTCCTTCGATTCCGCTGGTTTTGCCGACTACCTGGCGGGGCTGTGTGAGCGCTATCCGATTGTGTCCATTGAAGATGGTATGGACGAGAGTGACTGGGACGGTTGGAAAGTGCTTACCGAGAAGCTGGGTAGCAAGGTTCAACTCGTGGGTGATGACCTGTTCGTTACCAATACCAAAATCCTCAAGCAGGGGATCGACAAGAGCATTGCCAACTCAATCCTGATCAAGTTCAATCAGATCGGCAGCCTGAGTGAAACCCTGGACGCCATCAGGATGGCCCAGGACGCGGGCTACACGGCGGTGATCTCTCACCGTTCCGGTGAGACCGAGGACACCACTATTGCCGACCTGGCGGTTGCTACCTGTGCCGGGCAGATCAAGACTGGTTCCCTGTGCCGCTCTGACCGGGTGGCCAAGTACAACCAGCTGCTTCGTATCGAGGAAGCACTGGATGGCAGCGCGCCTTATCGTGGCCTGAGCGAGATCAAGGGCCAGGGCTGATCGCCCGGTCACCAGAATTACTCGTCGGGCATGACTCTGGCGGGTAACCGACCGGAAAAGGCCATCGTAGCTCCGAAATTGAGAAGCACGATGGCCTTTTTGCACAACTGGTTAGCAGAACTTGTTGCTAAACTACACTAAGGTCTATACTGACTGTCCGGTTGTTGCATCGTAAACGGAATTCGCAATGAAGTTGCTCTGGTCCATCATGATTATTCTCATTCTCCTGCTACAGGTGCGCCTGTGGGTCGGAGAGGGCAGTTTTGCCCAGGTATGGGGACTGGAAAAGGCCATTGCCGAACAGCGCGAGGTAAATGATGAGCTGGCTGTTCGTAACGAACGTCTGTATGCCGAGGTTCGCAATCTCCGTGGCGAGAAGGGTGCGGTAGAAGAGCGGGCGCGCATGAACCTGGGACTGATCCGTAACGATGAAACCTTCTTCCTGGTGGTTGAGCAGTAAGCAGCCACAAGCCAGACCTTTCAAAGTCGACCACGTTCATGAGTAAACCCCGCTACTGGCTGATCGTTCCCGCCGCAGGCTCCGGCCAGCGAATGAAGGCTGACTGCCCCAAACAGTACCTTCGGCTGGGCCAGCGTTTTATTCTCGATATCACACTTTCCTGTTTACTGGATAACGCCGCTTTTGCCGGGTGCGTGGTAGCTACAGGGCCCAATGACCAATGGTGGCCGGAAACGGAGGCCAGCAAGGACCGCCGTATCACTACCTGTATCGGTGGTGCGGAGCGTGCAGAGTCAGTGTTGGCGGCCCTCGATGCGTTGTCTGATCGTGCGAATGACGATGACTGGGTTCTGGTCCACGACGCGGCGCGTCCCTGTCTTCATGCTGACGATCTTGCGCATTTGTTAACCGAACTGAAGAATCATCCGGTGGGAGGCTTGCTGGCAACGCCAGTGGCGGATACCCTCAAGCGTACCGGACCCGGGAGCCACGAGGTAGAAGCGACGGTAGACCGTCGTGATCTCTGGCGTGCCCTGACTCCCCAGATGTTTCGTTTCCTGGCACTGAAGCAGGCACTTGAGAGCGCCATCAATTCCGGGTATCCGGTAACCGATGAGTCCTCCGCGATCGAGTTTGCGGGCCAGATACCCTGTATCGTGGAGGGACGACCGGATAACATAAAGGTTACTGTACCTGCCGATCTGGCCCTCGCCGGTTTTATCTTGGAAAGGAAGTAACACTATGCGAATCGGGCAAGGATTCGATGTCCATGCGTTTTGCGAGGGTGACCATGTCACTCTCGGCGGCGTCCGTATTCCGTTCAGTCAGGGCCTGAGGGCCCACTCTGACGGGGATGTGCTGCTGCATGCCCTCGCTGATGCATTGCTCGGCGCCGCCGCCCTGGGAGATATCGGCCACCTGTTCCCGGACACCAGTGATGAGTGGGCCGGCGCCGATAGCCGGGATCTGCTGCGCAGGGTTCTGGAGCGCGTATCAGACGAAGGTTTTGTGATTGGCAATGTGGATGCCACCATCATTGCTCAGGCTCCGAAGATGGCTCCCCATATTCAAGCCATGCGTCTGAATATTGCCGAAGATCTTGCCATTCCTGCCAGCCGCGTCAGCGTCAAGGCAACCACCACGGAGAAACTGGGTTTTACCGGCCGCGGCGAGGGCATCGCCTGCCAGGCCATTTGTCTGCTTGAAGCGGTATCCTCATGATCGACGCCACTGACAGAAACCCGGAGAAGTCGGGCTGGCGCCTCGACTGGCCTACCTCCGGCGGAGGGCGAGTCGCCAGTGCCCTGCTCAAGTCCACCCCGGATGATTTTTTCGTGGATGAAGACCTGCCTCTGCCGGATGACCTGGCGGCCGGTGGCGAGCACCTCTGCATTCGGCTGGAAAAAAGGGGTGATAATACCGATTACGTTGCGCGCCAACTGGCCACTCTTTCTGGCTGTCGCCATTTCGATGTGGGTTTTTGCGGGCTCAAGGACCGCCATGCGGTCACTCGTCAATGGTTCAGTGTTTACCGGCCGGGCCAGGAAGATGAAGACGCCGCGTTCCTCGGGGAAGTGGCGGAGAGCTGGCGAGTCCTCGAATACCACCGCCAGGCTCGAAAGCTGCGCCGGGGCGACCACCGGGGTAACTATTTCGAGTTGGTTCTGCGGGAGGTGTCGGGAGACCCGGAGGCCGTTGACGAGGCTCTGACCCGGTTGCGGGATCTGGGTTGTCCGAATTACTTCGGGCCCCAGCGATTTGGTCATAACGGGGCTAACCTGGACCGGGCGCTGGCCATGGATCCGTCAAAGCTGAATCGTCGTGGTTCCCGCAACGTCAAAAAGCGTGGCAGGGGGCGGTCGACCTCTGGCAGTGACGACAGTAAAAACGTATTGTACTTTTCGGCGGCACGCTCCTGGTTATTCAACGAAGTGCTTGCGTACCGGGTGCAGAATGGCACCTGGCTGGCACCTCTGGAAGGTGAGCCCGGAACCAATGACAATCAAGACGTAATGGTGACCGGCCCCCTCTGGGGTGACGGCGGAACAGAGGCGGTATCAGTCCAGGGTGAAATCGAGCGGACGGTCGTTGCTGAGCATCCGGAGTTGGCGGCGGTGTTTGCAACAACGCGCATGAAGCCGGAACGCCGACCACTTCGGATGATACCGGAAGCGTTCGAGTGGCAATGGCAGGGTAGCGACCAGCTATTGCTGAAGTTCCGGCTCGCGCCCGGGCAATATGCGACGACCTTGCTGGGTGATGTATTCGAGATAACGGATGCCACCAGGGATACAGGGCAGGACTGACGCCTCCCGGTTACAATTAAAGGGGCGCAAGACCCCGACAATAGAATGCCCGGCACCACGTTGCGGATTGTTGAGGTGGACACGGGTAATCAAAGCTAGCGGAGAAAATTGTGCGAATTCTGTTGTCCAATGATGATGGCGTTCATTCACCCGGACTGCAGGCCCTTTATGAAGGGCTTGTCGGCTTGGGGGATCTTGAAGTTGTAGCGCCGGATCGCGACCACAGCGGTGCCAGCAATGCGTTAACGCTGAACCGCCCATTAACGGTTGAAGACCACCCGAACGGATTCCGTTCGGTGGATGGCACTCCTACGGATTGTGTTCATCTGGGGGTAAATGGTCTGTTCGACGAGCCCTTTGATCGGGTGGTGTCGGGCATCAATACCCACGCCAATCTCGGGGATGACATTATCTATTCCGGAACCGTTGCTGCCGCCACCGAAGGCCGGAATCTCGGTTTGCCGGCCATCGCGGTGTCATTGGTCAATGAGGGGCGCTTTCATTACGAAACCGCTGCGAGGGTTGTTCGGGTGTTACTGGAAAGCAAAGATCCGCTCACTCTCGGGCCCCGTTGTATCCTCAATGTGAATGTCCCCGATGTTCCCTGGGAAGAGATAGCGGGTTTTCGTGTTACCCGCCTGGGCCATCGTGACCGAGCAGAGGGTGCGGTTCCCATGATCTGCCCACGGGGCAAGGCCCGTTACTGGATTGGCGCGGCAGGCAAAGGCAGTGATGCCGGGCCGGGTACCGATTTCAACGCTGTCCGTGAGAATTATGTGTCGATTACCCCGGTCCATGTGGATATGACCAGGCACGAAGTGCTTTCACCCCTGCGGGAGTGGGTTGGGCTGCTGTCGGAACGGGAGGGGCGCTGATGGTCGCTGAAATCGATGGTATCGGTATGACATCACGCAGGACCCGCATGCGGCTGATACAAAGGCTGAGAGCGGCCGGCATTTCCGATGAGCAAGTGCTGCAGGCGATGTCTGATACCCCGCGCCATATCTTCCTGGATGAGGCCCTTTCCCATCGGGCCTATGAAGACACGTCACTGCCTATCGGTTATAGCCAGACCCTTTCCCAGCCCTATATTGTTGCGAGGATGACCGAAGCACTGATGCGCCACAAGCCACGCAAGGTGCTGGAGCTGGGTACCGGTTCCGGTTACCAGACCGCAATCCTGGCCCGGTTGGTGGATCAGGTGTTCAGTGTTGAGCGCATCCGTCCGCTACAGGACAGGGCCCGGGACCGGCTCCGCCAGCTTGGTCTGCGCAATGTCATGCTCAAGCATGCCGACGGGGGCATGGGCTGGCCAGATCAGGGGCCGTTTGACGGGATCATCGTTACCGCCGCTCCCCGGGAAATTCCGCCGGAGCTCAAGGAGCAGCTTGCGGACGGTGGTGTGATCGTCGCTCCGGTCGGTGAAGGAACCCAGATGCTGGTGGAAATGGTCCGCCATGGTGACCGGTTTGAAACCACAGACATTGAGCCGGTGCGTTTTGTCCCTCTCCTGGGCGGGGTTGTTCGGTGACCTCAGAGCCCCAAACACAAGACACTACTGAACCGGTCCGCTCCCACCATCCTTTTGCTGTGTTTCTCAGAGGTATGGCCATGGGGGCTGCGGATATCGTGCCCGGTGTGTCCGGGGGTACCATCGCTTTCATCACAGGCATCTACTTCCGACTGCTGGAAGCCATCGGGGCAATCCCCCTGGCGGTATTCAGGCACCTGATTCGCGGCCGGATAAACGCATTCTGGCTGGCCTGTGACGGCACTTTCCTGTTGAGCCTGCTGATGGGCATTGTTGTCAGTATCGCTACGCTGGCCTCTGCCATCAGTTTTATCCTGACGGAATATCCCGTTCTTATCTGGAGTTTTTTCTTTGGCCTGATTGTGGCTTCTGTCTGGCATGTGGGCCGCCAGGTTCGCCATTACGTTCCAGTGCTTATCCTGCCGTTTCTTGCCGGGACGGTATTTGCCTGGTGGGTGACCACCTTGCCGGCCAGTCAGCTTGAGCCCTCGGCCATGGTCTTTTTCGGAGCCGGCGCCCTGGCGATCTGTGCGATGATACTTCCGGGTATTTCGGGTAGCTTCATCCTGGTCATTCTGGGCATGTACGTTCCGGTCCTGGACGCCATACGTGCACTGGATCTGGGAACGTTACTGATTTTCGTTGGCGGATGCCTTGTGGGGTTGCTGTCTGTGGCCAGGCTTATTACCTGGGCGTTCAGGCGGTTTCACGACCCGGTTCTGGCCCTGCTTACGGGGTTTATGGTGGGGGCACTGAACAAGGTCTGGCCCTGGAAGGAAGCGCTGAGTTGGCGGACCAACAGCGCAGGCGAGCAGGTGCCGCTTAACGAGACGAGCATCAGCCCGTTGGGCTATGCTGAGATGACTGGTCAGGATCCGCAACTGATGCTGGCTGTCATCTGTGCGTCCCTGGGCCTGTTATTGGTATTGCTGGTGGAATGGGCAGGCAGGAAAGAAACTGTCTGATGATCACTGCCGGCGGCTGATTTCCGCTCGGATCTGTGCGGTGGATCACAGGTCTATCGAGACGAAGTGTTACTTTTTGCTCATTGAAGGTGTGTCGACCGGTAACAAATACAACAAGTGGGTAACTTGGTTTCCTGTCCAAAATATGCAATAAATTAGCGGGTTACTTACAACACTTTATAAAGTGCCGTATTTTTTTATACGAATTTTTGATAACGGGCATATTTTTATTCTTTTCAGATCAGTGCGTGGGTTTATTATCACTGCAAAGGCAGTTCTCCCGCGGCTCCCCTCCGGTGCCCCTGTCTCTCCGTGTTCGAAAAAGCAGGGCCGCCGTCGCACCCTTCCTGTGTTGCTGCTCAGTTTGGTGTTGTTTCCTTTTCTGCTCAGTGGCTGCAACACCCAGGCACTGTACCAGGACGACATTTACAACCCGCCGGTATACTGGGGCAGGCATGTGGTCAAACCGGGTGAAACTCTCTATAGCATTGCCTGGCGCTATGGCCGCGACTACCGCGAGCTTGGCGACGCCAACGGAATCAATCCCCCTTTTAACATCAAGGCAGGACAGGTGCTCAGGCTGGATGTTCGTGGAAATGTAACATCGTCTGGAGATAATCGGAGCAGAAGCAAACCTGCGGTGTCTTCCTCACCGACGCGGTCTGCACCGAGCGTTTCTCGCCAGCAGGCAGCGAAACCGGAAACGAAACCGGCGGTCTCGAAAGCACCGGACAGATCATCGCCGTTAACAGGGCAAAGCCAGACCGTCGCCAGTATCGACTGGCGTTGGCCACACGTTGGCACCGTAATTGCAGGTTATTCAACGTCCGGGAAAGTCAATAAAGGTATTGATATTGCTGGAAAAGAAGGGGACTCTGTAAGGGCGGCGGCAAGTGGTAATGTCGTCTATGCCGGTAGCGGATTACTTGGCTACGGCAACCTGGTTATAGTGAACCACAATGAGCACTATTTGAGTGCTTATGCACACAACCGGAAGATTCTGGTGCAGGAAGGGGAGGATGTAAAAGCCGGACAGGTCATCGCTGAACTGGGAAACAGCGGCACGGATCGGCCCAGGTTGCATTTTGAAATCCGCAAAAATGGCAACCCTGTGGACCCCGCGCACTACCTCCCACCCCGATGAGACGGACTTGCGACAAAAACCTGATGCCGGCATCAGAGACAATCGACACTAATAAGAGAATCGGTGTTTTTTTATCGCCGTGAGCTAGCAATAAATGTCCTGAACAAGAAAACGAATAACAGCAGGCGCTCGCAATAACAAGAAACCGTGAGCGAATACCCAGGATCATTGAAAGGCGGGGCAAGAGCTATGTCAGCAGAGCATGAAGAACTTATTATCGATCGCGTATCCGACGTTGAGGATGCAGACGATCAACTGTTAGCAGAAGACAAGGTAGAAGAAAAAGAGACCGCGGAAGTAGAAGCGGCGGAAACAGAAGACGATATTCCGGCCCAGGGTCGTTATTTCACCAGCCAGAAGCAGCTGGATGCCACTCAGCTATACCTCAACGAAATCGGTTTTTCTCCACTTCTTACTCCGGAAGAAGAAGTCTATTTTTCACGGCTTGCCCGCAAAGGCGAGGAATCCGGCCGAAAGCGGATGATTGAAAGCAACTTGCGTCTGGTGGTCAAGATCGCTCGTCGTTACGTCAATCGCGGCCTGACGCTGCTGGACCTGATCGAGGAAGGCAATCTGGGCCTGATCCGGGCTGTTGAGAAGTTTGATCCGGAACGGGGCTTCCGCTTCTCCACCTACGCCACCTGGTGGATTCGCCAGACCATTGAGCGGGCGATCATGAACCAGACCCGCACCATCCGCCTTCCCATTCATGTGGTCAAGGAGCTTAATCTCTATCTGCGTGCGGCCAGGGAGCTGACACAGAAACTGGACCATGAGCCTTCTGCGGAAGAAATCGCAGCGATGGTGGACAAGCCGGTTTCCGATGTGAAGCGGATGCTGGGATTGAATGAGCGCGTTGCCTCCATGGATACACCCATCGGTAGCGGTGGTGAGAAGTCCCTGCTGGACACCGTTGCGGATGAAGGCGCATCAGACCCGGCTGATCTGCTGCAGGACAACAACATGTGTTCCTGCGTCGAGAAGTGGATTGACCAGCTCAGCGACAAGCAGCAGGAAGTGCTCTCCCGCCGCTTTGGTCTTAGGGGTTATCCCATCAGCACGCTGGAAGAGGTTGGCCAGGAGATCGGCCTGACCCGTGAGCGGGTGCGGCAGATTCAGGTCGAGGCGCTTCGCCGCCTCCGGGAAATCCTGGAAAAAGAAGGCCTGTCAGGAACCATGCTTTTCAAGTAACGGGTTCTGTCTGATCAAAAACCGGCCCGCTATCCGCGGGCCGGTTTTTTTTGCGTTGCCAAATGAGAACCAGCCGGCGTAAGCGTCCGTTTGCTCCCTGTTAAACTTGTCTGGCCGGAGGGGGATAAGGGTGTCGAACTCCGGCAACTAATACCAAGACATTCAATAATAACGATCAATAAGGAAAGGACGATGAAAAAGGCCCTATCAACAGGATTTGCCTCACTGCTGCTGACTGCAGCCCTGTCAGCCCCGGCTACCGCGCTGACGGTGGAAGGAGTGGACCTGCCGGATACCTATTCGGCAATGGATACCGAGCTCAAGCTGAATGGTGCGGGCACCCGCTCCAAGTGGTTCATGGACCTCTACATCGGTGGTCTTTACGTGCCTGAGACCATTGACGATGGCCAGGCCATTATCAATGCGGATGAGCCCCAGGCGATTACCCTGCATATCATTTCCGGGATGATCACCAGCGACAAGATGAAATCGGCCACCCTGGAGGGGTTCGAGAACTCTACCGGTGGCGATCTTTCAGCCATTCAGGGCGATGTCGATACCTTCCTCGATGTATTCTCCGAGGAAATAAAGGATGGTGACGTTTTTGACCTGGTCTATTTGCCGGGTGAGGGTGTGCGTGTGCTGAAGAATGGCGACGAGCGCGCCACCATCGGTGACCTGGAGTTCAAGAAGGCACTGTTTGGGATCTGGCTGTCGGACGAACCCGCCCAGGAAGACCTGAAAGAGAAAATGCTGGGCCAGCGATAATAGCCCGGTGACGTGCCGGCTTTCCCGCTGGGGAAGCCGGCACTACTCCATGTAGTCCCTTTTCTGTTTGAACTCGCAAAGATCCTCGATAACGCAGGCGCCGCACTTGGGCTTTCTTGCCGTACAGGTATAGCGTCCGTGCAGGATCAGCCAGTGGTGGGCGTCCAGCAGGAATTCTTTCGGCACCACCCGCATCAGGCGTTTTTCCACGTCCAGTACATTCTTGCCCGGAGCAATGCCTGTGCGATTAGAGACCCTGAAGATGTGTGTGTCCACAGCCATGGCAGGCTGCCCGAAAGCGGTGTTCAGAACCACATTGGCGGTTTTGCGCCCGACACCGGGCAGTGCTTCCAGATCCTCCCGGTTATCCGGCACCTCACCCCGATGTTTTTCAATCAGGGCGCGACAGGTTTTGATGACGTTCTCGGCCTTGCTGTTAAACAGCCCGATGGTTTTTATGTAGTCTTTCAGCCCGTCAACGCCAAGGGCCAGAATCTTCTCCGGAGTGTTGGCAACCGGGTAAAGTTTGGCGGTTGCCTTGTTCACGCCTACATCCGTGGCCTGGGCAGACAATATCACGGCAATCAGCAACTCGAACGGGCTGGAGTAGTTCAGCTCGGTGGTCGGGTTGGGGTTGGCGTCCCGTAAGCGGGTAAAGATTTCAATTCGTTTTTGTTTGTTCATCAGCTCTCAATCAACTGCGGCCATGAATTCAGGAAACGTGCCCGGTAACCCGGACCCGCTTGCTTCCGGAGGCTACCGGGGCGGGTTCGCTGGCCTTGCGGCGTTCCTCCAGGTGGCTGTCGATGCCGTTTTTCAGGGCAATCAGCAGCCCGAGACCAACAAAGGCGCCGGGCGGCAATACCATAAAAAGCATATCCGGATAGTTTTCAAATGGCCGGATGACCCAGTCAGCAGCAGCGGGGCCGAGCAGCAGGTTCATGTCCACAAACAGACTTCCCTGGCCGATTAGCTCTCGCATGCCGCCGAGCACGATCAGAACGGCCAGAAAGCCGATTCCCATCATGGTTCCGTCCAGCAGGGCAGGGCCTGGTGCGTTTCTGGAAGCAAAGGCATCGGCCCGGCCCAGGATGGCGCAGTTGGTCACGATCAGCGGAATAAAAATGCCCAGTATCTGGTAAAGCTGGTAGGTAAAGGCCTGCATCAGCAGTTCGGCGCAGGTCACGAACGAAGCGATGATCATCACAAAAGCGGGCAGCCGCACGGATTCACTGACGAAGTTGCGGATAAGTGACACCGCAAGATTGGAACCCATCAGCACCATCAGGGTCGCCAGGCCAAGTCCGATGGCATTGACAACGGTGCTGGTAACGGCCAGCAGAGGGCAGAGCCCGAGCACCTGTACCAGTGCCGGGTTGTTGGTCCAGAGTCCGTCGCGGATTATTTCGCTGGAAGGTTTGGTTGCCATGATCAGGAATGCTCCGTATTGGACGATTCGCCGGCAATCGCTTCGGGGTTCAGGGTCTTTTCCCTCAGAGAGGGCGCTTCATTCAGTCGTTCTCGTATTATCTGGCGATTCTCGCGGAAATAGATCAGGGCCTTCTGAACAGCCTTGACCACGGCCCGCGGAGTGATCGTGGCGCCGGTGAACTGGTCAAACTCGCCCCCGTTTTTCTTGACGTTCCATTCCCGGTGGGGGGGCTTGCCCAGAGACCGGCCTTCGAAGCTATAGATCCAGTCCGATTTTTTGGTTTCGATACGGTCACCCAGCCCGGGGGTTTCCCTGTGACCCGTTACCCGGACGCCCAGTATCGTGCCCTGCATATTCACACCAACCAGCAGGTTTATCTTTCCGGAGTAGCCGTCGGGCGCCACGATGGGCATGATCATGCCGATGGGGCGATCATCCTTGCGGGCAACCCAGACCGTGAGGGGGCCGGGCTGAGCCAGGCGTTCACTGGCTGGCAGCTGCACGGTGTCCCTTAGCAGATCGTTGGTGTGCCGGCTCTGCGGAATGATCTCGAACAGGGCCTGCGCCTCTGCACGGGCGGCCTGTTCCTGGATCCGTTCCTCGGTTATGGCCTGCGTCAGGGCAATGGTGCCACCGGTTATAACGGCGAACAAGCCAAGGCCGATGGCACTGCGACGGATTGATTGCGCGATGGCGGCCATGATTTACCCCTGACTGCCCGGCACACCCCGGCGGGCTTTGTGATGGCCGTACGTCCGCGGTGGTGTGTAGTGGTCGATGAATGGGACGGCAAAGTTCATTAGCAGAACGCTGAAGGCTACGGCATCCGGGTAGTTGCCCCAGGTACGGATCAGGTAGATCAGGATACCGATCCCGGCGCCATAGATCAGTTTGCCCTGGTGACTGGTGGCGGCAGAGACCGGATCAGTGGCAATAAAAAAGGCACCGAGCATGGTGCCCCCGGCGAGCAGATGAAGTGACAGGGGCGCGTATAGGTCGGCATTGCTACCAAAGGCCAGGCTCATCAGGGCCAGGCCGCCAAGGAAACCCGCGGGAATGTGCCAGGTGATGATTCGTAGGCCAATCAACAGCAGGCCGCCGGCAAGAAAGGCTGCGTTAACCCACTCCCAGCCCTTGGCGATGCCGTCACCAAAGGTGGGGTGGGCAAGCACTTCGGTCGCCGTGTGTCTGGCAATCTTATGTTTGTATTCGTCCAGGGGCGTTGCCATGGTCCAGCCGTCGATGGCTGTTTGCTGGCCCGAGGCAATGGTTGCCAGGGTTTCGCCGAAGCCCGGGGCGCCTTCCCAGAGCATGGCCGGTTCTGCCCAGTTGGTGGTCATGGCCACGGGGAAAGAAACGAGGACCAATGCATAGCCCACCATGGCCGGGTTGAAAGGATTGGAACCCAGTCCGCCGTATAGTTGCTTGGCGACGACGATGGCAGAAATAACCGCGACCGCCGACACCCACCAGGGGGTAAATTGCGGTAATGACAGACCCAGCAGTAAACCGGTAACAGCGGCGGTGTTGTCCCGGATAAAAAAGGCCACCGGTTTTTTCCTGAGCCGCAGGAGGGCCGCCTCCGAAACAATGGCAACGGTGATGCAGAAGACCACATTGATCAGGTTGCCCCAGCCGAAAAACAGAGTCTGGGCGAACAGGCCAGGCAATGCCGCTATGAGGACCCAAAGCATCACCCGGGATGTCGGTCGGGCCCTGTGGGCATGAGGTGAAGACTGCTGAACAAACGCCATGAATGTCGTGCCTGATTTCTTTTAATGGGTGGACTGGGGTTCGGTTGGCCGGGTGCCCGGTGTGTTTCGGGCCTCAGCCAGAGCCTCTTCGGCCCGTTTTACCCGATCGTGGTTCTTCGCCACTGCGCGCTCAAGTTTCTCTACGTTGTCAGCCTGTTGCGCCTTCGCGTCATCGAGCATGCTCTGCATGGTTTCCAGCTTGGACCTGGCCTGACTCAGCTGCTTTTCCAGAGCCTCTGTATCCGGCTTCTCTGCGGCCGGCTGACTCGCCGGGGATGACTGGTTTGCTTCGGCTTTTGCCTTCTTGCGGGCCAGGGCCTGCTCGACAATGGCGGATTTGGCCGATCGCTCATCAACCGCGCCACCCTCAGCCGTTGCTTGTTCCGCCTCGGCCTGTTTCTTTGCCTGGGCTTCAGCCGCAGCCTTTGCCCGTTCCTTGCGACGGAGCTCTTTCTCTTCCTTCTCGCGTTCCAGGCGTGCCTGACGTGCCTCAAAACGCTCCCGGGCACGGTCTGATTTCAGCTGTTCTGCCCGCTGCACGCGGATCTCGTCCTTGGCAAAGCGATAGTATTGAACAAGGGGGATTGAGCTCGGGCATACGTAGGAACAGGCACCACACTCGATGCAGTCGAACAGGTTCAGGTGCTCTGCCTTTTCAAACTCGGTAGACTTGGAATACCAGAACAGCTGCTGTGGCAACAGTTCCATGGGGCAGACTTCGGCACACTCGCCGCATCGGATACAGGGTTGCTCAGGCGGCGGCGCTGGCAGTTCGCTGGCCGTTGCCGCAATCACGCAGTTGGTGGTTTTAATCACCGGGACCGCTTCGGTTGAAAGCGTGTAGCCCATCATCGGCCCACCGAGGACCAGACGGCTGAGTTTGTCCTGTTGCACACCAGCCTGTTCCAACAGGTACTCGATCGGTGTGCCAATCAGAACCTCAAAATTACCCGGTTCGCGAACGGCTTCGCCGGTGATGGTAACTGTCCGGGAGATCAGTGGGATGTCTTGGTAAACCGCCTGTGCTACGGCAACGGCAGTGCCGATGTTCTGGCACATAACTCCGATATCCGCCGGTATACCGCCACTGGGTACTTCCATGCCGGTAAGAATCTGAATCAGCTGTTTTTCGCCACCAGACGGGTATTTGGTCGGAATAACGGCGATTTCAGTCTGTGTGCCTTCGGTCGCCTTACGAAGGGCGGCGATGGCTTGTGGTTTGTTGTCTTCCACGCCGATAACGCAGCGTTCCGGGCGAAGAATCCAGGCCATGACTTTCAGGCCGGCAACAACTTCATCGGCTTTTTCCCGCATGGTCATGTCATCGGCGGTGATATAGGGCTCACATTCAGCACCGTTGAGAATCAGGGTGTTTACCTTGCGGTCACGGGGCGGCCGGAGCTTGATGTTGGTCGGAAAACCGGCCCCGCCCATGCCGGAAATTCCGGCGTCCCGGATCATCTCCAGAACCTGGTCCCGGTCGAGGGCGTGGAAGTCATCCACCGGATTTCGCGGGCACCATTGGTCTTCGCCATCGGGCTTCAGGGTAATGCACCAGTCAGCCATTCCCGACGGATGGGGAACGGGATGTTCCGTAAGGCTCTCGATGATACCGGATGTAGGCGCATGAACGGGTACGCCCATGCCGGTTTTGACATCGGCGATCTTCTGCCCCTTGAGGACCCGCTCACCGACCTCGACAATGGCCTCGGCCGGGTCCCCGATATGTTGCTGGAGCGGCAGGATCAGCCGCTCGGGAATTCCGCAGCGGCGTATCGGACGAGACGTTGAAATGTCTTTGTGTTCCAGAGGATGAATGCCACCGGAGAAATCCCAAAGCTGACTCATCAGGCACTGGCTCCCTGACGGTCGGTGGCAATGAGCCCTGACGTTGGCGGAGTCCAGGTCCAGGTGCGGATGTCCGGTTCAACCGTCACCATATCGATGCAATCCACAGGGCAGGGCTCGACACAGAGGTCGCAGCCGGTGCATTCGCTTTCAATGACGGTGTGCATGTGTTTTGCGGCCCCGAGAATGGCATCCACCGGGCAGGCCTGAATGCATTTGGTGCAGCCGATGCACTCATCTTCACGAATAACAGCAACCCGCTTGACCTGCTCAACGCCATGCTCGGCATCCAGCGGTTCCGGCTCTACATCCAGCAGATCCGCCAGGGCCTTGATGGTGGCTTCACCTCCGGGAGGGCACTTGTTAATGGGGCCACCTTCTGCGATGGATTCGGCATAGGGCCGGCAACCCGGGTAGCCACACTGCCCGCACTGTGTCTGCGGCAACAGGGCGTCAATCTGGTCTGCCAGCGGATTGCCTTCCACCCGGAAACGTTCAGCTGCAAAGCCGAGCAGGCCGCCGAATACAACGGCCAGGGCCAGAAGCACCAGAATGGCAACAAGAACGCCTGTCCACATAGTCGTATTACTCCTAGTCCTGTCGCCCCGTCAAACGCTGACGAGACCGCTGAAGCCCAGAAACGCCAATGACATCAGCCCGGCCGTCACCAATCCGATGGCAGCCCCCCGAAACGCCACCGGTACATCGGCGACGGCGATGCGCTCACGCATGGCGGCAAACAGGACCAGAACCATGGAAAAACCGGCGGCCGCGCCGAACCCGTATAAAACCGATTCAACGAAGTTGTTGTTCCTGTTTATATTGAGCAGGGCGACACCGAGTACAGCACAGTTGGTGGTAATCAGGGGGAGGAAGATCCCCAGCACCCGATAGAGCAGCGGGCTGGTCTTGCGCACTACCATTTCCGTGAACTGGACTACGACGGCAATCACAAGGATAAAGGTGATTGTCCGGAGGAAGGCCAGGTCAAGTGGGGCCAGAAGGTAGGTATAGGCCAGGTAGCTGCACACTGAAGCCAGGGTCAGCACAAAGGTGGTGGCCAGGGACATACCCATGGCCGTTTCCAGCTTTCCGGAAACGCCCATGAACGGGCACAGGCCCAGGAACTGGACCAGCACAAAGTTATTCACCAGAATGGTGCTGACCAGAATCAGCAGATATTCGGTCATTCGCCTTGCTCCATTGACCCGCGTGCCGGCCCTTACATAATACGCATGCCGGGTGTGGCACCGGAATCCGGGGACAGGATAAAGATATCCTTGCCACCAGGGCCCGCTGCCAGCACCATGCCTTCAGACATGCCGAACTTCATTTTGCGGGGCTTAAGGTTGGCAACCATCACTGTCAGGCGTCCTTCCAGATTTTCTGGCTCGTAAGCAGACTTGATACCAGCAAACACGTTGCGTTCGCCATGCCCCACGTCAAGGGTAAGGCGAAGAAGCTTGTCTGCACCCTCAACATGTTCGGCTTTCACTATTTTAACCACCCGGAGGTCGACTTTCGCGAAGTCGCCGAATTCTATCTCATCGGCGATGGGTTCAAGATTGGCTTCTGGCACTTTCTGCCCTGTCGCTGCAGGCAGCTCTTCCTTTGAGGCGTCCAGCATTTTATCGATCTGGGCCATCTCGACGCGGTTCATCAGCGGCTTGAACTTGTTGATGCCGTGGTTTTCGAGGCGTTGCTCGCGCTTGTTCCAGTCCAGCGGGGCATTCAGGAAGCCCTCCGAGGCCTTGGCGGTTTCCGGAAGTACCGGTGCCAGGTAGGTCATCAGCAGGTGGAACATGTTGATGGCGTTGGTGCAGATGGCCTGCAGGTTGTCGTCCTGGCCTTCCTGTTTGGCAATCACCCAGGGCTGCTCATCGTTTACATACTGGTTGGCGACATCCGCCAGCTCCATGATGCGACGCATGGCACGGCCGAATTCCCGGGCTTCGTAGAAGTCCGCGATTTCTTCCCCGGCATCAATAAACTCTTTCATCTTGTCGTGTTCGGTCACGGTGCCGAGTTGGCCATCGAAGCGCTTGGTGATAAACCCGGCACTGCGACTGGCGATGTTCACCACCTTGCCCACCAGATCCGAGTTGACCCTTGCGGCGAAGTCTTCCAGGTTCAGATCCATGTCATCGACGCTGCCGGTAAGCTTGGCGGCAAAGTAGTAGCGCAGGTATTCCGGGTTCAGGTGGTCCAGATAGGTCCGGGCCATGATGAAAGTGCCCCGGGACTTGGACATCTTTTTGCCATTCACCGTTACAAATCCATGGGCCCAGACTGCACTCGGGGTGCGGAAACCGGCGCTGTGGAGCATGGACGGCCAGAACAGGGCGTGGAAGTTGATGATGTCCTTGCCGATGAAGTGGTAGACCTCGGCGGTGGAATCCGCTTTCCAGAAGTGCTCGAAATCAATGCCTTCCCGGTTGCACAGATTCTTGAAGCTGGCGAGGTAACCGATGGGGGCGTCAAGCCAGACATAGAAATACTTGCCCGGCGCATCGGGAATCTCGAAACCGAAGTAGGGCGCATCGCGGCTGATATCCCATTCCTGCAGGCCGGCATCCAGCCACTCGGCCAGTTTGTTGGCCACCTGGGGTTGCAGGGTGCCGCTGCGGGTCCAGTTGGCGAGAAAATCTGCGAACGCCGGCAGACGGAAGAAATAGTGCTCGGATTCTTTCTCGACAGGCGTGGCGCCGGAGACCGCCGAGCGCGGGTTGATCAGCTCCGCCGGGGTATAGGTGGCACCGCAGGCCTCACAGTTGTCCCCGTACTGGTCTTCGGTCTTGCACTTGGGGCAGGTGCCCTTGATAAACCGGTCCGCCAGGAACATTTTCTTTTCCGGGTCATAGGACTGGGTGATCTTGCGGGTGGCGATGTGACCGTTTTCCTGCAGCTGACGGTAGATGTATTCCGAGAACTGGCGGTTCTCCTCGGAATGGGTGGTGTAATAGTTGTCGAAGCGGATATGGAAGCCGCCAAAATCCTGCTGGTGCTCTTCCCGGATACGGTCAATCAGGTTTTCGGATGAGATGCCTTCCCGCTCGGCCCGCAACATGATTGCGGTGCCGTGAGCGTCGTCGGCACAGACGTAGTAGCAGTTCTGGCCTCGCATTTTCTGATAGCGCACCCAGATATCGGTCTGAATGTATTCCAGCAGATGGCCCAGATGGATGGGGCCATTGGCGTACGGCAGGGCGCTGGTTACCAGAATATCGCGCTGTTGCTTTGAACTCGCTTGCGTCATGTTATGGTCCGAACCTTCATTCGTCAGGAGTTGGGCGTTCGCGTTTGCCGGCCTTGTTCAGGGTCAAAACTCCTTATGGCCAGAAACGGGCACAGATGATACCTTCCAAGCAAAGTTTTTTCACCCGAAACACCCGCTTCAGCGCTATATCCGGAGACTCCGATGGCACAGATTTCACAGCACGCACTGGAAACCGCGGTAAAACAGTACCGCGACCCATACCTGGGCAAGGATCTGTATGAGCTGGGCGCGGTGAAATCCCTGACGACCGATGACAGTGGCAGGGTTACCGTCATGATCGAGTTGCCATATCCATCGAAGGGGATCGCTGGCGCCCTGAAGGAACTGCTCACCAACGCCCTTGACGACGTTGAAGGCGTTGAAAGCGTGGATGTCCATGTGGGGCAGCGTATCCACTCCCACAAGGGCCAGAAAGACATCCAGTCCGTGCCCGGGGTGAAAAACATCATCGCCGTCGCCTCCGGCAAGGGCGGCGTGGGCAAATCCACCACCGCCGTCAACCTGGCCCTGGCCCTGCAAGCCGAAGGCGCCCGCGTCGGCATCCTAGACGCCGACATCTACGGCCCCAGCATCGGCATGATGCTGGGTGTACCCGAAGGCAAACGCCCGGAAACCCGGGAGAACAAATACTTCATTCCCATGGAAGCCCATGGCCTGCAGGCCAACTCCATGGCCTTCGTGGTCACCGACAAAACCCCCATGGTCTGGCGTGGCCCCATGGTCAGTGGCGCCGTCATGCAGTTGCTGCAGCAGACCCTGTGGAATGAACTGGACTACCTCATCATCGACATGCCCCCCGGAACCGGCGACATCCAGCTCACCATCGCCCAGAAAGTCCCGGTCACCGGCGCCGTGATCGTTACCACACCCCAGGACATTGCCCTGCTGGACGGCAAGAAAGGCATCGAAATGTTCCGCAAGGTGGAAATCCCGGTACTGGGCGTGGTGGAAAACATGAGCGTCCACATCTGCAGCAACTGCGGCCATGAAGAACCCCTCTTCGGCCACGGCGGCGGCGAGCGCATCGCCGAAGAATACGACACCACGCTGCTGGGCCAACTGCCCCTGCACATGACCATCCGCGAACAGACCGACGGCGGTAAGCCCTCAGTAGTGGCGGAACCTGACTCGGAAGTGGCAAGACGATACAAGGACATCGCTCGAAGGGTGGGCGCTGAACTTTCTACCCGCGAAAGAAACCTGACGGGCTCTATTTCCAGTGTTTCCGTAACAGAACACTGATCCACGCAAAAAGTCAGACCGCAAGAACAGGCAGGGCCTTCCGAAACTGTGAAAAACATGGATGTTTTTCTCAAGCCTACAGGGACGTATTAACGGCGTGTTTCGGAAGGCCCTGCCTGTTCTTGCAGCCCCCAAGCTAAAGGTGGAATTCAAAAGCCCAAAGCTTCGACAGCCATTAAGTGAACAGGTAAACTACCGCCTCTTTTTTTATGGATACGAGACGTCACCCATGAGCATCAAATCCGACCACTGGATTCGCCGGATGTCCCGGGAACACGGCATGATCGAGCCCTTCGAGTATGATCAGGTCCGCGAAACCGAAAAAGGCCGCGTAATCTCCTACGGCACATCCAGCTACGGCTACGATGTCCGTTGCAGCAACGAATTCAAAATCTTCACCAACGTCCACTCCGCCACCGTGGACCCGAAGAACTTCGACGAAAACAGCTTCGTCAACTACACCGGCGACGTCTGCATCATTCCGCCCAACTCCTTCGCCCTGGCCCGCACCGTGGAATACTTCCGTATCCCCCGCAGCGTGCTGACCATCTGCCTGGGCAAATCCACCTATGCGCGTTGTGGCATTATCGTCAACGTCACACCGCTGGAACCAGAGTGGGAAGGGCAGGTGACCCTGGAGTTTTCCAACACCACCAACCTGCCGGCCAAAATCTACGCCAACGAAGGCATCGCCCAGATGCTCTTCTTTGAGTCAGACGAAGTCTGCGATACCAGCTATAAGGACCGCGGCGGAAAATACCTGGGACAAACAGGCGTGACCCTGCCACGAACATGAGTGGTTTTACCCTCAGGAGAGATCCACAGTGAATGCCAATCAGTTTCTGAAAGCGGTATCACAACTGCAGGGTTGGCGGGAATTCACCTTCCTGATGGCCCTTGCGGAGCGGTCGTTTCCTAACTACGCGCTGTTCGCCGACGCCGTTGAGCTGAAAACTGGTGCGAAAATGCGCCAGTTACTGGATCTGGGCTGGGAAATGCTGCAAAAAGACGTTTCCGAAGCGGCCGTCCCCCAGCTATTGGCAAAACTGGAAGCCCTGTCACCGGATGTGGATGCCTACGACGCCTACGGTGTCTACCCGGCTTTCGATTTCTGCCAGTTGCTTGAACAGGCGCTGCTGAACCGGCTCAACCCGGGCAAGCACCGCGCCACCGATGCCTCGCAGATGGCCACGGCAACGGTGATGAACTTCATTGAGCTTTCTGAAGGGGAGGATCTGAACGAGGACGAGCTGGTCCGGCTGCTGGAGCAGCACCCGCTGATGAAAGAGGACAAGATCTTCCAGCGTGACCTGATTCTTGCCCTCAAGCGCCAGCGTACCCCCACCAGCCAGTTTGTGGGGCGTATCCGCGAGGACGCCGCCAACGAGGGCGTGAGTAACCTCGGTATCTCCCTGAACGACTGACAGGCGGCGTTGCCGGCTCTGTCCTACACTGGGATGACAACCCGTTTTGAACCGATACAGACAGACACCATGAAACTCTCTTCGTTCGGCCGGAAATTTACCGCAGATGCGGGCATCACCTCGCTGATGGATGATCTTGGCAATGCCCTGGCATCCGGCGACGACATGATCATGATGGGCGGGGGCAATCCTGGCCATATTCCGGAAATCCAGGAACGGGTTCAGCAGATCCTGGCGGATATAGCCCGGAGCGAAGGCGACACCCGCCGAATGGTGGGTATCTACGATCCGCCCCAGGGCGAAAAACAGTTTATTGCGTCGTTGACGGAACTGCTGAACCGGGAGTATGGATGGGGTCTGAAGCCGGAAAATATTGCCCTGACCAACGGCAGTCAGGCGGCATTCTTTATGCTGTTCAACATGTTCGGCGGTGACTATGGCAGCGGGGTGCACAAGCACATCCTGCTGCCCCTGGCGCCGGAATACATCGGTTACGCCGATGCGGGTATCGAGCCGGGGCTGTTCCACGCGGTGCAACCAGACATTTCTTTTACAGATGCCCACGAATTCAAATACCGCGTGGATTTCGATGCGGTTGAGGTTACTGGTGAAACCGGTGCCATCTGCGTTTCCCGCCCCACCAATCCCACTGGCAATGTGGTCACTGATGACGAACTGGCCAGGCTTGAAGCCATGGCGCGCCAGCACAATATCCCGTTGATTGTCGACGGAGCCTACGGCACACCCTTTCCGAATCTGCTGTTTGTCGATGCAACACCGCACTGGAACGAACAGGTGATTCTCTGTCTCAGCCTGTCGAAGTTTGGCCTGCCGGCTGTGCGCACGGGGATCGTTATTGCCGCAGAGCCGGTCATCAAGGCGTTGTCGGGCATTAACGCCATCATGAACCTGGCCACGGGCAGTTTTGGTGCCATGCTGGCGGAACCCCTGGTGCGTTCCGGGGAAATCCTGTCACTCAGCCGGGACGTGGTCTGCCCCTTCTACAAAGCGAAGATGGAACGGGCCGTCGCCGTATTTCGCGACGCCATGGGCGAAGACAGTTGTCGCTGGTATGTGCACAAACCCGAAGGCGCCATGTTCCTGTGGCTGTGGTTCCCGGACTTGCCCATTACCAGTCTTGAGCTGTACCAGCGGTTAAAGGAAAGAGGTGTACTGGTGGTCTCCGGGCACTACTTCTTCCCGGGATTACCGGAGGATGGCTGGCAGCATCGTCATGAATGCCTGCGGGTAACTTACTCACAGGACGATGAGCGGGTCGCCCGGGGATTGCGCATCATTGCCGAGGAAGTGAAGGCGGTCTGGGCCGATGCCGGGAAGTAAATAACCGAATGCCTAGCGATCAAAAGAGGCCTGGTTAATGGTGAGCTCGTACTCGCTGCCATCCGGCTCTACCTGCAGGAAGCGGATGAGCAGGTAGTCGCGCTCTGGTGCGAACCACATCAGGGATCGTCGCTTGCTATCGCTGTCGCGGACTTTCTCTGCCTTGAGAGTCGTGACCTCGTCGCCATTGATTCGCCTGATTTCTTCATCAACGACCGCAAAACGATCGGTGTCGTAGTCACCCTTGTCGATCACCCGGTATTCCATTTCGCGCTTACCGGCCTTTATGTCCTGGCTCAACTGCAACTGGTAGCCCATGGGGTCAAGAGCGCCTTCTTCCAGCGCCATCGAAAACCTGTCGCCCTCATGGTGTCCGCTGACCACCATTGTGTCCCAGTCGAAGTCGATCGCTTCTTTCCTGGTTTTGATCAGGAAGCCGGAGAGCTCGTAACGGTAACGCAGGGGGACCACCTGATTATTCTCCCAGCGAAAGATCAGGGTTTCGTCGATATCGGCGATAAACGAGTCCACATCGGTGCGGAAACGCCAGGTGCCGTCATCCCGTTTTTCCAGAATGCGGCGGGCACTGCCTTTGAGGGAAATGCCCTTGTCCATGGACGCGTTATAGCTGAGCTCCATGGGGTGAAGAGGGACCTGCTCCGTGCCTTCTTTCAGCTGTGCGAGGGCGGCGCCAGAAAGTAGCAACCAGGCCAGCAGAACTGGCAAGACTGTGGTGCTGTGTTTCAGGTGCATAGAACTTCTCCGGTTGCACAATGGCAGGCGTACTTACCTCTGAGCAGTCTAACCTGCCAGGGTGCTCCCACAGATGACGATAACGTCACTCAGCGGTCGCTGCGTTACCGTCGTCCGGAAGCACAAGGGGGCTGTTCAGGGGCTGCCCGTCGAAAACCACATAATCAGAGCCAAGCTGAATGCGCCCTTCGCAGAACCAGCGAACAACGATGGGGTAGAGCACATGCTCTTTGCGCTGCACCTTTTCGGCAAGAGACTCGGCGGTATCGTCCGGGGCCACGATGACTTCTGCCTGGGCGATAATGGGGCCGCCATCCAGCTCTTCAGTGACAAAGTGGATGGACGCGCCATGAATCTTTTCGCCCGCCTCCAGTGCGCGCTGATGGGTATTCAGCCCGGTATACTTTGGCAGCAGCGAGGGGTGGACGTTCAGCAGGGTGCCGCGCAAGGCCTGTACGAAATCCGTGGTGAGAATGCGCATGAATCCTGCCAGCACGATCAGGTCCGGATTGTGGCGGCGGATCTCGGCCATCAGTGCGCCGTCGAATTCCTCACGGGATCCGTATCGGGTGTGGTCCACGGTGAATGTGTCAATATTTGCCTGTGCAGCGCGTTCAAGGGCGAACGCCTTGGGCCGATTGCAGCCGACGGCTACGATCTGGCCCGGAAAATCGCGCTCGCGACTGGCGTCAATCAGAGCCTGCAGATTGGTCCCGCTTCCGGAGGCCAGAACCAGAATACGAGGGGCGGTTACGGAATCTGCCTTCATGTCGACAGCAGCCCCGGCGCATAGCGTACAGACGATGAGGAGGCGGAGTCTTCCGCTGCTTCAATAATGCCGATCTGCCAGACCTTTTCACCCAGTGCGTTCAACGTATCCAGCGCCAGTTCACGCTGATTGGCAGGAACGCAGACGACCATGCCCACGCCACAATTGAAGGTGCGGTACATCTCTTCGATGGCAACACCGCCGGCTTCTTTCAGCCACTGGAAAACCGGGGGCAGCTTCCAGCTGTCGGTATCAATAGCGGCAACCATACCGTCTGGCAGAACCCGGGGAATGTTTTCTGGCAGACCACCACCGGTGATGTGGGAGAGCGCGCGAATATCCACTTCACGGGCCAGTTGAAGCAGGTTTTTTACATAGATACGGGTCGGTGCCATCAGCGCATCCGCGAGGGTGGTATCACCGATGGTCTGGTCAAGGTTCGCGTCGCTGACTTCCAGGATCTTGCGGATCAGTGAATAACCGTTGGAGTGGGGGCCGGACGAACCCAGCGCCAGCAATACATCGCCGGTCTGCACGCGGCTGCCGTCGATGATTTCACTGCGCTCGGCAACACCCACACAGAAGCCGGCCAGGTCGTAATCGTCGCCTTCGTACATGCCCGGCATTTCGGCAGTCTCTCCGCCCACCAGGGAGCAGCCTGCCTGTTCGCAGCCACGGCCAATGCCCTCGACTACCTGGGCCGCCACATCCACATTGAGTTTGCCAGTGGCGTAATAGTCGAGGAAAAACAGAGGCTCCGCGCCGCCTACAACCAGATCATTCACACACATGGCCACCAGGTCGATGCCGATGGTGTCGTGTTTCTGAAGTTGCATGGCAAGCCTGAGCTTGGTGCCTACTCCGTCTGTGCCAGAAACCAGAACCGGCTCATGGTAGCCCTGGGGAATGGCAACCATCGCGCCAAATCCCCCGAGGCCGCCGAGAACCTCCGGGCGACGTGTGCGTGCAGCCGTGTTCTTGATGCGGTTGACGAGTTCGTTTCCTGCGTCAATATCAACGCCGGCGTCACGATAGGTGAGGGAGGGCTTGTGTTCGCTCATGGTGTGCTTAACCGTTTGGACAGTGGGTCAGGCGGCGGATTTTAACAGGTGCGGAGTGGCGCTCCAAATGCAATTGCCAAGTTTGCCGTTGTGTCGGCATTCGCGGGCTGTATTGACTTTCTGCAATCCCGCCTGGCTACTCACACCATGGGGCTTGGTGTATCCTATGCGCCATTCAGACGAATTGCAGGGTGTTTCATGCCAGACTCAGGAAAAATCTCGATGCAGGCAGCGCGGATAATCCGTCGGTCAGTGCGGTTATTCGGTCTTCTGGCGCTGATCGCAGCACCGGCCGCCGCCGTTACGGTTACCGGGCTCTACTCGGTGGAAGTGCCAGTGGCGAGCTCACAGCCGGCAGACCTGGAACAGGGGTATGCGGACGGTCTGAGCCAGGTTTTCGTGCGCGTGTCCGGCACCCGAGATGTGCTTGGCAATGAAGGGGTCAAAGCGCTGCTGGACGATGCCGAGTCCCTGTTGCAGTCCTATCAGTTTCTGCGTTCGGACAAGGATCAGCACCGCCTGCGCATGTCGTTTGGCGCTGTCGGGGTCAATCGCGCCCTCGCTTCCGTCGACGCGCCGGTCTGGGGCGCCAATCGACCCCTGACCCTCGCCTGGATTGCCGTCGAAGAAAATGGCCGTCGTACCCTTGTACATGCTGACGGGGAAGACAGCAGCGGGAATGGCCAGTGGCGGCAGATATTTGAGAATGCGGCGGTAGACCGGGGCCTCCCGGTCAGCCTGCCACCGGCGGACTATGGTCAGGACCGCGAGCTGCTTTCCGATATCTGGGGCCAGTTTACTTCCAGTGTCAGGAGCGCTTCTGAAGAGCTTGAGCATGACCTGATGTCCCTGGTGCGGGTCCGCCGCTCCGGCTCCCAGTGGCGTGCCGGATGGGTTTTTGATGGCATGGGACTGGACAGCACGGAACAGTCGGTGACCGCGGATACCAAAGAAGAACTGGCCGCCCGGGTTGTCGGGCGCTGGGCCGAAATGTTTGCGGATCGTTATGCGGTCGCCGGGAGTGATGTGGGTGAATCGCCACAGGTGGATATTGTGGTGCATGGTGTAACTGACCTGAAAGATTATGCCAGTGTAAACGGCGTGCTCAAGAACCTGTCTCCGGTACTCGAAGCGGGCGCTACACAGGCTCGTGAGAACCAGCTAAAACTGCGGGTGGTGTTTTCCGGGGAAATGGAGCAGCTGAAACAGTACATCGCTCTTGACCCGCGCCTGGTGCCGCTGTCTGATGCCGAAGTGTCCCGGATGCCTTCCGATGATACTGTTGATTCAGGTGAGGAGGGCGCTGAGGGGCCCGTCCAGCAGGCACCGGAAGGTGGTTTCGCGCTGGCAGAAGACAGTGCCGAGAATGCCAGTTCGCCGGCTAACCCTCTGTTCGTATATCAGCCGCTACTGGTGGATGAAGAGGAATCGGAACAGGCATTCGAGTCACTCTATCAGGTGCTGCATTATCGCTGGCAGCCCGCTTCGATTGTTGATTCGGAAAACGGAGAGTAATATCCGGGTGCCGCAAGGAGAGGGAGGCGTGTCATGATGACGCATCGCTGGCGCTGGATTCCCAATGCCCTGACGTTTCTGCGTATAGTGATGATCGCTCCCTTTGCCGCCGCTCTTATGGCCAAGGAATACCGGATTGCATTGGCGATTTTTTTTATCGCGGCTGCTACCGATGCGTTTGACGGTTTTCTCGCCCGCCATTTCGATTGGCGGACCCGGCTGGGTGCCATTGCAGATCCTCTGGCCGACAAGGCCCTGCTGATTTCGGCTTACCTCATGCTTACCCTGACGGGTGTCTTGCCGCCATGGCTGCTCTGGTTGGTGGTGGGAAGAGACATCCTGATTGTCTGCGGTGGGCTGGCTTTCCATTACTACGTTGGCAGGTTTGATTTACAGCCCAGCATTCCCGGTAAACTCAATACGCTGATCCAGATTCTGGTGGCCCTTGCGATTATTATCCTGCTGGCGGATTTGCCAATGCAGCCGTGGGTTATCGAGGCCGGTATTCTGGTGGTTGCAGTTTCCGCACTGTTCAGTGGGGCTCATTATATTGTGGTCTGGAGTCTGAGGGCCTGGAGGGTCAAGAGTCAGTGAGTGCTTCGCAACTGTTGTTGGGGGTCAAGCTGCGTGATGACGCCCGCTTTGACAATTTCCACGGGGACAGAAATGCAGCCGCTGCGGCACGTCTGCGTGAGGCCTGTGAGCATCCGTATCCGGTGCCGGTTGTTGCTGTCTGTGGCGATGCCGACACTGGCAAGAGTCATCTGTTGCAGGCCGTATGCCATCTTGCCGAGCAGCGTGAACAAAGCGCCGTGTGCGTCAGTATGGAGGAGTTGTTGCCGTTCGGGCCGCAAGCGCTGGCAGGGTTGGAGAACCAGTCGGTGATCTGCCTTGACGATCTGGATCTCATTGCCGGCCTGGAAAGCTGGGAAGAAGCGGTCTTCCATCTGTACAATCGGGTTAATGATTACGGAAGCCTGATGGTCGTCAGCCTGTCAGAAGTGCCAGGCGGTTTGCCGTTTCTGTTGCCGGATCTGGTATCGCGGCTGCGGCACGGGCTAACGATTCAGTTGGGCATAAACCGTGATGATGACCGGCTCCGGATTCTGATGGCCAGGGCCGAACAACGGGGGCTGGTTCTTGGCGACGATGTGGCGGCATTCATTCTCAGGCGTGCGCCACGAAAGCTTGCCGATCTGCTGGCAATGCTGGATCGCCTGGATGAAAATTCATTGCGTGCCCAACGCCGGCTGACGATACCGTTCGTGAAGTCGGTGATGGGCTGGTAGGGCGAACAAATAACAGGGAACAGGTCAGGGGAAAAACATGAGACGAGTAGTGTTCAATCAGAAAGGTGGTGTTGGTAAATCCAGTATTACCTGTAACCTGGCCGCCATCAGCGCCGCCAGGGGCAAGCGTACGCTGGTCGTCGATCTTGACCCCCAGGGCAACTCAACCCATTACCTGCTGGGCCGGCCGGCGTCGGAGCTCAAGGACACCGTAGCAGACTACCTGGAACAGACGGTGGCGTTTACAGTGTTTAACCGCCGCGCTGACGAGTTTGTTCACGCGTCTCCCTTTGACAATCTGTTTGTCATGCCCTCCAGCCCGGAACTGGACTTTCTGGAACACAAGCTGGAAGCAAAGCACAAGATCTACAAACTGAGGGATGCGCTCAGGAAAATGGGCGAATCTTTCGATGAGATCTACATCGATACCGCGCCGGCGCTGAACTTTTATTCCCGTTCGGCACTGATCGCAGCACAACGGTGTCTTATTCCCTTCGACTGCGACGACTTTTCCCGCCAGGCGCTCTACAGTATCCTCCATGAAATCCAGGAGTTGCAGGAAGACCATAACGAAGATCTGGTGGTGGAAGGGATTGTTGCCAACCAGTTCCAGCCCCGTGCCACTCTGCCCAAGAAGCTGGTTCGCGAACTGTTGGACGAGGGGCTTCCGGTATTGCCGGTGAGGCTGTCCAGCTCGGTGAAGATGAAGGAATCCCATCAGAGCCGACAGCCGCTGATTCACATGGCGCCGAAACATCCACTGACACGGCAGTACGAGGACCTTTACCGGGTACTCCATGGAGAAACTGTCGAACTGGAACCACTGGCCGACTGAGAGCAAACGATGGCAAGACCGTCCGACCATACCGCCCGCGTGGCGGACAGCCTGCTGCAGATTGAGATCGAGTTACGGCGACTTGGCGCCTGGGAAACCGATCCGCCGTCTGATGAGGCGTTGCAAAGCACGAAGCCATTTGCGGTAGATACCCTGGAATTTACCCAATGGCTTCAGTTCGTGTTCGTTTACCGAATGAAGGTGCTGATCGAAAACGGGCATCCACTGCCGGAGGTGTCGGGAATGGCGCCCATGGCGGAGGAGTATTTCCGGGGCAGAAGCGAGCCCGGTCACAGCCTTATTCGCGAACTCGCGGAGATGGACCGCCTGCTTTCCGGGCAGTCCTGACTGCTCAGCCGACAGTGTCCAGTCTCATGGACAGATCTACGGCCCGCACATCCTTGGTCAGTGCCCCGATGGAAATATAGTCCACTCCTGTTTCTGCGATCGGCACCAGTGTGTCTGTGTTGATGCCGCCGGAAGCTTCCAGTTTTGCGGCGCCGGCAGTGCGACTGACAGCCTGCTTCATATCAACCAGCGAAAACTCGTCCAGCATAATGATGTCCGCACCGGCGGCAAGGGCCTGCTCCAGTTCATCCGGGTTTTCGGTTTCTACTTCCACGGGGCGACCAGGAGCAATGCGGCGGGCCTCGGTTACTGCATTGGCAATCGAGCCGCAGGCTGCAATGTGATTTTCCTTGATCAGGAACGCATCCCACAGGCCGATGCGGTGGTTGTGGCAGCCGCCACAGGTGACTGCGTACTTCTGGGCCAGCCGCAGGCCGGGAAGCGTTTTGCGGGTATCGAGCAGTTGTACGCCGGTATGGGCCACGCGCCGCGCATATCCGGCACAGGTAGTCGCAACACCGGAGAGCATCTGAAGCCAGTTGAGACCCGCACGCTCGCCAGTGAGCAGGCTGCGGGCAGGACCTTCCATGGTAAACAGCAATTGGTCGGGGCTCACTTCGTCGCCATCATTGACCGTCCACTCCAGGGTGACCCGGGGGTCTACCTGCCGGAATACCTCTTCAACCCAGGACCGCCCGGCAATGGTTGCGGCTTCGCGGGTGATAACCTGTCCACGACTGATTCGGTGCTCCGGTATCAGCATGGCGGTGATATCGCCGTCTCCGATATCTTCCCGAAGGCTTTGGGCGACGGTTTCGATGCGGGACTGGCGAAGCAGTTCGGCTTGGATCATGGTCGGGATTCCGGTGGTTCTTTTTGGGTCTGGGCTTGCCTGGGCAATGCAAATAATACGGGCCAATGATTCTAAAGCCCGCAAGGGTATTCGCCAAACACAAGTGAGTCAGAATGCTAAACTGTGACCGCCATCACTTAAACACAAAAGGTGACAAATTCTGACACAAGGTGACGTCGGTAAGGCCTAAGATGTGCAATGACGCACGTCTCCAGTCACTGTCCGGAGTAGCCGAATGGCGCAGGATAACAAGGTTGTAAGTCTTAAAGCCCAGAAAATGCCGGACAGGTTTTCCCTGCCGGGTTCTCTGGTGCGCCTGCGTGACGTATCTGGTCAGTCCTTGAAGGCAGTGATGTCCGGTTTTTTCGACAAGGCGGACGACGCGCTGTTCGAACTGGCGGACAAGGCTGGCACCAATCAGGACCAGACTGCCTATTTCGACGCGATGCGGGAACTCAGGTTGCGCCGCAAGAACATGACGGTTTCCGTTCTGCAGTACGTCAGCCGCGCCTTCAATGAAATCGGTTCCTTCCGTCCGGGTGGTGGCAGCGGCAGCCTGGACGAGGTAGACCAGGATTCACTGGCGCTGGTGGATCACTCCGATCTGGAGCAGCAGGTCGCCATCGACAACCTGATCAACAAGCTTCGCAACCAGCACGCCGAGGCCATCAAGCTGCTGAATGTCCGGGTGTCCCACCTGGTGCCGGCTGTAAAACTTGATGACAGCCAGATGCCACTGAGCCCGGAAGTGATTTGCGGCGGCGTCGCAGAAGCCTGCACAGATCTGGAAATCGACATTCGCGCCAAACTGGTGGTGCTGAAACTGTTTGATCGTCTGCTCGTCGGAATCCTGGGAGATGTCTACAGAGATGCCAATAAAACACTGATCGCCGAAGGCGTATTGCCAGACATGCGTCGTGCGCCGGTTGGCGGTCGTTCACCCGCCGGCAGATCCGCTCCGGGATCCGGCCAGAGTGGGGGAATATTGTCAGCACGCCAGAGCTCGGAACCGACGGGCCCGCTGACGGCGCCGCCTGATGATGTCCGTGCTACCTTCTCCGAGCTCAGTGCATTGCTGCATCAGGGCCAGGGCGATGCTGGTGGCATGCCTGCCGGCGGGGCGGGATTACTGGATACCGGCACCCTGATGTCGCGGTTGAGCGACGTTCAGGCGCAATCCGTGCATTGGGGGCAGGGTGAGGTTGTGCCTTTGTCCCGGCAGCTGCAGCCGGTTTTCAGGGCGGAAACCGGAGGCAGACTCAATGCCGGCCAGGTAGACAGCGATGTTATCAACCTGGTCTCCATGTTATTCGATTTTATCCTTGAGGATCGCCAGCTCCATCCCGTCATGAAAGCGGTCATCGGGCGTTTGCAGATTCCTGTGTTGAAGGTGGCCCTGAGTGACAAGAATTTCTTCAATCGCGGCGGACACCCGGTCAGAAAGCTTCTGAACGAGCTGGCCATGTCAGCTATTGGCTGGACCGAGAAAAGAGCCGGCCAGCGCGACCCCTTGCGGGAAAAAATTGAATCCGTCGTTGACCGCGTGCTGAATGAATTCACCGACAACGTGGAAATCTTCAGCGAGCTGCTCAGCGACTTTGGTCATTTCATGGACCTGGACCGCCGGCGCAGGGAACTGGTGGAGCAGCGACTTCGTGACGCGGAAGAGGGTCGGGCCAAACAGGAAAGGGCTTCGAGGGCAACAGAATCATTGTTAAGCGAGCAGATGACCGGCCGGGACCTGCCGCCCCAGGTGGTCACGCTGCTGAATGAGGCCTGGGCAAAATACCTTCAGTGGATTGTGTTGCGCGAGGGTGAAGACAGTGAACGCTGGCAGGTGGCGTCCGCACTGACCCGTCAATTGGTCTGGAGCGTTGATCCAAAGCCGGTCGAAGAGGGCACCCGGAGCGAACTCCTGAGGGCAATTCCCGGCATCGTGGACGGGCTGAGGTCAGCATTGCAGGAAATCGCCTGGGACCCGTTCGCAACGGACGCAGCGATACGGGACCTTGAGCTTGTCCATGTGGATGTGTTCCAGCGTCTGGTGACCACTTCCCGACGCTCCGCACCTGAAGAAGAGCCGGTGCGGGCAAACACGACCGAAGTGGCGCCCCCTGCCATTACGCCGGAGGACACTCAGCAAACGCAATCAGAAGCTCCACCACAGGAGATCCCGGAACCGCTGCAGGCCCCTGAGCCGATTGCACCAGTCGCAGAGGCTGCCAGTGGCGAGCCTTCTGAAGCGCCAATGGCGAACAATGGCCCCGATAAACAATGGCTGGACCGTGCGGATAGCCTCCGTGTCGGCTCCTGGATCGAGCTGATCCGCGACGGCGGCAAGATTCGCTGTAAACTGGCCGCCTTTATCAAGGCGACGGGCAAGTACATTTTTGTCAATCGCAGTGGCGCGAAAGTGGCTGAGTACCGGCGTGAGGATCTGGCCACAGCGCTGGCAGCGGAAGAAATTACCATGCTTGACGATGGCCTGATTTTTGACCGCGCTCTGGAGTCCATCATCGATAACCTGCGCAGCAGTCGCAAGGACTGACCGGCGACTGACTGGATAGCAAGGCCGGCCGCTTTGTGCTTCAATCACAGGCACAAACGTAACAAAGGCGGGTGGTTGTAAAACGCCCGCCGTCGGCTTGCTGGAAACACATTGTCTGAACAAAACGCTTCCCACTGTGATATTGACCCTTCGGAAAACCCAGCCTCCAGGCTGCGCCGCACCGGGCGTATAAGCACGGCCAGGTGGTGCCCGTCACCCAATTTCGGCCCGCGACCCCAAGATGCCTCCATTTCCCTGCTGGTGGTTCACAACATCAGCCTGCCGCCAGGGCAGTTTGGTGGCAATGCCATAGAGCGATTTTTCTGCAACCAGCTTGATGCTTCCCTGCACCCCTATTTTGAGACCATTGCCGGGATGAAGGTGTCGTCGCATTTGCTGATCCACCGTGATGGTTCACCAGTGCAGTTTGTCAGCCTGTTGGACCGAGCCTGGCATGCGGGCCGGTCGTGCTTCCAGGGTGAGGATGAGTGCAATGACTTTTCGATAGGGATTGAACTGGAGGGTGCGGACGACATCCCCTATACCGACGCCCAATACCAGACTCTGGTGGACCTGTCGCAGAAGATTATGTCGGCCTGGCCGGAAATCACCCCGGACAGGATTACCGGCCACAGTGATATCGCGCCGGGCCGGAAAACCGACCCGGGCCCGGCGTTTGACTGGTCATACTACCGGCAGATGCTGGATGCCGGTCAGCAAACAGAGGGGGTTGGCTGATGGTACTGGTGGTGTTTCTGCTCGCGTACCTGACCAGGCGCAAGCTGGATGCGGCGAACGCCTGGTCCGGGGACTTCCTTTGGAGCGCTGCCTTTGGTGCCAACAGTAAAGCGCGCGCCGGAAAGGAAGCGGTGAAATGGAAGGGGCTGCTCATGGTTGCCGTTCCGGCCGTTTTGCTTGCCGCCGGCGAGTGGTATCTGAGGGAGCTGGACTGGAGAATGGCGGCTTACCCTCTGGAATTCGCGCTCCTGGTGATGCTGATGGGTGCACCCGGCTGGCGCTCACCATTGGAAGCCTACAGTGCGTCCTGGGCCAGGGGTGACATGCAGGCAGCCTGGCACCATATCAAGGATAGCCTCCCTGCCCGGGATCGAGGTGCGGCCACCTCTCCCGACGAGATGCACCTGATACTGTCACGCTCGCTGATGGTCAATGTCTTTGAGCGATTTTTCCTGATTGCCTTCTGGTATGTGATTGGTGGCCCGGCAGCGGCATTTTTCGCACGCGGGGTCATTGCGTTGCGTGATCACTGGCCACAGGTGGCAGCAAGGCCTGACTTTGCCGCACTGGCAGAGGTGCTGAACTGGCTGCCCTCCCGTTTACTGTCGTTTACCTTCGGCGTGGCCGGGGATCTTGCCGGCTGGATGAGCGAAGGGAAGCGTGTTCTGGTCGGTATAACACTGAAAACGGATCAGGTGTTGATGGCGGCGGCGAACGGTGCGCTGACGGGCTATGCGCTGGACCCGGGGCGATTCTCGCAAATTCACCCCGACGAGTGGGCTGATTATGGCCGCCGCAGTCTGGATGCAATCAGGGATCTGCTGAACCGCAGCATGCTGGTTTGGATCTGTGTGTTGGCTCTACTGGTGATCGCGGGGGTCGTATAAGATTGATGTGTTAATAAAATTTACATTTTTACTCCGAAAAACACTCAAGTTTGTAGTACTTTAGTCGACAAAATAAACAAATAGAATAAAGCTTCATTTTTTCGACGCCTTGCGTGGGGGTATACGTGAACCAGCTTATCAAGCCTGCAGTGTCGTTGATGAACCGGCTGCCGATGTTCTACAAGTTCAGCCTGATCAGCGTTCTGTTTCTGCTGCCTATCGTTGCCCTTTCCTGGCTGGTGATCAGCGAGTTGAACCGGTCGGTAGACACCATGACCCGGGGTGTTGAGGGTCTGGAGCAGCTTGAGAAAGTGGATGCACTCTTGCAGGCTTCGCTTGATTATCGTGATTTCCGGTCGCCTGGAAAGACCAAGGATGACAACGAGCTGCTCGCCAGATCGGACGAGGCCGCTGAGCGGATTGACAGCCTTCTGGAAGAGTTGGCGGAAGCAGACGCACTGTTCGACACCTCCGGCAACTGGGCGGAACAGGTGGCAATGCTGCGGGAAGAGTGGCAAACGCTGAAATCAACCGACAGTTATCAGGGCAACATCGACCCCCAGTTCAAGTATTATCAGGAGTTTGTCCAGAAAGTCCGGGCCATGCTCTCCGCCACCATCGAGATTTCCGGCCTCGGCCAGGACGCGTCACGGGAAAACCTGTTGTTGCTCGGGCTTGTGCGTGAGGCACTGCCGGATGCCGAAAGCATCATCGGGCGGGCCCGTGCTTTCGGCATTTTTGCGCTGATAGAGGGGCAGGTGGGCTATGGTCTCAGTGACGTGCTGAATGAAATCTACGATCAGCTGACCAATCGCGCATCACTGCTTGGCCCCGCGCTCGCGGTGGCAATCGATGCATCGCCCACCCTGGCGGAAAATACCGGTAATGCCGTGCAAGGTATTGAAGACAGCCTGACCAGCATTCGGAATGAGCTTGATAGCAATGTCATCACTCCCATGCGACTGGAGTTGCCGTGGCAGGATTTCAATAGCACGGTCGAGAGCCAGCTTGTTCATTATGAGGCTTTTACCGCCGGCATTTTTGATGTGGTCAGCGATAACCTGAATGCACGCCTGGATCGCGAGATTCAGCAGCGACAATTCATCATTGTTGCTCTTGTGATTGTGCTGCTGGTGGTGGTGTATCTGTATGTTGGTTTCTTCATGTCGGTACGTACCGCAATCAACCGCTTCAGTCAGGCGGCCCGCAACGTGGCTGCCGGCGACATGACGACACACATCGAACTGGATAACCGTGATGAGCTGGGGGAACTGACCACCGAGTTCAACAGCATGACGGACCGGATCGCCGAGCTGATCCGTTCCGTCAGCGGCACGACATCGGATGTTGATCGCCAGGCAACCCGGGTCAATGACACGGCAGCCGCCAATAGTGAGGCAGTGGCCCGTCAGATGGAGGAATCCGGCCAGATCAATGAAGCCATGAGCCAGATGGTGGAAGCCGTCAATGAAGTGACAGAAAGCGCCCACAGGGTATCCGACAGTGCAAGCGCTGCCGAGGGAGATACCGAGAGAGGACGCGAAGTGGTCGCCGATACCGTTGAGACCATTAATCGCCTGGCCACCGAAATTTCCGGCGCGGTGGAGGTTATCAACCGGGTAAACGGAGACAGCGACAACATCAGCCAGGTGTTGGTGGAAATCAAGGCGATTGCCCAGCAGACCAACCTGTTGGCGCTGAACGCAGCCATTGAGGCTGCCCGCGCCGGCGAGCAGGGCCGCGGGTTTGCCGTGGTTGCAGATGAGGTAAGGTCACTGTCCCAGCGCACCCACAAGTCAACGGAAGAGATCGAAGGCATGATTTCCCGCCTGCAAAGCGGTGTCAAAGAAGCGGTTGCAGCCATGACCAACAGCCACGAGGTGACTGAAACCACGGTCAGGAAATCCTCGGAGGTCACCGAGGCGCTGGACCGGATTGCCCAGGGGATCTCCACCATCGTGGATATGAGTCACCAGATTGCCCAGGCGGCGGAAGAGCAGTCTGCGGTCGCGAAAAACGTCAATACCAACGTTGAGCAGATCAGCGTGTTGGGCCAGAAAACGGCGGACAACGCCGAGGAGACTCTGGCGTCCTCCCGCGAGATGTCACAATTGACGGCCTCGTTGCAGCGCCTTGTGGAAGCCTTCAGGGTCTGACAGAGGCGTGGGTCACCTGACGGACCTGCTCCGTCAGCATTTGATTCACTGGCACGTCAATGCCCAGCGCCTGCCCCCGGCGCGCCACATAGCCGTTGATGAAATCGATTTCGGTGGTCCGGCCCTGCTGCCGGTCGCTCAGCATCGACGATGTGTTCTTTGCTGTGCGTCGGGCGACCGTTTCGATGCGCTCACGAATGGTGTCTGGCGCCAACGGCTGACAGCCTTCGGCTTTGAGGACAGCAGCAATCTCCACACACAAGGGTTCTATATGCTGCAGATAGAACTTGTGATCCAGAATGTCGCCGTTGCAGCAGCCGAGAATAGCGGTAAAGGCGTTGATTCCGGCATTGACCACCAGCTTGTCCCAGAGTCTTTGGTGGATGTTGGTTTCCCCGTGGACCGTAAGGCCGCTGGTGGCCAGGGCCTGTACTACTGGCGCTATAAGCGGTCTTGCACGGTCTGTGAGTGCGCCAACCCAGGTTTCTCCCTTGCCGGCGTGGATCGTCTGGCCCCGCTCAGGGCGATTGGCGCCTTCGGTGGTGCTGGCGGCAAGAACAGGGCGGTGCGGCCACCGATCGGCGACAGCCTGTTGGCTGCCCATGCCGTTCTGGAACAACACAATAGGCGTGTCCGGGGGCAGGTCGGGTAGTCGGGACTCAAGGGCGCCGAGGGTGTCGCCGGCTTTGGTGGTGACCAATAACAAAGAGGGTTGTCCGGCGGGGCTGGTCAACCAGGGAACGGTCACAGACCGGGCAGAGCCGTCGAATCGCTGAAGCCTGTAGCTCAACGAATTCGCGCAGAGAACGGCGGTTTCGTCGTGACGAGGTACAAATGCCACCTTGGCGGTGGGCAGGTACCCCGCCCACAACTGGCCGAGGGAACCGGCCCCGAGAATGGCAATCAGGCCATTCCCGGGTAGCTGATGGTTGTCCCCGTGCCGGCACATTGGGTTTACATGGCCTCGATAGCAGTCCGCTGCTCGGTGAGACGGCTCATGCTGCCCTGGGCATCCCGGAGCTTGTCCTTCTCTTTTTCAACCACATCAGCCGGAGCCTTGGCGGTGAATTTTTCATTGCCGAGCTTGCCTTCCAGCCGGTCCACCTCTTTCTGCAGCCGCTCGAGCTCCTTGTCCAGGCGCTTGAGCTCGGCATCCTTGTCGATCAGGCCGGCCATGGGTACCAGCACTTCCATCTCGCCAACCAGTTGGGTCGCAGACATGGGGGCGTCACCGTCGGTGAACCATTCCACGCTCTCCAGCTTGGCCAGGGATGCCAGAAACTGGCGGTTCTCGTCCAGCCGGCGCCTGTCTTCCGCGTCTTTCCCGCGGAGCAGTACCGGGATGGCCTTAGCCGGGGAGATGTTCATTTCGCCACGGATATTCCGTACCGCAACAATCACGCCTTTCACCCATTCGATATCGGCGGCAACAGCGGCGTCCTGCTTGCCCGCATCCGGCTGGGGGAAGGGCTGCAGCATGATGCTGTCACCGGTCTTGCCAGCCAGTGGTGCGATACGCTGCCAGATTTCCTCGGTAATAAACGGCATGATCGGGTGCGCCAGGCGCAGAACTGCCTCAAGCACACGTACCAGCGTACGGCGGGTGCCACGCTTCGCCTCGGCACTGGCGTTGTCGTCGCTCAGGGCTGGCTTGGAGAGCTCCAGGTACCAGTCGCAGTATTCGTTCCAGATAAATTCGTACAGGGCGTAGGCCGCCAGGTCGAAGCGATACTGGTCCAGGTGGCGGATCACGTCCTGCTCGCAGCTCTGGAGTTCGCTGATGATCCAGCGGTCTGCCAGGGAGAGTGCTACCGGCTCGTTGTTAACACCGCAATCTTCGCCCTCGGTATTCATCAACACGTAACGGGCGGCATTCCACAGCTTGTTGCAGAAGTTGCGGTAGCCCTCCAGGCGCTTCATGTCCCAGTTGATGTCGCGGCCGGTGGTGGCCATGGCGGCCAGAGTGAAGCGCAGGGCATCGGTGCCGTGGGCGGTGATGCCTTCCGGGAATTCCTTCTTTGTACGCTTGGCGATTTTCTCGGCCAGCCTGGGCTGCATCAGGTTGCCGGTGCGCTTTTCCAGCAGGTCATTCAGTTCGATGCCGTCAATCATGTCCAGCGGGTCGATGACGTTACCCTTGGACTTGGACATCTTGTCGCCGTGCTCGTCACGGATCAGACCGGTGACGTAGACAGTCTTGAAGGGTACCTGCGGAGTGCCGTCTTCATTCTTCATGAAGTGCATGGTCATCATGATCATCCGGGCAACCCAGAAGAAGATGATGTCAAAACCGGTGACCAGCACATCAGTAGGGTGAAAGGTTTTCAGCCGTTCAGTGATTTCCGGCCAGCCCAGGGTGCCAAAGGTCCACAGGGCAGAGCTGAACCAGGTGTCGAGAACGTCGTCGTCCTGGTTCAGTTCCAGGTCCGCGGCAAGGCTGTGCTTCTGGCGCACTTCGTCCTCACTGCGGCCAACGTAGATATTACCCTCGGCGTCGTACCAGGCGGGGATGCGGTGGCCCCACCAGAGCTGGCGGGAGATACACCAGTCCTGGATGTCGCGCATCCAGGCAAAGTACATGTTTTCGTACTGCTTGGGCACAAACTGGATACGCCCGTCTTCCACGGCTTCAATGGCGGGTTTCGCCAGTGTCTTCGCGTCAGCAAACCATTGGTCCGTAAGCATCGGCTCGATGATCAGGCCGGAGCGGTCACCACGGGGTACATTCAGTACGTGGTCTTCCACTTCGTCGACCAGGCCTTCGGCGTCCATGTCTGCCACGATCCGCTTGCGGGCTTCCTCACGGGTGAGGCCGGCATAGGCGGCGGGCAGGGTGCCGTCTACGTCTGTGTTCTCGGTGCCATCGGGATTGACCACTTCGGCCACATCGCGGATGGAGGCATCCTGGGTCATGACGTTGATCATCACCAGGTTGTTGCGTTTGCCGACGGCATAGTCGTTGAAATCATGGGCCGGGGTAATTTTCACGCAGCCGCTGCCTTTCTCCGGGTCGGCGTGGGTGTCGGCAACGATGGGAATGCGGCGGCCCACCAAAGGTAGGTCGACGAATTTGCCAACCAGGTGCTGGTAACGCTCGTCTTCCGGGTGAACAGCCACGGCGGTGTCGCCCAGCATGGTTTCCGGGCGTGTGGTGGCGACCACCAGGTAGTCCTTGCCGCCCTGTGTTTTCTCGCCGTCGGCCAGCGGGTAGCGCAGGTGCCAGAAAAAGCCCTTTTCTTCCTTGTTTTCCACTTCCAGATCGGAGATGGCGGTATGCAGTTTCGGGTCCCAGTTGACCAGGCGCTTGCCGCGGTAGACCAGGCCTTCGTCGTACAGGCGGATGAACACTTCCTGAACCGCCTTGTAGAAGCCGTCGTCCATGGTGAAGCGTTCGTGGTCCCAGTCCACGGAGTTGCCCAGGCGGCGCATCTGGCCGGTGATGGTGCCACCGGAGTGTTCTTTCCAGTCCCAGATGCGTTTGATGAATTCTTCCCGGCCCAGGTCATAGCGGGTTTTGTCTTCTTCCGCTGCCAGTTTGCGTTCGACCACCATCTGGGTCGCGATGCCGGCGTGGTCGCTGCCTACCTGCCAGAGGGTGTTACGGCCCTGCATGCGTTTGAAGCGGGTGAGCGTGTCCATGATCGTGTGCTGGAACGCGTGGCCCATGTGCAGGCTGCCGGTGACGTTGGGCGGTGGGATGGCGATACTGAATGATTCGCCTTCGCCGGAGGGGCGGAAGTACCCTTTGGATTCCCAGTTTTCGTACCACTGGCGCTCGATGTTTTCTGGCTGGTAGGTTTTTTCCATGGGTTTCTGCTGGTGCCCGTTTGGTTGATTCACAAGGAAATTTGAGACCGCTGATTATACATGGTCCGTTGGTTCGCGGCGAACCATGGGGGGAGGGGTACGGGGGTGGTTGGAATTTCAGGCTGGAAAAGAACTCGCTTCGCTCAGACACCTTTTCCAGCCTGAAATTCCAACCACCCGCATACCCTTATGGACTCCGAGTTGTCTCGACTGTGTTCAATGGTTTTACCTGGGTTTGTTCGTGAGCCTGTTTTACCTATCCCGCTTTCAGATAAAACACAGACAGACCCTGCACTACCTTGGAGACACCCCCTTGGCTCGAAGAGTGGGGTGGTGGTATTTATTTCCCGCCAGGAAAAGGTGTCTGAGCGCAGCGAGTTCTTTTCCCAAGGGAGATAAATACCACCACCCCGCTCCTCTGCCAAACGAACAGTCCTACATAGGGCCCGCTATACGGCCCCCATCAAAATCTCACCGCTTCCTCTGATCATGCACCCGAGGCTCAATCCCCAACGCCCGCAATTGCTTGAAATGCGACCGCGCCTGTCCCAGCACTGCCTCATCGTTATGGGCCACCAACGCCAACCGTTTGAACCGGTCCGCATCCGCCGGCAGCGTGGCCGACAGAATGATCACGGTATCCCAGTCCTCTGCCACCGGCGGGCAAAGCAATATCCCAACCGGGTCGGTGCAGGTGGTGGCGGAGTCAGGAACGATGCTGTGGGGGATAAAAGCATCCGGACTGAAGTTCCAGAGCAGGTCGTCCAGTTCCTGGGCGTGCTGCATGGTGTCGCAGACGATACCTACACGGTCACCCTGCTGCCGCGCCTTGGCCACCAGTTTGGCGGTGTGGAGGTTGCGGGCAGCAGGGGTGTTCTGGGCGAGGATGTGGAACCAGTAGGACTGGTTCCGTTCATCCTGGGGGCCCGGGTTTTGCGAGCTGGAGTTACTTTCCGGCATGGGACATCAGGTAGTCGACCAGCAGGGGTACCGGGCGACCGGTGGAGCCTTTGGCTTTGCCGGAGTTCCAGGCGGTGCCGGCGATGTCCAGGTGGGCCCAGCGGTAGTCCTTGGCGAAGCGAGACAGGAAGCAGGCCGCGGTGATGGTGCCGGCGGGGCGGCCGCCGATGTTCTGCATGTCCGCGAAGTTGCTGTCGAGCTGGCTCTGATATTCATCCCACAGCGGCAGGCGCCAGGCGCGATCACCGGCGCGCTCGCCGGCGGCCAGCAGGTCGTTGGCCAGTTCGTCGTTGTTGCTCAGCAGGCCGGTGGCGTGGCTGCCCAGTGCAATAATGCAGGCACCGGTGAGGGTGGCCATGTCGACAACCACTTCCGGGTCGAACTTCTTGACGTAGGTGAGGGCGTCACACAGTACCAGGCGGCCTTCGGCGTCGGTGTTGAGAATTTCAATGGTCTGGCCGGACATGGAGGTGACGATATCCCCCGGGCGTGTCGCGGTGCCGCTGGGCATGTTCTCAGCGGCAGCGATAACAGCGACTACGTTGATCTTGGGCTTGGTTTCGGCAATGGTTTTCATGGCACCGAAAACAGCAGCAGCGCCACCCATGTCGTACTTCATTTCGTCCATGCCTTCGCCGGGCTTGAGGCTGATGCCGCCGGTGTCGAAGGTGATGCCTTTACCCACCAGAACGTAGGGTTTGTCTTTCGCCTTACCGCCACGGTATTCCATAACAATCAGTTTGGCGGGCTGGGCGCTGCCGGCTGAAACGGAAAGCAGGCTGTGCATGCCCAGCTTCTTCATCTGCTTTTCGTCCAGCACCTCGGTCTTGATAACGTCGTTTTCTTTCGCCAGTTTCTCGGCGTGTTCGGCCAGCCAGGTGGGGTGGCAGACGTTCGGCGGTGTATTGCCAAGGTCGCGGGTGAAATTCATGCCGCGGCCGGTGGCCAGGCCCAGGTTAAAGGCGTCTTTCAGTGCCTTGCCGGCAGAGGAGGCAGTAACGGTGACTTTTGCCAGTTTGCGGTCTGAGGGCTTCTCGCTCTTGAACTCGCTGAAGCGGTAGAGCTGCTCTTCCAGAGTACGGCCGATGAGATTCAGGCGTGCCGCTTCCGAACTGGTGGCGTCATCACCGGTCACCAGGGTGTCGCCCAGGCCGACCAGTACGTGTTTCGACGGGCCGTCCTTAATCTGGCCGGCCATGGCAATCAATGCCTTGCGATAGTTCGCGGGAGTGCGGTCTTTGTCAGCTCCGGTGCCAACCACCAGCAGGCGTGCCCAGGGCTGGCCGTCCAGGGGCATTTGCAGGGTGGTTGCGTTTTTACCGGTGGCGTCCCCGTTTTTGTGCAGGGTCTTGATCAGTCCGCCCAGGGCTTCGTTGGCCTGTGTCGTCGAGGCGGGCCAGTCGCCTTTTTCCGGCAGGGCTACAACAAGGCAGTCCGCTTTGGTATCGGAAATGGGCTTACTGCTCAGGGTAAAAGTCATGGCAACTCCCGTTGATTGTTCTGATGGAGGACAGTCCCGGGCCCGGGTTTGCTGTCCGAATGCGTATAGCATTGGGGTTAGGGGGCAAATTATCAAGCGCTGACAGGTTGTTAACGTCTTTGTTAAGCCCGTGGCCTGTCATTCGGCCCCAAGGTTACTTAGAATACGGCGAATCCCGAATTCCATCGACTCCGGTCGCATCCGGCTCTGAGAGACCGAATTGAGCATCGTTTTCCGCTACCTTACCCGCCAGGTGATTATCAGCATGCTTGCCGTTTCCGGCATTCTGCTGATGGTGTTCATGAGCGGCCGGTTTATCAAGTATCTGGCCGATGCCGCTGCCGGGGAGCTGGCCGGCGATGTACTGTTCCAGATTATGGCCTACCGCTTTCCCGGATTCCTGGAACTGATCCTTCCACTGGGCTTTTTCATCGGCATTCTGCTGGCTTACGGGCGCATGTACCTGGAAAGTGAAATGACCGTTCTGTTCGCCTGTGGTATCAGCGACAAGCAGCTGTTGGGCAAAACCCTGGTTGGCAGTATTCCGGTGATGCTGACCGTCGGGGCCATGAGCCTTTATGTATCGCCCTGGGGCATGAAGCAGGTGGAAGCCATTTTCAATGAGCAGCGCCAGGCGACAGAGTTTGAAATGCTTGCGCCAGGGCGCTTCCAGTCGCTGTCATCCGGGGGGCGTGTTACCTATACCGAAGGGCTGAGTGACGACAAGCGACGGCTTGAAGGCGTTTTTATTGCGGAGTACAAGCCGGAGGGCGAAGGCCTGTCGATTATTACCGCCCGTGAGGGTTCCCAACTGGTTGATGAGGAGACCGGCAGCCGGTTTCTGGTTCTCGAGGAGGGTGCCCGCTTCGAGGGTGTTCCCGGTCGCCTTGATTACGATGTGACCGGTTTTGATGCCTATGGGCTGAAGATTCGCAGTGGCAACGCCCGTGAAAAAGAGCTGGAAGAGGGGCTCAGTACCTGGGATCTGATGGCATCAGACAATCCCGAGCACCGTGCGATGCTGCACTGGCGCTTCACACTGCCACTGATCGTGCCGATCGTAACCTTGCTGGCCGTGCGGCTGAGCCGCGTGAACCCGCGTCAGGGCCGGTTTTTCCACCTGCTTCCGGCAATGCTGGTTTATATCACCTATCTTGGCTTGCTGATTGTGGCTCGTGACGCCCTTGAAAACGGGAAGGTTCCTGAGTGGGTCGGCCTGCTCTGGGTGCACGCCATCTTCCTGGTGCTGGGCTTGTGGCTGCAATTTGGCCCCGCCTGGCTGTACCGGCGGCGCCTGATTAGGGAGGGGCGCACCCATGCGTAAGATCGACCGTTACGTGATGACTACCGTGGGTGGCGCCATGTTCCTGGTGATGCTGGTGGTGCTGTCTCTGGATCTGATCTTTGCCTTTATCGCCGAGCTGGATGACGCCAAAAACGATTACCAGATGCTGCAGGCCCTGTCGTTTGTGTTTATGACCCTGCCCCGCCGTATCTATGATTATTTGCCTCTCGGCGCATTCATGGGGTGCCTCGTGGGGCTGGGGGCCATGGCGAGCTCTTCTGAACTGACAGTCATTCGTGCGGCCGGGGTGTCCCTGAAGCGTATCGTCTGGTCGGCCATGAAACCGGCTCTGGTGATCGTGCTGGTCGGCGTGCTGATTGGCGAATACGTTGCGCCACCGGCTGAGCGTATGGCCCAGAGCCAGAAGGCGATTGCCCAGGGCGCGGGCGAAAATGTTGCGTCGGCATCGGGCATCTGGCACCGGGAAGGCGAGGTGTTCATGCATCTGAACGCCGTTCAGCCCAATGGGGTGCTTCACGGAATATCGCTGTTTCGTTTTGATGATGAGCGCTGGCTGGTTTCGGTCAGTTTTGCGGAGAGAGGTATTTACCAGGGCGACCACTGGTTGCTGGAAAATGTCACCACCACCAATCTGAGTGACGATCAAACCACCCAGGAAAAGCACCGAGCGCTACGCTGGCAAACCGGTTTGTCTCCGAATGTGCTCAGCGTGCTGATTGTAAAGCCGGAAGACCTGTCCATCTCCGGCCTTTATACCTATGCCCGTTATCTGGGTGAGCAGGGGTTGAACGCGGCGAATTACTGGCTGGCATTCTGGAAGAAAGTATTGATGCCATTGGGCACGGCGGTCATGGTGTTGGTGGCGATTTCGTTTGTGTTCGGCCCGCTGAGATCCGTCACCATGGGCTTTCGGGTGTTTACCGGCCTGATCGTGGGGTTGCTGTTCAAATACATGCAGGACCTTCTGGGGCCCATGAGCCTGGTTTTCGGTTTCAATCCCGTGCTGGCGATTGTTCTGCCGATTGCAATCAATGCAGTGGTGGGCGCCGTACTCATGAGACGGGCAGGGTAGCTATTTTTTCGGCTCTTTTGGCACCGTAGCAACGATGCTGTCGGAAGCGCGGTCGGTCAGGGACAGACCGTTGATGGGGTAGAACAGCGCGATAATGGCCGGGATAGTGACGAACAGGGTGGCGGCATTCAGATAGTAGGCACCCAGCAGGGCAACGAACAGGATTGCGGCCGCTGCGACGTAGCGTTTAAGCGCCTGCGTCCAGGACACGGAAGTACCGTCCAGGTTTTCAATGCGAATGCGCCACACCTGCATGCCCAGCGTCTGCCCGTTTCTGGTCCAGAAATAACCGAAAAACAGATACAGGACCAGGAAGAGTACAAACGTCAGTATCGGGTCTGCTCCGATGGTGCCCGCTTCCGCCATTTCCTCATACTTGTCCCAGCCGGTCGTCCAGCCTGCCACAAGGGTATACGCCCAGGTGGTCACCAACAGCACCGCAACGCTGATCAGGGCATCGTAAATCACAGCCATGAGTCGCTTGATGAACGGCGCGGGGGGTAACAGCTCCTCGGCGGTATGAAAGCGGCGGGGCATGGCGTCTCCTGTGATGTTTCACGTTTTTCCTGTACTCGGCGTGTGCTAGAGTAGCGGATTTGCACGCGCATGTAAGTATGTGTCTTTAAACGTGGACCCGCACGGGTTTATAGAAGGGTATCAAAGGGCTATGAAAACCGCAGAGTTGCGACAGGCATTTCTCGATTACTTCAAGCAGCAGGGCCACACCATCGTACCAAGCAGTTCGCTGGTGCCGGCGGACGACCCTACATTGCTGTTTACCAACGCGGGAATGAACCAGTTCAAGGACGTGTTCCTTGGCCGTGAAGAGCGCGACTACACCCGGGCGACCACCTCGCAAAAGTGCGTTCGGGCCGGCGGCAAGCACAATGATCTGGAAAATGTGGGTTACACCGCGCGCCACCATACCTTTTTCGAGATGCTGGGCAACTTCAGCTTCGGTGACTACTTCAAGCGCGAAGCCATCAATTTTGCCTGGACCTTCCTGACCGGTGACGACTGGCTGAAGCTGCCGAAAGAAAAGCTGTGGGTGACCATATATGCCTCTGATGACGAAGCGTTTGATATCTGGAACCAGGAAATCGGCGTTCCGGCTGACCGCATTGTACGCATTGGTGACAACAAGGGTGCTCCCTACGCTTCCGACAATTTCTGGCAGATGGGCGATACCGGCCCCTGCGGCCCCTGTACCGAGATCTTCTTTGACCACGGCCCGGACGTAGCTGGTGGCCCTCCCGGTAGCCCGGAAGAAGACGGTGACCGCTACATCGAGATCTGGAACGTAGTGTTCATGCAGTACAACCGCCAGGCGGACGGTGAAATGCTGCCGCTGCCCAAGCCCTCGGTAGATACCGGTATGGGGCTTGAGCGCATCACCGCCGTGCTTCAGGGGGTTCACAGCAACTATGAAATCGACTTGATGCAGGACCTGCTGAATGCAGCTTCTGACATCCTCGGTGGCGTGGACACCACTGAGGCCTCGCTACGGGTAGTGGCAGACCATATTCGCTCCTGTGCCTTCCTGATCGCCGATGGTGTGATGCCGTCCAATGAAGGCCGGGGCTTCGTGCTGCGCAGGATCATCCGCCGGGCTGCCCGCCATGGCAACAAACTGGGGGCAACCCGGGCATTCTTCTACAAGCTGACTGGCGCGCTGGTTGAGTTAATGGGCGACGCCTACCCGCAACTGGTCAGCAGCCGCAAACAGATTGAAAAGGTGCTGTTGCAGGAAGAAGAGCAGTTCGCCAAGACCCTGGACAAGGGTCTGCGCCTGTTGGAGCAGGATATTGCTGAACTGAAGGGTACCGAGATTCCGGGCGAAACCATTTTCACCCTTTATGATACCTACGGTTTCCCGGTGGATCTTACCAACGATATCGCCCGCGAGCGTGGCCTGACTCTGGATTATGAAGGCTACGAAAAAGCCATGGAGCGCCAGCGCGAGCGTGCCCGAGCCGCCAGCAAATTCGGCATCGATTACAACGCCGCCGGCCTGACCATTGAAGGTTCCACCGAGTTTACCGGTTACGAGCATATCGATGGCCACGAAACCATTCGCACGGTGATTGTTGATGGCAATGAAAAGAATGCCCAGGCGGGCGATGAAGCCGTGGTGGTTCTGGAGCGCACGCCGTTCTACGCGGAATCCGGTGGCCAGGTGGGCGACACCGGCCTGCTGACCTGGAGCGGCGGCCGTTTCAAAGTGACGGACACCCAGAAGGAGGGCAAAAACCACCTTCACATCGGCACTGTGATCGAAGGTGAACTGTTTCCCGGTCTGGAAGTGGATGCACGCATCGACCATGCTCGCCGTGAACGGACCAAGAAAAACCATTCGGCAACGCACCTGATGCACGCTGCACTCCGCAACGTGCTGGGTGAGCACGTTTCCCAGAAAGGCTCGCTGGTGGACCCGGACAAGCTGCGTTTCGACTTTTCCCACTTCGAACCGGTGACACCGGAACAGTTGCGGGAAATTGAGCGCCAGGTCAACCAGCAGATACTGGATAACACCCCCGTACAGACGGAAATCACCGACATGGAGCAGGCCCAGGCCAAGGGCGCCATAGCGCTGTTTGGTGAAAAATACGGCGACACCGTCAGGGTGCTTAGCATGGGTTCCGATGACTACTCCGTGGAGCTTTGCGGTGGTACTCACGTGGCGCGTACCGGCGATATCGGTTTGTTCCGCATTACCTCGGAAAGCGGTATTTCTTCTGGCGTGCGCCGGATTGAAGCCGTGACCGGTTTTGGCGCCCTGGAGTGGGTAGAGGAAACCGAGCAGACACTGCGCGAGGCGGCAAAGCTGGTAAAAGGCTCCCGCGAGTCGCTGGTGGAGAAAGTTCAGCAAACCCTGGAACGCAACCGGCAGCTCGAAAAAGAGCTCAATGCGCTTCAGGCAAAACTGGCAAGCTCTGCCGGAACTGACCTGGCCGGTTCTGCCGTTGAGGTTGGTGGCCTGAAAGTGGTTGCTTCAGAAATGCAGGGCGCGGATCGCAAGGCGCTGATGGAAACGGCAGACCAGCTCAAGAACAAGCTGGGTGAGGGTGTAGTCGTCCTCGCCAGCGTTGAAGATGGCAAGGTTACCCTGGTGGCCGGTGTGACCAAGTCTGCCACCGGCAGGATCAAAGCCGGCGACCTGATGAAGCATCTGGCTGCCCAGGTTGACGGCAAGGGTGGTGGTCGCCCCGATATGGCCCAGGGCGGAGGTAATGATCCCTCCAAACTGGCGGAGGCCCTTGCCGGAGTTCCTGCCTGGGTTGAGAAAAATATTGCTTAGGTAGCTGTTGCGAAAACGGGCAGGCGTTTATAATCCCGCCCGTTTGATCGTCTGAGGCAGGGCTTTGTCCTGCCATTTGTCCACGTTTGGTATCGGGAAAATAATGGCGCTCTTGGTTCAGAAATTTGGTGGTACATCCGTAGGCACCACCGAACGGATTGAAGCGGTTGCTGAGAAAGTCAGTCGCTTTCGCAGGGAAGGGCACGACGTGGTGGTTGTAGTGTCAGCCATGAGTGGCGAGACCAACCGTCTGATTGGCCTTGCCAATGAAATCATGGATGAGCCCACTCCCCGGGAAATGGATGTGCTGATATCCACCGGTGAACAGGTGACCATAGCTCTGTTGTCCATGGCCCTGCAGAAACGCGGATGCGATGCACGGTCCTACACGGGCTCCCAGGTGAGGATTCTGACCGACAGCACCCACACCAAGGCGCGCATCAAGCAGATTGATGAGCAGCGCATGAAGGAAGACCTCAATGCCGGCCGGGTGGTTGTGGTTGCAGGGTTTCAGGGCATTGACGATAACGGCAGTATCACCACTCTGGGCCGTGGTGGCTCGGATACCACAGCCGTTGCCCTTGCTGCAGCATTGAAGGCTGATGAATGTCAGATCTACACTGATGTAGACGGTGTTTATACCACCGACCCGCGGGTGGTCGACAGCGCGCGCCGGCTTGAACGGATCACCTTCGAAGAAATGATCGAGATGGCAAGCCTCGGCTCGAAAGTTCTTCAGATTCGTGCGGTGGAATTTGCAGGTAAATACAATGTTCCTTTAAGGGTTCTTTCCAGCTTCCAGGAAGGTGAGGGCACCCTGATTACTTTTGAGGATGAAAGCGCCATGGAACAACCGCTCGTCTCCGGTATAGCCTTTAACCGTGATGAAGCCAAGCTGACGATTGCCGGGGTACCGGATACACCGGGCAGTGCGTTGCGTATTCTGCAGCCGATCAGTGATGCCAATATCGAAGTCGACATGATCGTTCAGAACGTCGGCGCGGACAACCGCACGGATTTCACCTTTACCGTGCACCGGAATGATTTCAGGCGTGCCCAGGCTGTTCTCCAGAAGGTATCGGATGAGCTCAGCGCCCGGGAAGTCAGTGGTGACAGCAAGATCGCGAAGGTGAGCATTGTGGGTGTGGGGATGCGTTCCCACGCAGGTGTCGCAACTAAAATGTTTGCAGCGCTGTCTAACGAGGGCATCAATATTCTGATGATTTCCACGTCCGAGATTAAGATCTCTGTGGTGATTGACGAAAAATACCTTGAGCTGGCGGTGCGGGCGCTTCATAGTGCTTTCGAACTGGACAAACCCGGGATCGAGGAAGCCTGATAGTTTGCGGGCAAAAACGCCGGTTCGTTTGGGTTTTCGGTAAAAGGGCATCATTTGCAGGCTTCTGCCTTCATAAGTGCGTATAAGTGATTATGCGTCTTTTGATCAGTAAGTGATCCCACTATAAAAGTAAGCAGTATACATTTGTCGGAACAGGTAGCTCTGGATAAGGGAGTAAAGGACATGTTGATTTTGACCCGCCGTGTAGGCGAGACCCTGATGGTCGGTGATGACATCACCGTAACCGTGCTTGGGGTGAAGGGGAACCAGGTAAGAATCGGTGTCAATGCGCCGAAAGAAGTGGCGGTACACCGCGAAGAAATCTATCAGCGCATACAGAGCGAGAAGGGCTCTGAAGAGCCGGAGCCCGGCAACAGCTGAGAGTGACAAAAAGCCGTTCGAGGGAAGCCCGGACGGTTTTTTTGTATCAGGGAAGGCGGCGTTTGAAAAAACTCGTGTCAACCCTATGAAATCAGAAAAATTATGGTAGTATACGCCCCGTTCTCAAGGAGAGGTGGGTGAGTGGCTGAAACCAGTTCCCTGCTAAGGAACCGTACGAGCAATCGTACCGAGGGTTCGAATCCCTCCCTCTCCGCCATTTCTTTTGGGAGATGAAAGAGAACAGTTTGAAGCGAGAATTCGTGATGCGCGGCTGTAGCTCAGCTGGATAGAGTACCTGGCTACGAACCAGGCGGTCGGAGGTTCGAATCCTCCCAGCCGCGCCATTCTCGAACAGGCTTGCAAGGTTTCAAGCGGCTGTAGCTCAGCTGGATAGAGTACCTGGCTACGAACCAGGCGGTCGGAGGTTCGAATCCTCCCAGCCGCGCCATATTAAGACCAAAGCGCCTCAGTTTGTGAATCCCACAGGCTGAGGCGTTTTGCTATGTATAGCTGGGAGAATTTGAACCGAAAGAGGTTCGACCGAAACCCACGCTGTGGGTTGAGGAACGCCGGAGCAAAGCGACGGCGGCCCCGAAGGGGTGAGGGCCGTAGACCCGAATAATCCTCCCAGCCGCGCCATATCAAACAAAAGACCCCGCTCTCGAGCGGGTTTTTTGTTTTCTGATCCCTCCATTAATTGCGCCATTTACTGATTGCTCCTATGGTATAAATGCTGGTTTTAGAAATTATGTTTCGCCAGGCAGAACGAAGGTACCATCAACAATAATAATCAGGAGCAAAGATATGATGTTGAGTAAAAATCTCTTGGCAATGGCGTGTGCCACTGCAGTAGCGGTTACGGCTCCGACCATTGCCCTCGCCATGGCATCGGATCAGGACAAGGCCCGGGGACAGGGAATAGGAAAGGGCTTGACCGAGCATGTGCGTGAGCACGACAGCCGGGTTTTCCGGGTTCAGGAAAACGCCGATCTGGCCTTCACGGCTTTCACGGGGGCGACAGCGTACTGGGGGGTCTATGAGGGCATTGAGGGACCCGCCTCCTACACCGCCGAGTTCCCGCAAAACTGGAATGGCGGTGTGATCATGTACACCCATGGTTTCCGTGGCCGGGGTCAGACATTAACGCGTGAGGTGCCCAATCTGGCGTTCCGGAATACTGCCCTGGCTCTCGGCTATGCCTGGGCGGCATCGTCTTACTCGGCCAACTATTACGACGTGCGTGCGGCCATAGAGGATACCAACCGCCTGGCGCTGGAACTGACAGACTATCTCGAGCGCGACTGGAGTGTGGGATATCGCGACCCCGGTCAGTACCTGATTGCGGGCGTTTCAATGGGTGGTCATACGGCAGCCGCCGCCGTTGAGCGCGAAACGCTGGAAACGGCGCGTTATCCGGTTGCTTACGAGGGGGCTCTACCGTTGTGTCAGGCAGAACAGAACCAGTTTCAATGGCTTGGTGACTACAACCGCGTTGTCAGAGAGCTTGCCGGCTTCGGTCACCGGCCTTATGAAGACTACCAGGAGTACGTTGGTGAGGCGCTGTTCAACCTGTTCGAGTTCGACGGGGGTGCACCCACTTTCGTGCCGCAGAATGAGGCTGGTCAGCGTCTGAAGGACATTGCGATGAATCTGACCGGTGGAGACCGGCCGATTTTTGACGAGGGCTTTCAGAACCCGGTGTGGCACGGGGCGGTTCTGGGTACTGGCGGAGCTGATGGGACTGTAACCGGTATCCTGGCCAATGAGATTTACGACAATACAGACCGTATCTATCGCTGGACAGACGGCAAGCGTTTTACTGACCAGGAGCGGGCATTTACTGCGAAAGTTGGGCGCTTCCAGGCGGAAAAGGGTGCCAACCCTGTTCGTGACGACAGCGTCCGCTGGCTACCTCTGGTTCAGGGTGACTTCGATGTCCCGGTGCTGACCATGCACACGCTGGGTGACTTTTTCGTACCATTCGTGCATCAGCAGCGCTATCGTGAAGCGGCCGAGACCCATGGCAGTGGGGATATGCTGGTGCAGCGGGCGATCCGTGATCCGAACCACTGCGGCTTCTCGGGCACCGAGTTCTCTACAGCGCTCGTGGACCTGGTGACCTGGGTGAATTCTGGTATCAAGCCCGGTGGCGACGAGGTTCTGGACCCGGCAGAAGTGGCCGATGAGCAGTACGGCTGTGCCTACACCAATGATGAGCTGTCCAGCGGGCGTGATAATCTCCCGCAGTGCGAATAAACGGGCAGTCGCCAAGGTGTTGCTGAAGCGCCCGCTACGATCGTAGCGGGCGCTTCAGTGTTTCTGTGTAATGTCCGGGTAGACGGTTGCTACCACATCAAGTCATCCGGAATCTCGTAACCCGCATAAGGGTCGTCATCACCCTGGTCATCGTTCTTGCGGTCGTGCAGCACTACAACGGCACTTTCATCCCGTTCCATAATCTTTCGTGCTACGCCTTCAGCGACAATTTCGTAGGCGTCATTCACGAATACAATGGCCAGCCGCCCCCGTGAGAGCTGGTCAACCATGGTGTCGTCCACAAAGAGCTTCTTGATCTTTTTGTCATGCACGAACTGGTAGGAGGTTTCACCCCGGGACCGATCAAGGCGGTTGGTTTCCACCAATTGCTGGATCTGGGCGTGAATGGCCTTTTTCTCCGCCTGCTTCTGGCGCTCGAGATTCAGTTGCCGGTCCCGTTCCGCCTTTTCTTCCCTTGCCTGGCGGGCGCGGATCTCGGCTTCATTGACCTCAACGGACCCCTTGGGTTGCTGCTTGCGCTTCTTGTGTTTCTCATTGCGGATGGCCTTGGCCTTTTTCTCATCGGCCAGGCCGGCTTTCAACAGCTGATCCTGTAGTGATGGCATTCAATGCTCCGTGACAGGTTTCTATTTCTGGTAAACTGCCCCCAGTATACGCCCGGAATGCTCCCGGTCGAACCCATCCCCTATTGCTATTCCAGGAATTTTTATGCCGTCATTCAGTGAGCTGGGTCTTTCCCGGCCAATGCTCGAAAATCTGTCGAGACTTGGCTTTGAAAGTCCGACCCCCATCCAGATCGGCGCCTTGCCGCCTGCGCTCAAGGGCAGCGACCTGATTGCCATGGCTCAGACCGGCAGTGGCAAGACGGCTGCTTTCGGGATTCCCCTGGTGGAAAAACTGCAGCCGCGCAGGTTTGTGGTTCAGGGGCTGGTACTCTGCCCGACGCGGGAATTGGCGGACCAGGTGGCCAAAGCCCTTCGAGAACTGGCGGTGGCGCGGGATAATGTGAAAATCCTGTCCTTGTGTGGCGGTGTTTCCATTGGGCCGCAGATTGGCTCGCTCAGCCATGGCGCCCACATTGTGGTGGGGACCCCGGGGCGGATTCAGGATCACCTTCGTAAAGGGACTCTCAGGCTGGACCAGCTTACAACTCTGGTTCTGGATGAAGCAGACCGGATGCTGGATATGGGTTTCCAGGAAGCGGTAGAGGACATCATTGGTCAGGCGCCAAAGAAGAGGCAGACGTTGATGTTTTCTGCCACCTGGCCCGAAAACATCCGCAGGCTCAGCGAGCAGTACCAGAACAACCCGGTGGATGTGCGGATTGATAGCCAGGCACTCGAGTCCGACATTAGTGAACAGTTTTATGAGATCGCGCCAGGACAACAGGTTCAGGCCCTGGCGGCGTTGCTGTCGCTGCACCAGCCTGCTTCCTGTATTGCTTTCTGTACCAGGAAGCAGCAGTGCGATGAGGTGGCCAGTGAGCTGAATAGTATGGGATTTTCAGCCCTGCCTCTGCACGGTGATCTTGAGCAGAGGGACCGAGACAGTGTTCTGGTCCGTTTTGGTAATCAGAGCTGTTCAGTGCTTGTGGCCACCGATGTTGCTGCGCGAGGCCTGGATATCAAGTCTCTGCCACTGGTGGTGAACGTCGAGCCTGCCCGGGACCCGGAAGTGCATACCCATCGTGTCGGGCGCACAGGCCGGGCGGGGGAACAGGGCCTGGCAGTGACATTCTGCACGCCGTCCCAGGCTCACAAGATCAACCGGCTGGAGGCCGGGCGCAAACAGGCCGTGGAATGGGGTGATACGGGGAATCTGTTGGCAACGCCGTTGCAGCCGATGGATCCTGCGATGAAAACCCTGTGCATCGCCGGGGGACGGAAAGACAAGGTCCGTCCGGGCGATGTCCTTGGTGCGCTCACGGGCGAGGCAGGGCTGCCGGGGAAGGTGGTCGGGAAGATTGATCTCTTTGATTTTCAGTGTTTTGTTGCCGTGGAGAAGGAATCAGCGGCAATGGCTCTGAAACGACTGGAGCAAGGTCGAATAAAGGGTCGGAAAATGCGTGTACGCTATGCATGAATGAGAATCGGTTTTACCTGCCCGATTCCTGTCAGTGTGGGCCTGTGCGCTCGGAAACCACCTATTGAAACCTGCAATTAGGTTGCTCAGCGAGTCGGAAAACGGTAAATTACGCGGGATTTTGCCCCCCGAAGTGCCTGGTCTGCGGATACTCTCCGCGGATTGGCAGGCAGCTCGGGAAAATCAACAACTCAATACAGGTAGCTATTCGTTATGAATGAGCTGATGTCACAAGCCATCGATCTGATGGTCGCAGGCATGGGGTTTGTCTTCGCATTCCTGATCATATTGGTGTTTGCAACCCTGCTCATGTCAAAACTGGTGCTCCGGTTTGGTCCAGCTGAGCCTGAACCTGCCGCTCCGAAATCACGTGCAAAGCCCTCAGCGCCGTCGCCAGTTGATCCTGACACCGCTGAAGCGATTAAGAAAGCGATTGCACAATACCGGTCACGCCACAAGAAGTGACCGGGCAGACAGATTAGAACCTTTAAACAGAAGGCTGACACGATGACTGACACGAAGAAACCGCTGGGGATTACGGACGTTATTCTGCGTGACGCCCACCAGTCCCTGCTGGCCACCCGCATGCGGCTTGACGATATGCTGCCCATTGCCGAGAAGCTGGACAAAGTAGGCTTCTGGTCTCTGGAATCCTGGGGTGGAGCTACCTTTGACTCCTGCATTCGCTATCTGGGCGAGGACCCGTGGGAGCGCATCCGTGAGCTGAAAAAAGCCATGCCCAATACCCCGCAGCAGATGCTGCTGCGTGGCCAGAACTTGCTGGGCTACCGGCATTACGCGGATGATGTGGTTGACCGTTTCTGTGAGCGTGCCGCCGAAAACGGCGTTGATGTATTCCGGATTTTTGATGCGATGAACGATCCTCGCAACCTGGATCGCGCCATCAAGGCCGTTCGAAAGACCGGCAAACATGCCCAGGGCACGATCGCCTATACCACCAGTCCGGTGCACACCATCGAAATGTGGGTAGAGCTGGCGAAGGAAGTCGCGGACATGGGCGCGGACTCCATCGCTATCAAGGACATGGCGGGCATTCTCAAGCCTTATGTCGCTTTTGATCTGGTCAGCCGTCTGAAGAAAGAGCTGGATATCCCGATTCACATGCAGTGCCATGCCACGACCGGTATGTCTACGGCGACCGCCATCAAGGCAGCGGAAGCTGGTATCGATAACGTGGATACGGCCATCTCCTCAATGAGTATGACCTATGGTCACTCCCCCACCGAGGCGGTGGTTGCGATTCTGGAAGGAACCGATCGTGACACAGGCCTCGATCTGAACCTGCTTGAAGAGATTGCCAGTTACTTCCGTGAAGTGCGTAAGAAATACGCCAGGTTCGAAGGCAGCCTCAGGGGCACTGACTCCCGCATCCTGATTGCTCAGGTTCCGGGTGGCATGCTGACCAACATGGAAAATCAGTTGAAAGAGCAGAACGCGGCCGACAAGTTCGACCAGGTTCTGGATGAAATCCCCAAGGTACGTGAAGACCTGGGCTTCATCCCGCTGGTAACACCGACCTCCCAGATCGTTGGCACCCAGGCGGTACTGAATGTACTGACCGGTGAGCGTTACAAGTCCATCTCCAAGGAAACCTCTGCCATTCTCAAGGGCGAGTACGGTGCTGCACCGGCGCCAATGAACAAGGAGCTGCAGGAGCGTGTTCTGGATGGAAAAGAGCCGGTCACCTGCCGTCCAGCCGACCTCATCGAGCCGGAAATGGACAAGCTGACCGAAGAACTCAAGAAGCTGGCTGATGAGAAAGGAATCAAGCTGTCGGAGAACACTGAAGACGACGTTCTGACCTACGCTCTGTTCCCGCAGATTGGCCTCAAGTTCCTGGAAAATCGCGGTAACCCGGATGCGTTCGAGCCGGTCCCGACGGCAGAGAGCGCCGCTCCGGCCAAGAAGTCCGAAGGTCCTGAGACCTACACCGTAGAAGTGAACGGCAAGAAGTTTGTGGTGGCCGTTTCTGAAGGTGGCGAGATCACCCAGATCCAGGGTGAGGGCGGTGCTGCCTCTGCACCGGCAGCTTCTTCGCCTGCTCCGGTTCCGGCCGGCGACGGTGAGCCTGTTCTGGCGCCACTGGGTGGCAACATCTTCAAGGTACTGGTGTCCCCGGGTGATGCCGTTGAAGAAGGCGATGTGCTGATCATTCTCGAAGCCATGAAAATGGAAACCGAGGTGCGTGCACCCAAGGCCGGTACCATCGGCGAAGTCTTCATCAAGGTCGGTGATGCCGTCTCCCCTGATGATGAAATGCTGACAATCGCATAAGGGCCAGCATTCCATGGATAAATTAATGACGTTGTGGACGGGCAGTGGCCTGTTCAACATAGAAATTGGCCAGGTGGTGATGATCGTCATCGGCCTGCTGCTTCTGTACCTTGCGATCCGCAAGAAGTTCGAGCCATTGTTGCTGGTACCGATTGGTTTCGGTGGCATTCTGGCGAATATTCCGGAGGCAGGGCTTGCCCTGTCTGCGGCGGAGAATGCCCTGCATTTTGCCAAGCCGGAAGTTCTGGCGGCTTTGGCCAGCACACTGGATGTTGGTTACCAGGCGGGGCAGGTCGTGACCCCTGAGGTGAAGGAGGCGTTTAAACTCGCCTTCAAGGATGCGGGCTATTCCACCGTTAGCGCGGCTAATGCCATTGCATCTGACTACGGCTATGGCAATGGTATGCTCTACAACTTTTACACCATTGTTATTGGTAGTACCGTTGGGCCGCTGCTGATTTTCATGGGTGTAGGTGCAATGACGGACTTTGGCCCGCTGCTGGCAAACCCGAAGACATTGCTGCTGGGCGCCGCTGCCCAGTTCGGTATCTTTGGTACGGTGCTGGGTGCAGCGTTGCTGGACTGGCTGGGCATTCTTGATTTCACCATCCTGGAAGCTGCTGCCATCGGTATTATCGGTGGTGCGGATGGCCCCACATCCATCTATGTGTCCAGCGTACTGGCACCCCACCTGATTGGTGCCATCGCGGTTTCAGCCTACGCTTACATGGCGCTGGTTCCGATGATTCAGCCGCCGATCATGAAGGCGCTGACCACACAGAAAGAACGGGCCATCAAGATGTCCCAGCTGCGCCCGGTGACGAAGAAAGAGAAAATCGTCTTCCCGATCGTGGTGCTGGTTGCGGTTGCACTGTTCCTGCCGGATGCGGCTCCGCTGCTGGGTATGTTCTGCTTTGGTAACCTGATGCGTGAGTGTGGCGTGGTTGAGCGTTTGAGCGACACTGCCCAGAACGCACTCATCAATATCGTGACCATTTTCCTGGGGCTGTCGGTTGGCTCCAAGCTGATGGCAGACAAGTTCCTGGATGGTCAGACTCTGGGCATCCTGGGGCTGGGTATTGTGGCCTTCGGTGTTGGTACGGCGTGTGGTGTTCTGATGGCGAAGCTGATGAATGCCTTCGTCAAAGAGCCCATCAATCCGTTGATCGGTTCTGCCGGCGTATCCGCGGTGCCAATGGCAGCACGGGTGTCCAACAAGGTTGGTCTTGAGGCCAATCCGCATAACTTCCTGCTGATGCACGCCATGGGCCCGAACGTGGCCGGCGTAATCGGCTCTGCGGTGGCTGCGGGTGTGATGATCAAGCTTCTGGGCTGATCGTTTCACTCTGGTGAACAAGAAAGCCCCGCTTCGTGCGGGGTTTTCTTGTTTCTGTTTCTAATGAAAATCCCGCGAACTAACCGGCAATGTCTCAATCAAATGACTCAAATCCGATAACCGTCCTGCCATCACATGAACAATATCCCCCTCTCTCTCCAATACACCCTTCACATGTAACAACCGCGCCGTGATCAACGGCTTACGCTGCCGCCGGGCTGTTTCCAGCCATACCACCACATTCACATTACCGGTTTCATCTTCCAGGGTAACGAAGGTAACTCCGGAGGCAGAGCCGGGGCGTTGGCGGCCGGTGACCAGGCCGGCAACCTGGACAGGACGACCCGGCTGGATGGCCTTGAGCTGTTCGGCGCTGAGGCAGAACTTCAGGTGGCCCTGTTCACGGAGCAGGGCCAGGGGGTGGCGTTGCAGGGTAAGCCCCTGGCTGGCGTAGTCGGCGAGTACATTCTGGCCTTCCGTGGGCTCGGGCAGGTGCACGCAGGTGTTGTCCGGCAGGTATTCCGCGCTTGTTTCAGCAGCAAAGAGTTCAGCGGGTTGCTCGTGACCGAGGAGTTGCCAGTAGGCCTGATGACGGTTGGCGGTGAAGTCCGGCATGGCGTTGGCCCCGGCGAGAAGTTCCATATCCCGCTGATTCAGCCCTGCCAGTTGCCGGAGTTCGTCGGTGGTGCGGTAGCCCTGCTGTGGGCGATGCTGGCAAAGGCGTTCGGCACCCCTGGTGGACAGACCCTGAATTAGCCTCAGACCCAGGCGTAGTTGGTGATCGGAGCCTTCGAGTGTGTGGTCCCACTGGCTGTGATTTACATCCGTTGGCAACGCGATGACGTTGTGCCGGCGGGCGTCCTGAACCAGCTGGGAGGGTGAGTAGAATCCCATGGGCTGGCTGTTGAGCAGGGCGCAATAGAAAGCTGCAGGGTAGTGGCGCTTTATCCATGAGGACACATACACCAGCAACGCAAAACTGGCGGCGTGGGATTCCGGAAAGCCGTAGCCGCCAAAGCCACAGATCTGAAGATACAGCCTCTCGGCGAAATCGGTGTCGTGGCCTCTTTCCAGCATGCCGTTGATGAGCTTGTCCCGAAAGGGTGTCAGATCGCCGTGCGATTTCCAGGCGGCCATGGCGCGGCGGAGCTGGTCGGCCTCTCCGGCGGAGAAACCAGCGGCCACCATGGCCAGTTTGATCACCTGTTCCTGAAAGATGGGTACACCCAGGGTGCGCTCAAGGACTTTGCGGACCGCATCGTTGGGGTAGTCGACCGGCTCCAGCCCATGTTTGCGGCGTAGGTAGGGGTGCACCATATCGCCCTGTATGGGACCGGGGCGGACGATGGCAACCTCGATCACCAGGTCGTAATAGGTGCTCGGTTTCAGGCGCGGAAGCATATTGATCTGGGCGCGGGATTCCACCTGGAAGACGCCAATGCTGTCGCCTTTCTGGAGCATGGCGTAGGTGGACGGGTCTTCCTCAGGAACGTCCTGCATGGTGAAGGCTGTGCCTTTTTCCGCACTTATCAGCTCCAAGGCCTTACGGATGGCGGTCAGCATGCCCAGGGCAAGCACATCTACTTTCATCAGGCCCAGGCTTTCCAGGTCGTCTTTGTCCCACTGGATGACAGTCCGGTCGGCCATGGCGGCGTTTTCCACCGGTACCAGCTCGGCCAGCGGGCCCGCGCTGATAACAAACCCGCCCACATGCTGGGACAGATGGCGTGGAAAGCCGAGCAGGGTATTGACCAGGGTAAAGAACTGGTCGGCCACTTTCGGGTTGCGGGTCAGGTGTTTGTCGAGAATCTGCTGGCGCCAGTTGTTGGCCTTGTCCCGCCAGTCGATGCCTTCCAGCAGCTGCTCCACCATGGCCGGATCAAAACCCAGGGCCTTGCCCACATCACGAATGGCACTGCGTGGCCGGTAGCGGATCACAGTGGCCGCCAGGGCGGCCCGTTCACGACTGTAGCGCCGGTAAATGTACTGGATGACCTCTTCCCGACGTTCATGCTCAAAGTCCACGTCGATGTCTGGTGGCTCGTTACGGTCTTTGGAGATGAAGCGCTCGAACAGCAGTTCCACCCGGGCCGGATTAACCTCGGTGATGCCCAGGCAGTAACATACGGCGGAATTGGCCGCCGAGCCCCGACCCTGGCAGAGGATGCCCTGATTGCGGGCAAAGGCGACGATGTCGTGGATGGTGAGAAAGTAGTGCTCGTACTTCATCTCCGAGATCAGGGCCAGCTCCTTGCGGATCAGCCCCTGAACGCTCAACGGGGTTCCTTCGGGGTATCGGCGGTGTTCGCCCTCGCGGGTCAATCGTTTCAGGTAGGCCGCCGGCGATTCACCGTCCGGTACCAGGTCTGGCGGGTACTCGTAGCGCAGGCTGCCGGGCTCGAAGGTGCACTGGTCGGCAATCCGGAGAGCTTCCCGAAGCCAGGCTTCCGGGAACAGGCGCCGCAAAACCGGCAATGGCCGCAGGTAACGTTCGCCATTCTGGAACAGGCAGTGGCCGGCATTCTCCAGGCTGGTGTGGTTGCGCAGGGCGGTGAGTACGTCCTGCAGCGGCTGACGCTCCCGGCTGTGCATGTGCACCTCGCCGGTGGCGGTGATCGGGCAGCGCAATTGATCGGCCAGCCAGCGGGCACGGGCCAGTTGCTGTTCCTCGCCGGATTCAAGAGTACGGGCCGCAGCAATCCAGAAACGCGGCTCGAACAGCCGTTGCAGCCATTCGCCACCGGCCAGGGCCTGATCGGCGTCGGCGTCGGCCGGTGAAGGCGGCAGCCACAGGCACAGGCAGTCATCCAGTGTGTGAGTTTCCACGTCCCGGAAGAACAGCTGGTACTGGCCTTTCTCCGCCCGGCGCCGCCCCGTGGTGATCAGCTGGCAGAGCTGGCCATAACCCTTGCGAGTGCGGGCCAGAACAATAAATCGGGGCGGAATGGCGCCGGGCGGGGCATCGTGGAGTTCAAGCCAGCTGCCGGTGATCAGCTTCACCGGGCTGTCCTTCAGGGCGGCCCAGGCGCGGGGGATACCGGCCACCGAGCAAGCATCGGTGATGGCCAGGGCGGTGTAGCCCAGTTCGGCGGCTCGCTCGGCCAGTTCCTGAGGGTGGGAGGCGCCAGTCAGGAAGGTGAAGTTGCTGAAGCAGAACAGCTCAGCGTAGGACAACTCATTCATTAGCCAAACCACCCGTGCACGAACCAGCCGTCCCGCACATCCCGAAACACCCAGGCCAGCTGGCCATTGTTGAGCTGGGCGACGTAATAATCCCGGTGTACCCGCTGGCCATCCCACCAGCCACCACTGATCCGTTCCGGGCCGGCAAACCAGGTGGTTGGCGTTTCCGTGAGTGGTTGCGGCCCCGGCAGTAACCACAGGGGACGGCGGGGCAGCTGGCTTGAAAGGGGTGTTTCCGGCCGGCTTTTGCGCTGCACGGCGGACGCACTCCAGGCCCGTTCCGGGCGATGGTCAGCCTGGGGCGAAAGCTGCTTGAGGGCGTTGTCTCCCAGCCGGGCCTGTAGTCGGCTCATCAGGGTATGCCAGGCTTCATTCAGATCCTGGGAATCGCCCAGCAAGTCCTGCCCGTTGTGGGCCTCGCGACCCAGGAACCGTTTCACCGACAACAGCAGTGAGACCACCGGCGCCCGCAGGGGGTGTTGTTCAAAGCGCAGACGAATCAGGTCCAGAAACGCCTCCGCCCGGTGCTCCGGGCCTGAGGTGCGAATGCGCAGGCGGGTCGGCTCTTCGTGGCGGTGGTGGAGAATCAGCAACAGGATGTCGGTTTCCTGCTGACGCCAGCACAGGTCTTCTTCCAGCTCCGACAGAATGCGCTGCAATGGAAACAGCAAACCCTGGGATTGTTCAATCTCCTGCACGAAATCCGCCTGTTGCCGGAAGTGGTGGGGCGGCTGCCAGGGGGATTGGGGGTCGGGTCGGGCGCCCTGGATTTTCTGAACATGGGCCAGAGTTTCCGGGGACAGCCGCCGGGCCAGTTCTGTTGCCGGCAGGTCAAAGACTTCGCCCAGGGTATTCAACCCCAGCCGTTGCAGGCGGGTGCAGGTGCGGGCATCGAATTCCGCCGTCAGCAGCGGCAACTGGCCCAGGGTGCGCAGAATGTGGCCGCTGTCGGCAGTGCATTCGCCCTTGCCGGAGCGGGCGATCAGCCGGGCCGCCAGCGGTGTGTGGCCAATGCCGGGCCAGGCGGTCAGCTGGCGTTCGTCGAGTGCCTGTTCCACGGTTTGCCAGACTGCTGGCAGGCCGCCATAGAGCCGCTGCAAACTGCCGATTTCCGCCATCAGGCCATCCGGTGGCACCAGCACAATGTGGGCGGCATAACGGTAGAGCCAGCGGGCCTGGTCTTCCAGAATCCGGGCTTCCTGCTGATGATCCGCGCGCACCATGCCCAGCTCCGGCACCAGGCTGATGGCGGTTTTCAGCCGCATACCGGCACGCACACCCTGATCCCGGGCATCGGGGCAGGCCTGGATTACCTTTTGTCCGGACCCTTCGACGATCACCAGTGCGCCCGCTTCCTCGCGAGACCGACGAATATGATCCAGCAACAGGTGCGGGAAGTGCAGGTACAACCAGAGCATGGCGATCTTACCGGGTTGAGGCGGGCCAGGGGCCCTGAACCACACGGGGGGCTTCGCGGAACGACAGATCCGCCCGGTGCGCCATCGCCAAGGCGCAGCGTTGGCCGGGCCAGCTGCCGCGGCGTTTGACGATGTTGACCTTCAGTTCCTGCTGGTCGCCGGGTTCCAGCTCAAGCCGCAGGGCAGCGGGGGAGTTCTGCCCGGCGTAACAGCGTTCGCGGAAGAGCACACATACATTGCTGCCGGCTTCCGCGGCCAGCTGTAAGCGCCGGACTTCCCGCGAGGCCAGTTTGCCTGGCCAGGCCATCACCAGGCCGGTGACCGGCGAACGCAGGCAGTTCTCCAGGGTCCACAGGAAATCCCCGTCGTCGGTGTGGATCATGACCACCTGATCCAGGTTCACGCCTTCCCGGGCCAGCGCCGGGGCATAGGGCGTATACGGCGGGTTCAGCCAGAACACAGTTTTGCCATTGTGGGAAAGCCGTTGCATCAGTGGCAGCAGCAGGTGCAGCTCGCCAATACCGGGGGTGTCCAGCAGGCATTCGCTCAGGGCGCCTTTCGGCCAGCCAATGCCACCGAGCTGATTGTCCAGAATCTGGTAGCCGGTCGGTTCCGCCGGCTGGGTGGTTTGCGTGTGCCGGTGCCCCTGCCAGACGCGGGCATCCTGCATCAGCGTGTTCAGAAGCTCGCTCATGGGAAAGATCTCAATATACTGTTTAAATATACAGTATTCTGAAAGCGGCTGAATTTCAAGGATGGCGTAGGGGCAATGCTGAGATTTTCCCCAGGGAGAAGCCGGCCACAAAAAAGGGGCGCAAAGCGCCCCTCTTGAGGACAGTGGCGCGAGATCAGCGCGGATGCAGCCAGCCCGGCAGCATGCTGTACGGGTCCACATGGATTTCCGAGTTGAAGCCAATATGCTGGCTCTGGAGACGGGGCATCAAGGAGCCGTCCTTGATCTGGTCAAAGACATCGGTGCAACCGCCGACAAACTCGCCGTTGATGAAAATCTGCGGCAGAGTGGTCCAGCCGGTTTTTTCTTTCAGTACCGCGCGAATCTGCCCGCCCCGGTTGCCCTGTTGGTAGGCCACCGAATCCAGATCGACCGATTTGTAGTCGATGCCGTACTTCTGGAACACCTTGCGCACCGACCAGCAGAACTCACACCATTCCAGCGCGAACATGATCACCGGGTGGTCCGGATCGCTGATCAGTGCTTCGACTTCGTCCACCGCTTCCGGATCCAGCTCTACCGGCTGGCTCGGAGCAGGCGGCGCCTGGGGCACGGTGATATCGAACCGGTAGTTGGGCGTGGAGCGTGACAGCGCCATTTCTTCTTCGGTCATTTCCACGGGCACATCCTCAAACAGCGGGGTGGTGAGGTAGCGTTCGCCAGTGTCTGGCAACATGCACAGGATGGTGGCCCCTTCCGGGGCCTGCTCGGCCACCTTGAGGGCTCCCGCGAAGGTGGCCCCGGCGGAAATGCCGACAAAAATGCCTTCCCGGCGGGCCAGGTCCCGGGCGCACTGCAGGGCATCGTTACCACCAATCGGGATGAATTCATCGATGTTGTGGGCCTGCATCACCTCTTCCGCCAGTTTGGGCACAAAATCCGGTGACCAGCCCTGCATCAGGTGGGGGCGGAACATCGGGTGGCTTTCCGAATGGTCGCCGCTGGCGTTCCGGGGCTGGGCAATGCCGCTGGCCAGGATCGCGGAGTTGTCCGGTTCGCAGACCACAATGCGGGTGTTGGGAGTCTTGCGTTTCAGCACCCGGGAAACCCCGTTGAGCGTGCCGCCGGTGCCAAAACCGGTCACCCAGTAATCGAGGCCGACGCCTTCGAAGTCCTCCAGGATTTCAACAGCGGTGGTGCGTTCGTGCACGGCGGCGTTGGCCGGGTTCTCGAACTGGCGGGGTTGCCACCAGCCGTGCTCACGGGCCAGCTCTTCCGCCTTGGCCACCATGCCGGAGCCCTTCAGCGAGGCCGGAGTGAGCACCACCTTGGCGCCCAGAAAGCGCATCAGCTTGCGCCGTTCCACACTGAAGTTTTCGGCCATGGTGACTACCAGGGGGTAGCCCTTCTGGGCGCAGACCATGGCCAGGCCGATACCGGTGTTACCGCTGGTGGCCTCAACGATGGTTTGCCCGGGTTTCAGTTCGCCGCGTTGTTCGGCGTCTTCGATCACGCCCAAGGCAAGGCGATCCTTGACCGACCCCATGGGATTGAAGGCTTCGATCTTGACGTAGAGATTGACCCCTTTGGGGCCGAGGTTATTGATACGTACCGTCGGGGTGTGGCCGATGGTATCCAGGATGCTGTGGTAAAGCGTACCCATGATTCTTCTCCTTTTCTGCTTGAGAGAAGGACGCCCTAACCCGTTTCGGGGTACGCCAGGGATCCTTAAATTATAGCTCAGCCAGCGGCTTCGTCATTCATTTGGGCCACTTCTTGGCCCACAGCCAGAACCTCGTCAACGAGTTCATCGGCTTCCTTCAAGGTTGTTCTTGCGCCCACAAAACATGGGCGGATCGCCAGCGTGCCATTGACCAGGGTGGTGCTGGGAATGGCCCGCCCACGCTGCACCATGCGCCGGTGGATGCGGCGGTTCAGTTCGTTCAGATCGCGCCAGCGGTCGCTTAGATAGCGGATCCCGCAGATCGAGAGCGTTGGCGCCGAGACGACCTCAAGGTTCGGGTGGGCGTCGGCGCGCTCGGCAACATGGCGTGCCAGGGTGTTGTGGCGGATGATCCGCTCACGCAGACCTGCAACACCGATCTCGCGAATCAGGGCCCATACCACCGCTCCCCGTGATGGGGCGGACAGTTCCACCCCCATATCCGCATACGGAATGCCCAGGTTATCCATGGAATGCGCCGCGACATCATTGGTGCAGGCGCCTTCCAGATAGGTGGCCGCCTCCTGGGTGAAGGCCCGGTTCAGTAACTCCCGGTCTTTCACGTAGGTGGCGCCAATGCCCACGGGGGCGCCCAGCCACTTGTGGGGGTCTACGATTACGGAATCCGCCAGGTCCAGGCCGTCGTAGAGCGGCAGGACCCGGGGATCAAGGATGCCGGGCAGGCCATAGGCACCGTCCACATGGAACCAGATGCCATAGGCTGCCGCGGTTTCGCCAATCTCCCGAAGCGGGTCAATGGCGCCCCGGTTGGTGCTGCCGGCATTGGCAATCACGGCCACCGGTAACAGGTTTGTCTGCTGATCCGCCATCAACTGCCGGCGCAGTGCCGCCGGGCACATCCGGCCCTGCTGGTCTGTGTCGATTCCGCACACTGAGCGCCGACCCATGCCCAGAACCGCGGCGGCGCGTTGAACCGAGTGATGGCATTCGGCGGAGGCATACAGCCGGCAGGGGCGGGCAATTCCATCCCTGGCGGGATCAATACCCAGAGCTTCAAAGGCCGCTTGCCGGGCTGCGCCCAGAGCCACCAGATTGGCGACAGAACCACCGCTGCTATAGAGCCCCTTCATTTCCTCCGGCAATCCGAACATCCGGGCCATCCAGTCCAGCGAGAGTTCTTCGAGAAAGTTGAAGGCGGTAAGGCCGAGACGTTGGGGCGCCGCCACCGAGCCGGCCAGCGTTGCCAGCGCGCCGATGGTGGTGGCGCCGGTGGTGATAAAGGCGGTGCAGCCCGGGTTGGGAATAGGGGAGCCGTTGGGGATCACCCATTCACCCAGTTCCGCCAGCACAGCCTGGATGCCAATGCCGTCTTCGGGCATCGGTTGAGCCAGAGCCTGGCGCCAGGTGTCTGGTTGCTGCATGGCATCCGGGTGCTGGAAGGTCAGGTAAGCGTCCAGCTGCCGGGCAAGCTGTGCGGAGAACTCTGTCAGGTGGCCGCATTCGGCTTTGTCTGTGTTCATGGTTGTGACGCTCCCTCTGGTTCGACCCCAAAAATCCGGGCGGGTTTCAGTCAACGGCGGCGGCTCGAAGGAAGTCGCCGCCGTATTCGCTCAGGCCAGCATCAGGCCGCCGGTCGCCAGGAACTCCATGGTTCGTGGCGCGCCTGCAACCTCGGCTCCGTCGATCAGGTCGGACTCGCCGATGCCTTTGGTTTTCAGGCATACCGGGCAGATCCAGATCTTGCCGCCGTTGGCCTGGTACTGGCTGATCAGGTTCTCCAGGGGTTCATGGCCGTCGGCTGCCAGGCCCTCCATCGCGCCTTTCACGAACAGATTCGTGGCATCGGCGGTAATGAACAGGGCGGTCTCATTGGTTTTGGACGCCGTGGTCGCAAGGATGGCGGCAATGGTGGCGCGCTCAAGGTTGTTGGCGCCGTCCTGGCAATTAACCAGATATTTCGGGGCATTGGCTTGTTGGGTATTCATGGTGGCATCTCCTGTTGGTCGGTGTGTGGTTGCTGATGCAACAGGATCTATCGTAGGCCTCGGAGGCAGGCGAAGCTTGGCGGGGAGGCGATTTAAATCTGGAGAAACTCTGGAGATTGCAATAACCTTGTAAAGACATGCACAGGCTTTTCCGGCTTGGCTTATGCGTTACCAATTTGACGACTTTGAACTCGATACCGACCGTTTCGAGCTATCCCGTGGCGGGGTTGCCCTGGCAACTGAACCGCAGGTGATTGAGTTGCTTGTCATGCTGGTACAGAACCGCCATCGCATGCTCACCAAAGAAGAAATCAATGAGCGTGTATGGCGAGGCCGGATTGTCTCCGATTCGGCGCTCAGCAGCCGCATCAAGATTGCCCGCAAGCTGCTGGAGGATGATGGCCGCACCCAGCGCTACATCCGCACCGTGCACAAGAAGGGCTTCCGCTTTATAGCTCCGGTTCAGGAACTGGACGCCACCGACGACACCCCGGCAAGCGTCGCGCCATTAGCCCCGCAAACGCCCGAGGCGGAGCCGGAACCGGCCCCTCAGTCCATTGGGCACAGCGCCAAGCCCGCGGTGGCGGTGCTGCCGTTCACCAACCTGACCAACGACCCAGGCCAGGAATACTTCTCCGACGGCATCACCACCGACATCATTTCCAACCTGTCCAAACACCGCTGGCTGGATGTGGTCGCCCGCAACACCACCTTTGGCTTCAAAGGACAGGCCATCAACGTGCAGATACTGGGGCAGACCCTGGGCGTGGATTACGTGGTGGAGGGCAGCGTGCAGCGGGCCGGCGACCGGGTGCGGGTAAATGTTCACCTGACCGACTGCCACAGCGGGCATACCCAGTGGGCAGACCGCTACAACCGCCAGATTGCCGATATCTTCGAGCTGCAGGACGACATTACCGAGACCATCGCCGCCCGCCTTGAGCCCGAGATCGGTTACGCCGAGCGCAATAAGGTAGTTCATAACCGACCGGCCAACCTTCAGGCCTGGGATTGTTACCACCTCGGGGTTCACCATTTCTACCAGTTTACCGGGCCGGACAATCGAGAGGCCCAGCGCCTGCTGCGACAGAGTCAGACGCTGGATCCCTTCTTCGGAGAGGCGTTTGCCTGGTGGGCCTATGCGGTGATTCTGGGCATGGTCTACTGGGATACGCAGCCCACGCAGGCCCTGCTGGATGAGGCCCTGAGCGCCTGCGACAAGGCACTGATGTTGATGCCCAACAACGCCACCTTCCATGCCCTGAAAGCGCGGGTGTTGTTGGCAAGGCGTGAGTACCGGAACGCCATTCGCGAAAACCGCGTTGCCATCGAACTGAACCCGACCTTCGCGGCCGCGTTTTGCGGCCTCGGTGACTCGCTGGCATATGAGGCCCGGTATGACGAAGCGCTCAAGAACTTCCGGAAGTCCATCGCCCTGAGCCCCAACGACCCCCAGATGTGGGCATTTTTAACCTACGGCGCCCTTGCCATGATTTTTCAGGGCGATTTCGAAACGGCCCTGGAGTGGACGGACCGGGCCGCGACAATCCCCAACTGCCAGTACTGGACCTGCGCCCACCGTGCCGTGGCCCTGGCGTATCTCAACCGGATAGCTGCGGCCCGGGACGCGACGGCGCACCTGCTCTGCGAGCAGCCCGGGTTTTCTGTGGCCTTCGCCCGGGAAAAGCTGTTTTATCTGAGGGAGCAGGCCCAGATCGATTGCTACCTGGAAGGGTTGCGCCGGGCCGGGGTACCGGAAACCGCCCGGATGCTGGCCGGCTGACACCCCGCGCGCCTGTTTTCCTTGCACGCCAGGCGGAACGCTGGTTGATAACTGCGAACATGAAGCCCACAGTAACTGTAAATGGATAGGTTTGGAGGTGACGGATGAGCGAACTAACCCAGCATAGCTGTGAAGCCTGCCGCGCAGGTGCTCCAACGGTATCGGAAAGTGAGAAGCTGACCCTTCAGAAGGAAGTGCCCGACTGGGAAATTGTCGAAGTCGATGGCGAAGAGCAGTTGCACAAGGTCTTCAAGCTCAAAAACTTTGCGCAGGCTCAGGCCTTCACCAACAAAGTGGGCGACCTGGCCGAGTCAGAGGACCATCACCCCGCCATTCTTCTAGAGTATGGGAAAGTGACCGTAAACTGGTGGACCCACGCCATAGGCGGGCTGCACAAGAACGATTTCATCATGGCGGCAAAGACCGATGCCGCCTATAACGAGATGCAATGACTTCCTCGTGGCGGAAGGCGCCTTCCGCCACAGCCCACTCAAGCGAGGCGAGGCCATGGTTGAGAATCGCACCGATAACCCCCTCACGCTCAAACTGGGCCATGAAGAACTGATCATCCGCCGCCGTTACGAAATGATCAGCATCACCAACGATTTCTTCATTGCCATCTGGTTTCTATTGGGCAGTGTCCTGTTTCTGTTCCCCGATTACGAAAGACCGGCCATCTGGATGTTCATCATCGGCAGTTTCCAATTCCTGATCCGCCCCACCATCCGCCTGCTGAGCCATATCCATGTGAAGCGGATTCCGGCGAGCAACTGGGAAAGCTAGAAGCCTCACAATTGAGGTTTTTGAGCGGGGTGCCCATCGTCTTCGGGTGTTGGCGAGGTATCGATGAGTCAGAACAGTACCTTTGAATAGGGTATGCCAACGGTCGGTGACTTCGTCCATGCTCCAAGACTTGGCTTGCTCGGCCTTGATATGAAGGATGATGTGGTAGTGGTTTGACATGGTTTTTATGGTCCATGTCCATGTTACAAGGCCAGGGCGTCCATATATATCCATATTGGCGTGATCATAGCTGACCCTGGAATTCGGACTCGGCCGTGGATCACGGGGTCGAAAGCTACCGAGGTGCGTGCTAAAATAGAATTGCCTTTAAGTCTGTTTTTAGGGGGTCATTGCACGACTGTTTTCCAAGAGCCGAGGGGGTGCCCGTGCAGTTGATGGGAAGGCGCGGCATGTAGGAGTTAGCGGGCGATTGCAGTGGCCAAGAACAGGCCATAGCCGACGGGTCCTGTCTGTGCCCCGCGGTGAGGAGGGAATCTTATGCGAGACGTGCTTCGCCGATACAACGCGAATTTCTCCATGTCATTGCTGGCCGGGACGTTGGCTCTGTCGACGGTGGCCGGCGCCCAAGAAGCGCTGGACGATCCGATCCCCGAGCCGATAGATTCGGGCCACGTGCGGATCGTTCTGGAAACGTCAGCCGATGGCATGACGGCCCCGAACTGGGGTAGCGACGTGCCCGGCTGTACCAATCTCCAGGACCGGCTGGTGGTGTCAGACCAGGACGGTATCCTCTGGGCTGTCAACATCGACACCGGCGACAGGAGCGTGCTTCTTGACGTCAGCGACCGACTGGTATCACTCGGCGTCGGCGGGCCGGGTACATTCGATGAACGGGGCCTGCTGGGCTTCACGTTCCACCCCGACTTCGCCAACAATGGCCTGCTCTATACCTACACATCGGAGCCGGTCGCCGGCCCCGCGGACTTCTCGACCATGCCGGTTGGGGTCGATGCGAACCACCAAAGCGTCATTAACGAATGGCGGGTTCCAGCGCCGTCGTGCGAGCGCGGCGCCGTTGTTGATCCCACCTCCCGTCGGGAACTGCTACGGATCGACGAGCCACAGTTCAACCACAATGGCGGTACGCTCGCGTTCGGACCCTATGGCATGCTCTACATTTCGCTCGGCGACGGCGGCGCGGCTGACGATCAGGGGGTCGGCCACGTACCCGGCGGCAATGGCCAGGATCCGGGCAACGTGCTGGGTACCATCCTGCGTATTGATCCCCAGGGCAGCAACGCCGCCAACGGCCAGTATGGCGTGCCGGTGGATAACCCCTTCGTCGGCGACGCCGACGCGGTCGACGAGATTTTCGCTTACGGGTTCCGTAACCCTTTCCGTTTCTCCTTCGATGCCTACACCGGCGAGATGATGATCGCTGACGTGGGTCAGAATGACATCGAGGAGGTTGATGTCGGTGTTCCTGGTGGCAACTACGGTTGGCCCATCAAGGAGGGGTCCTTCTGTTTCCATCCCAACGGCACCGAGCCGGGGTTTGTATTCAACTGCGGGCCCGGCAACGCGCCGGCGGGTCTGGTCGAGCCCGTGGCCGTGTACGATCACGACGAGGGTATCGCGGTAATTGGCGGCTTTGTCTACCGGGGGTCGTTAATCCCGAACCTGATGGGGCGCTACGTTTTTGGCGACTACTTACAGCCATACATTGACAGTGGCCGGCTGTTCTACCTTGGAAAGAACGATCGCATCTTCGAGCTGGACCTGCGGGACCGAGACAGCCTGGGGCTCGTACTGCTGGGCTTTGGCCAGGATGCATTCGGCGAGCTATACGTGCTGGCCAATGAAACCGGGACGCCGTTCGGCGATACCGGAGTCGTCCTACGCATGGTCAACGGTCAGGGAAAAGCTCCCAACCGGTTCCGCACCCACCTCTCCGGCAGCGAAGAGGTACCGGCGACGGAAACGCGGGCGCAGGGTCAGGCCACTTTTGAAATGAACCGGACAGCGAATCACTTGTCGTTCCGGCTCATCGTGGCGAATATCGAGGGCGTCGTCGCCGCGCACATCCACTGCGCGCCCGAGGGTGTCAATGGCCCTGTAGGCGTCACTCTGTTCAGCGGCGGACCGGTGAGCCCCGATGGCACGCTGGCCAGTGGGAATGTTTCTGAACCCGGCTCCGGTAACGCCTGTGGCTGGGGGAGTATCGGCGACGTGCTGACAGCGATGCGCCTGGGAAATGCTTACGTCAACGTGCACACGTTGGCCAATCCTCCCGGAGAGATCCGGGGGCAAATCCGTTGAGGCGCGTACCGTAGAACGAATCACGGGGACAGAGCGCATTCAGGAGTTATCAGGACGGGTTATCAGGACAAGTCGTAGGGACTAATAGGACGCGCACAATAGTCGACTATTAAAACCATAAAATACATAGGCCGGTGCTATCGACCGTGATGGGTTTCCTTGTTTGAGGTTGGATGGGGTGGGTGTCCCTCAGCAGATCAGAAAAACTTATATAATTAATCACGCATTAAATGGAAGGCCATGCTAACAAAGAGTTGCACCGGACAAGCCGGTGAACGCGGCGTTAGGGCTACTATGGATATACAAACTTATTCTGCAGACAAAGCTAGGGAAGTTGCTGAATTGTTTCATCAATCTATTCATGCAATTGATCCTTCGTTGTATACGTCAGAGCAAAAAGAAGCTTGGGCTCCTACTCCTGTGGATTATGAGAACTGGTCTGAGCGACTGAAGGCGAAAAAACCGTTCATAGCTTTAATTGAAAATTGTGTAGCTGGTTTTATCGAACTGGATGCTAATGGTCATATCGACTGTACTTATACCCATCCGAATTTTCAGGGAAGAGGTGTCGCATCTGCCTTGTATGAGCATTTACTTGCGGAGGCAAGGGCCAGAAATCTCAAACGCTTATACGTTGAGGCTTCACTCATTGCTAAGCCGTTCTTCGAGCACCGCGGCTTCTCTGTGGTCAAGAAAAATGAAGTGCAAAGAAACGCGGTTTCGTTAGTGAATTTCTCAATGGAAAGATATCTAAGCCCTAACAATCAAATGCGCCGCTGCGCTTCGGCGTTATCTGTTCGGCACTTCGGAGAGTGAGGAATGAAAGGAAGTTGCCTGTGTGGCGAAGTCAGGTACGAGGTGGATCGGCTGGATACACCGATTCAGCACTGCTCTTGCAGAACATGCCAAAAAGCTCATTCGGCGGCCTTCAATACCGGGGCAGGAGTGCTCCGCGAGCAGTTTCGGTGGACTAAAGGGAAAGAGTTGTTAAGCAGCTTCGAATCTTCACCAGGCAAGCTGCGCTACTTTTGCTCAAACTGCGGTTCCCAACTGGTTGCGGAGAAGGAGGGAAGTCCTCGGGTCGTATTGCGAGTCGCTAGTCTAGATGAGAACCCTCTCGCCAAGCCCGAACGTCATATCTGGAGTTCGCATGAAGTGCCCTGGCTGGAGTACGGCCCTCAAATCGTAGCGTTCTCGGAATGGGAACCGGGACATTGAAATCAGACAACAAGGCAATGCACGCGACGAACGCGTGATTGCGGCGTTAGGCGGCATTTAGACACGGTCGTGGAACCACAGGGAGGTTGCCATGAGTGAAATCAATATGCATGTGCCTGAGACGGGCTCACTTCACCCGCTCGTCGAACCAGAGTGGCTGGAGAAACACTTAGACGACCCTGACCTACGCATCGTGGATGCAACGGTGCAAGTCAAGCTCTGGCCATTCCCGCATATCAGGAGCGGTAGGCGTGGGTTTAAGCGGCGCCACATCCCGGGAGCAACATTTGCAGATCTCCTGAAAATATCGGATCCCCAGCGGCCTTCCTACACGTTTACGATGCCAACCGCGGAACGCTTCGCCGACCACATGGGCCGACTTGGCATCGGGAACGGCACACGTGTCGTGATTTACGATGAGCGGGAGAACATGTGGGCCGCGCGATTGTGGTGGATGCTCCGCACATTTGGCTTCGACGACGCGGCGGTTCTTAACGGTGGGTGGAAGGCCTGGCGGCTTGAAGACCGTCCGGTCTCCTCGAAACCCTGCGCGTACCCGGCTACCACGTTCACCCCGCATGTCCGGCCGGAGCTCATCGTTGGCAAAGAGGAGGTGTTGACCGCAATTGAGGACTCGACAACGTGCATCGTGAATGCGCTGGGCCGCCGCCAGCATCGTGGTGAACGTAAAGAATATGGGGGAAGAGGGCATATTCCAGGCGCAAAAAACGTGACGGCATGGGAAATCCTCGACCGGAAGACGATGCGTTATCGCCCGACCGAAGAGCTGCGCGAGCTGTTTCGCCCAATGTTGGAGGCCGAGCGGGTTATTACCTACTGTGGCGGTGGCATTGCCTCCTCGAGCGATGCGTTTATCCTCCACTTGCTGGGACATCCGAACGTGGCCGTTTACGATGGGGGGCTCATCGAGTGGTCGGCAGATCGCAGCTTACCCCTCGAACTCGGAGAATGACGATTCGAGAATGTCAGATGAAAGAGTTCCTGGAAAACCATCACTTGCCAATGGCAGTGCTCAGGAACGTCCGAGCCTTTGTCCACTTCTACGACGCGCCTGTTGTCAGGGTTCAGAACTGGCCTCGGGGTTATCTCAGCTTAGAACCATTAATCCACGGATGACCGGTGCGATCGAAAGCGCAGGACTCGCGCGCTTGTCGGCGTCGTTGGTGCACACGGGCGCTGCTGAACCAGCAGGGCCTGTTGCAGGCCGAGTAACGAGTCGTACATCATCGCTTGAATATCCAACAAGGCCTTCATGGGGCTGCCGGCCGTCCGGCGGCGGGCATCAATCACAAACTGTAGGCCCCGTAGCCGCCGTTGATTGCACTCCGAACTGCGGCGAATGCAGTCTTCAATCGCTGCCGGGAAAACCGGGACAGATTTATTTGATGGACTCCAGAGATGGGCATGTAAATTTTTCTGAGGGCGAAATCGAGGGGTATAGTTGGAAATCAGAGAAGCTACGCCAAGTGATGTGAATGCTATCGCTCAGCTTATTGCCACGCTCGCTAAAAAATTCATCGTGCATGAATTTACGGATGCGGGAAAAGATCAGTTCTTAGGTTCGAATAGTGCTGAAAAGATTCTCGAGTTCATGGGGCAGGGCTTCGAATATCATATAGCGGAAGATAATGGCGAAGTTATTGGTGTCGTAGGCATTCGAGAAAACAGCCACCTTTATCATCTGTTTGTATCAGAAAGTTATCAAGGTTGTGGGCTTGCTCGAAAGCTATGGGAGGTCGCCAAGGCTAAGTGTTTGTCAAAGGGGAATCCGGGTAGGTTTACCGTCAATTCCTCTAATAATGCGGTCCCGGTTTACGAGTCTTTTGGTTTTAAAAAAACGACCGGAGTCGTGGAAAAAAACGGTGTTTTATTTAATCCAATGGTTTTGGATGACCACAGTTAACAAGGCAGTCAGAAAGATGCGCATGCCGCTTTTTGGCGACCTCCATTGACGAGAGTCTGTTTAATCGGTTATTGGCCGGAGTTATTTGGTCGCAATAATCGTCACCAGCCCCCCATCCACCTTTGTCTCGACATTCGATAAACCCGCTTCAACCAGCTGATGCTCTACCCATTCCCTGGATAATCGAAGTTTCCGGTAATCACTTTTGCTCAGCAGCCATTTACCCTCTTCCTTTCGGTACACAATATCATTTATTTTTACTGTCTCTGGCTCGAACTCCAAAAAGCAGGTAAAGATCCTGGAGTCATCGCTTTGAACCGGAATAAACCGATCTGTCCCAAAGACCTCCGCTGACAGGTCACGAAAAGTGAGTATACATTTGCCAGCCGTTTCAAGTGAGGTCGCGACTTTTTCAAAGAGCCTGCGAACCTTGTCTTTAGACTCTAAGTGCAATAGCGTATCCGTCATACATGTGATGAGTTCCACTCTGCCGGTGGTATAGTGATCAAAATTTATCAGGTCATCCCGGACAGTCTGAATGTCCAGGCCAGCGGCATTGTTTTGCAGTTCCCGAAGCAAGTCCTCGCTGGTATCGATTGCCGTTACGCAGAAGCCGAGCCGGGCCAGGGGAATGGACTGAAATCCACAGCCCGCGCCAAGATTGATAGCCAGCCCCGATCCGCCCGGGGTTATTGCATGTTGCTCGAAGAAGTGGACGTTCTTTGCGAGTCCGGACGCGAAACCGCCCATCATCCAGCAATAGATGTCTGCCAAAAGCTGTTCATAATGTTCCTGTTGCGTGGCCATTTTCAAAATCTCCAGGTAGCTGAGAGGGTCAAATCTCTATAGTTCCCTTTAGATAAACGACTGCTTTACCCGCGATCTTCACCCGATTCCCCGTCACTTCGCAGCACACGTCGCCCCCGCGTTGGGAAACCTGCCTGGCACGCAGGGCGCTCTTGTTGAGTACCCCAGCCCAGTACGGGGCGAGTTGAGTGAAGGCCGAGCCGGTAACGGGATCCTCGTTGAGGCCGTATTTGGGCGCAAAGAATCGGGTTACAAAGTCGTACTCATTGGATCGCGCGGTAATCGCTACTCCCCGCAGGTCAAGTTGCTTGAGTTTCTCAAGCGAGGGCCTGACCTTAAGAACCGTCTCTGCGCTTTCGAACTCCACGATATAGTCTTCGCCTTTCAGGCATTGTTTCGGTGTCTCGCCAAACGCTTCAGAAATTGTCCGAGGCGTACTGCAAGCTGCTGGCATTTGTGCGGGAAAGTCCATCTCCAACCATTGGTCCCGTTGAGCGACCGTCAGCGTGCCGCTTCTCGATTCAAAGCTCATCATTGCCGAAGGGCCCTGTTGAAGGAGGACTTTCGCCGCTGCCAGCGTGGCATGACCGCAAAGATCCACTTCATGGACGGGGGTAAACCAGCGTATATCAAAGCCGGAACCGTTGTTGACGATAAAGGCAGTCTCAGACAGGTTGTTTTCCTGGGCGATAGACTGCATGACCTCCTCTGGAAGCCAATGATCCAGCAGACAAACGGCGGCCGGGTTGCCCTCAAATCTGTGGTTTGCAAACGCATCCACCTGATACATTTTCAACTTCATGGCAGGTCTCCATTGGGTTCGATTCCGGCAATTTCGGGTGCGAGCCGACGCGCCTCTTTGGTTCTCGCGTAGATGTTGCCCTCCAGCCTGGGCTGCATGCCAAAGATCCAGAAGCCAGGCTGGTTGGTAACGGACTCCTGGGCGTTTAAATTGTCCTGGTTTATAAAGGGCGTTACATCTTGATCTCCCGTCAAATCAGACAAGCCAGTGCGATAGCCGGTAGCGAAAATCACCACGTCACACTCCAGCATCGAACCGTCCACAAAAGTGACAGAGTGCGTATTGAAACATTTGATATCGGGGTAGACTTGCATCCTTCCCGTCTTCACGGCGGCCACGAATCCGTCATCAAAGCCAGGAGCCGTACCCTCCTTCACAAGGCGGGTGCAGATGCCCGTTGGGGGCGTACGGATGCCCCATTTTTCCAGGTCTCCAAAACATAATCTCGACAACAGTGCACCGACTTTGTCTTGTAGTCTCAGGGGTAACAGGGTCAGAGCCGGTGCGGTCACCTGGGACGGTATACCGAGCAATCGGGTTGGCAACAGATGGGTACCCTGGCGCATGGAAATCGCCAATGATTCACACTCACCGGCACGCACCAGGGAATTGGCGATATCAATACCGGAGTTGGCCCCGCCGACGATCAGGACACGCTTGTCGCGATAGCCTCCGACATCACCAAAATCGGCTGCATGTCGCTGTTCGATTTGGCACGTTTTTCTTCCGGGCCAGCAAGGCGTGTAAGGAATCCGTTCCGGTCCGGTGGCCAGGACAAGCCGCCTCGTGGTCACCGGCTCTCGGTTGGTGTGAATCCGCCAGATACCGTCCTGTTTTTCGATATGCCTGACCATCACGCCGTATTGGATTTCGACACCATGATGCTGACTTAACCAATCGGCATATTGGTTCAGATAGTCAAGGTAATCATCCCGGGCGACGAAAGTGCCGAGCTTTCTGGAGAGAGGCTTACCGGGCAATGCAGACAACCATCTATGGGTATTCAGACGAAGCTGGGGGTGCCGGGCACGCCAGGCGCTCCCGGCTTCCTGACTGGCCTCCAGAATGGTCGGTTGAACACTTTGTTGTTTAAGGTGGAAGGCCAGCGATAACCCGGAGGTGCCTGCACCGACGATAATAATGTCACGGTCCGGGACGCTGTTTGCATGACTATTTCTCATGACAGTGCCTCCTCTTTGAGCGTATTTTGCTGCTGGGGATCACGCTGCTTTCGTCTGATATAAAGGGTTTTCTTTGCCCGGGCGACTATCTCGTTATCTTCATCAATGATATTTACCTCAAAAGTGGGACGATACTTGCTGCCATCAGTAGTGGCCGCGGTAATCTCATCCACCCGTGACTGGGGAATGTGGAAATGAGCTTTGACGCGTCCCCTTCCTGGTTTGAGAAAATCGATAGTGACGCTTTGATCCCAGACGACATAGTCGCGTCCCAGAATGTTCATCAGAATCAACATGTAGAAAGGATCAATCATGGTCGACAGATTGCCGCCGAAGTGGGTACCGATGGTGTTTCGGTTGTACCAGCGCAATCTCATTTCCACGTCGATCGTACGGAAGTCTGACGCCACCCGAATCACTCGGATGCCCGTACCCAGGTAGGGCGGATACCAGTTGATCTTGCGTTTAAACGTAGATGGTTTCATTTTTTGCCTCCCGGATATTGTTTGGCGTTAGGGTTAAAAGTCAGCGGCGAAAAGGCAGAAAAGCTGGCACCTGTTTGCGGTATTCGCGGTAGGTCTCGCCCAACTCTCGGATTAAGTCCGCTTCTTCAATGGGCGTTACAATGAAGATGTAGGAGGAGCAGACCAGTGCCATCAGCACGTGCCCCACCGACATTTGTGGTGTCGCCCAGAACACGATTAACCAGCCCAGACTGATGGGGTGCCGGGTCACGCCGTAAAGGTAACGGGCCGTGAAAACGGTCGGCCGAGGCGCCTTTTTCAGTGCCCAGGTCCAGGCCTGGCGCAAGCCGAAAAAGGAAAAGTGATCGATGTGAAAGGTGGCACTGACCATCAACCCCCAGCCGATCGCGTACAAGCCATAGATCAACGCAGCTGAAACGTTGTGATCAACCCGCCAGATCGTTCCGGTCAGCGGTTGCCAAAGGGCGATCAGCAAAAACAGGGTGGTGCCGGAAATCAGGATATAGGTACTTCTCTCCAGCGCTGGCGGCACGATGCGTGTCCACCAGGCCTTGAACCATGGCCGGGCCATGACAGAGTGTACTGTCAGATAGATCACGAGCATGGTCAGATTGACCGTCAGGCCAAAAGCCAAGTCGGCGGAGCTGCCTGAATCGATGGTCTTTGGTAACCACAGGTTTTGCAGGAACAGCATCAGGTAGCAGAGAGCGCCCATGCCAATTGCATAAGACAACAGCGCATAAGGAAGAATGATTAACGTGTTCATGGGAATCTGATTCTCCTGGGTTGTGCCCGGCTATTGGTCGCCGGGCTGCGCAACGAAGTAAACGTTAAACGGATCATGGTCGAGACGATGGCACGCAATACTTTCGAAACCGGCTTTTTGCAGCATGTCGGTCGCCAGCTCTTCACCCCACATGGTGCCCAGGCCCGGCCCGCCCTGGGCCAGTGAGACCGGTGTGCAATGGACACAGGAGATGCTGTACAGCAGCGGGCCCAAAGGATGCTCCAGGTTATTTTCCAAATAACTGGAACCGCTGATATCCTGCATGAGGTAAGTGCCGCCCGGTTTCAGTGATTTGGCAATACCGGAAAGCAGTGCCTGGGGATCCGCCTGATCATGCACGGCATCAAAGCTGGTGATCAGGTCAAATCGCTCAGGTTCAGAAAAATTCCGTAAATCCCGCGCTTCGAAAGTAAGGTTCGTCAGACCTGTACAAGCGGCCTCCCGGGCCGTTTGCGCAAAAGCTTCAGGGCACAGGTCATAACCGACAAAACGACTCCGGGGATAGGCCCGGGCGAGGGATAGCAAGGCCAGCCCCGCTCCGCATCCGGCATCCAGTACATCAATGCCTTGCTCCAATCGTGCGTTTAATCCCGGGATCAACGGTAGTATGTGATCGCGCAATGCGGATACCACCGTTTGGGCACTGTCTTCGCTCATCACCTGATGAAAGCAGGGATAAGCCTGGTAGGGCAGGCCCCCGCCGTTTTTGAAACATTGGATCAGGGCATCTTCCATCTTGGCAATCAGGGGCACGAACTGGGCATTCACCGCGATATTGTTGGGCACCGCCGCGCGCGTCAGACAGGCCGCATGTGCCGGAGGCAGAGAGTAACTGCGGGAATCCGGATCATAGTGGATGATTTTGCCCGTGGTCATCGTTGCCAACCACTCCCGCACATAACGCTCGTTGAGGCCTGCCTCTTCGGCGAGCTTTTCACTGCTCGCGGGAGACCGTTCAGCGAGGTGATCGAAAAGTTTCAGTTTGTGACCCAGGGAAATCATGGCCACGATTGCGCCATGATTCAGCATGGTGACCAGTTGCTCTGCGAAGAGTTCGACTGAATCTTCTTGTGCCTCGGTGAGGACGGGTTCAATGGCACTCATGTTTAGCTCCTTATGTTGGGTTGACAAGGGCTATGTTATTGCGAATGCTTTGGGGAACCTTCAGTCAAAAAAAACAAAACCCAGTCAAACCTGCCAAACCGCCGAAACAGGTAAGCAGGCAAAAGGATTGAAGGGGGCCACCATGGTACGAACAGAATCTAAACCACCCTGGGAGATGGCTATCCTGGTTATTCGGGAAACAGCCGCCTCCGCAGCCTATGGCATGAACGACCTCCTGTGCTCCGCCGGTAAAGACTGGATGCTGATCACACAAGGAAAACCGGGCACCACGTTAATCAATCCAAGTATTGTCTCTGCGACGGGAGAGGCCATGGCGGTCGCCAATGGCGGCTGGATTAAGCCGCACCGGCGGTTAAGCGATGATTATCACCCCGATGTGATATGCCTGTTGGAGATAGCGGTTGCCCCGGATAAAAACTTTGCCCATAGCCTCAGCCTGGAGATTGAGTGGTTAAAGCGCTATTGGGAAAAGGGCGGCACCATTGCAGCAGCCTGCACCGGTTCGCTGTTAATGGCCGAAGCCGGGCTTTTGGACCATCAGGATGCCACCACCCATTGGGGCTTTAGTGACTTTGTGCGTGATAACTATCCGCATATCAGGCTTCACCCCAACCGTGCGCTGGTCACCGCCGGTGAGGGGCAGCGCCTGATCATGGCGGGCGGAGGGTCTTCCTGGATGGACCTTGGACTCTATCTCATCGCCCGATTCTGTTCGCTGCAAGAAGCCATTCGCGTGGGCAAGGTGCATCTGATCGATTGGCATGAAGTGGGACAACAGCCCTACGCCGTGCTTTCCTGTACCCGCCAGGCTGAAGACGCGGTGATTGCCAAATGCCAAGCATGGGTAGCACAAAACTATGATCAACCTTCACCGGTGGCATCAATGATGAAAATAAGCAAACTCAGCGAACGTTCCTTCAAACGACGCTTTAAACAGGCAACCGGAATGACTCCCATCGAGTATGTGCTGACGCTGAGGCTGGAGGAAGCAAAGCAGATATTGGAAACGTCGGATGTGCCGGTAGAGGCGGTAGCCGAATCCGTGGGTTATCAGGATGCAGGTTTCTTCGGTCGGAAATTTGTGCAACGGGTGGGGATGACGCCCGCGCAGTATCGTCGTAAGTTTCAAGGGTTACGGCAGCATTTCGCAACCTATTGAAAAATGGTGCCCGGAGGCGGAATCGAACCACCGACACGGGGATTTTGAATCGTCTATTAAAGTCTTTAAATAGTCTTTTCATGAGCGGATCAAAGGATGAAGGCTGCGTTGAAAAGGGATTTCGGGGAAGCAAAGCCAGAGTATGCCGCCTATCATCTTCTGGATATCCTTGGACAGCTATTCGTTTAGAACTCAAAGCCGGATATGGGGAGTTGGTGTATCCATGCCTCCTTGTACCTTCGCGATCAAATGGAATGAAGATTTAACAAAAGCATCAAATTCGTTCCGGCCCGATGGGCCTACACCGGACGCCCTTTTCAGAGCGCCGTTTATGCTGGCGTTTTGCCAATGGCGGTGCTCAGGAACGTCCGAGCCTTTGTCCACTTCTACGACGCGCCTGGTGTCAGGGTTCAGAACTGGCCTCGCGGTTGTCTCAGCTTAGAGCCATTAATCCACGGATGACCGGTGCGATCGAAAGCGCAGGACTCGCGCGCTTGTCGGCGTCGTTGGTGCACACGGGCGCTGCTGAACCAGCAGGGCCTGTTGCAGGCCGAGTAACGAGTCGTACATCATCGCTTGAATATCCAACAAGGCCTTCATGGGGCTGCCGGCCGTCCGGCGGCGGGCATCAATCACAAACTGTAGGCCCCGAAGCCGCCGTTGATTGCACTCCGAACTGCGGCGAATGCAGTCTTCAATCGCTGCCGCGCGTAATCTCTCAAAGCCTTCTGGATCGCGCTGGGCCAGATCCTTGAGCGCGTCGAACGTGGGCATTTCCATAACTTGCCTCCTTTCCGGGATTCAAGTAACCAGTACTACACCACTCCTTTTCAAAGCCCCTGTAACCCGCGTTCGACAGTCCGGAAACTGAACGTACAGCCCCTCGCAGAAAAAAAGCCGGGACACTTTCAGTTAAGCCTCGGCGGGCTCCGGAATCAAGCTGATGTTCTGATCACGTGGTGATTGGCTGTGAGAGGATCCACAGGCTCAGCACCGTCAGCCCGACCATGGCAAGGGTCATCGGGATCTGCGAAAGCGCCGCGCGCCGGGCGTCTTTGAAGAGCTGTAGTGCGCGCCGGTGCGCAACCAGAACCGAAAGCGCATGCCCCGCGATCAGCGCCGTCAAGGCGATCCACCAGATGTGCCTGGCCCCGATGACGCTGATGTCGATGGACCAGTTTCGCGTACCGAACAAGTCCCACCCCAGGCCAAACGGATCGGACGCCGCGGGGAAGATCAGCTGGCCGGCGATCAGTAGGTACGAGACATAGTGCGAGAGGTGGTAGGCGACTGCGATAGGCAGGAGCGTACCGGCGAAGGCGCGCGCGAGTTGACCAACCTGGAACCTACCGCCGACCAGTGCCCTCATCAGAATCACCAACAGCCAGTAGGCGCCGTAGAAGCCGGCAATGGTGGTCAAGAGGCCAATAGTGCGAACCACCTGAATCAAATCCGCCCCCTGATCACGCAGCCATAGCAGCGGCGAGCGCAGGGACGGTGAGTTGCTCACGAAATCCAGAACTGCGGTCCAGACCGAGGTCTCGGACAAACCATCGAAGAGCACAATCCCGATGAGCCCTATGACCAGAGCCACTTCACCGCGGATGGGCTCTGCCTTGGTGAGCAGGCCCTCGCCCGGCGGGCGCACGCGCAGGGCGGTGGCGCTGGTCACCGAGAGCGGTGCAACCCGACCGAGCACCGCGAATATACGGCTCAAGGGGTCTGCGACACGGAACCACTGTTCTCCGTAGGCGAGCCCGCCGAAGAGAGCGACCAGGAGATAGGCGGTCAGCAGCAGGCCCACTGTTTGCGGATCTTCCGACCAGTCCGATGTCAGCTCAATCCAGGCGATGGCCAGAAGTCCTGCCGGCGCCATCAGGCCGGCAGCCGACGGCAGGTTGGTCGCACTGCCATGCCATGGCCGACCGGTCGCGTACGCCGAAAATGCCGCCAGTCTGCGGAATGGGTCGATCTGCGGCCAAAGGCAGACCACCAGGGCCGAGAACAGCACGAAACCTACCCAACAGATCACCCAGACCCAGATGGTCGTGAAATTGCGCATGGCCTCCTGCGGTCCGAAGAACGCAGAGCCGAGCAGAACTGCCAGTACAATCAGGCCGACAAAGCCCAGCACCGTAGAAAACGCGTGACCAGCTTTGGCGGGCAGCGGTATGTCCACATGCAGAGGGCGCGCCTGCCCGGTGCGGAGGAGCAGCAGTGTACCGACAAACGACGCCGCCACCGCCATCCCCGCTGCGGTGAGGTAAAGACTGAGCGGCAACGGCAGGTCGTAACGGGCGCCGAAGCCATGAGCCTGGACCTGCGACGTCGCCAGAACCGTCGTCGCGAAAACACCCTGCCAGCGCGTCACTCAGGCCGAACCCCGAGGTAGGCGAGCGGGCTGTTGATCCGGCGCCGCCGCATGCGTTTAATGTCCGGCCAGGTGGTTCCACTCCGGCAAGAGCGTGAGCGAGTTCGGGTTGAACCCGGCATTCTTGAGGGTGTCCATCGAGGCGATCACCTCACCGCTCTCAAGATCCACCACCGAGACCGAACCGTCACTCATGTCCGGCAGGTTGATGAACGAGTTCTGGACGAATCCGTACCGGAAGTCCGGCGTGAATCCGACGTGGTGTGCACCGTCGGCCGTCGCGACCTGCTTCAATAGCTTCGGCTTCGTTGGGCCTTCCGAGATGTCGAAGATATGCAGGTGCCCAGGCTTCATCGCCGTCGTCACGTACATGCGGTCGGGGTTCTTGTCGTCGTTGAAGTAAATCTCAAGCGGCACACTGGCGCCATGCTCGGCGAAGTTGAAGATCGTCTCGCGACCGAACTCCTGCGAGTCCGTATTCCAGACCAGCGCTTCGAGCGTATGCCCGAACATGTTGGTCACGATCGCTGTCGCAGGCTCGGCACCGGGCACGAAGAACACCTCGACGGGCGCGACCTTGGACGGCGACTCGGCATCCGTCATCTTGATCTTACCAAGCGGCTCGAGGTCAGAGGCACGTACCACCGAGACGAACTCATCCGGGCTGGTCAGATCCGGCGTTATGGTCGAGGTGACCAGTATGCGATCGATCGCCGTGTTGACGGCGAGGCCGTGCGGATAGGTACCCGGCAGATCAATCTCGCCGACCACTTCGTCGCTCTCGACATCACCGACGATCACCTTGGCGGAGCCCATGCAGGTCAGATACCAGCGCTCGTTCGCTTCGTCCAGGATGACGTCCTCCGCCACGTTGCACGGTGGCGTTTCGATCGTGGCGAGGCGGTAGGGGTTCTTCGTGAGATCAAGAACCTGAAGCGCAGGTTTTTGCAGACCGGTGATGTAGGCCTTGCTCATCGTTCGGTCATAGAAAATGTGGTGCGCGACTGTTTCGGGGTCAATCGGAATATCCGAAAGAATCTTTCCGAAGTTCGGACTCTCCGGGTCGACGTCGATTATAGCCAGACCCTCGCGTCGAGCTGTTTCGCCAGATAACTTGAGGCTCTTGAGCTGGTCCGCGGGTTTACTCTCGTAATTCATGACGGCCAGTATTTCTGCGGTCGCCGGGGCGGTGGGGACAAATGCTGCCAAGGCAGCCAAAGTCCAGGGGATTGCGGTTTTCATGGGATGCCCTCCTCAGTGGGGCACGACCAACCTGAGACAACCTCAGGCAGTCTCATAGAGATTTATAGCTCCTGCTGGACCGGAATGCAATGCGTTCCGGGACTGGTCGATCACGCAAAATCGAGGCCCGTAACCAATTGATTTTAAAAACAACGAGAGCAGCAATTGGGGGAGGTCCGAGCACAAGGGCCGGCCTAACACATATGAGCCTTCTCGGATTCAATAGGCAATAGTCATTTTCTTTGGCCGCGCCAGCGGCCAACTTAAACCTATGAGCGAGAACGCCTGCTTTGCTATTCTGGTTTGGCTGTCAGGCACCTACAGCAAACACATATAGGGGCTCTCTTAAGTGGCTTTGGGCCACAGCCTGACCTGTCGTCCCATCGTTGGGTCAGGGGCACCAGACAAGGAAGAGTGTAATGAAGCTGCTCGATCTGATTCAGGATTTCCGCGGTCTGGCCGGAGACATACTCCCCGACAACATGCGCTTCGGGGAGGTATTTGGAAACGGCGCTCTCAAACAGGTGCCACCTGGCCAGGTTAAGCACATACCGCTCAATCCCCGGACAGAAACCTACGACGACCTGGATCCGCGTTCCCGGTCGCTGATCAGAAAGACCATTGATTTCTTCGAAAAGCGCGGCAAGCATCAACTCAAGGAAGACGATCATAACCGCACCTGGTACCAGGACTTCCTGGATTTTCAGGCCAAGGAAAAACTCTTCGCCACCTTCCTGACCCCCTCTGAATACGGCGCAAAGGATGCGCGCTGGGATACCTATCGCAATTGCGCTCTTAATGAGGTTCTCGGTTTTTACGGCCTTGCCTACTGGTACACCTGGCAGGTTTCAATCCTGGGTCTGGGGCCGATCTGGATCAGCGATAACGAAACCGTGAAAAAGCGTGCGGCGAAGTTCCTCAAGGAAGGTGGCATTTTTGCCTTCGGCCTTTCGGAGAAAGAGCACGGCGCCGATATCTACGCCACTGACATGATTCTCTCACCCCAGGAGGACGGCAGCTTCTGCGCCAATGGCGGCAAATACTACATCGGCAACGGCAATCAGGCGGCACTGGTTTCCGTGTTCGGCCGGCGGGAGGACACCAACGAGTACGTGTTCTTCGTTGCGGAATCCCAGCACAAGAACTACGAGCTGGTGCAGAACGTGGTCAGCTCACAAAACTACGTCGCTGAGTTCCGGCTCAACGATTACCCCGTTCGGGAGGAGGATATCCTCGCCACAGGCCAGGACGCCTGGGACATGGCGCTCAACACTGTCAATATCGGCAAGTTTAACCTCGGCTGGGCATCCATCGGCATCGCCACCCATGCTTACTACGAGGCCATCAACCATGCCTCGCATCGCTGGTTGTTCGGCCACTACGTCACCGATTTTGTCCATATCAAACAGCTTTTCACAGATGCCTATACCAGGCTCACCGCCATGAAACTGTTTGCCGAGCGGGCCATCGACTACGTGCGTGTCGCCAGCCCCGACGACCGGCGCTATCTGCTGTTCACCCCGATGGTAAAGATGAAGGTAACCACTCAGGGCGAAGAGGTGATCAACGAGCTCTGGGACGTTATTGCCGCCAAGGGCTTCGAGAAAAACATGTACTTTGAAACCGCCGTCAAGGACATCCGGGCCCTGCCCAAGCTGGAGGGTACGGTTCACGTCAACATGGCGCTGATTCTCAAATTCATGCCCAATTACTTCTTCAATTCCGCCGAGTTCGACGAGGTGCCACCCCAGCAGGAAGCCCGTAACGACGCTTTCCTCTTTCACCAGGGAGCCACCAAGGGCCTGGGCAAGACCCGGTTCCACGACTATCAGAAGATCTACGGCCAGTTTGATCTGCCCAACGTCAATCGCCTGAAGAAACAGATCCGGCTGCTCAAGCTGATGCTGATGACGGCCAAACCCAACGAAGAGCAGCAGAAGGACTTCGATTTCCTGCTCAATCTGGGAGAGCTGTTTACCCTGGTGGTCTATGGGCAGCTGATCCTGGAGAATGCGCAGATTCAGGGGCTGGACAATGCATTGGTCGACCAGATTTTTGATGTGTTCGTCCGCGACTTCTCGAAATACGCCCTGGAGCTGGCGCAGAAGCCGAGTGCGACGGTGCTTCAGCAGCAGATCACCCGCCGGATGATCCAGCGCCCGGCCGTGGACCATGATCGTCAGCAGCATGTATGGGAAAACTACGCCTATGCGCAGCGGGATCAGTACGAGATGAAGGACTGAAAAGGACGGTTTTTATATGGACAATTCCATCATCAAGGTGGCCGACAGATTCTGGAATATTCGCGGGTCGTTCAAGCTCAGGGGACTTATTGATATCGGAACGCAGGCCTCCCTTGTACAGCTTGCCAGCGGCAACTTTGTGTTCCTCGATGCCTACGCTTTCGAAGCTGATCAGCAGGAGACGATCAACTCGATTATTGGCGGCTCCAGGGTAGAGGCCATTCTCAATGTACACCCCTTCCACACCGTTAATGTCGAGAGAATGCACGAGCTTTTCCCCCATGCGAAACTCTACGGCACGGCCCGGCATCGTAACCGGTTCCCGCATTTGCCCTGGGAACCCGAATGCACCGAGCACGATGCCCTTCATGAAAAGTACCGTGATGACCTGCAGTTTTCAGTGCCCCGGGGCGTTGACTTCATTTCCGACAACGAAAACGTGCACTTCTCATCCGTGCTGGTGTTCCATCCCGAATCGGGTGCGATCCACGTGGACGATACCTTTGGGTACGCAGAGCTGCCCGGTTGGCTCCCGGGGCTGGGGGCGAAAGGCCTTGTGAGTCTGCATCCCACGCTGCCGCTTGCGCTGGAAAAACGTGCCGGAGCAGCGAGGGAATTCCGGGAATGGGCACAGACCCTGTTTTCCGACTGGGGAACGGCAACAACGCTGTGTGCCGCGCATTCGGCACTGCTGCAGGTGGAGGCCGGTGCGCCATCCCTTCAAACACGACTGAAACGGGCGCTAACGGTCAATGAACCCATCCTGCGGGCCCATCAAATGCGGTATGGCACATAAGGGCCGCTATGAACTCCTGGCCGATTCCAGCACTGATTTAAAAAGCTGCGTAAGGCGGACGCCCCTGTCGGGCTGCTAAATTTTGGCGTTAATATGACTCCCTCTGGGAATCGGTCGAGGCTTTGCATAATTACGTTTATCGGTCTGCTCACCCGAAAAGCTTGCCACTCTTGGTGCAGCCCTGCATCTGGAACCGGGTACCCGGGTTCTTGATCCTGGCAGTGGCTCTGGAGAGGTGCTGTGTGCATGGGCGCTACCCGGATCGGTGGGGTGTCTGGCGAACGCAATTTCTGACTTCCTTGTGCTGCCAGAACTGGTCGCATCTTTTGGCTGCCTGGGTTACGACGTGGTTGAAATGGTTTTGGCTAATCAAGACGATCGGGACAGATACGATGCATCCGCTAAATCAGACCGAGACTCCGCCCAAGCTACGTTTTCGTGGCCAGTCTGCTCGCCAGATCACCCGATTGTGAGTGACTGACCAAGACGAAGAGCCTCAAAAACTGGATAATGGCTGCCATTCAAGGCTGCGGCCCGCCAAATTCTCCAATCCGGATACTTCGTCATGGAAATCAACGTCAATTTTCTCGACAACCTCAGACTTGAAGCCAAGTTTGATGATTTCACCGTCGTTACCGACCAGCCTATCCGCTACAAGGGCGATGGGTCGGCACCCAGCCCCTTTGACTATTTTCTGGCATCCTCGGCTCTGTGTGCGGCTTACTTTGTTCGCGTCTACTGCCTGGCACGGGATATCCCCACCGAGAATATCCGCCTGTCCCAGAACAACATCGTGGACCCAGAAAACCGCTACAACCAGATCTTCAAGATTCAGGTCGAGCTGCCCGAAGACATTTCCGACAAGGACAGGCAGGGCATTCTGCGGTCCATTGATCGCTGTACGGTCAAAAAGGTAGTGCAAACCGGTCCGACGTTCGAGATTGAACCGGTTGAAAGCCTGGGGGCAGACGCCCAGGCCTTGCTGATGACCAAACCGGAGGGCGGCACCAGCACCTATATCGAGGGCAAGGATCTTCCCCTGGAGCAGACCATCGCCAACATGACCCGGATCCTTGAGGATCTGGGGATGAAAATCGAGATCGCGTCCTGGCGCAATATCGTGCCCCATGTGTGGTCACTGCACATCCGCGATGCTGCCTCGCCGATGTGTTTTACCAACGGCAAGGGCGCCACAAAAGAAAGCGCGCTGTGTTCGGCTCTGGGCGAGTTCATCGAGCGGCTGAACTGCAACTTCTTTTACAACGATCAGTTTTTCGGGGAAGACATCGCCAACAGCGAGTTCGTCCATTACCCGAACGAGGAATGGTTCAAGCCGGGCCCTGACGATGAGTTGCCCGAAGGCATTCTCGACGACCATTGCCTGGCCATCTACAGCCCGGACGGCGAGCTGTTCGGCTCCAACCTGATCGACACCAACTCCGGCAAGACCGAGCGCGGGATTGTCTCGCTGCCTTTTGTGCGCCAGTCGGATGGCGAGGTGGTTTATTTCCCCTCGAACCTGATCGAGAACCTGTACCTCAGTAACGGTATGAGCGCCGGTAATACGCTGCACGAAGCCCAGGTGCAGTGCCTGTCGGAGATCTTCGAGCGGGCGGTGAAGAAGCAGATTATCGAAGAAGAGATTGCGCTACCGGACGTACCCCGGGAGGTGCTGGAAAAATACCCGGATATTCTGGAGGGCGTGGAAGCGCTGGAGGCGCAGGGTTTCCCGACACTGGTCAAGGACGCGTCACTGGGCGGTCAGTTTCCGGTGATGTGCGTTACCCTGATGAACCCGCGAACCGGTGGCGTCTTCGCCTCCTTTGGCGCACACCCAAGCCTGGAAGTGGCGCTGGAGCGCAGCCTTACGGAACTGCTGCAGGGGCGCAGCTTTGAGGGCCTGAACGATGTGCCGCCGCCCACGTTCAACAGTCTTGCGGTGACCGAACCCAACAATTTCGTGGAGCACTTTATTGATTCCACCGGTGTGGTCTCCTGGCGCTTCTTCAGCGCGAAGTCTGATTATGATTTCTGCGAGTGGGACTTTTCCGGCACCAACGCGGAAGAGGCGGCCTGCCTGTTCAACATCCTCAGGGATTTGGGCAAGGAGACATACGTTGCGGTCTATGAAGAACTGGGCGCGCCGGTATGTCGTATTCTGGTGCCAGGGTATTCCGAGGTGTACCCCGCCGACGACCTGATCTGGGATAACACCAACAAGGCACTGGACTACCGGGAGGATATCCTGAATCTCCATTCCCTGAGCGATGATCAGCTGGCAGATCTGGTGGAGCGCCTGGAAGAGAGCCAGATGGATGACTACACCGACATCATCACCCTGATTGGCATCGAGTTTGACGAGAATACGTTCTGGGGTCAGCTCACCATTCTGGAACTCAAACTGCTTATCTACCTGGCCCTGCAACAGCATGAGGAAGCTCTCGAAAGGGTGGAAGCCTTCATGCAGTTCAACGACAACACCGTGGAACGTAACCTGTTCTACCGGGCGGTGAATGCAGTGCTGGAGATCACCATTGATGATGAGCTGGAGCTCGATGACTATCTGGCCAACCTCCGGCGTATGTTTGGTGAGGAGACCATGGAAGCCGTGGTAGGCTCGGTGAATGGCAGCGTTCGCTTCTACGGTCTTACCCCGACCAATATGCAGCTGGAAGGGCTGGAGAAGCATCTGCGCCTGGTCGAAAGCTATAAAAAGCTGCATTCGGCCCGTGCAGCGAGGCAGAACTGATTCTTCGGAGTAAGTCCTTATGAAAAAAAACTTTTTAGTGTTGATGCTCATGGTCGCGGCCAGCGCTAACGCCTGGGCTCAGGAGGTTGATTACGACAAGCGCAATCTGCATATTTTCTGCGCAAGCCATCTGGCGCTCCTCAGTGACTCACTCACCGAAAAAGGTGATGACTACAAGGCGCTGGTATTCCTGTCAGACACTCATGGTGATGAGGCGCGGAAAATGGGCGCGACCGAAACGCACTTTTCCGATGTGACCCGCTACCTGAAAACCGTCCGTAATAACAACAAAGGGAAGTGGGACAGGCTGACTTCCCGCAGCAGAGACGTCTGTCTGCCCAATTCCTGAATGGTTTGAAACTTGCACACCCCATAAAGGTGAGGATGATTGAATGACTGACAATACCTACACGCCGCCGAAAGTCTGGAAGTGGGACGCAGAGAGCGGTGGAGCCTTCTCCAAAATCAACCGCCCGATTGCCGGGCCCACCCATGAGAAGGAACTGCCGGTGGGAAAGCACCCGTTCCAGGTGTATTCCCTGGCAACTCCTAATGGGGTGAAAGCCACCATTATGTTCGAGGAGTTATTGGAGAAGGGCGTCAAGGAAGCGGAATACGATGCCTGGCCGATCCGCATTAAAGAGGGTGAGCAGTTTGGCAGTGGCTTTGTAAAAGCAAATCCTAACTCCAAGATTCCGGCCATGATGGACCACACTCATCGGCCAGTCGTGCGCGTATTCGAGTCCGGTTCTATCCTGCTTTATCTGGCGGAGAAGTTTGGTGAATTCCTGCCAACGGATATCGTTGCCCGGACGGAAACCATGAACTGGTTATTCTGGCAGATGGGCAGCGCGCCTTTCCTCGGTGGTGGGTTTGGTCATTTCTATGCCTACGCGCCGGAAAAATACGAGTACCCGATCAACCGTTACACCATGGAAGTGAAGCGGCAACTGGATGTGCTGGACCGTCAGCTGGCGGATAATCGCTATATCGCAGGGGACGAATACACCATCGCCGATATGGCGATCTGGCCCTGGTACGGCGCGCTGGTCAAGAACAAGGTCTATGAAGCGGCGGAATTCCTTGAAGCCCACACTTACACCAACGTTGTGCGCTGGGCCGATGAAGTCGGTGCACGCCCGGCCGTGAAACGCGGGCTGATGGTTAACCGCACCTGGGGTGACGAGAGCAAGCAGTTGCACGAACGGCACGATGCCAGTGACTTCGAGCTGCGCACCCAAGACAAGCTGGAGCCTTCTGGAGAGAAATAATGGCAGTGCCTGGCAGCTGGTGGAAAGTGGTTCTCGCTTTTGTGATCGCGCTTGTGGTGGGCGCTGTGCTGGGTAGCCTTGTGCAGACCCACTTCAATCTTCAGGCGCTTGAAGCCCTGGGGGTGGAGATCCCCCCGGGAACACGGCTGGAAACCAGTGCGCAGGATCTCGTCAATTTCGCCCCGCTTTACGCCGTACTGTTTGGCTTCAGTTTTCTGTGCTCACAGGGCGTTGCTGCGTTGGTAATCAGGCTATCAAGCAACTTAAGCCGGTTGTGGTTGTACCCGCTTGCGGCGGCGGTGGGGCTTTGGGTGACACTGAAGATTGTGGATGCCCTGGCACCCATGCCCACACTCATCGCCGCGACCCGTGGCACCGGAGGTTTATTGGCCATGCTTGTGACAGCGGCGATTTCGGGCTGGCTGTTTGTTGTGCTGGTTAATCGCCCGGCTCGGCGGAGGCGAGGGTATTCAGCCGTGCCGGTGATGACGCTTATGTTGGCTGGCAGCCTGGCCTTGCCAGAGTCGGATGCTGTAGCGGATGAACAGCCAGCCTACGAGATAGAGACAGTGGCACAGGGCCTTGAGCATCCCTGGTCGCTGGCTTTTCTGCCGGACGGGCGGATGCTGGTGACCGAGCGGCCTGGCCGGCTGCGACTGATTACGGCGGAGGGTGAACTGCTGCCGGAATCACTTGAGGGCGTGCCGGAGGTATTTGCGTCAGCTCAGGCCGGCCTGTTCGAGGTGTTACCTGCCAGGGATTTCGAGCAGAGTCGCCGGATTTATCTGAGCTATGCCTGCGGTACAATCGAGGCCAACCATACCTGTCTGGCCAGGGGCGAGCTTGGCGAGCAAGGCCTGGACAATGTGCGCGAAATTTTCCGGGTGCAGCCGGCCAAGGAAGGTAATGCCCATTACGGGGGACGCCTGGCCTGGCTGCCGGACAATACGCTGGTGCTTACCCTGGGTGATGGTTTTGATTACCGAGAAGACGCCCAGCGGCGTGAAAACCACCTTGGCAGCATTGTCCGGCTGAACCCGGACGGCACGGTGCCTGAAGACAACCCGTATGCCGGCAGTGATGCCTTTGAGGGTGAAATCTACAGCTATGGCCATCGCAATGTGCAGGGTCTGGTCTACGATCAGGAACAGGATCGTCTCATTGCCCATGAACATGGCCCCCGTGGCGGCGATGAAATCAATGTGATTCGCCCGGGCGCCAACTATGGCTGGCCCATTACCACCCACGGGCTGGATTATACCGGCGCCCGGGTAACGCCGTTCAAGGAGCGAGAGGGCATCGAACCGCCGTTATTGCACTGGACACCATCCATTGCGCCGTCAGGAATGGCACTCTACCGAGGTAATCTGTTTCCCCGGTGGCAGGGTGATTTGCTGGTAGGCGGGCTGGTGACCCGGCAGGTACATCGCGTCAGTCTTGAGAATGGTCAGGCGAAAGAGGTTGGCACTCTGTTTGGCGAGCTGGACGAGCGCATCCGTGATGTGCGGACCGGCCCGGATGGTGCTATTTATCTGCTGACCGACAGCGCCGATGGCCGTGTCCTGAGAGTAACGCCTGAGTAGAAAGGAAGCCCATGTCTGACCTGAAAGACCCGAGAGTGCTGTTCGCCGCCGAGCGAACCCTGCTGGCCTGGAACCGCACCAGCCTGTCGTTCATTGCGTTCGGCTTTCTGATTGAGCGCGCGGGGCTGCTTCTGCATGTGCTGGCGCCAGAAAGCGTAGGCGTGATGAATGCCATGCTGGGGTTCTGGATTGGCATCCTGTTTATATTGCTTGGGGCATTTGCCGCGGTGTGGTCCTCGCGTCAGTTCCGTGCCCTGTTACGCACTTTGAGCCCGGCCGAATTTCCCACCGGCTACGGATTCCGGTGGGGGCTTGCGGTTAACATGGTTGTGGCCTTCCTGGGCCTCGTGCTGGTCGGTGCGCTGTTTATCGGCCGCGTGTAGGGAGGGCGCTACCCGCGGCCTGTCTGCTACCGTGGCCTGCGGTCACCTTCCATGATCTTGGCCACAAACACCGCTTTGCCGTACTCCTCGAACGACCACTTCATGGTGTCTGAAAGCACCCGCATCACCTCATCATACTCACCGAACATCTCCGTGCTCATGCGGCCGGGATAGATTTCCAGGCCACTTTTCTCCAGCCGTTCAATAACCGCGCGGATGGGTGGTTTATAGTCATCGGCGAGTGGATAGCAACTCAATTGCACTGATAAATACATAAAACCTCCCGGGTCAGTAACCCATGGCTGACGATGTGCTGCGGCGCGGGTCCGCACCGCCGTACAGGGTTCCGTCACTGTCGATCAGTATGCTCTGGATGGCACCCATAGCGCTACCTGTCACCACCTTGTGGCCCATCTCTTCCAGTAGCCGCACGGTGTCGGGACTGATTCCCTGTTCGATACGGATTTCGTCTGGCAGCCACTGGTGGTGAATCCTCGGCGCACTGACCGCAGACTGTATGTTCATATTATGGTCAATCACATTGAGCAGCACTTGCAAAGTGGTCGTAATAATCCGCGAGCCACCGGGGCTGCCGGTGACCAGATAATTGCGGCCATCGCGCCTGACAATGGTCGGTGACATGGAGCTCAGCATGCGTTTGCCGGGCTCGACCTTATTGGCTTCGCCACCGATCAGTCCGTAGGCGTTGGGCTCGCCCGGTTTGGCGCTGAAATCGTCCATCTCATTATTCAGCAGGAATCCTGCACCGCTAACGGTAATGCCGGAGCCGTAGCTGAAGTTGATGGTGTAGGTATTGGAAACCGCGTTGCCCCAGCGGTCGACGATGGAAAAGTGGGTGGTTTCCGGGCTTTCATAGGCGCCCGGGTTGCCGGAGCTGATCTCGGCCGAGGGGCGGGCTTTGCCCGCGTCGATGGTTTTCCGCAAAGCCTCGCCATACGCTTTGCTGGTCAGCCCCTTCAGGGGGACCTCTACGAAATCCGTATCACCCAGGAACTCGGCACGGTCTGCATAGGCCAGCTTCATGGCTTCGGCCATATGGTGAATGCTGGCGGCGGAATTGTGTCCAAAATCAGCGAGGGGGTAGCCCTCGAGGATATTGAGAATCTGTACGATGTGGGTGCCGCCGGAGGAGGGCGGTGACATGGAATAAATGTCGTGACCCCGGTAGCTGCCATGAACCGGCTGGCGGATTTTCGGCTGGTAGTTTTTCAGGTCGTCCAGGGTGATCAGGCCGTCGTGGCGTTGCATTTCCTCCACGATCAGTTGCGCGGTCTGGCCTTGGTAGAATCCTTCAATGCCCTGGTCGGCAATCCGCTGGAGTGTGTCGGCCAGTTCCGGTTGCCGGAAGCGTTCGCCGGGTTGCCACGCGGAACCGTCTTCTTTGTAGAAGGTTTCCAGGGTTGCAGGCCAGCGCTGTAGCCGGCCCCGGGCCTCCTCCAGGCCTTCGGTAAAGCGGCCCGGTACGATAAAGCCCTCCCGCGCGAGCTTTATCGCCGGCGCCAGTGCCTCTTTCAGGGGCAGGGTGCCTTGCCGCTCCAGCGCCAGGGCAAGACCAGCCACGGTACCGGGTACTCCCGCGGCCTTGTGGGTGAACCGGCTACGGTTCTGTACCACATTGCCATCTTCGTCCTGGAACATCGTTTCCGTGGCAGCGGCTGGCGCTTTCTCCCGGTAATCAATGGCTTCCACGGCTTCACCGCCGCCGGGCGCGTAAAGCATGAAACCGCCCCCGCCAATATTGCCCGAGCGGGGCTGGGTGACGGCCAGGGCAAACCCGGCTGTGACCGCTGCATCCATGGCGTTGCCACCGTTTTCCAGAACCTTGAGCGCCACTTCGGTTGCCAGTGTATGGCTGGTGGCGACCATACCGTTCGTCGCTTTGACGGGGTGGTGGCGTTCGCCCTCAAGAATAGCGTCGGCCACAGAGGGTTGCAGTGGCAGGAGTAATGCGATGGTAATGATCAGTTTTGTGGCCAGTGAGTGGCCCGGCACGGCTTTTTTATTACGTACCTGTAGGGGGAGTCTATCCATGTCAGTGCGCCTCGTTTCTGATGCTCAGATAGGCTATCATAGCCGGTCATTTTTAAGGGTGTGAACCCGCACGCCCGCTTTCCCGGATCAGATTAAGGAAAGGCTTCCATGGAGCATACCTATCGTCTTGTGATTTCCTGCCCCGACCGGGTGGGAATCGTTGCCAAGGTCAGTAACTTTCTGTCGACCTACAATGGCTGGATTACCGAGGCGAGTCACCACTCGGATACCCAGGCAGGCAGGTTTTTCATGCGGCACGAAATCAAGGCCGACTCGATTCCGTTTGGCCTTGAGCAGTTCCGCATTGCCTTTGAGCCCATTGCCCGCGAGTTTGATATGGACTGGCATATTGCTGATTCGGCCCGGCCCAAAAAAGTCATCCTCATGTGCAGCAAGGAATCCCATTGCGTGGCAGACCTGCTTCACCGCTGGCACAGCAAGGAAATCAACGCCGAGATCGTTGCCGTTATCTCCAACCATGAGGATCTCAGGCGCATGGTTGAATGGCATGAAATACCCTACCACTACATCCCCGTGAACAAGAACAACCGCGACGAAGCCTTCGGTGAAGTGGACGGCCTGATCGAAGGGTATGAGGCCGATGTGATTGTTCTGGCCCGGTATATGCAAATTCTGCCCGGCAGCCTTTGTGAAAAATACTCGGGCAAGGTGATCAACATCCATCACAGCTTCCTGCCGTCCTTTGCAGGCGCCCGTCCTTACCATCAGGCATATAGCCGGGGTGTAAAGCTTATCGGCGCCACCTGCCACTACGTGACGCAGGATCTGGATGAAGGTCCCATTATCGAGCAGGATGTGATCCGCATCAGCCACAGTGACTCGATAGAGGACATGGTGCGCCTGGGCAAGGACGTGGAGAAAAATGCCCTGTCCCGGGGGTTGAGGGCGCACATTGAAGACCGTGTGATCACCTACGAAAACAAGACCGTGGTTTTTGACTGACGGACACTGCCATATGCCCCGCTAAAGGGTTGAATGTGGTAGTATTGGCCGCTTGTTAAAGAATAACTATGGGGCGCTCTGAAAGGCCCTGAAACGACTTCCAGCAAATGCAAAGGAACCTTTCTCGATGGGTGAGTTAGCCAAAGAGATCCTGCCGGTAAATATTGAAGACGAGCTGAAACAGTCCTATCTCGATTACGCCATGAGCGTTATCGTTGGTCGTGCGCTTCCGGACGTGCGGGACGGCCTCAAGCCGGTTCATCGCCGCGTTTTGTTCGCCATGTCCGAGCTGAACAACGACTGGAACAAGTCTTACAAGAAGTCCGCCCGTGTGGTGGGTGACGTTATCGGTAAATACCATCCCCATGGCGATTCCGCTGTTTACGACACCATTGTCCGTATGGCCCAGCCTTTCTCACTGCGGTATCCGCTGGTGGATGGCCAGGGTAACTTCGGTTCCATTGATGGTGACAACGCGGCTGCCATGCGTTACACCGAGATCCGCATGGAGAAGATTGCCCACTCCCTGCTGGCGGATCTGGAAAAGGAAACGGTGGATTTCGTCCCCAACTACGACGGCACCGAGCAGATCCCGGAAGTGCTGCCCACCCGGGTACCGAACCTGCTGGTCAACGGCTCCTCCGGTATTGCCGTGGGCATGGCAACCAATATTCCGCCCCATAACCTCACCGAAATCGTGAATGGCTGCCTGGCGCTGATCGACAACCCGGACATGACCATTGATGAGCTGATGGAGCATATTCCGGGGCCGGACTTCCCCACCGAGGGTATTATCAACGGCCGCGCCGGCATTGTTGAGGCCTATCGCACCGGGCGTGGGCGCATCTATATTCGTGCCCGCCATGAAATCGAGCACGACAAGAAAACCAACCGCGACGCCATCATTATTACCGAGCTGCCTTACCAGCTGAACAAGGCCCGGCTGATTGAAAAGATTGCGGAACTGGTTAAAGAGAAGCGCCTGGAAGGCATTACCGAGCTGCGGGATGAATCCAACAAGGAAGGCATCCGGGTGGTGATCGAGTTGCGTCGCGGGGAAAACCCGGACGTCATCGTCAACAACCTGTTTACGCATACCCAGCTGCAGACGGTATTCGGCATCAACATGGTTGCCCTGATCAATGGCGAGCCGAAGATCCTCAACCTGAAGCAGATGCTGGATGCATTTGTGCGCCACCGTCGGGAAGTGGTTACCCGCCGGACCATCTTCGAGCTGCGCAAGGCTAGGGAACGTGGCCATATCCTGGAAGGTCTGACGGTTGCGCTGGCAAACATTGATGAGATTATTGCCCTGATCAAGGCATCTCCGGGCTCTGCCGAGGCAAAAGAGAAACTGATGGCACAGGGCTGGGCGCCCGGTGACGTTCTGGCGATGCTGGAGCGGGCAGGTGAAGATGCCTGTCGGCCGGACGACCTGCCGGAGATCTTTGGTCTGCGTAACGGCCTTTACCATCTGTCGCCGGAACAGGCCCAGGCCATCCTCGATCTTCGTCTGCATCGCCTGACCGGTCTTGAGACCGAAAAGCTGCAGAACGAGTACAAGGAGATCCTCGAGAAAATTGCCGGTCTGCTGGAGATTCTGGCGGATCCGGACCGTTTGATGCAGGTTATCCGCGAAGAGCTGGAAGCCATTGTTACCGAGTTTGGCGACGAGCGTCGTACCGAAATTACCAGCTCCAAGCGTGACCTGACCATCGCAGACCTGATCGACGAGGAAGACCTGGTAGTGACCATCTCTCACGGTGGTTACGCCAAGACCCAGGCAGTAGAAGACTATCAGGCCCAGCGTCGTGGTGGCCGTGGCAAAGCCGCCACCTCCATGAAAGATGAAGATTTTGTCGAGAAGCTGCTGGTTGCCAACTCCCACGACACCATTCTATGCTTCTCCAACCGCGGCAAGGTGTACTGGTTGCGGGTCTTCGAAATTCCGCGTGCCAGCCGCGCCTCCCGCGGTCGTCCGATGGTCAATATCCTGCCACTGGATGAGGGTGAGCGTATCACCACCTTCCTGCCGGTACGTGATTACCCGGAAGACCAGTATGTGCTGATGGCAACGTCGGCCGGTGTGGTCAAGAAAACGCCACTGCCGAACTTCTCCCGCCCGCGCAGCAGTGGCCTGATCGCGCTGTCGCTGGACGAGGGCGATACCCTGATTGGCGCAGCCATCACCAAGGGCGATGCGGAAGTCATGCTGTTCTCCTCGGCCGGTAAAGCTGTTCGCTTCAACGAAGAGGCAGTACGCCCGATGAGCCGGACCGCCCGTGGTGTGCGTGGCATCAAGATGCCGGGAGGGCATCATGTGGTGTCGCTGATCATTCCGCAGGAGGGCGCGGTGCTGCTGACAGCCAGCGAAAACGGCTACGGCAAGCGAACCACCTTCGACGAGTTCCCGACATACAGCCGGGGCAGTCAGGGCGTCATCGCCATGCAGTGTTCCGAGCGTAACGGTAACCTGGTCACTGCGCTGCAGCTGTTCGAAGGCGACGAAATGATGCTGATCTCGGACAAGGGCACGCTGGTACGTACCCGCACCGACGAAGTGTCGGTTCTGAGCCGTAACACCCAGGGTGTCCGCCTGATCAAGTTGAGCCAGGAAGATGAGCGTCTTGTGGGCGTTGAGCGAATCGCTGAAACTGATGCAGAAGACGAGACCGTTGTAGATGGTGCGGCCAGTGTAGATGGTGAGGCCAGTGTAGATGGTGAGGACGATGACCAGGGCGTATAACTTTTGTGCAGGCCCGGCAACCCTGCCGGAACCCGTGCTGCAACAGGCGCGGGAAGAAATGCTGGACTGGCGCGGCACCGGTATGTCGGTGATGGAGATGAGCCATCGCGGTGATGAGTTTGTGGAAATCGCCGAAACAGCGGAGAAAGACCTGCGGGAATTGGCCGGCGTTTCAGATGATTACGCCGTACTCTTCATGCAGGGTGGAGCCTCCAGCCAGTTCGCGACCATTCCGCTGAACCTGCTGGGCGACAAGACCTCTGCGGATTACATCAACACCGGCATCTGGTCGAAGAAGGCCATCGCCGAGGCGAGCCGGTATGCACAGGTCAACGTGGCGGCCAGCAGCGAAGCCGATGGGTTTACCAGCGTTCCCGACCAGGATAGCTGGAATACCCGTGCGGATGCGGCCTACCTGCACTACACGCCCAACGAAACCATCGGGGGGCTGGAGTTTGATTTCGTGCCCGAGAGCGGTTCCGTGCCACTGGTGGCGGACATGTCGTCCACCCTGCTGTCACGCCCGCTGGATGTATCGAAGTTCGGCCTGATCTACGCCGGTGCCCAGAAGAACATTGGCCCGTCCGGCCTGGTGGTGCTTATGATCCGTAAGGATCTGTTGGGCAAGGCCCTCAAAGTCACGCCGACGATGATGAACTACCAGGTGATCGCGGATAACGACTCCATGTACAACACGCCGGCGACCTATTCCTGGTACCTGGCTGGCCTGGTTTTCAAGTGGCTGAAAGAGCAGGGCGGCGTTACGGCCATGGGCGAGGTCAACCGTCGCAAGGCCGGTAAGCTCTATGGCTTTATCGACGAGAATGATTTCTACGCCAACCCGATCTCGCCGCGTTTTCGCTCCTGGATGAACATACCCTTCACCCTGGCGGATGAGGCGCTAAATGATGCCTTCCTTAAAGGTGCGAACGAGCGTGGCCTGCTGAACCTCAAGGGCCATCGCTCCGTTGGTGGGATGCGGGCCAGCATCTACAACGCGATGCCCGAAGCCGGTGTTGATGCGTTGATTGACTATATGACCGTGTTTGCAAAGGAGCGGGGCTGATCATGAGCAGTGATGAGCAGGCCCGTCTGGGGCAGTTAAGGGACGAGATTGACCGGGTCGACCGGGAAATCATGGACCTGATCAGCAAGCGGGCTGAATGCGCCCAGGAAGTGGCGCGGGTCAAGATGGAAGCCCATCCGGGGGAGGATGTGTTCTTCTACCGCCCGGAGCGGGAAGCCCAGGTGTTGCGGCGTATCAAGGAGAGCAATCCCGGCCCCCTGTCCGGTGAAGAGATGGCGCGGTTGTTCCGGGAAATCATGTCCGCCTGCCTGGCGCTGGAAAAGCCCATGCACATCGCTTTCCTGGGGCCGTTGGGTACCTTTACCCAGGCGGCGGCGCTCAAGCATTTTGGTCACTCCGTGGTCAGCGTTCCACTACCGGCCATTGATGCGGTTTTCCGTGAAGTGGAATCCGGCGCTGCTCACTACGGTGTGGTACCTGTGGAAAACTCCACCGAGGGTATGATCAATCATACCCTGGACATGTTCATGTCCTCGCCGCTGAAAATCTGTGGTGAGGTTCAGTTGCGGATCCATCATCACCTGATGGTGTCGCCAAAGCACAAGGATGAGGAAATCATCCGCATCTATTCCCACCAGCAGTCGTTTGCCCAGTGTCGGCAATGGCTGGATACCCATCGTTATGGCATTGAGCGGGTCACCGTCAGCAGTAATGCAGAGGCGGCAAGGCGTGCAGCGGAGGAGCCGGGTACGGCCGCCATCGCCGGTGATATGGCGGCGGAGCTCTATGGCCTGGAAGTGCTGGCCGCCAGCATTGAAGACCGGCCGGACAACACCACGCGCTTCCTGATCATCGGGCGTGAAGAAGTGCCGGCCAGCGGCAATGACAAATCTTCTATCCTGGTCTCCATGCGCAACAAGCCCGGGGCGCTGTACCAGTTGCTGGAGCCTTTCCACAAGCATGGCCTGAGCCTGACCCGAATCGAGACCCGGCCGTCTCCCAGCGGCACCTGGGCTTACGTGTTCTATATTGATTTTGAAGGTCATGTTGAGGATGAACAGGTCAGCAGGGTTCTCTCCGAGATTGATGAAGAGGCGGTAGAGCTGAAGCGCCTTGGTTCCTACCCCATCGGGGTTTTGTAAAGAAATACGAATTGCTGAGGAAGGGTTCAATGTCGATTGATTACCAAAGCCTGGCGGTCAAAGGTGTGCAGGCGTTATCACCCTACCAGCCGGGCAAGCCCATTGATGAGCTGTCCCGCGAGCTGGGTCTCAACCCGGGCAGCATCATCAAGCTGGCCAGCAACGAGAACCCGCTTGGGCCCAGTTCCAAAGCGCTGGCGGCGGTCAGGGACGTGCTGGATGAGCTTTGTCGTTACCCGGATGGCAATGGTTTCGATCTCAAGCAGGCGTTGGCTGCACGCTATGGTGTCAAGCCGTCCCAGATTACGCTGGGCAACGGTTCCAATGATGTCCTGGAAGTGATTGCCCGGTGCTTTGCCGACCCGACGTCGGAAGTGGTGTTTTCCCAGTATGCCTTTGCCGTTTATCCGCTGGTCACCCAGGCGATTGGTGCCACTGGCGTGTCGGTTCCTGCCAAGGATTACGGTCATGATCTGGAGGCCATGGCTGGCGCCGTTACCGAGCGTACGAAACTGGTGTTCGTCGCCAACCCGAACAACCCCACGGGTACGGTTCATGGCGCAGAGGCCATCGAGGCATTTCTTGACCTTATCCCGGCAAGGGTGCTGGTTGTTCTGGACGAGGCTTACTGCGAGTACCTCCAGGGCGACGGTTATGTGGACGGCCTGTCGCTGCTGGAGCGTTACCCCAACCTGATTGTCACCCGTACCTTCTCCAAGGCCTGGGGGCTGGCATCATTGCGGGCAGGTTACAGCATTAGCTCTCCTGAAATTGCAAATATTCTCAACAGGGTACGGCAGCCTTTTAATGTGGATACTCTGGCGTTGGCCGCTGCTACCGCTGTGTTGAGTGATGAGCAATATCTGCAGCGCTCCCGAGCGGTGAATGCCCAGGGCATGAAGCAGCTTGAGACCGCTTTCAATGAACTGGGACTGGACTATATCCCCTCTGCCGGTAACTTCATTGCGGTGGATGTAGGCGAGCAGGCAGCTGAAATCAACCAGTTATTGCTTGAGCAGGGCGTGATTGTCAGGCCGATTGCCGGCTACGGCATGCCCAGGCACCTGCGGGTTTCCATCGGCCTGCCCGAGGAGAATGATCGCTTTATTGAATCCCTCGCCCGCGCCCTGGACACTCTGGCAGCCGCCGACCCCGGGGGAGTGTAAGGTGTCTGACGTCCAGCCACTGTTTCAGCGCGTTGCCATTATTGGTCTGGGCCTGATCGGTGGGTCACTGGCCAGGGCCATCCGTGACAACGGCCTCGCCGTAACGGTTGTTGGTGCTGACAAGCGCGGGGAAGAGCTGGCGCTGGGCAGGGAGTTGGGCATTATTGATGAGGCTGCAGCTTCCGTCGCCGAGGCGGTGGCCGGTAGCGATCTGGTCGTTCTTGCGGTGCCTGTGAAAGCAACACGAACCGTGTTGGAAGAAATTCGGCCCCATCTGGGTGATGCCACAGTGCTTACCGATGTCGGCAGCACCAAGACCAGTTTCGTGAACGACGTTCGTGAGGTGTTTGGCGAACTGCCCGCCAAGGTCATTCCGGGCCACCCCATTGCCGGATCAGAAAAGAGCGGTATCCGGGCGGCCGACCCTGGATTGTTTGCCAATCACAAGGTAATCCTGACCCCGGCGGACAATGTCAGTACGCTGGACCTGGAGAAGCTTAAGGCCCTCTGGGAAGGTTGCGGCGCCACGGTGCTGACCATGTCGGTGGCCTATCATGACGAAGTGCTGGCAGCCACAAGCCACCTTCCGCACCTGATTGCTTTTTCGCTGGTGGACACCCTGGCGGGCGAAGATGAGAATCTGGATATCTTCCGATACGCGGCAGGCGGTTTCAGGGACTTCACCCGAATCGCGGCCAGTGATCCGGTGATGTGGCACGATATTTTTCTCTCCAACCGTGACGCGGTGCTGCGGGTGATTGATCATTTCACCCATGACCTCGACCAGCTCCGGACCGCTATTGCCGATCAGGACAGTGCAACCCTGTTGCGGGTTTTCAGTCGTGCCAAAGCGGCGCGGGAACATTTTTCAAAAATGCTTTCAGGAAAGGCTTACGTGACAAATAACAGTCAGAAACAGGTAACGTTCCGTCTTCAACCCGGTGGTCGGATTTCCGGAGAAATCCGTGTACCTGGCGACAAATCCGTTTCCCATCGGTCCATCATGCTGGGCGCCCTTGCCGACGGTATCACCGAAGTGAAAGGTTTCCTGGAAGGGGAGGATAGCCTGGCCACCCTTCAGGCCTTCCGCGATATGGGCGTAACCATTGAAGGACCGGATGACGGTTTTGTCCGCATCCATGGTGTGGGTATCAATGGTCTGCAGGCACCGCGCGGCCCTCTCTATCTGGGCAACTCCGGTACCGCCATGCGTCTGTTTTCGGGTTTGCTGGCGGCGCAGCCGTTTGATTCCGAGCTGACGGGCGACGAGAGCCTTTCCAAGCGCCCCATGGGGCGTGTAGCCGACCCACTGCGGGCCATGGGCGCAGTGATCGATACCGCCGAGGGCGGCCGGCCGCCGCTGAAGATACGGGGCGGCCACGCTCTGACGGGAATCCATTATGAAATGCCGGTGGCCAGTGCTCAGGTCAAGTCCTGCCTGTTGCTCGCCGGGCTTTATGCCGAAGGGGTTACCTCAGTGACTGAGCCGGCGCCAACCCGGGATCATACCGAACGCATGCTGGAAGGCTTCGGCTATCACGTCCACCGCGACATGGCCACAGCCAGCGTTACCGGGGGTGGGCGTCTGACTGCCACTGCAATTGACGTGCCGGCGGATATTTCCTCGGCTGCGTTTTTCCTGGTAGCGGCCAGTATTGCACCGGGTTCGGACCTGACTATCCGGCACGTTGGAATGAACCCGACCCGGGTCGGCGTGATCAATATCCTGCGTATGATGGGGGCCAATATTGAAGTGCTTGAGGAGCGGGTGATTGGCGGCGAGCCGGTTGCAGACCTGCGTGTTCGTTCTGCCGATCTCAAGGGTATCGACATTCCCGAAGACCAGGTGCCCCTGGCTATCGACGAATTCCCGGTGCTGTTTATCGCCGCCGTATGTGCGGAGGGCAGAACCGTCCTGCGTGGGGCCGAAGAGCTCCGCGTCAAGGAAAGTGACCGCATCCAGGTGATGGCCGATGGCCTGACCGCTCTGGGTGTGGAAACCACGGTCACACCGGATGGCATTATTATCGACGGCGGCCAGACCATGGGTGGCGGGACGATCAACAGTCATGGCGACCACCGTATTGCCATGGCGTTTTCGGTGGCCTCCCTGCGAGCCAGCGCAAACATCGAAGTCACCGATTGCGCCAACGTGGCGACGTCTTTCCCGGACTTTGTCGGGCTGGCGAAGCGAACCGGGATCAATATCTCGGCCGAAGGAGCTGAATAATGGTTGAAGGCAAGGCACCCGTGATCACTGTGGATGGCCCGGGCGGTTCCGGCAAGGGTACTATCACCCAGATGCTGGCCCGCAAACTTGGCTGGCATCTGCTCGATAGCGGCGCGCTTTACCGTCTTACCGCACTGGCCGCCGAGCGCCAGGGTGTTTCTCTGGATGATGAGCCCGCATTGGTGGAGCTTGCCGCTAACCTGGATGTGGCCTTTGAACCGACACCCCCGGGTGAGCCGGCGAAGGTATTGATGGGCGGCACCGATGTGACCGCAGATATACGTACGGAAACCTGTGGCGACAACGCCTCGAAGGTCGCGGTAATGCAGCCCGTTCGCGATGCACTGCTTCAGCGCCAGCGTGATTTTCGCAAGCCTCCGGGGCTGGTGGCGGACGGCCGTGATATGGGCACGGTGGTGTTTCCGGAGGCGCCGGTGAAGATCTTTTTGACCGCCAGCGCCGAAGAGCGTGCGCAAAGACGTTACAGCCAGTTGAAGGACGCAGGGGTCGATGTTAATATTGACGCCCTTGTAGAGGAGATACGGGTGCGCGATGAGCGGGACATGAACCGCGCCGCCGCCCCGCTCAAGCCTGCGGATGATGCGCAAGTCATTGATTCGACAGGTTTGAGTATAGAAGAGGTGCTAGTCAGGGTTATGGCCGCAGCAGGTCAGGCCTGACTACACCTTTTTGTCGTTGAAATTCCGGATTCGGCGTTATCGGCCAGCCACTGGCTGAATCCGGATTGAAACTAACAGACCGTGTTGCTGGTAGCACGGAGTAAACTTGCGTTGATCACATAGGACACATAATGAGCGAGAGCTTTGCGGATCTTTTTGAAGAAAGCCTAAAAGAAATTGACATGCAACCGGGTTCCATTGTTCAGGGAACCGTAGTTGATGTTGATAACGACTGGGTCACCGTTAACGCCGGACTGAAGTCCGAAGGCGTTATCCCCGCCTCCCAGTTCCTCAATGAAAAAGGCGAGTTGGAAGTTGCTATTGGCGACGTTGTTGACGTAGCTCTCGACGCTGTTGAAGACGGCTTCGGCGAAACCCGTCTGTCCCGTGAGAAAGCCAAGCGCGCAGAAGCCTGGAAGGTACTCGAGAAGTCCTTCGAAGCAGAGGAAGTGGTTAAGGGTATTATCAATGGCAAGGTCAAAGGCGGTTTTACTGTCGATCTGGCCGGTATCCGTGCCTTCCTGCCGGGTTCTCTGGTAGACGTTCGTCCGGTTCGCGACACCGCGCACCTGGAGAACAAGGAACTCGAATTCAAGGTTATCAAGCTTGACCAGAAGCGTAACAACGTGGTTGTTTCCCGCCGCGCGGTTCTGGAAGCTGAAAACAGTGCCGAGCGTGAAGCTCTGCTCGAAACCCTGACCGAAGGGATGGAAATCAAAGGTATCGTCAAGAACCTGACCGACTACGGCGCGTTCGTGGATCTGGGTGGTGTTGACGGCCTGCTGCACATTACCGATATGGCCTGGAAGCGCATCAAGCATCCGAGCGAAATCGTCAATGTGGGCGATGAGATCAGCGTCAAGGTCCTGAAGTTTGATCGCGAGCGTAACCGCGTATCACTGGGTCTGAAGCAGCTGGGTGAAGATCCCTGGGTTGATATCAAGGGTCGTTATCCGGAAGGCACCAAGGTTACTGCACGCGTAACCAACCTGACTGACTACGGCTGCTTTGCCGAGCTGGAAGAAGGTGTTGAAGGTCTGGTTCACGTTTCCGAAATGGATTGGACCAACAAGAACATCCATCCGTCCAAGGTCGTTCAGGTTGGCGACGAAGTGGGTGTGATGATTCTGGATATCGACGAAGAGCGTCGTCGTATCTCTCTGGGTATCAAGCAGTGTGTTGCCAACCCCTGGGAAGATTTCTCCAGCAGATTCAACAAGGGCGACCGTATCTCCGGCAAGATCAAGTCAATCACTGACTTCGGTATCTTCATCGGACTGGACGGTGGCATCGATGGTCTGGTTCACCTGTCAGACATCAGCTGGAACGAGACTGGCGAAGAAGCCGTTCGTGAATACAAGAAGGGCGACGAGGTTGAAACCGTTATCCTGTCTGTTGATCCTGAGCGTGAGCGTATCTCCCTGGGTATCAAGCAGCTTGAAAGCGATCCGTTCGCCGAGTTTGTACAGCTGAACGACAAGGGCTCCATTGTTAAGGGCACGGTATCTGCAGTAGACGCCAAAGCAGCGACCATCACCCTGAACGAAGAAGTTGAAGCTGTTCTGAAAGCCTCTGAAATCAGCCGCGACCGTGTTGAAGACGCACGCAACGCGCTGAACGAAGGCGACGAAGTAGAAGCGAAGATCATCAGCATCGACCGTAAGAACCGCGTCATCAACCTGTCTGTGAAGTCGAAGGATGTTGAAGACGACAAGCAGGCGCTGGAAGGTGTTCGTGCGAAGACGGCTGAATCTTCCTCTGGTGCGACCACCATCGGTGATCTCATCAAGGAGCAGATGCAGCAGCAAAACGCCAACAAGGAATAACAATTCCGGTTGGTATGAAAAAAAACGGGCCTAAGAGCCCGTTTTTTTTGTGTTTTTTTCTGGTTTGGCTAAACTAGAGGCAAGGAGCTGGTAACCGGCTATCCAATAATAATTTGAAGAGGGATGAGCCCCATGACGAAATCTGAATTGGTAGAGCTGATTGCGTCCAAACAGACGCAGCTTTCAGTGAAGGATGTGGAACTGGCTGTGAAAACCATCATAGAACATATGTCCCAATCACTGGCAGATGGCCAGCGAATTGAAATCCGTGGTTTCGGCAGTTTTTCGCTGCACCATCGGGCGGCCAGAACCGGGCGAAATCCCAAAACCGGCGAAGCTGTACAGTTACCGGCTAAATTTGTTCCGCACTTCAAGCCGGGCAAGGAGTTGCGGGAACAGGTCAATGATAGCCTTAAACAGGGTTTCTGATTACCCTTACAGGGAAAGACTTTAACCAGGTCCTGATTCAGACCATCAGGTCCGCTTGGAGCGTTGCGACTATGGCCGGATTACAGAAGGTTCTTCTCATTCTGCTGGTGTTGTTACTAGTTCTGGTGGCGCTTGTATTCTCCCTTAATAATCAGATGGCTGTGTCCCTCAATTTTCTGCTTTTCGAGACCCAGCCTCACGGTGTTGCGGTCTGGATTATTATGTCTTTTGTGATCGGCGCTTTGATCGGAGTTCTGATTACCATGCTTGCTACCGTTCGCACATCGGTTTCCCGTCGTAACCTCGAAAAACGACTTGCTCGCACCGAGCAGGCATTGGAGAAATCCAGGGCCCAGAACGACCGGACGCTTTGATGGATATAGTGCTTCAGTGGCTGCTGTTGACGGTTGCGGTGGCTGCAGGTTGGTTTGTTGGGCGCATGGGCAACACCAGGGAGCGCTCCAAAACGCCCATCTCGAACGAAGAATCGGTCAAGGACCGCCTGCAATTCCTGTTCACCAACTATTCCGATCAGGCGGTAGAGAACTTCGTCCAGTCCCTGGCCGTCAACAAGGAAACGGTTGGTCTGCACCTGTCTATTGGTGCCCATTTCCGCCATAAGGGTGAGACTGATCGCGCTATCCTGATTCACCAGAACCTGCTGGCCCGGCCGGAACTGCCGCCACGTTACTCCCAGCAGGTGACCTACGAACTCGCCATCGATTATCTCAATGCAGGTTTGCTGGACCGGGCCGAAGCGCTGCTCCATCAACTGATGGGCGACAGGGAATATGGCCGCAAGGCTTCACTGCAGCTGATTGAGCTTTACCAGCAGGAGAAAGAGTGGGGCAAGGCCGGCCAGGTCGCCCGAACTCTGACAACGGGCGACCATGATGCTGGTATGTACAAGATGCTGGCCTACATCACCTGCGAGTTGGCGGAAAACGCCCTCAAGCAGGATGATCGTTGGATGGCCCAGAAGCTGGCGAAGGAAGCACTGGAATACGACGGGTCCTGTGTGCGGGCCACCTTTATTATGATGAAGCTCCTTGTGCGCCAGGGTAACTACCGGGATGCGGCCAATCAGAGCCTTAAAGTCTTCGATCAGAATCCCGAGTTCAGCTCTGAGGCTGTTGACCGTCTAATGAAGCTTGAGCGGGAACATGGTGACGTAGGGCGCCTGGTCAGGAAGCTCGGGAAATTCTATGAATCCTGGCCGAGCACCAGCCTGTTGCTGGCGCTGGTGGAGTCGGTTGAGCGCACCTCGGGCCGAATGGCTGCCATTGAATTACTGCGCCGTGAGCTGGAAGTGCGCCCCAGCGTGCGGGGGCTGCTGCGCCTGGTAGAACTCGCGGGCTACGAAAAAGGCATGACCACGGACGAAGGCCGTCTGGTGAGCCGCATTGGCCACCTGATACTGTCCAATCGCCCCATATACCGGTGCGCCAACTGCGGTTTTTCCGGCCAGCAACTGCACTGGCTATGCCCCAGCTGCAAGCAATGGGAAACCGTTCGCCCGATCCAGGGTGTGGAAGCCGAATAACCCGAATTTACGACATTCTGCAGGAAACCGACTGTGCAAACCCCCGATAACCCCAGAATCATTGTTGCCCTGGATTTTCCCTCCGACCAGCCTGCATTGGCACTGGTTGACCAACTGGACCCGGCTAAATGTCGCCTGAAGGTAGGGAAGGAGCTCTTCACCCGTTCCGGCCCGGAACTGGTTCGGAAGCTTCACGCTCGCGGTTTCGAGGTCTTCCTGGACCTGAAATTTCACGACATTCCCAATACCACGTCGGCGGCGGTAGCAGCGGCGGCCGATCTGGGTGTCTGGATGGTCAATGTGCATGCGTCCGGCGGTGAAAAAATGATGACTGCCTGCCGCGACCGGCTGGAGAGTTTCGGCAAGGACCGGCCATTGCTGATTGCGGTTACCGTGCTCACCAGCATGGGGCCCGGGGATCTCGCCGGTATCGGCATCACCGATTCCCCGGAAGCCCAGGTCTCCCGCCTGGCAACCCTGACCCGCAATTGTGGCCTGGACGGCGTCGTCTGCTCGGCGCAGGAGGCTCCGGCGTTGAAAGCCGAGCAGGGTGCTGATTTCAAACTGGTCACCCCGGGTATCCGCCCTCTATCTGCTGATAAAGGCGACCAACAACGCATCATGACCCCCACGGAGGCCCTCAAAGCCGGTTCCGACTACCTGGTAATCGGCCGCCCGATAACCCAGGCTGCCGACCCTCTGGCCGCGCTGGAGGCTATTCATTCTGAGGTGGTTGGGCTCTAGTCCCGCCCTAGCCTGATGTTTTGGTGCTTCGGTACGGTGGGGCCTCCCTCTCAAAAAACGCTACAAGCACATCCATGTGCGCTTGGGCTCCGCCATCCATGGCTCCGCACATTTTCGAGAGGGAGGCCCCACCGCACCGGTTCCCAACTTTACGGTATCGCCGAAAACGTAGAGAGGAACGTAGGTCGGATTAGCGAAGCGTAATCCGACAAATGGCGGACCACTCAAGCATCGAACATGCCTATGTTTTGTCGGATTACGCTTTCCGCTAATCCGACCTACATTAAGAATTCCGACGCGATAACTCCAGAGGTTCAAACAGGCGAGGTAGGGCCCGAAGCCAAACCCAAAGCAATAAAAACGAAAAAAGCCGCTAATCCAGGGGAATAGCGGCTTTTCGGAATAGTGGCTCCCCGAGCTGGGCTCGAACCAGCGACAAACGGATTAACAGTCCGTTGCTCTACCAACTGAGCTATCGGGGAACGTCGTCGTGTGACGAGGCGCGTATATTAAGGTTACCCCAACGCCTCGTCAACCCCTTGCCAGAAATTTTAGCCGAGGGCTTTCTTCAGGCGCTCAATGGCCTGCTTCAGAGTGTCCAGACTGGTGGCATAGCTCAGACGCATGTGGCCGGGTGCGCCGAAGGCTGAACCGGGCACCAGGGCAACGCCCGCTTCCTTCAGCAGTTTCTCGGCAAACTCCACATCATTGCTGACACCGGAATCCGCATCAATCGCAGCCTGGAAGCTCGGGAACACATAAAAGGTACCGTCGCCGTGCAGGCACTCAACGCCAGGTAGGGCGTTCAGGGCTTCTACCAGGTAGTCGTGGCGTTCCTTGAACGCGGTAACCATCTCCTGCACGCAATCCTGCGGGCCATCCAGGGCTGCAACTGCGGCCGCCTGGGAAATGGACGCCGGGTTGGAGGTGCTCTGGGACTGGATTTTTTTCATGGCACCGATGATCTTCGCCGGGCCCGCTGCGTAGCCGATGCGCCAGCCAGTCATGGAGTAGGCCTTGGATACACCGTTCAGTACGAAGGTACGGTCATACAGCTCCGGCGTGGCGTTCAGGATGTTGCAGAACGGCTGGCCGGTCCACAGGATCGGTTCGTACATGTCGTCGGTGGCGATCATGATTTGCGGGTGCTTTTTCAGCACTTCGCCAATCGCTTTCAGCTCGTCCAGGCTGTAGGCCATACCGCTGGGGTTGGACGGGCTGTTGATCACGAACAGGCGGGTACGCTCGGTGATGGCGTTCTCCAGCTGTTCCGGGGTGATCTTGAAGCGGGTGTCGGCGGCGGTTTCAATAATCACCGGCTTGCCTTCTGCGACCAGTACCATGTCCGGGTACGAAACCCAGTAGGGCGCCGGGATAATGGCTTCGTCACCCTTGTTCAGAGTGGCCAGGGCGAGGTTGAAAAAGCTCTGTTTGCCACCACTGCTTACCAGGATCTGGTTGGCTTCGTATTCCAGGCCGTTGTCCCTTTTGAACTTCGCAATGATCGCTTTCTTGAGGGCGGGCGTACCATCCACGGCGGTGTACTTGGTCTGGCCGTTGTTGATGGCTTCGATGGCCGCCTGTTTGATGTGATCGGGCGTGTCGAAGTCCGGCTCGCCGGCACCAAGGCCAATAATGTCCTGGCCGGCAGCGCGCAGTTCTGCGGCTTTGTTAGTGACCGCGAGGGTGGGGGAAGGCTTGATTGCCTGTACTCGGCTGGAAAGTTGAAGGTCCAAACTTGCGCTCCTTAAAGCTGCGTCTGATAGGGCTCCGGCGGCTGAGAGGTAGTGGATTACACCATGTTCAGGCCGCCTTGGATGGCACTGATGGTATCATGAAGCCCGCGTGACGATAAGTTTCTCTAACTCGATTGAACGAAGGACGTCTCCCGACTATGGCCACTTCAGAAACCGGCGCGCTGATGAAAGACGGTGCGTTCAAGGTGGATTCACCGTTCCAGCCCGCTGGAGATCAGCCCAAAGCGATCGAAGGCCTGGTGGACGGTATCCACTCGGGCCTCGCCCACCAGACCCTGCTGGGCGTGACGGGTTCGGGCAAGACGTTCACCATTGCCAATGTTATCCAGCAGGTCCAGCGACCTACCATCATCATGGCCCACAACAAGACCCTGGCCGCCCAGCTCTACGGGGAGTTCCGGGAATTCTTTCCGGACAACGCGGTGGAGTACTTCGTTTCCTACTACGATTACTACCAGCCGGAAGCCTATGTGCCGTCTTCGGACACGTTTATCGAGAAAGACGCGTCCATCAACGAACATATAGAGCAGATGCGCCTGTCTGCCACTAAAGCCCTGCTGGAGCGGCCGGACGCAATCATTGTGGCCACTGTGTCCTCTATCTATGGTCTGGGTGACCCCCAGTCCTACCTGAAGATGATGCTGCACCTGGACCGGGGCGACCAGATCGACCAGCGCTATATCCTCCGCCGGCTGGCCGAGTTGCAGTACACCCGCAACGATGTTGAATTCCACCGTGCAAACTACCGGGTGCGTGGTGATGTGATCGACGTATTCCCCGCGGAATCCGAAAAAGAAGCCATCCGCATCGAGCTGTTCGATGACGAAGTGGAAAACCTCAGTTATTTCGATCCGTTGACTGGCGAGGTTCTGCGCCGTGTGCCAAGGGTGACGATATACCCCAAGTCCCACTATGTAACACCAAGACAGACGGTGCTGGACGCGGTGGAGCACATCAAGGTGGAACTGGACGGCCGCCTGCAGCAGTTGCGTGACAACAACCGCCTGGTGGAAGCCCAGCGTCTGGAAGAGCGCACCCGCTACGACATCGAAATGATGCTGGAGCTGGGCTACTGCAACGGTATCGAGAACTACTCCCGCTACCTATCCGGGCGCCGGCCGGGCGAGGCGCCGCCCACGCTGTTTGATTACCTGCCACCCAATGCGCTGCTGGTGGTGGACGAATCCCACGCCACCATTCCCCAGATTGGCGCCATGTACAAGGGCGACCGCTCCCGTAAGGAGACCCTGGTGGAATACGGTTTCCGGCTACCTTCGGCGCTGGACAACCGCCCTATGCGATTCGACGAGTGGGAGCGGATTGCGCCGCAGATGCTGTTCGTCTCCGCCACCCCCGGTAACTACGAGGCCGAACACTCAGGGCAGGTGGTTGAACAGGTGGTCCGCCCAACCGGCCTGCTGGACCCGGAGATCGAAGTTCGCCCGGCCTCCACCCAGGTGGACGACCTGCTCTCGGAAATCCGCCTGCGCACCAACGTCAACGAACGGGTGCTGGTGACCACGCTCACCAAGCGCATGGCTGAAGACCTTACCGACTTTATGATGGAGCACGACATCCGGGTACGTTATCTGCACTCGGATATCGACACGGTGGAGCGCGTTGAAATTATCCGCGACCTGCGCCGGGGCGAGTTTGATGTGCTGGTGGGCATCAACCTCCTGCGGGAAGGCCTGGACATGCCGGAAGTGTCGCTGGTGGCCATCCTTGACGCCGACAAGGAAGGCTTCCTGCGCTCGGAACGTTCGCTGATCCAGACAATCGGCCGCGCCGCCCGCAACCTCCACGGCAAGGCCATCCTCTACGGTGACCGGATTACGGGCTCCATGCAGCGGGCGATCGACGAAACCGAACGCCGCCGGGCCAAGCAGACGGCCCACAACGAGGAACATGGCATTACGCCCCAGGGCCTGAACAAGAAAATTGCCGATATCATGGAAGGCGCCAGTAGCGGCGGTGGTCGCGGTCGCCGCAAAGCGGAGCGTCCCGGGGAGAAGGCTGCTGAAGAGGCTGAAAGATACCGTGCCAAGACGGGGAATCGCTCTCCCGAGGAGATCCTCAAGGAGATCACCCGCCTGGAAGACGATATGTATAAGGCTGCCGCAGATCTGGATTTCGAGACGGCCGCGCGGTTGCGGGATGATATATCAGAGCTGAAAGAGGCTGCTTTGCGGACTGGGTAGTGGCTCGTTCATGTAGGTCGGATTAGGCGAAGCGTAATCCGACAATTGGAGGCCCATTCAGGACTTGAGCTTGCCTGTGGTTTGTCGGATTACGGCTTCGCCTAATCCGACCTACGTGTTTATTGACCGGTCTGGGCTTCACGCTTGGGCCCCACAATAACCGCAGCCTGCAACGGCTGGTTCTTGCCATAGCGTGACATACGGTCGAACACCCGGCGATCTACCGGCAGGTACTGCTTGTCCGCGACGGTTTCACCGATGTCCGTGTCAATCTCGGGGTCGTGCAGGTATACAAACTGGTCATCGATGGCGCATACCGTTACCCAGTGGGGAACGCGGCTGCGGTTGAGTTGCCAGGTGCTGATCAGGATTATCGGAACCCGGCCTTCGTGGAGGGCAGCCTGCATACCGTCCAGGGTAAGGGGATCGTGGTGGAGCTCGATGCCGGTCTGGCCGATGTCGTAGAGGAAACCCTCGTGCACCAGCTCCAGAACCCGCTTCTTGTCCTCATTGCGCACGGTGTCCTTGAATAACGCGCCCTCCTTGCTGATATAGGCGCTGGCGTGAAAACCACGGTGCCACGCGGCCAGTGCCAGTCCGTGGGGGCCGCAGCCGCCGTGGCCGGCGAGCATGAAGATGGTGGTGGCCTCGCGCCAGAGTTTGAGCTCCTCCAGGGTGGTCATCATCTGCTGTTCGTCGAGCGTTGCCATGGCCATAATCAGTGCTGCCGGGCCACAGGAGAATTCCGTGGTCTGGGGGTAATAGGGCACTTCGGGAAATTCTCGGGACGGTTCATAGAACAGGATGCGGCGCTCGAAGCGCAGGGCAGTGCCGTGGTCTTCGTAGTAATCCCGCAGGGTGCCAAACTGGCGGTAGCCCAGGCGCTGGTACAATCGAATCGCCGGGGCGTTGTCCTCCCGTACTTCCAGTCTCATAACGATGCGGTCGGCGTCCACTGCAGCGGCTTCGGCTTCGCGGACCAGTTGCTCGCCGATGTTGCGACCGCGTTCAGATGGCGACACCGCAATGGAATAGATGCGCGCCAGCCTGGTGGACAGGCTCATCAGCACCAGGCAATAGCCCACCAGTTCTTCTCCGGCCACGGCGACAATCAAACGGTCCCTGGGCATGTCCAGAAAACGGCGAAAGCTGCGACGTGATATCCGGTCCTCGGTGAAGCAACGGTTTTCCAGCTCTACCAGTTTGTCCAGATCATCGCCGGTGGCGTGACGGAATTCTAGTGATGTCATAGTGTCAGGACTCTGGGTAACGCAAAAAGTGACGGCTTGGCCGGATTCAGCTACGGCGGCTATTATGAGTGAGAGTCGACATTGCCGGTAGCGTGTAATTATGCGTAAAAGCACGCATTTCCTGCCAATTGTAGGCTAGCGCGTTACGGCGTATTGTTGCGCCATTGTACAGGTCCGGCGGAAACGCGGTTGACCTGTTTATCGTCCGCTATCCGGCACTGTCTTCATGGAGAAATGCCACTGATGTCACGTTTGTTGATTGTTGTTGACCGGGCCAGGGATTGGGCACCGTATTACCCCAGCGAAGACGTGCTGACCTTCGACCAGTACCTGCAGTTTTCCGCACCCACTTCCAGCCGGGTTCGGGTTATTAACCTCTGTCAGAGCGCCCGTTATCTCAGCCGTGGCTACTACTGTTCCTTGCTGGCTGAGGCCCGGGGACACCACGTCGTGCCATCGGTCATGACCTTGAACGATCTTAGCCGCAAAGGGCTGTTTTCGCTGCAGCTGGATGAGCTGGACGCCAGTGTCATTAACTGGCTGGAGGCGTCCGGCTCGGAAATCGAACCGGGGAGCGACAACAGCCAGGCCACCCATGAAGTGCGCATTCGCACCTATTTTGGTCAGGCAGAACACGCGGACCTGAAACCGGTCGCTCGGGCGTTGTTTGATCGCTTTCCGTGCCCGGTGCTGGAGGTGGTTTTCCGCCGCGGGAAAACCTGGCAGATTGCGTCCATGAAACCGGGCTGTCCGGCGGATCTCAAGGACAAAGAGCAGGACGCGTTTGCGGCGGCGTTCGACCGTTTCAGCAGCATGGTCTGGCGCAAACCCCGTACCCGCCGTCGCTATCGTTTTGATCTGGCGATGTTGGTTAATGCGGAAGAAGAAATGCCGCCCAGTGACAAGGAAGCGCTGGATAAGTTCGAGAAAGCCGGCAGAAAACTGGGGATCAACGTAGAACAGATCGGGCGCCGTGACTATATGCGGCTGCCGGAATACGACGGCCTGTTTATTCGTGAGACAACCGCCATCGATCATCATACCTACCGTTTTGCCCGCAAGGCAGAAGCTGAAGGTATGGTGGTGATTGACGACCCTGTGTCGATCCTTCGTTGTACCAACAAGGTCTACCTGGCTGATCTGTTGAAGAACAACAAGATCCCGACACCGAAGACGCTGATTCTGTCCAAGGACCAGAAGGACAGCGCTGAGCAGGTGATGCGTGAACTGGGCTTTCCTGCGGTTATCAAAATTCCTGACGGTGCCTTCTCCCGGGGTGTCACCAAACCGGAGGATGAGAAGTCCCTGCGGGCTGGTCTCAAGGAGCTTTTCAAGCAGTCCGCCCTGGTACTGGCACAGGAATACCTGTACACCGATTACGACTGGCGCATCGGCGTTCTGGGCGGCAGGGCTATCTATGCCTGCAAGTACTTTATGGTGAAGGGCCACTGGCAGATCTACCAACACGGCGGGTCAGAGGTGGACAGCGGCGGTTTCGAAACCATGCCCACCTACGAAGTGCCGAGGAACGTGATCCAGGCAGCGCTGAACGCCACCCGGCTGATTGGCAATGGCCTTTACGGCGTGGACATCAAGCAGTCGGGCAACCGGGTGGCGGTGATTGAGGTAAACGACAACCCCAGCATCGACGGAGGGGTGGAAGACCGTTTTCTCGGGGGCGAACTGTACACACTGATCATGCAGGAATTCCTGTCCCGCATGGAGGACAACCGCCGCCGTTAGACAACTGGCTGATTATCCGTGTGGGCGTGCCAGATTCGCAGGCTGCCAAACCAGGGGTGACTTCCCAGCTCGCGGCTGATCCGGTGCGCATCAGGAAGTGCTTCTGATTCGGGGATCTCCATGAACAGCTCCATATGAACCTTGTTGCGCAGAAAGTGGAGCCTGAGCCGGCTGTCAGGCGGCAGCTTTTCGATGTGTCGGCTTAACGCCTCCCGGATCTCCCTGCGGCTGGGCAGTTGCTCCGAGGTCTGGGGATGGTCTTCGTCGTTCTCGGCATCAATATGGAAATTGATATCGAGGATGTTATCCAACTGCTCACGCATGGCGGAAACCACCTGCATCCCTATTTGATGCCCCTCGGAGACGCTGATTTCCGGCCGCACCACCAGGTGAACATCCAGCATTATGTCGTGCCCCATGCGGCGGCTGCGGAGCTCGTGAACGTTCCGCACACCGTCGATGTTGGTAGCGACTTCCTTGAGCATTTTGGTATCTTCCGGAGAGAGACCGGTGTCCACCAGCTCTTTGACGCTGTCCCAGGTAAATTTCCAGCCAATGCGAATAATAATGATGGATATAACAACAGCCGCCAGGATGTCCAGCCAGACGTAGCCAAGCATGGCGCCGACTGTGGAAAACAGCACTATGATGGATGAAAATGCGTCGGTGCGGCTGTGCCAGGCGTTGGCAATGATCAGATCCGAGCGAATTCTGATGCCTACGTGACGGGTGTAGCGATAAATCCATTCCTTGCTGCCAACCGATATGGCAGCGGCAACCAGAACAGGCCATTGTGGAAGATTCACAGCGCTTTCTCCCATCAGCCGAAGCGTGTTGTCCCACGCCAGGGCTGCACCAACCGCAATCAGAAAACTGCCCAGCACCATGGTGCCCATGGTTTCAATGCGCTGATGTCCGTAGGGGTGGTCGGCATCGGGCCCCTGACGGGACACACGCATGACCCCCAGAACCACAATATCCGAGGCGACATCACTGAACGAGTGAATACCGTCCACCAACAGGGCCTGGGAATGAAACAGCAGGCCGCCGATTACCTTGATAACGCCCAAGACAGCGTCCAGAAGCATGCCGATCACGGTCACTCTGGAAGCCTCTCTGCGCTCAGCTGACAGGTTATCCGCCTGCTGTGTGGATGGGCTCTGGTGGTCGTTCATCTTTTTTGCTCCTGCGGCTGAGAAAGCCAGTATAACGATGTTTCTGGCCAGCTTTGTAAAGGCTTTCCGACGCAAAAACTGAATGATTTATGCACATCGTCGGGAAATGACGTCAAGGCAACATTTAGTGTCTTCTGTGCGTTTTTCAGGATAAAAACAAGTTTAACCTATTGATATATTTAGCAAAATAAACTGATCAAAAAATGATCAATTTGTAGGCTGGCGCGGATATCAAGGGTTCGACGGCGTTGCCCCGCGATTTTCAACAGGGTTATCCACAGATTCCGTGGAAAAGGTCACAACACCTTAACGCTACAGACATTTTACTGTCATCTGGATTGTGTAAGGCGATGCTGTGGAAAAGTTCCGGTATACTCCGCGTCATTCTCGATCAGGGAGATTCTGTATGTATGGCATTATGCGCGAATTGCTGTTCCGGCTGCCACCGGAAACCGCCCATAATCTGACCTTATCCGGGCTGGACATGGCTGGGAAACTGGGGCTGCTGAAGGCACTCGTTACCGAGCCGGAGCCGCTCCCTGTGCGGGTGATGGGCCTGGATTTTCCCAACCCGGTCGGCCTGGCTGCCGGCCTGGACAAGAATGCCGATCACCTCGATGCCCTGGGCGCGCTGGGATTCGGGTTTATCGAGGTGGGCACTGTTACGCCCCTCGCGCAGCCGGGAAACCCCAAGCCGCGCATGTTCCGACTCCCTGAGCACCAGGCCATTATCAACCGCATGGGTTTCAACAATGAGGGCCTGGAGCACTTGCTGGAACGGGTGGACAAGCGTCGTTATTCCGGTGTGCTGGGTATCAATGTAGGCAAGAACAAGCTGACACCCAACGAGGAATCCGAATCGGACTATCGAAAGGGCATCGCCGCGGTATACTCCCGTGCCGACTATATCACCGTGAATGTGTCATCCCCCAATACGCCGGGACTGCGGGACCTCCAGTTTGGTGACTCGTTAAAAGGTCTGATGCACGCCATCAAGGATGAGCAGGCCCGTTGTGAAAAAGAGTACGGCCGCTATGTGCCGCTGGCAGTAAAAATTGCCCCGGACATGGACGACGAGGGTATCCGTTTTGTCGCGGCGGCATTGAAAGAGTCGGGGCTCGACGGGGTCATTGCAACCAATACCACCATCGACCGTGACGCCGTTGCCGGGCACCGGTACGCGGAAGAGGCGGGTGGTCTGAGTGGAGCGCCAGTGCGGGCGCCTTCAACACGGGTGATCCAGGCACTTTATGCAGAACTGGGTGATTCCTTGCCCATTATCGGGGTAGGCGGCATAACCGATGGCGCCAGCGCGGCCGAAAAAGTCCGGGCCGGAGCAAAGCTGGTGCAGGTGTACACAGGATTCATCTATCGCGGGCCGGCGCTGATACGGGAGTCTGTCGAGGCGATTCGTCAGTTGCGATGACGGGGTTCTGAAAATGGTGGGGCCAGAAATAAAGTGGGCCCGCTTAGCGGGCCCGTGCGGGGAACGTACCCCGTGGCGCTTCATCGCATGATACGGGTCGGGAGGACCCGTTTGGGTTGCTCTGAGTACTGCGTCAAATTGTGTTATTGAAAGATCAGATTAAAGATTCGGGGTTCAGGCAAACAGCGTCATGCCGTTACGTTCGCCAGTTTGTGGATACCGGATACGCCGGTCATGCCCTCCCATTGATCTGTGCGGCCTTCTCGCCACCCGTTGAGCCATTCCTGGCGAACTTCCGGTTGTTCCAACGGGCAGCTGTCTTTTGCTTTGCCGGACACACCGGCCAGATAACCCCGTTTGAATGCACGAGCGTACATATCTCTTTTCTGTCTTTTCATGCCGTTCCTCACTAATGGATTAACAGAACAAGCGTGTACACATCTGCAGTAGCCGAGACTCGGGGCAACCCTTACGGGGTAACCCACTATTGTCAGGTATGGCCAGAGCAGTCAGGATCCTGTTAACAGAGAGCCCTTTTTTTGGCTCCCGGAACGACGCGTCATCTACAAGGTAGGACTAAACCAACGCCCTTGTACACTATTTATTTAATCTATATGAAGCTTTTCTTATAGTTATGTGACATAACAACCCCGGGAAAGCCGGGGGAATGCGCTATTCCCACGACCTTTGACTGGCTACGCCAGAAACGACTCAGGAGTCGAACGTGTCAGACCTTAACTTTTTCGTAACCTGCCCCAAAGGCCTGGAGTATCTGCTGGAGGATGAACTGCGCACCTTTGGTATGGATCCGGTCCGTAATGCACCGGCAGGTGTCTGGGCCAACGGTACCCTTGAGAGCGGCTACCGTGCCTGCCTGTGGTCGAGGCTGGCTAACCGGGTCATCCTTCACCTTGCCGATGTAGACGCCACCTCCGGCGACCAGATGCTCGGCGGCGTGACGGATCTGGAGTGGCAGCAGCATATTCCCGTGAATGGCAGTTTTCGTGTCAATTTTGTGGGCCAGAACGAGGAGATTCGCAACACTCAGTTCGGCGCCCAGCGCGTAAAGGACGGTATTGTCGACCGTCTGCGCAGTGCCAGTGGCCAGCGGCCCTCGGTCGATGCAAAGAATCCGGACGTTACCGTGTCTGCCCGCCTTAATCGCGGGACGTTGTCAGTGGGCATTGAGCTCAGTGGTGACAGTCTGCACAAGCGGGGCTACCGCACGGAAAAGGGCGCTGCGCCTTTGAAGGAAAACCTCGCGGCGGCATTGCTGACCCGATGCGGCTGGCCGGAGATCGCCAGAGCCGGAGGCGACTTCATCGACCCCATGTGTGGCTCGGGCACGCTGGTGATTGAAGCCGCCATGATGGCACTGGACCTTGCGCCCGGCCGTAAGCGCGAGTGCTTCGGGTTTGAGCGTTGGCTGGGGCACCAGCCGGATCTTTGGCTGGGGCTCCGCCAGGAGGCCGAGAAACGTGCCTACGAAGGCAAGCAGGGAATCGACGGCCGGGTGCCATTGTTCCTCGGTTTTGACCAGGACCGGGGCGTGATCCAGACCGCCCGAAATAACCTGCAGCGCGCGGGCCTTGAAAGCATAGTGACGGTCGAACAGCGGGCCATCGACGAATTTGCCCGGAATGAGAGCTGGGCCGAGACTGGCCTGGTGCTGGTAAATCCTCCCTACGGCGAACGCCTGAGTGAGCGCAAGGAGCTCGGCAACCTGTATCGCAGCCTGGGTGAAGCCGTGAAAGCTGCGTTACCGGGCTGGCGGCTGGGTGTGTTCACCGGTGCCCCTGAATACGGAAAATCCGTAGGCCTGCGCAGCTACAAACAGTATCGTCTTTACAATGGCAAATTGCCGGCACAGCTGTTGCTGTTCACCGTGGACGATATGAGTTCGATGACCCCCAGGGAACCAGATGTGCCTGGCGAGGTAACGCCCCGTATTGCCAACGAAGAGCGAGCGGCCATGCTCCGCAACCGTCTGAAGAAAAATCTGAAGACGGTCGGCCAGTGGGCCCGTAAACAGGGCATTGGCTGCTACCGCCTGTACGACGCCGATATGCCGGAGTTTGCCCTGGCCATCGATATCTATGAGGGCCGGGTGCACGTCCAGGAATACGCAGCGCCCAAGTCAGTGGATGAGCGTTCCGCACGGGAACGGCTTGCGGAGGCACTGGCGGTGATTCCGGAAGCCATCGGCGTTGAGCGCGAAGCGATGGTCTGCAAGCAGCGCCAGCGACAGGCCGGCACCAGCCAGTATGAAAAACAGGCGGCCAGCGGTGAGTTTTTCAATGTTCACGAGCATGGGTGCGTACTGAAGGTGAATCTCAAGGACTACCTGGATACCGGTCTGTTCCTGGACCATCGCCCGGTGCGGCACTGGATTCAACAGCATGCAGCTGGCAAGCGGTTTCTGAACCTGTTCTGTTATACCGGTGCAGCCACGGTTCATGCAGCCGTAGGCGGTGCGACCCGTTCACTGAGTCTGGATATGTCGAAGACCTATGTGAACTGGGCGGAGGAGAATCTGGCGCTCAATCGTGCCGATGCTTCCCATCATCGGGTGGAGCAGGCGGATTGTCTGGCCTGGCTGGCGGCCAAACCCTCCGGTGACCAGCGGTTTGACCTTATCTTCATGGATCCGCCCACCTTCTCGAATTCAGCGCGGATGGCCGGAGTGCTGGATATTCAGAAGGATCACGGGCGGCTGATCCGGCAGGCGATGCGGCGGCTAACGTCTGAGGGGTTGCTGATTTTCTCGACCAATTTCAGGCGCTTCAAGCTGGATGAGAGTCTGGAAGAAGAGTTCGCCATTGAAGAGGTGACCCGCGACACACTTGACCGGGATTTTCAGCGCAATGCGCGGATTCACCGGTGCTTTCATATCAGAACTCATATTTGAAGCCGGTTGAGAACTGGAAGGTGTTGGCACCGGTTTCGGTATCTTCAAACAGCCGGCCGCCTTCCAGAACGATGAAACCGTTCTCCACCACCTCGAAATCCAGACCCAGAAGCCAGCTGACGCTGAATGAGCTGTCCGGGTATTCGTTTGCGAGGGAGGCGTAAGGAGAGCGGTCATCCGGATCCGCCTCACGGGCCTTGCCGAGAGGGGTGAGAGTGGCGACCCCCTCAATGTGTGAAAACCCGAATTGGGCGTAGATGTTGGCGTAGTCGGTAACCGGGTAGTGGCCGCCGATGTACCAGCTGGCGAAGTATTCGATGTCCAGTTCCAGCTCGTTGTCGATTTCGCCGGTGGTTGTGCCCGCGCCTGCGCGGATTTCCACGTGGAAATGATCGGAGATGTGTGTGCCGAGCACCATGGAGCCGGTGGAAGACATGGTTGTTTCCAGGGTGTTCTGACCGACAGAGCGGTGGTTGAGGGCCGTTGCCAGGAGCCCGACGTAGGTCATGCCTTCGCGGGATTTTTTATCCTGGGCAATGGCAGTTGTGGTGGCCAGCAGTGCTGCCATGAGCAGGGCAGCCGTGGGGATATCTCGCAACAGCATGTTCATTGTTATCGGGCTTCCTGGCGTTGTCGGATTCCGACAGATTCTGCCTTCTGTAACTGTTTGTTACGTCGACACAAGTCACAGTTCGCCCTGCTCGCAGTGCTGTCTGAGGTAGAGCTACTCGATGAGGCCTTCTTCCCGGGCAATCAACAGCAGTGCGAAAACGCCGTTTTCCGGCAGCTGGGGCTCAAGGCCCTCGTCTGACAGCAACTGGCGACGGCGGTCGTCCAGGTCTTCCCGCGGCATGGAGGTGACCAGCTCTTCAATCCCCGCGATTTCGAACGGGGCGTCCATGCTGACGGCCGTGAAGATAAGGTCCACGAGAATTTCGTCAGGGTCCATGCCATCGACGTAAACGGTCTGGTCGGGCAGGTCCTGGTGGAGTTCCTGGGCTAGTTCGATCAGCGGTACGCCCTGTTCCTCCAGGTAGAGCAGGTCAATGTCGCCCAGGTCGGCGTCTTCCGGTATCCACTCGTCGGCGGGAGCGATGACGACGGTTTTCATCTGCCCGTCTTCCAGCGACCAGGCCATGGCCACAGGAAACAGAACGTCGTCGGTCTGGCAGTATTCGATATCGAGAAAACGTGGTGTGGGCAAGGTACACTCTCCGGGTAGCCGGGCTGCACACTCTGGCAGCCGTTTTGTACGGATATGACGTCGGGCGCCATCATGCCATACTGGCGCCGCTATTATCAGTTTATCAGGGACATCATGGAACACGCTGAATTTAACAACGATCTGCTCGAATTTCTGAACGCTTCACCTACGCCCTGGCACGCCGTTGCGACCATGAAGCAGCGGCTCGACGAGGCCGGTTTCAAGGCACTGGACGAGAAAGAAGACTGGAACCTGGAGGCAGGTCAGGGCTACTACGCCATTCGCAATGGCTCGTCCATTGTGGCGTTCCGCACCGGTCGCCGCGACGTGGCCGAGGCCGGCATTCGCATGGTGGGCGCGCACACCGACAGCCCGTGCCTGAAGGTAAAACCGAACCCGGAACTGCGCCGTAAGGGCTATTTCCAGTTGGGCGTGGAAGTCTATGGCGGCGTATTGCTGAATCCCTGGTTTGACCGCGACCTGTCCCTCGCCGGCCGGGTGACCTACGTGGATGAATCCGGCCAGGTAAAAGACACCCTGGTGGACTTCCGCAAAGCCGTTGCCTACATCCCCAGCCTGGCCATTCACCTGGACCGGGAAGCCAACAGCAACCGCACCGTGAACCCACAGACGGATCTGCCGCCCGTGCTGATGCAGGTGCCGGAGGAGGACACCACCCTCTTCGCTGATCTGCTGAGCGAGCAGCTTGTCCAGGAGCAGCCGGGCATCCGTGTCCGCAAGATTCTGGGTTATGAGCTGGGCTTCTACGATGCCCAGCCGGCGTCGATCGTGGGGTTGCGCGGCGATTTCATTGCCTCGGCAAGGCTGGACAACCTGTTGAGCTGTTTCATCGGCCTGCAGGCGCTGATCGGGTCGTCAGGGGAGGAACCGGCGTTGCTGGTCTGCAACGACCACGAGGAGGTCGGCAGCATGTCCGCGGAAGGCGCGCAGGGTCCCTTCCTCTCTGCAGTTCTGGACCGCTGGTGCGGCAAGGGCAGGGCACGTGCAATTGCCCGTTCCATGATGATCTCTGCGGACAATGCCCACGGCGTTCATCCCAACTATCTGGACAGGCATGATGAGAATCACGGGCCAATCCTGAACCAGGGTCCGGTGATCAAGGTCAACCACAACCAGCGCTACGCGACCAACAGCCGCTCAGCCGCGCTTTATCGCCACATCAGTGATGAACTGGAGCTGCCATGCCAGACCTTTGTGGTGCGCAGTGATATGGGCTGTGGCAGTACGATTGGCCCGCTGACCGCCGGCAACCTGGGAGTGACAACACTGGATATAGGTGTGCCGCAGTTTGGCATGCATTCTATTCGGGAAATGGCCGGAACCAGGGATGGCGTAACGCTGTTCAGGGTGCTGCGGGAATTCATGCAGCGAAGGGAACTGCTGTAAGTGGCTCCCCGAGCTGGGCTCGAACCAGCGACAAACGGATTAACAGTCCGTTGCTCTACCAACTGAGCTATCGGGGAACAGAGTCGGAATGGCGCGCATGATAGGCACTTTCCCGGGTTCAGTCAACCCCCTGAATTGAAAGGTTAAATTTTGTACTACCACTTTCTGGACTACAAACCACCGCTGTGGTTGCGCAACGGCCATATCCAGTCGATCTGGCCGACGCTGTTCCGCACGGTAACGGTTGCGGAGCCGGAGCGGGAAGTATTGCCCACCGACGACAACGACGAGCTGCACCTGGACTGGTATCGCCAGGGCAGTGACCGGCTGGCGGTGTTGTCCCATGGTCTGGAAGGACATAGCCGGCGCCCGTATATGCAGGGTCTGGCGCGCGCACTGTTGGATGACGGCTGGGACGTGCTGGCCTGGAATTTCCGCTCCTGCGGCGGCGTGATGAACCATCAGCCCCGCTTCTATCACAGCGGTGCGACGGGCGATCTCGACCGCGTGGTGACGCACGGGCTCGGCAAAGGGTACAAAACGGCCTTTCTCTCCGGTTTCAGCATGGGCGGCAATCTCACCCTGTTGTACCTGGGGCAGCAGTCAGAACAGGTGGACAGCCGGATCTGCGGAGCCATTACCTATTCCGTGCCCTGTGACCTTGCCGGCAGTGCCGATACCCTGGCCTTGCCCAGTCGGCGCATCTACATGCAGCGCTTTCTGCGGGATCTGCAGGTGAAGATGGAAGAAAAATCGAAGCGGTTTCCCGACCTCATTGACGTCGAGGGCTTCGACACTATTCGAAGTTTCCATGAATTTGATGATCGCTACACCGCTCCGTTACACGGTTTCCGGGACGCGCAGGATTATTGGGCGAGCTGTTCGGCACTCTGGAAGCTGAAAGACATTCGCGTGCCGTCGCTTATCGTCAATGCTGCGGATGATCCGTTTCTATCGCGGCGGTGTTTCCCCGAATCCCGGGAACACCTGGGCGCCCACGTTCGGCTAGAATCGCCCCGGTGGGGCGGGCATGTCGGCTTTGTCGAGCACGCCCGGGACGGATATTACTGGTCAGAACGCCTTGCTGTGGCGCATGCCCGGGAGCTGCTGGCATGAAGCAGGGCGATTAGTGGCGCAGCATGGGTTCCAGCACCGGCCAGATGTTCTCCAGTAACTGGCCCTGGGCCTCGGCTGTCGGGTGGATGTCATCATCCTGCATCATGCCTTCCTGGTCATAGATGCCATCCAGGAAGAAGGGCACCAGTTCGGTGTCCTGTTCGTCCGCCAGTTCCGGATAAATCTCTGCGAAGGCGCTCGTGTAGCGCTGGCCATAATTGGGAGGAATCTGCATGCCCACGAGCAGTGCCCTGGCGCCGGCTTCATTCACCTGCTCAATCATGCTGGACAGGTTGCGGCGGATAACCTGAGGCGGGAAGCCCCGCAGGCCGTCGTTGCCCCCGAGTTCGATAATGACAATGTCCGGCTCGTTTTCATCCAGCAGTTTTGGCAGGCGACGCAAGCCGCCGTCGGTGGTTTCTCCGCTTATGCTGGCATTTACCACCTGCCACTGGTCAAGGCCTTCTTCGTCGAGGCGCTCCTTCAACAGGGCGACCCAGGCTTCCTCGGTCTGCACGCCATAAGCTGCACTGAGACTGTCACCAAAAATCATCAGTGTGTTCTGGCTGGCCTGTGCTTGCACACCAACACAAATTAAAGCGATGAAAACTATTGATCTCAGGCGTAAAAATACCGTATGCATAGAGTAGTTGTTTCCAAAAAACCGTTTCCAATAAACCCGATGTGGAGAACCCGTGAGCGACCTGAGTGAGCACAAATCGGATAGTCAGCGCCCCATCCTCAAAGTCAGCGACCTGACCCACAAGGTTAGCCTGGAGACTGATACGTTGACGATCTTGCAGGGGGTCAGTCTGGAAATCAACCGCGGTGAATCCGTGGCGATTGTCGGGCGCTCCGGTTCCGGCAAGACGACCTTGCTGGGTCTGTTGGCAGGGCTGGATACACCCTCGGAGGGCACGGTTGAACTGGATGGTTCGGTGATCAGCCAGCTCAGTGAGGACGAACGTGCAAAACTCCGGTCCCGTCGGGTGGGTTTTGTGTTCCAGTCGTTCCAGCTATTGCCGGCTTTGACGGCACTGGAGAATGTCATGCTGCCGCTGGAACTCGGCGGATTTGACAGTCCGGAAGCAAAGGCGAAGGAATTGCTGGAGCGGGTAGGGCTTGGTGAACGGCTCTCCCATACGCCCCGGCAGCTTTCCGGCGGGGAGCAACAACGTGTTGCCATCGCCCGGGCTTTTGCGTCAGAACCCGCCATCCTGTTCGCGGATGAGCCCACGGGCAACCTGGACAACCGCACTGGCGCGGATGTGTCAGATCTGTTGATGACACTGAACCGGGAACAGGGCACAACGCTGGTCATGGTTACCCACGATGAACGGCTCGCCGCCCGCTGCGTCCGCCAGTTCAATATTGAAGCCGGTATCCTGACGGAGCCGACCACCTCAGATCAGCCGGAAGCGGTGAACTGATGGCGGCATCGAAGAAGTTAATGTCAGTCAAGCGCGACTGGCGTGAAAGGGACGTCAGGGTTGTTCTGTCCGCGCTGATCATTGCCGTTGCCACGGTAGCGACCATCGCCCTGTTTGCCAGCCAGTTGCAGCGCACACTGGTGACGTCCGCCAGTTCTTTCCTGGCGGCTGACCGCCAGCTGGAAGCGGAGAACGGCCGGCCGGTTCCCGAAGCCTGGATGCAGGAAGCCGAACAGCGGGGCCTAGAAACCGCCCGCATGATCGAGTTTTCCACCATGGTTTACGGGGCTGACAATTTCCAGCTGGTGTCGATCAAGGCGGTGAATAACGACTACCCGCTGCGCGGCCAGGTCGAGTACCAGCAAGGTGCGGATGCGCCCCGACAGACAGTCGGTCATGGGCCGGGGCCCGGAGAGGTGTGGATAAACCCGCGCCTGTTGCGGTTACTGGAACTTGAGATCGGCGACAACCTGGAAGTGGGTAATCATTCGCTGACTATCGCCGGCTTGCTCGTTCGTGAGCCGGACGGTGGCTTCCGTATGTCATCGCTGGCACCACGGGTCATGATGCACGTGGATGACGTGGCTTCCACCGAGGTGATTCAGGAAGGCAGCCGGGTGGAATACGTGTACCTGTTTGCCGGCGATGAGGCTGCCCTCAATAGCTACTACAGCTGGCTGCAACCGCAGCTGGAGCCGAGTCATGAGTGGGAAGGTGTGCGCGATGGTGAGACCTTCTCCGAGTCCCTTGACCGCGCCGAGCGCTTCCTGTTGCTGGGTGGCAGCCTGGCGGTGATGCTGGCGGCGGTTGCTGTGGCGGTAGCCAGTCGCCAGTACGCGCTATCCCAGAGGGATACCGTTGCCCTGCTGAAAACGCTCGGCGTGAGCAGTAAAGGAATTGGGCGGTTGTACATTCGCCGTCTGGCTCTTTGGGGCATCGTTGGTGCCATCGGTGGGCTTCTGGTGGCCCTGCCTCTGTACTGGCTCCTGTCCAGCGTGCTGGGGGATGTGCTGGAGCGACAGATCGATTATCAGCTGGACCCCGACGCATTGATACCGGCACTTCTGACAGCCCTGGTGTCGCTGTTTGCTTTTGCCTACCCGCCGATTCGAAGGCTGCGCAATGTGCCAGCCATGCGGGTATTGCGAAGCCAGCCTGGCGAGTCCGGCCGAGAGGCCATTCCGGATCTGGTCATTGCCGTAGTGGCGATCTTCGGTCTGGTATGGATGTACGCCCGGGAGGTGTCCCTGGTGTTGTCGCTGCTGGGTGGCCTTGTGTTGCTGCTGGGTGCGCTGGGGCTGTTGGGGTGGCTGCTGGTGAGCACGCTGCGCAGAATCAGTGGCGGTGGCAACGCGTGGCGTCTGGCGTTGGTGGGGCTATACCGCCATCGCCGTGCCAGTCTGTCCCAGATGGCAGTGTTTGCCATGACGCTGATGCTGGCGGCCACATTGATCCTGGTCAGAACCTCGTTGCTGAACGATTGGCAGGCACAGTTGCCGGAAGACACCCCCAACCACTTCCTGATCAACATCGCGCCCCAGGCGGTCGATGAGGTGGATGAATTCTGGGCAGAGCGTGGGCATCCCCTGGAACAACTGTATCCCATGGTCCGTGGCCGGCTGACTGAACTGAACGGGCAGCCCGTTAAAGAAGCGGTGACCAAGGAAGAGCGTGTGGGGGCTCTGAATCGTGAGCTCAACCTGACCTGGATGGACGAATTGCCGGAAGACAACGAAATCGTGGCGGGCGAGTGGTTTGCCAGCGGCCAGACCGATGGCGTGTCCATTGAGGCGGAGTTGGCCGGTAAGCTCGGGGTCAAAGTGGGTGATGAGCTTGGTTTTACCATCGGTTCAGACAAGGTGACAGAAACCGTCACCAGCATACGTACCGTCCAGTGGGACAGCATGAAACCCAACTTTTACATGGCGTTTCCGCCCGGGGGCGGGCTTGAGAATATGCCGGCGACCTGGATCACGGCGTTCTTCCTGCCCGCGGATATGAAGGGCGAACTTAACGACTTTTCGCGTCAATTCCCGACTGTGTCGGTGCTGGAAATCGACCATGTGATCGAACGCATTCAGGAAATCGTGCGTCAGGTAACGCAGGCCATTGAAGCGATACTGGCGTTGATTCTGGCGGCGGCGCTGGTGGTCATGGCTGCGGTGGTCAGCGCCACCATGCAGGACCGGCAAAGGGAAGGTGCCTTGCTACGAACCCTGGGCGGCAGGCAGTCACTGCTGGTGAGAAGCACCATGCTGGAGTTTGCTTTGCTGGGGTTCTTTGCCGGCATCCTTGGGGTTGCGGCCGCGGAAGGCGCTGTCTGGGCGTTGCAGTTCAGGATGTTTGAAGGGGAATTCCGCTGGCACTGGCAGGCCATTCTGCCGATTCCACTGCTCAGCGCCCTGGTATTGGCATTGTTTGGCCGCTGGCAGCTGAAACCTGTGTTGAGTGTGTCGCCGATGTTGCTGCTCAGGCGTCTGGAGTAGCGCAGCGGGGCTGCGCAGGGAAGTATGGCTGAGAGGCGGGAACTAACGGTAGTGGGAAAGTATCTCCTCCAGCTCGCCGTTCTTCTTCATGGCTTCAAGCTCGCGGTTAAATGACTCGACAAAGTCCGTGCAGTCTTTTCTCAGCATCAGCCGGAAACCGTATTGGCTCAGCATCGCTGAAGTGGTGCGGAATTTACCCTGCATGTCTTCGTTGCGCAGGATCCATTTGCCTACCAGTCGGTCTGCAACGGCGGCATCCATGTCGTCTCCGTGTAGTACATAGTGGAACACGTCCTTGTCACGGGAAACATCAAAACGCCTGATCTCGCCCGCCTGGAAGTGGGGTTCCAGGGTCGGGTAGTGGTAACCGAGGGGGGTCACCAGCGTGTGTGAAAACAGGTCCTCAGGCACTTCAAATTCCAGGTCCGAGTCTTCGGGCACGAACAGCACTTCCTCGATGTCCACTATGGGATCGGTAAAGGCGAACTCCTCAGGATTGTCCGTCCATTCCCTGGCGCGAGTAGTGGCGTCGATATAGCCTTCCTTGATCATCTGGTCCACACGTTTGCGGGGGATCTGTTCAGGGATCACCACATAGTCCAGACGCTCGGCAATCGCAGTGACCACCTCCCACATGATACCGGAATGTTTTCCGTTCTCGTAGATCAGATAAGGTGGGTAACCGTTGGGAGAGACGTTAAAGCGGACAACCCGCTCGGTATTCTGTGTGGCCGCGTTTTCGGTGGCGAGAACGCCTGTTCCTGACAGGACAGAGAAAGCGAGTGTCAGTGAGGCAAGGATTATCGGCAGGCGCCGGCTGGATGATGCGTTGCGCATAGATGCGAGGCTCTGAATTCATCAAAAAAACAAACCCGGCTACATCCCTGCCAGCGAGTTTAAATTGTCACTTTTTCCCGCGTTGATTTCAACGATTTAGTTGCAATGTTTTTAGCCGGGAGAGCCGGTTTGTGTATGTCGCAGCATCCCGGACACCCCCCTGGCAGGGTGTCCGGAGGGCTCCGTCCAGTCAGGCCCAAGCTTTCTTCAGAACCGCCCGGGCGTCTTCCAGCGTGACTTCTTTCGGGTTGAACATCATGGAACCGTCATCCATGGCCAACTCGGCGATGGTGTCCAGCTGATGCTCCTCCACACTGCCCGCTTCCTTGAGGGTGCGCGGCAGCTTGCAACGCTTGAACAGCTCATCCCGAAGCTTGCGAAGGGCGGATATGCTGCCCTCAGCGCGGCGGCTGGCTGGTGTGGCAGCATAGACTTCCGGGCCTTCAAGGTAGAGCAGGAGTTCGCCCAGCGGCGCCCGAATCGTCTCCAGGTTATATTCCAGCACGTACGGCAGATACAGGCTCATGCAAAGCCCGTGGGGCAGGTGACAGATGGCACCGGTGGCATGCCCGAGGGCATGAACCAGTCCTACCATGGAGTTGGAGAAGGCAATGCCGGCCATGGTGGAGGCCTGTGCCAGCTCCAACCGGTTATCGCTGTCCTTCGGGTTGTCCATGACTTTCAGCAGAGAGGTGCTGATTTTCTTGATAGCGGCCGTTGCATAGGCATCACTGAGCGGGTTTTTCGCCATACAGGTGAACGCTTCCGTGGCATGGGTCATCGCGTCCATGGCGGTGGCGGCAGTGATGTGCGGCGGTAATGTCAGGGTCATTCGCGGGTCGATTACCGCAGCGTTGGGCAGCAGGAACGACGACGTGAACGGCAGCTTTACTGACTTGGCCGTGTCGGTAATCACCGCAACGGAGGTGACTTCAGATCCGGTACCGGCCGTGGTTGGCACCACCAGGAACGGCTTCAGCGGGTGCTTGATGATGCCCGCGCCACTGTACTCGGCAATGTTGTCACCACCTTCCGACACCAGGATGTTCACCGCCTTGGCGGTATCAATGGCAGAACCACCCCCCACCGCAATGAGGGAATCGCACTTTTCGTGGCGGTAGATTCCGGCAATGTCTTTCACCACGCCGGTGGAGGAATCCGGCGGAACGTCATCGTAAATGCTGATGATTTCCAGGCCGCTTTCTTCGCAAGCCGCAATCACGGGGTCAAGAAGTCCGGCGGCGCGAACGCCTTTGTCGGTAATAATCATCGGCCGCTTGGCGCCCAGGCCGGTCAGCTCATAGGGGATGTGCTCCAGCGCTGCTTTACCGGCGATTACCTTAACCGGGCAGAAAAATTCATAGTATTGGTTGGTCATTATGCTCTCACCGTGTCGACAAAATTGGAGGCTACCTTGAGGTAAATACGAGCCGCACTGAGGAGTTTCTCGGGCAGGTGCAGGTTCGAGGGATATTCCTTTACAGCCCGTTCCGCCACCAGTTTGGGCAGAATGAAGGTCTCAAGCCGGTTCAGAATCCGGGTCATGCGGATGGCGTAGCTGATATCGCCGTCCACCAGCATGCGGTCATTGGCAAAGGCAACCGAGGTTTTTTCCTGGAATGACAGCACCAGGAAGGCATGGGCAATGTGCTTGAACTGGATGGACAGGTCTATTGGCCGGGGCGCCGAGTCGCCATGGTAGTGGAAACGGCCGTCGCCGATGTGCTCCACAATAAGGCGGGAGCCGTTCGGCATCACCATCATCTCAAACAGGAAGCCCTCGGGCAGGGCCCGGGCTTCTTTCTGTACGGTAGCGTCAATTTCGCTGACGGCCTGAAGCGCACGCCCCATGACCTGGAACATGAGCTCTACATAAAGCCGGCGGGCCTGGAAGACCATCGGCTGGATACGTTTCGCGAGCATGGCAATCGTCCGATTGTTGAATGATTACCTCAATTTTTAGAGTTATTGCTCTAAAAGTCAATGCGGACGATGACATCAGCTCTGCGTCAGTTGGGCCAGCTTCTGTTTTGCTTCCTGGGCAATCTGCCCTTCAGCCTTGGCTGCGGTGCTGTAATACTGGATAGCATCGTCCCGACGCTTCTGCTGGACAGCAATATCGCCAAGGCGCAGAAAGGCGATGGAGGTCGGCACAGCTTCATTGGCCTTGTTCAGCCGCTCCTTTGCCTTGTCCAGTTTGTTCAGCTCAAGGGCGTTGAGGCCACTGTGAAGCTGGTAGGTGAACATCTCAGGATAGAGGGAAGTGGCCCTGTCGAAGTCGGCCTCGGCTTTTTTCTCATTGTCCTGGGCCCTGTAGATCCGCCCGCGCAGAGAATAAAAGGCGGCTTCCTCAGGCTCGATTCTGATCGCCTCGTTTACCTTGGCGAGTGCCTGATCAAGCTTGTCGTCGCTGGCCAGCTTCAGGGCTTCATCGTGAGCGTTATAGGCAGGTTGGCGGTCACGTAGAAACGACAGTTTTTTCTGGTATTCGTCCTTTCCCCGGTACCCTCCAGCGCCGATCTTGTTGACCAGTTCCTGGTTCTCATTCACGCGCTTTTGTGACGGTGGATGGGTGGCAAACATGCCCTCAATAAAGCTGGTATTGCGGCCCTCGGAAAGCCGGACAAAGATTTCCTGCAGCTCCACCGCGGCCTGGGGGTCATAGCCGGCTTCTTTCATGTAGCGAATACCATAGTGGTCTGACTCGAGCTCATCGCCCTGGCTGTACTGGGCCAACGCGAGCTGGGCACCCATGGCCGCGCCACCCATGATCAACCCGGCCCACTCGTTGTCAGAGAGCGCAAACCCGAGCCCCGCTACACCGGCACTGATCAGCATGCCTTGCTGCATCCGCTGCACACTGTGACGTGCTGCGGCATGGACAATTTCATGGCCCAGAATGGAGGCAAGTTGAGCCTCGTCCTCCAGTTCTGTCAGCAGTCCCCGGTTGATGGCAATCTTGCCACCGGGAAGCGCCCAGGCGTTGGGAACGCTGCTGTTCAGTACCACAAATTCGTAGGGGAGATCGGGCCGATCACTGACTTTTGCCAGCTTTTGGCCAACTTCACTGACGTACTGATTCAGGTCCGGGTCCAGGTAGAACTGGCCGCCCTGGGTCTGCTGGGTTGGTTTGTACTGCTCGCTGCCAATGGAAAGCTCTTGGCTCTCGGGGATCAGCGATAGCTGTTTCTCTCCTGTGACGGGATTGACGGTACACCCGGAAAGAAAAGCGAGCACAATAATAACGGTGAGGTATCGTAATCCAGCGTGGATATTCACGGGCAGAACTCCTTGGTCAATGTCCCTGGGCGACGCTGCCGGTTGGCCGGGTCGCCTTTTTTTGCAGATTTGTTACGTTTATACCATATCCGTGATGTGTGGAGGCTTTCATGACTTTACGTTAGTATTGCCGGTCATTTTATCGAGCATTTCATGCGCACTACCCCCGAGCCTATCTGACGAGCCAGACTTTATGAACGATGCCATGAGAATGGACCGGGTTCGCCGTTTTATAGGAACCCTGAACCAGGCCCGCGAACTGGGCCTGACCGTAACATCGGCAAAAAAAGGTCAGCTGACTCTGTGCCTGCCATACAGCGACCTGATTATCGGTAACCCGGATACCGGCGTCATTCACGGTGGCGCCATCACCACGCTGATGGATACGGCCTCGGGCTCAGCGACCATGTGCGCCCTGGATGACTTCGAGCTTTGTCCCACACTGGACCTGCGAGTTGATTACATGCGCCCCGCCGTACCCCATAAGGCTGTTTTCGCGCGCGCAGAGACCTACAAAGTGACCCGCAATATCATCTTTACCCGCTGCGAGGCTTTCCATGAAACGGGCGAGACCATCGCCAACTGCGTCGGCACCTTCATGCGGATCGGCAAGGAAGCAATGCCAAAGTCTTTCCGTGATCTGATCGACGGAGAAAAAGAATAATGAACCCTGAAATTCTTCGTTACACCCAGGAAACCGGTGATTTTTCCCGCATGCTGGAAAGCATCCCCTACGCCCGGTTCATTGGCCTGGAATGCGACCGTTTTGGCGACGATCTGATTTTTCGGCTGCCGAAAAAAGAAGAGAACCTGGGCAACCCCATTTTGCCGGCCATCCACGGCGGGGTGATCGGTGGCTTCATGGAGCTGTCCGCTGTCATCTACCTGATGATGTCCCAGGAAACCTTGCGCATGCCCCGAATCGTGGACTTTTCCCTGGATTACCTGCGCGCGGGCCTGAACCGGGAAACCTTCGCCGAGTGCCAGCTGACCCGCCAGGGCAACCGCGTGGCTAACGTTATGATCTCCGCCTGGCAGAAGTCCCGGTCCCAGCCTATTGCTACTGCCAGGGCTCACTTTTTGCTGGACGACTAAAGACTATTCCTGTCTGCAAGGGCTTGAAAAGACCCCGTTAGACCCCATTTCCTCCTGCAAGACAAACTCCACAGTTTGGTGCTGCGGCTACGAAGGCGTTTTCAAAACCGTGCGGAGCCATGGATGGCGGAGCCCGAGCGTACAGGGATGTATTTACAGCGTGTTTTGGAAACGCCTTCGTAGCCGCGGCGCTCCACCGTTCGTTGATAGCAGGAGACAAACAAGCCATGACGGTTGAATCGCAAAAAGAGACACTGGGTTTTCAGACCGAAGTTAAGCAACTGCTTAACCTGATGATCCATTCCTTGTACTCAAACAAGGAAATCTTCCTTCGTGAGCTGATTTCAAACGCGTCGGATGCAGAAGACAAGCTGCGTTTTGCTGCGCTGAAAGACGACAGCCTATTCGAGAACGATCCCGAGCTGAAAATCCGCCTGGACTATGACGCCGAAAAGAATACCGTCACCCTGTCCGATAACGGCATCGGCATGACCCGCGATGACGTGGTTCAGAATCTGGGCACCATCGCACGGTCCGGCACTGCGGAATTCCTCCAGCAGCTTTCCGGTGACGAGAAGAAAGACAGCAAGCTGATTGGTCAGTTTGGTGTCGGCTTTTATTCTTCCTTTATCGTTGCAGATGCGGTGGAAGTCTTTACCCGTCGCGCCGGTGCGCCCGTCGAAGAAGGTGTGCACTGGGAATCCAAAGGCGACGGCGAGTTCACCATCGAGAATGTGGATCTGAATGAGCGTGGCACCAAAATCGTTTTGCACCTGAAGGATGACGCGAAGGAATTTGCCGATGGCTTCCGCCTGCGTAACCTGGTGAAGAAATACTCTGACCATATCTCGTTCCCGGTGGTCATGAAGTCCGAATCCGAAGAAGAGAGCGAGAAGGGCAAGTACGAGACCGTTAACGACGCCACGGCTCTGTGGACCCTGTCCCGCAGCGAGATCAAGGATGAAGAGTACAAGGAATTCTACAAGCACATTTCCCACGACTTTGAAGACCCGCTGACCTGGTCCCACAATAAGGTGGAAGGCAAGCTGGATTACACCAGCCTGCTGTACATTCCGGGCCGTGCGCCGTTCGACCTCTACAACCGTGAAGCGCCCCGTGGCCTGAAACTGTATGTGCAGCGCGTGTTCATCATGGACGATGCCGAGCAGTTCCTGCCGTTGTACCTGCGCTTCACCAAGGGCGTGATTGATTCCAACGATCTGTCGCTGAACGTCTCCCGTGAGATCCTGCAGAACGACAGCACCGTGGACAGCATCCGCACCGCGGTGACCAAGCGGGTTCTGGACATGCTCTCCAAGCTGGCGAAGAAAGAGCCGGAGCAATACCAGCAATTCTGGAATGAGTTCGGCACCGTACTGAAAGAAGGCCCGGCAGAAGATTTCAGCAACCGCGAGAAAATTGGTGGTCTGCTGCGGTTTGCCTCTACCCATACCGGCGAGGAAACCCAGAACGTGTCGCTGGATGAGTACATCGCCCGTATGAAGGAAGGCCAGAGCAAGATCTACTACATTACCGCTGATAACTTCATGGCCGCCAAGAGCAGCCCTCACCTGGAAGTATTCCGCAAGAAAGGCGTTGAGGTGCTGATCCTCTCTGACCGGATTGACGAGTGGATGATGGGCTACCTCAACGAATACGATGGCAAACAGTTCCAGGACGTGGCCCGCGGCGAACTGGATCTCGGCGATGTGGAAACCGAGGAAGACAAGAAGCACCAGGAAGAGGCCACCAAGGAACACAAGGATCTGCTGGAGCGAATCAAGACTGCTCTGACCGACCGCGTCCAGGACGTGCGTGTCACCAATCGGCTGACCGATTCACCGGCCTGCCTGGTGGTTGGCGACTTTGACATGGGCGCCCAGATGAAGAAAATCATGGAAGCCGCCGGCCAGAAAGTGCCAGACAGCAAGCCTATTTTCGAAATCAACGTGGAGCACCCGCTGGTGCAACGCCTTGAGCGCGAGCAGGGCGAAGACCGTTTCAAAGAGCTGTCTGCGGTGCTACTGGATCAGGCCACTCTGGCCAGTGGCGAGCAGCTGCAGGACCCGGGCGCGTATGTGAGTCGCCTGAACCGGTTGTTGCTTGAGCTGGCGAACTAAGGCCAGATTACGTAGGTCGGATTAGCGAAGCGTAATCCGACAACCAGGCCGGATGTATCGAACAATTTTGTCGGATTACGACTTCGTCTTTTATGCCCTTCACGGGTAAATCCGACCTACGAACAAGGTGCTATGCAGCAGATCATTGTGGACGTCGAAATCAGCCCTGACGAGTGGATAAAGCTCTACCAAGGCACAGCCACCGATGTCCGCACCACGGCCCGGGACGGGCGCTCCGTCCGTTTCCCGGCTCGTATCCTTTCCCGTTTTTACCTCAAAGAGGGCATTCGCGGCAGCTTCAGAATTCTTTTTGACGACGCCGGGAAGTTCACTTCTATCGAAAGACTCTGATCTTTCACTCCGCCTTTTCAATTAATAAAAGCTCTTGTTATTGTATTTTTAATTAATTGTATTAAACGTTCGGTGCTGCGTTAACGTGTTGGTGATACGTCGGATACACCAATAGGCATTCGCTATCCGCGACATAATAAATACGCAAAGCAAAGCATTTTTTATGTCCTATAGTTAGTGGTGCTTCCTTAAAAGTAGTGTCGTTTTGCCAAACCGAATCAGGAGAGAAAAATGACAGAAAACAATAGCTCAGGCGGAAAGTGCCCGGTAATGCACGGGTCCAACACGCAGGAGAAATCTGATGTGGTTGCCTGGTGGCCGGAATCCCTGAACCTGGACATCCTGCATCAGCACGACCACAAGACAAATCCGATGGGTGAGGATTTCGACTATCGGGAAGAGGTCAAAAAGCTCGACTTTGAAGCACTTGAAAAAGACATGCATGAGCTGATGACCAACAGTCAGGAATGGTGGCCTGCAGACTGGGGTCATTACGGCGGCCTGATGATCCGTCTGGCGTGGCACGCTGCTGGTACTTACCGTCTGGCCGATGGCCGTGGCGGCGCGGGAACTGGCAACCAGAGATTTGCACCACTGAACTCCTGGCCCGATAACGGCAACCTGGACAAGGCGCGGCGTTTACTGTGGCCGCTCAAGAAGAAATACGGCAACAAAGTAAGCTGGGCCGATTTATTCATTCTGGCCGGCAACGTTGCTTACGAATCCTTTGGCCTGAAAACCTTCGGCTTCTCCTATGGTCGTGAGGACATCTGGCATCCGGAAACGGACATTTACTGGGGCGCAGAAAAAGAGTGGCTGGCGCCGTCCGATAGCCGTTATGAGGACGTGGAAAAGCCCGACACCATGGAAAATCCGCTCGCCGCCGTGCAAATGGGTCTGATCTATGTGAACCCCGAAGGCGTTAATGGCGTTTCCGATCCGCAGAAGACCGCTGAGCAGGTCCGCACGACATTCGCGCGTATGGCGATGAATGATGAAGAAACCGCTGCATTGACTGCAGGCGGCCACACCGTCGGTAAGACCCACGGCAACGGCGATGCTGAGAAGCTTGGGCCGGAGCCGGAAGGTGCTGATATTCACACGCAGGGTCTTGGCTGGATCAACCCGGACCTGGATGGCAAAGCCACCAACGCCATCACATCAGGCCTCGAGGGTGCCTGGACCACCAATCCGACCAAGTTCGACATGGGCTACTTTGACCTGCTGTTTGGCTATGAGTGGGAGCTGACCAAGAGCCCGGCTGGCGCGAACCAGTGGGAGCCGATCAACATCAAGGAAGAAGACAAGCCTGTTGATTCCACTGACCCGTCTGTTCGACGCAACCCCATGATGACCGATGCCGATATGGCCATGAAGGTGGACCCGAAGTACCGCGCAATCTGTGAGAAATTCATGGCAGATCCGGACTACTTCAGGGACTGCTTCGCCCGTGCCTGGTTCAAGCTGACTCACCGGGATATGGGACCGAAGTCCCGTTACATCGGCCCCGACGTACCCAGTGAAGACCTGATCTGGCAGGATCCGGTTCCTCAGGGTGAGACCAACTACATTGAGGAGATCGTTAAAGAGAAAATTGCCGAAGCTGGCCTGAGCCTTAACGAGCTGGTGACCACTGCCTGGGACAGTGCCCGTACCTTCCGCGGCTCCGACATGCGCGGCGGTGCCAACGGTGCCCGCATTCGTCTGGCTCCGCAGAAAGACTGGGAAGGCAACGAACCGGATCGCCTGGCCAAAGTGCTGAGCGCCTACGAGAAAATCTCTGCCGACACCGGTGCCAGCTTGGCAGACGTTATTGTTCTGGGTGGTAACCTGGGCATTGAGATGGCTGCGAAGGCCGCGGGACACGAAGTCCATGTGCCGTTCCTCAAGGGCCGTGGCGATGCAACGGACGAGATGACCGATGCCGAATCTTTTGAACCGATGGAACCGTTGGCTGATGGCTTCCGCAACTGGCAGAAGAAGGATTACGTGGTGAAGCCGGAAGAAATGCTTCTGGACCGTGCCCAACTGATGGGCCTGACCGCACCGGAAATGACCGTTCTGCTCGGTGGTATGCGGGTGCTGGGCACCAACCATGGCGGCACCCAACACGGTGTGTTCACAGATCGTGTTGGCCACTTGACCAATGATTTCTTCGTAAATCTGACAGACACGGCAAACAGTTGGGAGCCGACTGGCAAGAACTCGTACAACATCGTGGATCGCAAGAACGGCAACACCAAGTTCACTGCGACCCGTGTTGATCTGGTGTTCGGTTCCAACTCGATCCTCCGTGCCTATGCGGAACTGTATGCACAGGACGACAGCAAAGAGAAGTTCGTAAAGGACTTCGTTGCTGCCTGGACCAAAGTCATGAACGCCGATCGTTTCGACGTCAAATAAGACCTGCCAGTGAATGGGCACCCCGCCACGGGGTGCCCATCTATCAACTTCCCGCCAAATTCCTTACAATCCTCCCCGCCTGATTTTTGATCAGTCCCGATTTGAACAGACCTCTTTCCCCGCTGGAGCACCCATGCGAATCATCCTCGCCCCGATGGAAGGGCTGGTCGACGCACCTATCCGTGAGACCCTGACGAAAGTCGGTGGAATTGACCGGTGCGTGACTGAATTCATTCGCGTGACCCACGGCATGCTGCCGCCGAGGGTGTTCTACAAGTACGCTCCGGAACTTCACAACCAGTCGCTTACGGGTGTTGGTACGCCGGTGGCAGTCCAGCTTCTTGGCTCAGACCCGCAACAGATGGCTCGCCATGGCGAAAAAGCCGCCGAGCTGGGGGCAACCCAGGTGGATATCAATTTCGGCTGCCCCGCGAAAACCGTGAACAAACACAAGGGCGGCTGCGTACTGATGCGCGAGCCGGAACTGATGCACGAAATAGTGGCGGCTGTGCGCCAGGCGGTACCCGCGAGCGTGCCGGTTACCGCAAAAATGCGCCTGGGGTACGACGACCGTTCCATGGGTGTCGCCTGCGCCCAGGCACTGGAAGCTGCCGGCGCCAGGGAGATCGTTATCCATGCCCGCAGCAAGGTCGATGGCTATAAACCGCCTGCCTATTGGGAGGAAATTGCCAGGGCCCGGGAAGCGGTCAACACCCATATCATTGCCAACGGTGAGATCTGGACCGTGGCGGACTATTGGCGATGCCGGGAGGTTTCAGGCTGTGACGACGTCATGATCGGCCGCGGCCTGATTGCACGGCCGGACCTGGCCCTTCAGATCAAGGCAAGCCAGCAGGGCGAGGCGGTAGCGGACATGACCTGGCCGGAAGCCGTGGTTCTGGTTGGTGAATACGCCACCGTTCTGCAGGGCTGGCTGGAAGACCGCTACGTAACCGGTCGTATCAAGCAATGGCTCAATTTCCTGCGCCAGGGCTTTGCCGAGGCTGAAGCTCTGTGGCCACAGGCCCGCAAGATCCGCCAGGTGGCGCCGATGATGGCCTGCCTCAGGCAGCCGGTACCGATTGCTGATTCCCGCGCCGCCTGAACGCCGATTCCCGACGTAAATCTTCCCCGCTGACTACACTGGTACCAATGGCGTTATCGTTCGTATCAGTGTGGTGTCAACAATAAAAAGGTGGGGAGGACGAGTAACATGTCACAAGGAAATTTTCGCAACACCCTGGCCGTCGCCGGGGCGTCTGCCTGTCTTTTGCTGGGCGCAGCCATGTCGGTCCACGCGGATGGGCAGGTGGTCAAAGTCACACCGCTTGGCAGCCACGATGGAGAGTTCTGCAGCCGTGACAGGGCGCTGGTGTTAGAAGACCCGAACGGCACCCGGATTCTCTACGATGCCGGCAGAACGGTTGCCGGGCCGGACGATCCCCGGTTGGGCAGGATCGATGTCATTCTGGTCTCCCATATGCACGGCGACCACGTGGGTGATCAGCGCATCAGTGAAACCAATCAGGGTAGCTGTGCCTCTCCGGACACCGGAGTGTCCACATTGCCGCAGTCCAATACCGTTGATATCGCGGTCAAAACGAACGCGAAAATTGTCACGGGCAGTGAAATGCCGGCGTTTTTTGCCGCAAAGTTGAAGGCTGCCGGTGGTGACCCTGAAAACTCCGTGCTGGTGCGTTTTGGTGGTGAGCGGGAGGTTGGTGGTGTGGCCGTAACCACCGTACCGGCGGTTCACAGTAACGGCGTTGCCCCCTCGTTCCTGACCGGCCCGCTGGCGGAACATCTGAAAGCGGCGGGCGTGGGTGCCAGCGTAGGACCGCCCACCGGCTACGTAGTGACGTTCTCCAACGGGTTGGTGGTGTATCTGTCGGGTGACACCGGCATCACCGCCGAGCAGAAACTGGTGGTCAACGAACACTATGGCGCCGATCTGGTGGTGATGAATATCGGTGACACGTTCACCACCGGACCGAAAGAGGCTGCCTACGTGGTCAATGACCTTGTTCGTCCGAAGGCGGTCATCGCTTCACACGCCAACGAGGCAGCCACCGAAAACGGGGCAGTGCAGGAAGGCACACGTACCGAACAGTTTGTCGGCCTCGCTTCAATGCCCGTGCACATTCCCCTCAGCGGTAAAACCATGAGCTTTGACAGTAAAGCCCGCTGTACCGAAGGTTGCTGAGACAGAGGACTGGCCCATGCGGTCAGTCCTCCAGATCCGCTGAATAGCGCCCCAGTGTCGCCAGGCTGTTGAGCCTGGCCCTTTTCACCAGGGCAGTCTGGGCGGCCTCCCGGTTCGAGGAAATGCCTGCCCAGGCCTTTTGTGCCGGCTCCTGTAACGCGCGGCCGTAGGAGAAGCTGAGGTTCCAGGGCTGAGCGGAGCCACTGTTCATGGCATTGAGATTCAGGGTCGCTTCTTCCGGGGTCTGGCCACCCGACAGAAAGTTGATGCCTGGAACTGCTGCCGGAACGACTCTCCGGAAAACTCTCAGCGTGTGCTCCGCCACTTCCTCCGGGCTCGCCTTCTTACCGGTGGCATTGCCGGGCGTGACCATGCTGGGCTTTAGGATCATGGTTTCCAGCTCTACCCGATGGCGCCGCAGGGCGTGGAAAACCTCGCTGATGACCGCTTCGTTCACATCGGCACTGCGCTCGATGGTGTGGCTGCCATCAATCAGCACTTCCGGTTCCACGATGGGCACGATTCCGCAGGACTGGCAGATCGCCGCGTAGCGGGCCAGCACCTCGGCATTGGCTTCAATGGCAGCCTTGCTTGGGTTGATGTCGGTGATGTGATACACGTTACGCCACTTGGCAAACCGCGCACCCAGTTCCTTGTAGTGCTCCAGCCGCCCGGCCAATCCATCAAGCCCTTCGGTAATCTCGTCTCCGGGTGCGTTCACCATCGGACCCTTGCCTTTGTCAACCTTGATGCCGGGCACCACGCCCTGGTTGGCGGCTACCGAGGCCAGTGCAGTGCCATCATCCGCGTGCTGGTCCAGGGTTTCCTCAAACAGGATGACGCCACTGACAAATTCCCCCAGACCTTCCGCGCCAAGAATCAGGCTGCGGTACTGTCGCCGGTTCTCTTCCGTGGACTCGACTCCGACAGCCTTGAAACGCTTGGCAATGGTGGGGTTGCTTTCGTCCGCCGCCAGAATGCCTCTGCCCGGCTGAACCAGGGCCTTGATTGTCGCATTGAGTTCGTCCTGAATGGTCATGGTGATCTCCTTAAAGTGCCTGATGAGTCAATAATGGCTTTCAGCTGATTTTTAATTGTAGACGCAGAATCTCAGACCGAAATTTGATCTGGGATATAACAGTAACAGATGCAGTCATCTAATCTGGAGACTATAACAACCGTTAATTCTGGAAGGGATAATCATGAAGACCGTGGTGAGTGTCAGCCAGAGATCATCCGAGTTTGACTATGATTTTGAGACAGAATTTCTTGGGCAGTCTTTCCGCATCATTCGTATCGGAACGGACGGCGACCTGTCACGAGCCGAGGCCGTGCTGGATTCCGTAAAAACAGAGGCGGACGCCATTGGCCTGAGCACGATCCATGACCAGTATCACGCCGGCCGCGAGACACTGGAGCATCCGGACATCACCCGTCTGAAGGCCAGCATTCCTGACAAGCCGGTCACAACCGGCGCGAAATTGCGGGGTATCCTGCAGGAGTGGGCGGTTCGACACACCCAGTCCGAGCTTGGCCATTTCTTCGACAATGCCCGGGTGCTGTTCATGAACGGCCAGGCCGGCTATCGCGTTGCCAGGGCTTTGTCGGAGTATACGGACAACCTGTTGTTCGCAGACCCTTATACGGATTTCGGGGTGCCCAGGCTGCTGACGTCATTGGGCCAGCTTGAAACCTACACCGGACTAAGCGCCCCGATGATGTTCAAGCCGGCGACGGCAAGGGCGGCGGAGTTTATCCGGCATTTGCCCCTGTTCCGCCTCGGCGAAAAGCTGGTTGCCGGGTCGCTGCGTGAGGCGGTAAAAAGCGCCCACGTTATCGTTGCTGCGGTGGACGAACTGGGAGATTTCAGCCACGAGCAGCTGGATGGCAAAACGGTCATCACTTCCAGGGTGAATGACCAGGCCCTGGACTGGATGCGCTCCCGGCGTGTAGCCATGGTGGTTGACTACAGCCCCTGGTTGAATGGCCGGCCGGTGGGTGTGAACGTCCTGGAAGCGATGATCAGCGCAGCGCTGGCCCGCACTCCAGAACAAATGGGGCCGGATGACTTTCTGGAGGTTATTGAAACCCTGGCACTCAAACCCCGTATTCTTTATCCGGATGGTTATCGCCGGATTAATCGCTTCGCCTTCGTTATTCACCCCCTGTCGCAGCAGTATCTGACCAAAACACCGCCCCTGGACTGGATTGCCAGCGTTTCGCCGCCGGTTGTCATGAACATGGTGGAAAAGGCAGTAGCTTATACCCCGCCATTCATTTACTGCAAAGTCACCGGCGTGCAATCACCAACCGGGGACGAAGCCGAAGGCTGGCTGATTACCGTAGGTGGTACCCCACGGGAAATCATGGCTCATGGCCCGGAATTTACCTACAGCCGCCTGCTGGCCGCTGCCGGGCTGGCAAAAAAACTCGGTGCACAGATCATGGGCCTTGGCGCCTTTACCAAAGTGGTGGGAGACGCAGGCATTACCGTTGCCAAGCGTGCACCATTGCCGATTACAACGGGCAATAGCTACTCCGCGTCCGGGGCCCTGTGGGCGGCCCACGAGGCGGTGAAGAAAATAGGGCTGGTAGGCATAGGTCCCAGCGGCAAGATGGCGGGTAAGGCCATGGTAGTAGGAGCAACCGGCGCCATTGGTTCCGTCTGCGCACGTCTGCTGGCCAAGGCCGTGGATGAAATCTACCTGGCGGCGCCCGAACCGGCAAAACTCCTGGCCCTGAAAGAAACAATAGAGCGGGAGACGAAGGGCGCCATTGTTCATGTGGCGGGTGCCGCCGACCGCGACCTGGAAAGCATGGACATGATCGTGACAGCTACCTCCGGCGCCGGAAAGCGGGTGCTGGACATCATGCGGGTAAAACCTGGTTGCGTGATCACGGATGTTGCGCGGCCACTGGACATCCCCGCGGAAGACGTTGCCAAACGGCCGGACGTCATGGTGATCGAGTCAGGCGAAATCGAGCTTCCTGGGCATGTTGCCATGAAAGACATCGGCTTGCCCAAAGGAATTGCCTACGCCTGCCTGGCCGAAACCATTGTGCTGACACTGGAAGGCCGGTTCGAGAACTTTACCCTGGGCCGCAACATCGAGTGGGAAAAAGTCAGGGAGATCTACCGGCTCGGCCTCAAACACGGCATGAAGCTGGCGGCCATTTCAGGGGTAAACGGCGTATTCAGCGAAGAGGACTTTGAACGGGTCAGGGTGTTGGCAGAGCGGGAGAGATCCCGTGCACCCGCCTGATTTATTGTGTAGGTTGGCATAAAGGCAATTATGCCAAGGAGGCCTTCTGATGACCTATACACTGTTGGCTGTGGCGCTGGTGCTGCTGGCAGTCACTGTGCTCGGCAAAGTACGGCTTCATGACTGGTGGATACGTGCCTGCGAGTTTCCTCGGGTACAGATAGTCACGTTGGCCGTGATCACTGCTGTTGCGGCGCTGCTGCTCGGGCAGGGCGAAAAGCAGATATGGATTCTCTCACTGTGCGCCGTGGTACTGGTGCTGCAGTCGTACCGGATATTGCCGTGGACAAGGTTCTGGCCCCTTCAGGTTCAGAATGCTGAGCCCGGAAACGAAGAACGTTGCGTTACCTTGATGGTGGCCAATGTACTCACCACCAATCGCAACAGCGAAGGGCTGATCCGCCAGGTGCGGGATCAGCAGCCGGATGTGCTGCTGACTCTGGAATCAGACCAGTGGTGGGGTGATCAGCTCGATGCTGCCTTTGGCGACTGGCATACGATTATTCGTATACCCATGGACAACCTTTACGGTATGCACCTCTATTCTCGTCTGCCTCTTGAAGAAGCAGAAGTGAAGTACCTGATTCAGGACGATATCCCCTCGATACATGGCTGGCTGAAGTTGCCCAGCGGCGATCGTATCCGTTTACATGCCCTCCACCCGCGCCCGCCCGCTCCCAGCGAAAGTGAGGAATCCCTGTGGCGTGATGCAGAACTTCTGCTGGTGGGGCAAGAGGTCGAAAAAGGCGGCTATCCTGCAATAGTCGCCGGTGATCTGAACGATGTTGCATGGTCGAGAACTACGCGTTTGTTCTGTCACATCAGCGGTATGCTGGATCCGCGTCGTGGTCGGGGCACATTCAGTACCTTTCATGCGGAACGGTGGTACCTCCGTTGGCCGCTGGACCATGTCTTCATCACCGAGCACTTCACCCTCAAGGATATCCGCCGGCTCAAAGCATTCGGCTCTGATCACTTTCCCATACTGGTAACGCTGTGTTATCGCCCCTCGCGTAAGGACGAGCACGAGGTGCCCGAGGCCGACAGCGAAGAGGTACAGGAAGCCAGCGAAAATATCCGCGAAGGGAAGGAGCGGGAGCAGGGCGATAGCTGAATCGCCCTTTTCAAGCCTCGGCTCCTCAGGCGGAGGGGTCCATCAGCCCGGCATAGCGAACGCCGCTCAAAAGCGCCATTTCCCGATGCCAGGTTGCCAGGTCTTCCTTGTTGAACTTGCTGAGGCTGTCGTGGCCACAGGCTCTGGCCATTACTTTCATAAGAGCGACTGAGGCCTCAAGAAAGTTTTTAAGCTGCTCAGACGACTTATCTACGTTGAGTCGTTGCCGCAAGTCCTTCCTCTGAGTTGCAATACCGGCAGGGCAGTTGTTGGTATTGCAGATTCGTGCCGCTACGCATCCGATTGACTGCATGGCACTGTTGGCTATCGCAACGCCGTCGGCTCCCAGCGCCATGGCCTTGACGAAATCAACAGGTACCCGCAAACCACCTGTCACAATCAGGGTAACCCGGCCACTGGCGCCGTGATCATCCAGGTAGCGCCGCGCGCGGGCCAGGGCGGGAATGGTGGGAACACTGATATGGTCCCGGAACATCTCGGGGGCAGCACCGGTTCCTCCGCCACGGCCATCCAGGATGATGTAATCGGCGCCGGCATCCAGGGCAAACTGTACATCCCGTTCAATGTGGTTGGCACTGAGCTTGAAACCCACCGGGATACCGCCGGTAATCTCTCGTACCCGACTGGCGAATTGCCGGAAATCCTCCACCGACTGCAAGTCCTCAAAGGTGGGTGGGGAAATCGCATCCTCTCCCTCCCTGATACCTCGTACTTCCGAAATCCTGCCGGTGTTCTTGTTACCGGGCAGGTGGCCCCCGGTGCCTGTTTTTGCGCCTTGTCCGCCCTTGAAATGGAATGCCTGAACCTGTTTCAGAAGCTTTTCGTCATAGCCGAATTTGGCGCTGGCCAATTCGTAGAAGTAACGGGAATTCTCCTGCTGTTCTTCTGGCAGCATGCCGCCTTCGCCAGAGCAAATGCCCGTGCCGGCCATTTCGGCACCACGTGCCAACGCTATTTTTGCCTCTTCAGATAGCGCGCCAAAGCTCATGTCAGAGACGAAGAGAGGCATGCCCAGGGTCAAAGGCTTTTTCGCTTCCGGGCCGATGACTAGCTCAGTGGCTACTTCGGCGTCTTCCATCAACGGCTTGCTGGCCAGCTGCGCCACCATGAGCTGCAGGTCATCCCAGTGTGGAAGGCTGTGGCGCGGTACGCCCATGGCTGTTGTGGGTCCGTGCGGCCCCATATTGCTCAGGCCTTCGCGGGCGAGTTGGTGGATGAACGCAACAGTTGGTTCGTCCTGCGTTGGTTTCGCCTCGGGAGAGCTAACGGAAGGCTCTTCGTCCCCGTCTTCGTCGGGCCCTTCCTTGCCCACCTCGCCCTTATCGAACCGATTGTGGGTACCATCGCAGAAAGGGGCATCGGCGGTGTACTTGCATTGGCAAAGAACCGCGTCCTCATCCTTTTCCGCCACGAAACTTTTGGGTGTGAAGTCCGTATCGGCGTGGGAACCATCACAGAAAGGTTGGTCACCGGACCGCCCACACGTGCAGAAAAGGTACTCCTCGCCTTTCTTAAGGGAGACTTTTTTGGGTTTGTTGTCTGCGATTACGGGATTGCTCATAGGGCCGACTCCTCGAATATTTAAAAGAGTTACGGTGACGCCTGTGATGCGGATTGGCCTGCCGCGCTACTCGCGGCTGGCCAATTCATTCAAAGCCCCTGGGCACCCCGGCGCAGCCAGTCATGGACAAAGGAAAGCTTGTGGCGTGCGAAATCCGAGAGCACGAAGGGATAAAGGTCCTCCAGGCCCATCGACCGGTTAACGTGATTCACACCCACCGCGATCGACGCCGCGATATGAATCAGCCGTTGGGCATCCGGTTCGGTATACGGATCCCAGTTGGTGCCCGGAACCTGTGGTGAGGTAAGGCCTCCGGCCACGAAGCTGTCGGTAAGGTCGGTCAGGTGAAGCAAATGGGCCGTGGTCTCGGCCCAGTCCTCATGGGGGTGGGCGGAGGCATAGCTGGTCAGGTAATAATGCTTCCAGTCCTGCGGCGGACCATTCTCATAGTGATGCTGAAGCGCCCCGGGATAGCTGATGCGCTCATCACCGAACATCGCCCGGAACGCATCCAGGAAGTCCTCTCGCAAGCTCAGACGCCACCAAAGCATATGGGCGATCTCATGTCGCATATGGCCAATCATGGTGCGGTAGGGCTCTTCAAGGGCTTCCCGGCGGGTTGTTCGAAGCACCGGATCTGCCTCGGCCACACTGATCGTCACCACGCCTTGGGCATGCCCCATGGGTACAGGTGTGGGGCCTTCTGCGAGCATATGGAAAACGGGCCGTGCGCCCGGGTCTTCCGGACGGAACCAGTGCCAGCGGCCCAGATTGTCGAGTGCCCAGCGTTTGGCTGCCTCGGTTTGCGCCCAGTTCGGCATGGCATTATGAATGGACGGATCCGGGGCCAGCGCCGTCATGGCACAGGAGCGGCAGAAGGCGCCTTGCTCGGGCGCAATCCAGTTACAGCCAATCACATCCCGATTGGCGCAAAAGGGCGGCATGGGCAGGAAGGCCCGCGCCTGCGGATCGTAGGCGACGGGGGTTCCATCCGCGGTGGTGAGATTATCAAACCAGAGGGAGCCGGAGCCGACCGGGTTGGCGAAAACGCGCATAAGTAAAGTCTTCCAGCTGAATGAACTTCGAGTATAGGAACCTTCGGCCGCCGGTGTCCAATTCTCAGCTGGTCGATTTCCGCGCACGCCAGAAGCGGGCTATTGCGGGCTTGACGCTCACGCCATGAACCACGATCGACAAGGCTACTACCACCAGGGTCAGATGAATCAACTCCAGTGCGATCTCTTCTGGCAGTCCATGCTGGATGGCATACATCAGGTAGTAGAGTGAGCCGATGCCACGCACCCCGAACCAGCCTGCAAGGTTACGCATACGCATGGGGGCGTTGGTCCCGAGCAAGCCGATATGGACACTGATTGGCCGCGCGACAAAGAACAGGAATGCCGCGAACCCAACGGCGCGCCAGCTCCAGGAGTCCCAGAAAAGCGAGCCACCAATCAATAACACCAACACGATCTCGGCCAGCCTTTCCAGGTGCTCGTTGAATGCCAGCGAGCTCTGATGCACGTGGGCGATAGCTTGGGGCTTCTCGCCCGGCAGTGCTTCTCCGGATGTAGGGTCTGAGTACCGTTGCATGAGGCCGGCCAGTTTCAACTCCGTATGCCGTAACGCCACGGCTGCGCTGAATACCGCCAGAAAGCCCCAGGCATTCACCAACAGGCTGGCACCATAGGCAAATGCAATCAGCCCCAGGCCCAGAAAACTCTCAAGAAACTCGGAATGGGTAAACGTGGTTCGCAGTCTCTGCACCAGCCAGCCAACGGCGTAGCCAGCGAGGACGCCAATGCCAATCCCCGCACCGGTAGCCCAGGCCACATCAACCACCAGCCAGCGCAAACCGTCATCGCCAAGATCGTGGAGGCCCAGCAGGCCAAGCCCGAGCATGATAAAGGGAAAGGCGCTGCCGTCGTTGATACCGGCCTCGCAGGTCAGGGCAAACCGCAGTTGGTCCGGATCATCGGCGTGGCGAACCTGCACCTCCGTGGCAAGCACGGGGTCGGTCGGGGCCACCACAGCACCGAGCAGGACGGCGGCACCGAGGGGCAGCGCGAGCCAGTAATAACCAAAGAGCGCCACCAGGCCAACGGTCAGCGTCATTGAAACAACCGCCAGTTGCAGGGGATTGCGCCAGCGCTTGAAGGTGACCGGTGCGGGCATCTTCACTCCCGCACAGTACAGCGAAATCAGCACGGCGATTTCAGTCAGCAACTCAAGCAGCGCTGACTCTTCCAGCGGATTGAAATGGAACAGGCCGAAGCCCATGGGGCCGACCACAAAGCCGATGAAGAGATACACAATGGCTGAGGTGGCCGGTACGGTTTTGATGTAGGAAGCGGTGAAGCCCACTACCAATAGCAGCGAGCCAAGTAAGATAAACCAGGTAGCGGTGGTCATGGATAGCTCATCGTAGAACGTCGGTGCACCCCAAAACATAGGGCTCAGGAGCCGCTCACGATGCGCTCTTCAATGGCTCATTACCAGACTGTGCGAATTAAATCGCAGTAAAGGCGCGTTCGTTTCCCGACGACTCCGTACCCTCTGCACCGCTCGAGCCTGTTCCCAAAATCACTCTACGGTGATAGTGATCTTTTCCGACATAACCGGAGGCTCGTGCGGCACGTGCATGTGGTCCCCCAGGAGCAGTTGCAGGGTATGTTCACCGGGCTCCAGTTCCAGATCGGTACTGGTCTGGCCACCACCGAAGTGAACTACCTGTTCCGTAGAAGGCAGTGGCGCATCCATGGGCGGCAGCTCATCCAGATCGACCAGCAGGTGGTGGTGGCCGCTATTCTCATCGTCAGTACCCGCCTTGGCAACGTTCATACCTTCCAGCGCGAACTCCACAGTCACCGGACTGGTCACGGTAGCACCATCCTCCGGGATCACTATGGCCACTTCGGCATCTGCCGGCGCACTCGTGCGCTCACTGGAAGTGGTTTCAGTGGCGCCTTCTGTTTCATCGGTGGTTTCATCCGTTGTCGCCTGGTTCTGCGACATGGGTTGTTCTTCCTCACTGCTATCGGAACATCCCTGCAGCAAAAAACCGGTGGTCAACAATACGCCGATCAGCGAGATCTTTAATGGAGCGTGCATGGCAAAATCCTCCTTGTGCCATTGATGGGGCGGGAAGAGCCGGCCCAGCCATTGGCTGCGGCTGTCCCTGGTGCAGTTACACGCTTTAAATTAACAAAAAGCAGAAGATGAAAAACTGCACAGTAATGCGGCAGGTATGTGATGCGGACTATTCCGTTCACTGCCCCGAAAGTGCCTGCTTAACCGCCTGGGCGGCATGAATTTCCGTAGTGTCGTACAGCGGAACAGAGGTATCTGCCTGGCGGATCAGCAGGCCGATTTCGGTGCACCCCAGAATCACCGCCTGTGCACCGCGTTCTGAAAGCGATGCGACAATATCGAGATAGGCCTGACGGGAATCCGGGTTAATCTCGCCCTGGCACAACTCCTCGTAGATGACCCGGTGAACTGAATCCCGCTGGGCCTGATCCGGTATGAGCACTTCAATGCCTGCTGCTTCCAGGCGCTCGCGGTAAAACGCCTGCTCCATGGTAAACCGAGTGCCGAGCAGGCCCACGTGAGTGACGCGATCCTGCTCCAGCACTTGTGCTGTGGCATCGGCAATATGGAGAAGGGGCAGACGAACAGCCTGTTCAATTTCTGGCGCCACCTTGTGCATGGTGTTGGTGCCAATTACCAGGAAATCTGCGCCGGCTTTTTGCAATGACAGAGCCGCGTCGGAAAGTATCCGGGCGGTCTCGGCCCAGTCGCCCCTGTGCTGAAGCGCTTCGATCTCGGCAAAATCGACACTGTAGAGCACCAGTTTTGCCGAGTGCAGCCCTCCCAGGCGGGCTTTCACACCCTCATTGATCAGGCGGTAATAGGTTTGAGTCGATTCCCAGCTCATGCCGCCGAGAAGGCCAATGGTTTTCATAACAACCTCCCTTTTCTAACGTAAAACCCGCTTCACAAGTACCGGGCCAAACAGCTCAAACACAATGGTAGAGGCAACCACCACCGGGAGAATAGAATCTCGGTATTCCGGAAAGCGTTCCGCGGCCAGCAGTGCCATACCGATCGCTACGCCTGCCTGCGGGGTCAGGGCCAGGCCGATATTCCGGGGTAGTGCCTCGTGCCTTGCCGGGCTGAACATTACTGCAAAATAGCCCCCCAACACCCGGCCGGCCAGACGCAGCAAAACATAGGCGAGTGTCAGCAGTATGGCGTCATCCACCCTGTAAAGATCAATGCTGGCTCCGGAAAGCACAAAGAAGAACACCAGAAATGGCCATTCAATATGCTCAATCTCCCGGAATGACCGGGTATGGTGGTAGGCCAGATTGGCCACCAGGCTTCCGGCAATCATGGAGGCAAGCAGGGCGGAGACACCCAGCAGCGAGGAAAGCCCGGCCAGTAACAGTATTATCGCAATGGCTTCCACCTGAGTGGGCTCCCCTGATTTGAGGCGGCCTGTCAGCCATGCGGCTGGCAGGCCAATGGCGACCCCCAGTAATATCGCACCGCCCATCTCCCACAGGGCATGCAGCAAAGCAACATTCCCATCAGCTCCAATCACCCAGCCGAGAACGGACATGCTCAGCCCGAAAACGATAATGCCCCAGGCATCATCAATAGCAACAATACCCAGCAATATCCTGGGCACCAGTCCGGCGCTCCCTCTCTCGCGAACCGACTCGCTCACAGCGGCAGGATCTGTTGCCACTGAAATAGCCGCCAGCGATACGGCAACCACAAGGGGAAACCCCAGAACCACCAAGCCGGCACCTACCAGGAGACCGCCGCCGATAATCACGAACAGGGAAATCACCAGAATCAGTGGGCCAGTGTTGCGTAGTCGGCGCAGTTCCAGCTCACTGCCCAGCAGAAAAGCCACCATCACCAGCGCGAGCTGGATCAGCGGCTCACTCAGCCCACCCAGGACATCACCATTCTGACCACCTATCCACACCTGTTGAACGAAGGCGATAGCAATGCCCACCAGCATCAGAATGGAAATCCGCGGAACCCTTGTGCGATGGGCAAGGGCGTCAGCAAAAATGCTGGCGGACAGAATAACGCCCAGCAGGATGATGTTCAGGGTAGCCTGGGAAGCCCCAATGGGCAGCCAGTGGGGGAGGTTCTCAATCATCTGGACGCCTCGATATGATCCTTTGACGAAATAATCCATCACCACCGTCGGTGAGGATTGCCAGGCGGTTTACTGGCGGCCTGTTCAGAGAGTTAATAGAGAGATAGTGCCATCGGCTAGTAAACGCAGATTCCCATGACTAGAGTTAAGATAGCAGCTTGGCCACGGATCAGAATCGTCCCCTACACACTGCCATCGTAAACAGGGAATTGTTATGACGACAAGCAGTAACACACCGGATCACCGTGATGCGATCACCATCCTGGCACGGGCAGGGTATGGAGCCCGGGGTATTGTCTATCTGCTGGTAGGCGGGCTGGCTGCGTTGGCTGTTGTCGGGCAGGGCGGGCAGACGACCGGTAGCCGTGGTGCTCTCGAGCGAATTTTGTTTGCACCCTGGGGTGACGTGCTGCTCGGAATCATGGTTGTCGGCCTCCTGGGATTCGCCCTTTGGCGCGCCATCCAGGCGATCAAGGATACCGATCATCACGGCATGGATACCAAGGGCATTGTGGTCCGTGCCGCCCTCCTGATAAGCGCCATGACTCACATCATGCTCGCATTCTTTGCAGTCAGCCTGATATTTACCCTGGACAGTTCGTCCGGCGGTTCGGGCAGCGGGTCCAAAGACGCCGCTACCTGGTTGATGAGTCAGACCTTTGGTCGGTGGCTGGTTGCGGCGGTGGGGGTCGCACTTGTGGGAGCCGGGGTCGCCCACGTGATCAAAGCAGTGAAAACGCAGTTTGACCGCCACTTCAACATGCCGACGCAGGTCAAGTATTGGGCTTATCCCATCTGCCGGTTTGGCCTGATAATCCGCGGACTGGTTTTCGCGATCGTTGGCGCCTTTTTTATCATGGCGGCTTACCAGTTCGATCCCGATGAGGCCGGCGGTATCGCCGAAGTCTTCACCATGATACGCAGTCAGATATTCGGTCAGACCCTGCTGGTACTGGTCGCCTCAGGTTTGTTCGCTTTCGGCATCTATAGCCTGCTGGAAGCAATATACCGCCGCATCCATCCGTAGGCAGGAAGCCGTTTCACTATGAAATTCAGGTCCAGACGTGCACAGCGTTGGTTCGATCGCATAAACGATTCCCGCCACATGATGTGGTTTCTGGGGGTGGTGTCTTTCCTGGAAACCATCATCGTTCCCATACCGATTGAAGTGGTGCTGATCCCTTTAATGGCACTCAACCGGGATTGCATCTGGCGGTTGGCTGCAGCGACCACCCTCGGCTGCCTGGTGGCGGCGTTGGTGGGCTATGGGGTGGGCATGGCGCTGTACCAGTCCGTGGGTATCTGGTTCATTGAAAGCATGGGAATGCAGAGTGGCTACGAGTCCTTTCAGACATTCTTCGATCAGCACGGCTTTGTGGCGATACTTGCCCTCGGTATAGTGCCCGTTCCGTTTCAGATTGCCATGATCACTGCAGGCGCGGCCGGCTACCCGATTTACCTGTTTGTACTGGCGGCTCTGATTGCCCGCGGTATCCGTTACTACGGCCTGGCGTGGCTGATCCTGCGGTTCGGCAAGCGGGCAGAAGATCTATGGCGGCGCCATGCGGTGATCGCCAGTCTCGCCGCAGCTGCTGTCCTGATCGCCATCTCGCTGGGGTTGCAGGCCCTGGCGAACAGAATAATATAGGGAAGCGCTTTCTCTCGTCAGGCTGCGCTCGTAAACCAGTGGCTTTTACGACTTGTATACCCAGGCGGCTATCCCCAGCATTGGTTTATAAGTCCGTTTGTAATGGAGAAAAGCCAGATTCCATGGAACCTGTCACCAAGAAACCCTGCATCGACATCTGCGAGTTCAACAAGAAAGCTGTCTGTAAGGCCTGCGGCCGCACCCGGCAGGAGAAAAAAGAGTGGAAACAGCTGTCCCCCGACGAAAAACAGGCCATCTGGACGCGTATCCTCGAATCTCACGGTTCAGGCAAGGGCAAAACGCCCAGGGCGTTGCGGGACCTTTACGAAAAGGCCAGGCGTAAACAGCGCGAAAAAGCCTGACCTGCAATTCCTGTCTTCTTCAGGGCGCGTTCTGCAGCCGGATTTCATCAATTTTGTTCAATACCCGTTCCGACGTTCAGTGCAGACTCCGCTTCTGACCTGAACGGAGAACACTACCAATGAGCCTTTCCCTGATTCTGCCCATGTCCGCCTTTGCCCTGGCGGCGTCCATATCCCCGGGGCCGGTCAACCTCGTGTGCCTGAGCAGTGGAACCCGCTACCCGGTTTCCCGGGGGCTGATCTTTGTGACAGGCGCCACCCTGGGCTTTATCGCCTTGTTTATTGCCGTGGGAATGGGGCTTTACTCGTTGCTGAACGCAGTGCCGGCTTTCGAAGAGTTGCTGCGATGGGGCGGCGTCGCCTTCCTGCTGTACCTGAGCCTGAAGCTGGCCATGGACAGCGGCCGCCTGCCGGAGACCGCTACAGAAAAGGCACCTGGCTTCGGAACAGGAGCGCTGATGCAGTGGCTCAACCCAAAAGCCTGGCTGGCCTCGGCGTCCGGCATCGGTGCCTATACCAGTGCAAACGACCTGCAGGAGATTCTGCTGTTCGCCTCGTTGTACCTGCCCATATGCTGGTTATCGCTGGCCTGCTGGGTATACGCCGGAGCCTTTCTGCGCCGATTTGTTCAACGGCCGTTGGTCCTGGTAACCGTAAACCGGATACTGGCCTTACTGCTCGCCGCCAGTTGCCTGTATCTCGTGATCGGGTGAGGGGCGCCGGTACTGATTCGGCGTTGCCGCCATCATCCGTTTGAACGCACGCTGGAAGTGGGGTTGGTCTGCAAAGCCGGCGTTCAGAGCTGCTTCCGCAATGGGGGTGCCGTTTTTCAAGTCACGGCGCCCGAGTTGTACGCGGCGGTTCACCAGATAAGCGTGGGGCGTCAGGCCAAAGTATTGCCTGAACGCGCGAATCAGGTGGCCTGCGCTGTATCCGGAAATTCCGCAAAGGGTATCCAGCGAAACATCTTCAGCCGCATGGACATCCAGATAACGGGCTAACGCCTCCAAAGCCCGGGGTGCCTTTACTTCCTGCACTACCGGCTGGCTTGCCAATTCGTGCATCAGGTCTGACAGAAACTCCACCACTTCGGTTTGCTTGTCGAGCAGATCACGCTGCGTATCCAGAAGGCAATCCGCCATGCGGCAATAACGTTCATACCAGAACGGATCAGTCATCGTTGCCGTAGAGATATCCTGCCAACGAGGTTCCTGCAGCAAGCCGGCCTGAAACCGCAGATCCGTCAGCCACCCGGTATCCACATACAACATCAGGTATGCCCAGGGCTCGTTGTCGATGGGATTGCACGCGTGAACCCATTCCGGATTCATCAGTACAAGATCGCCTCCACAAACCCGGTAATGATCATTTCGATACTGAAACGTACTCTTGCCCCCCGTGATGGCACCTATCGACCACTGGGTGTGGCTGTGAGGGGCATAGCAAACCTGGCGACCATCCCCGACCTTGCGTAACTCCACATGGGGTATGCGAGCGTCTCGCCAGAATATGGGTTTGCTGTCAGGCGTTGTGGTTTTCATGTGAGCTGTCTCCCTGCTTCATAATTCCATGCGCCACCGGCTATCTGTGTTTGCGCGCATACAGCCTGAGAATCCCCCGGACCGTAACATCCAGCTGGCTGCCGGTAGTGTAATCACCAGGCACCACATAGCTTGCTCTCTCTTCTGAAATCAGCTTCTCGATCTTTTCCTGTGTTCGCGGCTCGCCCCATTTCTCATCGTCGAACACAGCGATGCTGCATCCTCCCTGAGTCTTGACCATCTTCATTGCCGGAATATCAGTGTCTCCGTCACCAAAATAGATCACTCGATCGAACGGGAAAGGGCGCTCATGGGGTTCGGTGTATTCGTTGATTTTTACGTTGTCCCAGCTGTTTTCGATGCCCTTGTTGATGCGAAACAGGTACTGGGTCTTGGTGGTGTAGTCGATGGCAACGGCGGGCCACTTGGCGTGTCCGGTGTCTTCATCATAGTGGTAGCGGCATCCGAAGATCTTTTTGAAATGTTTCGCCACTCTGGTCCCGCGAATCATTTCCTCCAGGCCGCTTGAGACCACGTAATGGCTAAGGGCAATTCCATGGTCGCTGGCAAAACGATTGATGGCGTCAAACCAGTTCTCTACACCAGGGAATAGTGGTATCGACTCCCCATGCATTTTGAGCCGGTCCGGGGTTAACTCATCGTGCTTGCCCACATCGCGGGCGCGTTTGGCGAGTTCGCCCAGGTAGGTGAGTATCTCGTCGCCATCGCGTTCAAAGTTCTTTCGGTGTACTTCGGGCCAGAAATCTTCCTTGTCACTCAAACCCAACGCCGGCATCAGCCCGTGTTCGGCGCAATTGCCTTTAGCGAGGGTGCCATCGAAGTCATAAACCAGAGCGCATTGCATCGTTTGTCTGCCTTATTTGCCATGGACATTATAGAGGTGGAACGGCTGCCGATGTCATTTTCTCTCCAGCTCTCCCAGCTTCCGCCCGCTCTTCAGATGCCGAAAAATCTGGGGCGTCATGAACGGCGCTGAACCATCAACATTGGGCGCGCCCGAACCGGTAGCCATATCAGAGCGATTCACCGTTCGAGTTTCAAAAGACAGCCGTGTCACGCTGGTGGTGTTGGGCACGCTTGCATGCAGATGGGCGCCCGAAAAGCAAAGCAGGTCACCGGGTAACAGGCTGATCACGAGGGCATCGTCCCAGCTTGGAGCCTTTGTCGCAGTTGGCAGAAGCGGGTACCCGGACGTGTTTTTTCCCCGGTGCGCGTGCACCATGTCCTGGAAATCCCAGTCAGCGCTGTCGTTATCGATGATCCGCGTAAACGAGCCCGGGAAGAGCGCAAGTGTTCTTTCTGGCGTGGTGTCGAAAAGTGGTGCCCACCAATTGATCTGTGCTGGAAGGTTGGAACCCCAGGTGTCCCTGTGGGCGCGAAGCGGTTCAAGACGCTCACCTTTTGCACCCGAGCAGGGTGGTTGTACACGAAGGACAACGCCATCGCCGTAGGTCTCGTCCAGATCGGTATGGATAGCAGAAAGCACCTGACACCACGCTAGATCCATGTCGCTGTCCTTTCTGATTGCCGCACGCAACGCCTCAGTGGCCTGTTCGATTTCGATGGAAGACATCCACTGGTGAACGCAGGTCGGCTCACTGCCTAGATGGCTGACGCAATGCGCACGCAACTGATCAGTAAGTCGAGCCATTGCGTCAAAACCACGGAAAACGATCAGCTCACCCCTGTAGATCCTGGCATTGCGCTCGGCCTCAGGCAGGGGCGTTGCCAGTTGGTATAGAGCGGTCATGATCGGGTGTCTGCTCCGTTGGTTATTCAGCCCGCCACGGGACATTTCTGGCTGAAGGTGCTTTCGCGTTGAATATGGTCAAGATAGCGGGATAGGGGGGAGTCTGTAAAAAATAAAATCTGCTTGACCGAATCGGTGTCGCGCTATAACATTTATGTGAAATACATTTTAAGTGGCGACAAAAGAGGATCTCCAATGACACTGTCATTCCTGAACATCGTTAAGAAAGAAGACACAGAAACCGAACCCACTGCAGCGCAAGGGGCCGGCTCAAACGACAATGCCGAGGCGAGCCAGGATGAAGCCCAGAACAAGGGCAAGCATGGAGAGGATTTCTGCTGCGGTTCCTGCTCGTAACCACGGTCCGCGTTCACCAGACACTCTACTTCAGGACCCCGGACAACCAGGCCGGGGTTTAGCCGACTGCCCTGAATAGTTCAGACGCCTTATCGTTTTTTCCTCCGCCGGCTAACGCACAGACGAACGCTTGACTCCGTAGCGACGGCCGTAGTACTTCGCCACCGGTGCGGCACCCAGGGCCAGCAATGTCAGCGCCAGGGTGGTGACACCCGGCTCCAGGGCTGGCTGAAACACGGTTGCCCTGAGAACGGTCCCGTCATGGGCCACAACGTCGGTATGATAGGACGTTTGCGGCAGGACCGTGGCGGGGCCGGTATCCTGGTAACGTTCGAGAGGGTCAATGCTTGCGCAGCCAGACACCAGCGAAACAACAATCAGCAACCAGATTCTGAAAGATTCCATAGCACCACACTGTTGGTAAGCTACACACTCTGACTCGAAGGGGCATCAGAATGAAAGCAGCCGGCCTTCTTCTTGTATTGTTCGCTATTTACGGATGCTCCGGAAAGCCTTATGTCGTCGAGCCGGATGCCAGGGCTGACAGCCCCCGTACCAGCAAGCTGTACGTTGTGAGCCATGGCTGGCACGTGGGGCTCGCGGTGGTCGCTGAAGCACTCAACCCTGTGATCCCGGACCTTAAAGAGCGGTTTGTCGGGGCTGAGTACTACGAACTCGGGTGGGGTGATGAGGGCTTCTACCAGGCAAGCGAGATTACAACAGGCGTGACCCTCCGGGCGATCGTCTGGTCCCGCGGAATCGTCGTGCACGTTGTGGCATTGCCGGCGTCCCCGGCCGGATATTTCCCCGTGAGTGGTGTTGTCCACACCTGCCTCAATGCTGAAGAAGCCGACTCTCTGGGGCGATACCTGGCCAACAGCTTCAGGCGGGATGCCGACAACAACCTGGTTGAACTCAAGCGCGGGCTCTATGGTGACAGCCAGTTCTATGAGGGCGAGGGCCGTTACCACTTACTCAATACCAGCAACAAATGGGCTGCGAAGGCGCTAAAGAGTGCGGGAATGGAACTATCGCCAACGTTCAAGCTTACCGCCGATAGCGTTATGAAGTTTGTTGAGCAGAACCGCAAAGACTGCACCCTGTAAGTCCGGGTCTCAGCGAAACAGACTAGCCTGACAATCGCCCGGCCAGGCGCTGTTGCTGCGCCCGTACCGCCTCTGTCAGAAAGTCCATCAGGGCATGAATCCTCACCACGCCTCGCAGGTCCGGGTGCATCAGAAACCAGAGGCCGTATTCCAACTCGGGGATGGGGTCTGTCAGCTGGATAATGTCCAGGTCTTCATCCGCCAGATAACAGGGCAGCACGGCCAGCCCCATGCGAGAGCGGATAGCGCTGAAAATGCTGACCAGAGTATCAACACGGTAGACACAGGCTTGCTTCAGCCCGTTGTTGTCCATCCACTGGTCCACTGCGGAATCCTGTAGTCGTGGCCCGGCACCAATCCAGGGCTGGCTGGCAAGGGTGTCGATGGGCGCGCCCGGGGTCAGGCCAAGGCTACGGTGTGCGTAGACCGCCTGGCCAATGGTGGTCAGCGGTCGGCCAATCAGGTTCTCAGGGGGACGGTTGGACGGGCGAATGGCGACATCCGCTTCCCTGCGTGTGAGATTGAACAGCTGGTTGGAGACTGCAACATCGAGCAGGATGCCGGGATACTTGTCCCGGAATTGCGTAAACAGCGGCGCGAGCAGCCCCATTAGCAACGAGTCCGTTGTGGTGGTCCAGATCTCCCCGCTGGGTTCCAGGTCGCGACCGGCCACCTTACGTTCGGCGGCCAGGGCCGCCTCGTCCATAATCCTGCCGGTGTCGGCAAGTTCTTCCCCCGCCAATGTTGGCCGGTAACCGGTCCGGCTCCTCTCAAAGAGAATGACCCCAAGGCGCTGTTCAATATCGCCCAGCCGCCGGAAAACCGTGGCATGGCTCACGCCCAGCGTACGGGATGCACCGGAGAGGGAACCCGCATTCGCCACTGCGAGCACGGTCTCAAAGTCACTCCACGCCAGATGACTCCGGGCTTTCTGCGTAGTGACAGCGGATTTCTTGAGTTGCTTGCCTGTCCGTTTTTGCAAAGTCAGTGCTCGCCTTTAGGGAATAGTTTGCAGATTAGAACAATATTAGCATGTACCTGAACTCAAGAGATAACCGACGCGCTCCGCTAACAGGCGTGGCGTCAGGAGGGTAAAAGGCATGTTGATTTCAGAACAGATAAAGTACTTTCACGGCGGTAATCCGTTAGCCCGCAGCGATAATGATGACGTATCAGGCCAAAGGCTCGACGAGCCATTCGAGGGAAGCATACCGCCCAGATATCGGGATGGGCTTGGTGGCATTGATCTTGAGCAGGTAAAGCGGGATCAGCGCCGGGCCCGGCAAGAGCTTGTCCAGGCGATGCTCCATCGCCTGGGAAAACTGCGAGGCCGTTAGTTTGTGATCAATGCCCGGCGGTGGGCTGGTCTAAGAGTGTGAAGACATGTATAAGCCTTTCAGACTGGTCAATGAGATAGGAAAGAGGATTTGATGTCGTTCACGAGCCGTTTGCACCGCTACGCACGGTCCCTTCGCCGGGGCATCCACATTCTGGCGGCCCCCGTAAAGGGCGACAATGGTCGGGGCGGACTGTTTATCCAGGCCTACCGGGGCTACGGCTCCCGCAGCCGGGTGTTCCTGATCGGAAGGGTTTTCCGCCAGCCGCACTTCGGCGCCTCCTGGCGGGAGGACCGGCTGCGCCGGGACATCATCGACCTCATTCGCAGACTGCTGCGCAAGCCGATCGTCGGAGCCCGCGTCCGCATACGGTACAAGGACACCAACACGGTCGTTCAGACCGACCGGCACGGTTACTTTCGGGTCGATATGGAACTGGGCACCATGCCTTCAGATGTTGCCTGGCACGAGATGGAACTGTCACTGGACAGTCCCGTCGACGAGCGTGCAGCCACCACTGGCGAGTTCTTTACTCCGCTGCCCGGTGCCCGTTACGGCGTAATCAGCGACATTGACGATACCGTGGTCTACACCGGCGTGGCCAATACCGCCATGATGATGTGTCGCCTGTTTGCCCAGGGAGCAGAAAGCCGTGTGGTTTTTCCCGGTGTGCCGGCCCTGTATCAGGCATTCCATGCCGGCCGGGATAATGACGAAGGAAACCCCCTGTTCTATGTGTCCCGCGCGCCCTGGAGCATCTACCAGGTGCTGGTCGAAGTTTTTCGCCGCAACCGGCTTCCCCACGGGCCGATCCTGATCCTGCGCGAGTGGGGAATGAAGCGTGGCAGCCTGCTACCGCGAAGGGCCAAGGCTCATAAGCAGGACGCGATTCGACATATCCTTGAGACATACCCTGACATGCAGTTTGTTCTGGTGGGTGATTCCGGGCAGCGTGACCCGGAGATCTACAACCATATTCTGCGGGAACATCCCGGCCGTGTACTGGGCATCTACATCCGCGACGTCAGTAATACAGTGGAGCGCTCCGAGGCCATTGACCGGCTCGCCCGGGAGGCACAAGAGGCAGGCTGTGACCTGATACTGGCAGCTGACAATGTCGCGATGGCGGAACATGCAGCCAGTGAGGGGCTGATTGCCGACGCCGCTGTGAATGCGGTGCGTGAAGAACAGCACCGCGACGACCGGGACAACGACTGATTCTGTTGCGGCCTGGTCGTCAGTTTACGGGTGTGATTCGCTAATCGGCGATTCCAGATAGAACTCATCGAATCCTGCCACTGCCTCAAGGCCTTTGATATCCAGTAACTCCAGATGTGCGTTACCCGTATTCAACAGTCCTTCCTGTCGAAATTCCTGGAATGTACGGCTCACATGCACTGTCGTGAGGCCAAGGGCATCTCCGAGCACGCTCTGACTTAGAGGCAGAGACAAGTGGTTCTCTACATAGGCATTGGTACGTAAAAGGCGGTACGACAGTTCCACGAGAAAGTGGGCCAGTTTTTGCCGGGCGGACCGGCGGCCGAGATTCACCAATCTCTCCAACAAAATCGCCTGGTCCCTTGAGGTAATCATGAACATGATGCTGCAAAGTACTAACGAGCTGGAAAAAACATGGTCCAGATGGTGTCTTGGGAAGGCGCAGAGTTCGGCATCACTGAGCATGATGGCGCTGGTAATGCGCTTCTGGAAAGAAAACTCGCGCAGTCCCACAATGTCTCCAGGCACATAAACATCCAGCACCTGGCGGGTTCCGTCTTCCAGATCACGGAAGGAGCAGGCCCAACCTTTACTGAGGGTGTAGAAACAATCGGATTTATCACCCTGCTGCAAGAGGAGGGCGTTTTTGGGCCACTCGTGTGGCCCTTCCTCCAGCGAAAGTAAAAGTTGATGGTCCTTCTCGTCGAGGTCCGCATAGGACTCGAAATGCTTGACGATACAACTACCCTCAGAGTGGTTGGTCATGTTTTTTCCTAATGGAACTCACCTGTATTGCCCTGTCCGTCGGGTAGTGCGAATGCTTTGGCACTCCCCCCCTTTAACCTAGGTTATCTCTTTTCGAAAACGTCCCATGGTAGCGTTGTTGGAACATGGAACGTAACAACATCAGGAAAGATTGACCAGCAATGCTACAGACAATGGACTTCTATCCGACCCGGGAGGACGCCACGGACGGGGCCTCGTTGCCACGGATATTACGTGAGGAGATAAAATATGAAATTCATTCCCAAAAACAGAAATCTACTGCAAGCAGTAAGTGCCATCGGTGCGGCCGCTGCTATTACTTTACCGGCAACAGCTGCAGCAGATGTAAGTGTGGAGCCCGATGGCAGCTGGATTTCAATGACAGGTAAAGTGGCAGTCCATACCCCCAGCGGTTTCACTCTGGACTACGGTGAGGGGGTTATGACAGTCGAAACTGACGACTGGGACAGTGTCGGCGACGGCTGGGCAATAGCTGAGGGAGACAAGGTTACCGTATATGGTCGAGTCGACGACGGACTTTATCAGAACAGGAAAATAGAAGCCGGTAGCATATACATCCACGATTTGAATACTATGATTACCGACCCGTCACCGGTTGATGAAGAAGACGCAGAGCTCTTAACCTACACGTATCTGAGCATACCTGCTGACTACGATCTACAGGTCGTAGGGACCGTTACATCCGTTGCAGGCCGGGAATTCACCATCGATACAGGGAAAAGGGAAGTCTCGGTTGATACCCTTCAAATGGATTACAACCCCCTGGACGATGTTGGGTTAGTGCAAATCGAGGAAGGTGATTTTGTCAGCGTTTCGGGCGATCTGGACCTGAGTGTCTTCGATGAAAACGAGATTTCCGCTGAGACTATCGTCTCTTACAATTAAAAAGTAACAGGCTGGACGTTGGGTCTGTAGCGCGAAGAGGTCGCGTTCCAGACCCAGCCCATGCCGGCTTTCCCGGCTACTTCACCACGATCTGATTATTGACACCATCCAGTTTGCTGTTCTCCCGCATCAGATCTTCGGCCCGCTGCCGCTGGGTGGTTGTTTCCACAAAGCCTTCCAGCAGGATCTCACCCTCCACGATGGTGATGTCGATGGCAGAACCGGCCAGGTCGTCCGCCTCAAGCAGAACCGCCTTCAGCCGGACCGCCTCTGCGGTATCCTGTGTTGCCATACCGGAGCCATCGAAAACGCTGCAGCCGCTAACAAGCGTTAGCCAGAGCACCAGGAAACGAGCTTCAGCCTTCATTGTTGTCAGACTCATCTTTGCCTCCCGGGTTGTCGTCGATGGCGTCCAAAGACCGGCTTGCCAGTCCTTCGCAGTACGCAACCTCGTTCCCCGTGCCGAGGTCAAGCAGCGGCAAAAGCGCAGCAACCGGGGTCGCCACAGCAGCCAGAATGGCACTGCTGGCGATCTGCATGGCCAGATCCCCGGTCTTTAGTCCGGGCTCGGGGTTATTGAACGTGCCCCCGAGATGAAGCGGAGTACCTGCAGCCAAAGCGCTGGCATCTTTCGGGTGAGAAAAAAGGGTAATGTCCAGGCGTTCGTTGTCGAAGTTCGCGGTCCCTGTGCCGGTAAAGCTGGTATCCGTGGTATCGACAGCCAGGGTGTCGATCCTGACGACGCCGTCTTGGGTTTTCAGATCAACATAGGCACAGTCGATCGGGACGGTGCCCCCGCCACCCATCCAGGTCACGAAGGACTCGGCGGCATCCAGCCCGGCCAGTTCGACCAGCAGGGCATCCAGCTTGCCCCGGGTCATCAGCATGACCATGCCGCCGTCGGCGGAGCCGAATAGCTCGGCAATGGAGGCGCCGGTCATCCAGAACTTGCCCTGACCAGCGACCGTGCCCACGCTGTCACTGGCCAGTTCCCAGCTGCCAATCGCCTTGCTGAGATTGACCGCCTGTACCTCCAGCTGCAGTGTGCCTTCCGGGGGCGTCGGTCTGGAATCGATGTCCAGGTTGAAGTCCACCTGACCCTCGCCCACCCCGAAACCCACTGGCTCGAACCGGGCGTGGCCGTCTGCAAGATTGAAATCGATGACCACCTCGCTCAGGGGGATGTCTGCCGCCCGCACGGCTTTGCCCCGGTAACTGACATCCGCAGAAACCTCTTCCCAGGCAGCTGTGATCAGGGGTTGGTCCGGCAGTGCGAACCGATCTCCATCGCCGCCGTTTGAGCTTTCCGGTCCATCCTGTTCAGCAGATTCCGGTTCCACACCAGCCAGTACGCCAAGATCCGCAAGATCGAGGGAATCAGAGTGCAGTTTTCCCGTCAGATGCGGAGGGCGCGAACTGATATCCAGGGCAATCTGTCCGCCCAGGTCACTGTCACCCACATCCCCCTCGATGTTGCTGAATGCCCAGCGGTTGTCCCTGAAGGACAGATCGCCGGATAACGAGTAGGGGGGCAGATCTGGCAAAGGTATCCCCAGCAGACGGCTCAGGCGGCCTGGATTGGGGCCTTGCACGCCAAGCTCGAGATCCAGGCCCTTTAATGCCAACGGTCGCAGAATGCTGCCCTGGACCTGGATACGGCTATCGACCACATCGCTTGTAAGCTCAAGGGCATAGGGACGGTCCGGGTCCCGGGCCGCTAACAGTTGGTCTCCGCGAAATCGCAGCGAGAAGGGCGAGCCGTCATACTCACCGTCGCCATCGATATGAAATGCCTGCTCACCAGCTTCCAGACCCTGTGTCTGCAGGTTGAGGGTGAAGTCCGTGTCGGCTTCCGACTCTGTAAACGTCAGCTGCGAGGGTTCGAAAACGAGGCGACCGATAAAGGGCATGATCAGATCCTCCGTCTGATCCACCGCAAGGGACTCGGTAATACCCAGGTGAAGATGCCCGGAAAGCGTGCCCAGACGATCCTCCAGCGGCGTGAAGGTGTCCCCGAACCGGCTCAGGGCGATGGACTCGAATTCGGTTTCAATGGTACCCGAGGCAGGCTGGTCGGTGGCGTCCAGTGCCACAGAGCTGCCCCAACTGCCCCCGGCAATATTGAAGTCCAGCGGCTCGATCTGGAGCCTGCCTGAATCCAGGCTGGCGGACAGGTTCAGGTTCGTCAGCTCCGGTGTATCCGGGAGCACCAGCGTATCCACCTGCAGGTTCAGCTGGCCGTCGATTGCGCGCAATGCCGCCAGCGGTGAACCAGCGTCGCCCGGTTCGGCATCGTCGTTTGATGATGGGTCGGGCTGTGAGTTTTCCGCCGTAAACTGGGCAAGTTCAATGCGATCCGCCTCAAGGTCAACATTCACTGTGGGCCGATCCGTAGTGTGGAAGTGGAACTCGCCGCTCAGGTTGCTGACTCCGACGTTGCCATCAAGGGAGGTGACAGACCACCGCTCCCCGTCACGGGCCAGCCGCCCCGACAGGCGGTACCCGGGCAGGGCGGGCAAAGGTGCCCCGATCCAGGCCCCCAGATCCTGACCACCATCGCCCTGGAGCACCAGGTTGCCGGCAAAGCTAGCGGGCGTCAGGAGCGCTCCCAATTGTGTATCCGCCCATGCAAGCAGGTCACCACTTTGTGCCTGAGCCTGTAACCGATAGCTTGCGGCGCCTTTCGCCAGCTCTGGCAGGGGTGCGCCCTCAATGGTCATCTCCAGCGGCTTGCCCTGGAACCTTCCGGTGATTGAGAGTACCGGTGTTTGCGGTTCTCCGACCTGCTCCAGGTGGAGGGCCAGGTCACTGCCAGCCTCCGTGGCCTGATTCTTCGTCCGGTAAGACGCCCTGGCCAGTTCAATGTCGAGGTGCTCCAGAATCGTCCTCGGGTCGAGGGAAGCAGCCTGCTGCATTTGGCGGAGACCGAGTTCCAGTTCGGCATCCAGGATTGTCGTGGATTCTTCGTCCGCACCAAGGCCATCCAGCGCCACTTGTTGCAGCTCGAGTTCCGCTTTCGCAGTGATGAAGTCGGCGTTGCTGACCAGGTGAGCCCTGGCCTCGCCCCGGCCCCCCGCCACGTCAAAACTCAGAGTCTCAAGCGCCAGCTCGTGCTGACCCGGGCGCAGCCTGGCCCCAACATTGGTGAACGTTGTCGGCTCCAGGATGAGCTGATCGACAGCGAGATGGATGTCACCCTGCAGGTCCGGCAGCACGGGTATGGACACAGACGGGGGCTCGTCGGTTGCCTGAGATTCAGGCAGTGCCGCCAGGATATCAGTGACGTTGATGGAGGGTGAGTGCAGGTTCCCGTCTACCGACACGGGGCTGGAACCAGCGCCCACACTGATGTTGCCGTCGATACGGACCTCACCCGCCCGGGCCTGAATATCAGATAACGCCCACTGGCTATCGGCAAGCCCCGGATCTGCGGCGGCCGAGAGTTCGACGGGCATAACCAGGCGCTCGCCTTCCGACCACAGCCTGGCCTCCCCGTTGAGGGATAACCTGTCACCGGCCAGCGTTAGCGAGGTGAGTGATAAAACCTGCGGGCGTTCGGTTTCGGGCGTGAAGTAACGGATCTCTGCGTTATGGATGTTGAGTTGTTGGACAGCGAGGGAAGGGCCGGAGCTTTCCTCCTCGCCCGCGTTCTCACCCCGGTCCTTCATTGCAGGCAGAGCCCAGTTGCCCGGTTTCCCTTCACGGCTTTCGAGGTTGAGGGTGGGTTCCGTTATGGTCACCGATTTCAGTGCCGGTTCGCCCTTGAAGAGACTGATGATGGAGGGTTCAAGCTCAACCCCCCCAACGGACAGCATTTCCGGGGTCTTTGCCCAGTCGGCGTTGGCCAGCTTCATTTCGCCCAACTCGAGGTGAGGGCGGGGCAGGAGACCTACGTCAATATCACCGGTGATCTCCATGTCACGGCCGGTCATGGCTTCAACGCGCTCGGTGATGGGCCCCTTCAGGAAATTCCACGACATCAGCTCAATAACGATAACCGCGATAACCAGCAGCGCGAACAAAACGGTCAGTGCCCGTAGAACTCTGAACGGGGGTTTTGAGGGGGAGCGGTTAGTCGTATCCATGACTGGCTCGTACTCGAAGGATGGGCGAAAATCCGGACGCGGATTGCGATTATCCTTCTTTCAACATAGTCGAAATTTGGTGATGCTGTAGTTTCTCAGGAAACCACTCAACGCCCGTTTATGCTCAGTACCCCCGAAGAACGGTTGCCGTTGTGTAACATCGCGCTGAACGTCTCCATCGGCAGGGGCTTGGAAAAATAATGCCCCTGAGCGAAGTCGCAACCGGCCGCTTTCAGCCAATCCTTCTGTTCCGCGGTTTCCACACCTTTCGCAATGACCTGAATTCCCAGTTTATGGGCCATCGCGATAATGGATTCAGCGATCGTCCGGCCCCCCGAATCGGAGTTGTCTCTCTGCACGAAGGAAGGGTCTAACTTCAGATAATTCACATTAAACCGCTTCAGATAGGCCAGCGAGGAATAGCCGGTACCAAAGTCGTCCAGGGCCAGCTGCACACCGGCTTTCTGGAGTTCAGAAAAACGTTCTCCAAGATTTTTCATGCTCTGCAGGAATACACTTTCCGGCAACTCGAGTATTACGGTGTCCCCGGACCGGGCAAAGGCGTCCAGGTCGGCCTCCTGGAATTCGTCCTGGGTGCTGCGGGTGAACTGCATTGGGGAGGTATTGACGCTTATCTGGAATGGTAAACCCGCCAGAGAGGTCCAGCGATCAGTGCTGGCGGTTGCTTCTGCGAACACCCAGTGCTCCAGGGCGCCCATCAGGCCCGTTTCTTCTGCCAGCCCGAGAAACTTCCCCGGCGTCAGCAGGCCGCGCTCGGGGTGTTGCCATCGCAGCAGTGCCTCTGCCTTCACAATACGCTCGCTGGACAGCTCCACAATAGGCTGATAATACAGCTCCAGTTGCTGTTTTTCCGGAGCCTGGCGAAGTTCGGCGACCAGCTGGTGGCGGGCATGGCGGGCGTGCCCCATGATCTGGTTATAGAAACAGATCTGATTGCGGCCAGACTGTTTGGCCAGATACATGGCCTGGTCAGCGTTGCTCAACAATTGCTGGGCGGATTGGCCGTCCTCGGGGAACAGGGTGATGCCAATGCTGGCGGACACTTTCACCTCATCCTCACCGAGACGAAATGGCTGGTCCAGTTCCGCCAGAATTTTCCTGGCGATGTCTTTGATAAAGGCCAGGTTGCCGGTATCCAGCAACAGAACCGTGAACTCATCGCCCCCCATTCTCGCCACCGTATCCGACTGCCGTACGCAGGCATTGATGCGCTTGGCCGCATCCTTCAACAGTTCGTCACCGGCATCATGGCCCAGCCGGTCGTTGATGACCTTGAAGTTGTCCAGATCGATAAAGAGCAGGGCAAAAGGGTCGCCGGTGCGGGCGGAATGGGCCGCGTGCTGATCCAGTCGGTCCCGGAAAAGGCGACGGTTGGGCACATTGGTCAGCAGATCGTAATTGGCATGGCGCCAGATTTTCGCCTCCGATTGCTTGCGGAGGGTAATATCATGACCAATGCCGGATACCGCTTCCACCCGCCCCTGCTTTTGCTTCTCTAGTGCGAAGCGCTGAACGGATTGCGCCAAGGCCTTGTCAATTTTGCTGTTGAATCGGTTCAGATCCTCAATGTCACTCGGCTCAACGGTGTCAAGCGAGTTCAGCCATAACTGGGCTACCGTCATCCTCAGCGCACCGAATTCACTGGTCACATGGACAATATCGGCGCCCAGATTGTGCCTCTCCATACCATGAATCCGGGCCGAAGCAATACAGTCCGGGTGATCAGGGTTGAAAAGGGATGATCGCTCATGGCCGGTCGCCGGTCGTTCCAGCTCTACCACGATGCCCAGCAGTATCTGTTCGACGTGGTCTCTGAGCTCTTCCCGTGACAGGTCTGGGTTGGGCAGGATCTCTTTTGCATCGTAATCCCAGACTTGCAGAATCTCTTCCATATGAGTTCGGATGAATTCGGTGAGCTTCATAGCCGGGTACTCCTGTATGGCAAAAGCTTTACTACTGATATTACTTAAGTAGGTTTTTGCGGAGTTGTACACCCTCTGTGTCTGAAATAATGGGGAATCCCGGCTAGCGCGGTCGGGCAAAGACCTGGGTCCAGAAAGGGGAATATGGCGAGCCCGGCGCCTCGACCCTCGCCGCGCCCATTTCCGTGAATTCCGTGCTCATAATATTGGCGCAGTGTCCCGGGCTTGAGAGCCACCCTTCAACGACGCGATCCACAGAGTTCTGGCCGCTTGCGATATTTTCGCCCACCGCCGACCAGCTGTAACCTCTGTCATTCACCCGCCTGCCGGTCTGAACACCTTCAGGGCTGGTATGGCTGAAGAACTCCTGCTCGATCATATCTTCCGAATGGGCATGGGCGGCATCCGCGAGCTTGCAATTCCATGACAGCGGTTCTGCTGCGTCGAAGTCTTCGTCGCCGCATTGTCGGGGCTGGCTGCGGGCTTCATTGACGAGATTCAGCAGCGCCCGATCGGTTTCATCCATTTCGCAGTTGCCGGCCACAAGAATCCCGGAATACCCGAAAAAAACCATCAAGGCAAGGGCGTATGGTGATTGGGGAAATAAGAGTGTCATGACACCTACCTAGTTATAAACCCGTTAGCAGTCTGCTACCGCACAAACGAAAGTCGGCTGTAATATTTAAAGTACAATTAACGGTCACTCGTTGGGAACTTCAAGTATCGTACCTCGCTTTACGACAGTACTGACGCCAACGTATCACGGAGGAGGCCCCTGGCTATGAAGCTGGCTCAATTTATCCAGACGAACATGGAGCACCTGCTCGAAGACTGGGAAGAAGCGGTGCTGGAAATCGCACCGGCATTGAAGGGCAAAGACAGCCCCGCCCTGAGAGACCACGCCCGTGAGATGCTGGATTTCATCTCCCGGGACCTCAGTACCTCCCAGACCAGCGAAGAGTCTGCAAGCAAGGCTCTTGGCAAAGGCAAAGAACCTGCTTCGGACATCGGAGGTGAACATGGCACACACCGTTTACAGCAGGGTATGTCCATGCTCCAGATGGTGCAGGAACTGCGGGCCCTGCGGGCACGGGTTACCAGGGCCTGGGGCCTTCAGCGGCGGGGCCTCACTGAAAAAGACATCGATGAATTGGTGCGGTTCAACGAGTCCATCGATCAATTGATTGCTTCCTCAATAGCCAGCTTCTCGGCCATCAAGGATCAGGTTTCACGCCTCATCGAAGCCATGCTTAAAGCCTCTCCTGACCCGGCCGCCATATTTGAACCTGATGGCAGGTACCTGTTTCTCAACGATGCAATGGCCGATCTGGTCAACACGAAGCACCAGGAGCTCATTGGTAAAACCCCAGGTGAGCTCAGTGTGGACCTGGCCACAGAGTTGCAAGACGCGATCACCACATCCGTTACCACGGGTCAGACTCAGCGCAGGGAGTATCATCACCATTCTCCGTCAGGTCGCGAGTTGTACCTGGACTGTCAATTGGTCCCGGTATTGAACGACCAGAACGAAGTGGAAGCGGTGGTGAAGACGTCGCGGGACATCACTGAGCGCAAACAGGCGGAATATCAGGTCTGGCGAAGCGCCAATTTTGACGAGCTCACCGGCCTCCCCAATCGGCGGCTGTTCATTGATCGACTGGAGCAGACCCGGCTGGAGGCCTTACGAAAGGGCAGCTCCTTTGCCCTGCTATTCGTCGACCTGGATCGCTTCAAGCAGGCAAACGACCAGCTTGGCCACAGCGGCGGTGACAAGCTTCTGGCTCAGGTGGCCGAGCGTATGAGCGCCAAGGTACGGGCCATGGACACCGTGGCCCGCCTCGGCGGAGACGAGTTCACCCTGATCCTGAAGGAAACCGGCCGGGATGGTGCAGCGGAGGTGGCCAAGGGACTCCTGAATAGCCTCGACCAGGCGTTTGACATTGACTCTCAACAGACACACATTTCCGGCAGCATCGGCCTGGCTCTTTTTCCCGATGACGGCAGGGAAACGGAACAGTTGATGCACAATGCCGATCAGGCCATGTACGCCGCCAAGGCGGGTGGAGGCCAACAGATCAGAGTCTACGAGCCCTCAATGGCGCAGAGCGAATCATGCTATATGCGGTTGAACAGGGAACTGGATGATGCCCTCAGGGATAATCAGCTGGAGGTTTACTACCAGCCTATCGTCGACATCCGCACGGGAGCCATATCAAGGGCAGAAGCTTTGCTTCGATGGAATCATCCGGACAAGGGGCTGCTGACTCCATCCGCCTTTCTCAGCGTTACTGAGCACAGCGGCCTGACCGAGGCCATCACTGCCTTCGTGCTGGAGCAGGCAGTGATCTGCTCGCTCCGATGGCGCGACCCGAGTGGCGAGTCCTTTCCCATCAACATCAACCAATCACCGGCCTCCTTTGTGACCCGAAGCCTTGTGGGTCAGTGGCGAGCGCGGCTGATAGAAATTGGACTCGATGAGAGCCGCATCACCATGGAACTGACCCCGGCCTCCCTTAACAACATTCATGCTTCCGGGTTCAATCCAGTCAAGAGCCTGGGTCTGGCAGGGTTGCGGCTACACCTGGCAATCGACGATTTTGGAATCAAACCGTTCTCCCTGTTGGCTCTTCAGGAGTTCAATATGGACAGCGTCAAGATAGACCGAGAGCTGATCAAGGGCACTGGCCAGGGTGGCGATGCCGATCGTATAGTGGAGAGCATCATCGCTATGGCTCACGCAATAGGCGTCCAGGTGGTTGGCGTGGGCGTTGAAACTGAAGAACAATTGCAATTCCTCACCCGTGCCGGCTGTGACTATGCCCAGGGCTTCCTGTTCTCCCGGCCTCTTCGCCAGAATGATTTCGAGGTATTGCTAAGACGGCGGGAGGGTTAACCGGTTTTGTCCTGTACGCAGATACGCCAGGGCGTACAACTCGAGCTCGGTCTGTGTGTAGTAAAAGCCTTTATAGATAATGAGCGGCTCATGACCGGCCAGAACAATCATCTTGCTATGGTTTATTCCGTGGTGTGCTGAGATGACGCCTTTGTGCGCCAACCCTGAGTGTAGCGCGTCCACAGACATGCCCGCCGAGTAATCGCGGAAAAGTGGATCTGCGAGCTCCGCCAGTTGTCTACTGAGCGGTGTTATGGGCGCGGCTATGTTGCCGCTCTCAGGGGCGCTCCCGTTGAGCACAAACCGCGTGCAACTGCTGAGGCCGAGCCATGTCGCTGCAGCGCCGAGACCGGTGAGTAAGGTGCGCCTATCCATGAGCATTACCTCCTGAAGTGCTGGCAAGGTGCGCGCCCAGGCGCAGCGCCATGGCCACAATGGTGTAGGTTGGGTTAGAAGCACCACCGGCTGGAAAGACCGACGACCCGGCCACATAGAGGTTATCGGTTGTGTGCACGCGGCAGTCGCTGTCGACCACGGAATCGGCCGACGACAGCCCCATTCGTGTTGTGCCCATCAGGTGTCCGCCATCGTGCAGCTTGAAGTCGGGTTGCAGGACAGAAGGGCGTCCCAATCCCGAGCGCAACAGTGCCTTGCCGAACAGGTGCCAGCTCTCACGCGCCAGATCACGGTAACGGTAGTGGAAATCAACCCGCGGCAAGGGCGCTCCAAGGTAATTGCGCTGGTCGCTGTCTCGTACGGAATTCCTGAAATCCGGAGCAATCTCGGCCCGAATAGTGACCGGGGTATGAAGCATCTCGCGCCGCTTGCCCAGTAATACGGTAGGGGTCATCTGCCGCTGATTGAAATCAGCGCTGAAAGACAGCACCCCTTTGTCGATGCAATAGCTGTCTGACAACTGGAGTGCGTGTACCAGGTACGGATCTTCTTCGGCGCCCACCGGGAGCCGGTCCCGGTCCAGATACATCTCCGCCACCGCGTATAGGTGTGGATGCTCCATCAGCCCCCGCCCGACGGGCATCGGGTCAACAATATCAGAGAGCTGCAGCATCCGCGGGTTGCCCACCCCTCCACAGGCAAGCACAAAGGTGTCAGCCGACACGAGCGTGGGTGAGAGCCGGGGTGCCAGTGAGTCTCGAAGTTCCAGAGCGGTGACGGTGCGCTCCTGCGTTAACAGGCGGAACCCGGTGGTGCCAAGTATCAGGTCAACGCGGGGATGGTGCAGGAAAAAGGAATGGTACTTTTTATTGAACCGGACCGGCGGGCTCACGTAGAAGGGCTTGTAAACCAGCTCTGATGTTCCTTCAATGGCCACCGTTGGTTGGCGATAGGCGTCGTCTGGCAGCTCGAGAATGCGGGCGGCAGCTGGATACCAACGGTTTATTTCCTGGTAGGGGATAGGCCACGTTTGCGCGGTGAAGGCTCTCTTCTCCAGCACGGCACAGTACCCGCCCCAGATGGTCGAGCTACCGCCAAAGCAACGTTGTGTGTGCATAGGGAAGTAATCATCTGGCAAATCGCCATGTAACTGGACGCCGGCCAGGGTCTGGATGGTTGGGTGTGGCTCCAGCACTCCGCTCTCGATGACGGCGACGTCAAGGGAAGAATCCTTGGACAACTCGAGTGCCGTGGTGATGCCAGCGGGACCGCTACCGAGGATGATAACGTCGTAATGACGGCGCCCGGGTTGATTGAGAATCATAGATTCAGCCTTCCCTGACCACGGATTCCACTTTCACTGGTCTCCACAACTACATAATAGACCAGTGTTGAAGGTGCTGTGTCCAAATTCAGTATCTGAGCTATCATCATAGGCACTGAACACTGCGCTCCTGCGGGCATACTCTTGCAGCAACACGAACGTTTCTGGATGGCGAAAGGACAGTTGAATGAGTGACCGGGAAGCCAACCAGGATGACTCCTCCAAAAAGAAGGCAAAGGAAGCCGCGGACGAGCAAGAGTCCCGCGCCAAGGCCGAGGATCGCGAAACCCGCGAACAGACACCGACGTCCAGCGAAAAGTCACTGACTCCGAAAGAACGTGACACCGTTGCCGAACATGGCGGCCTGACTTCACTGACGCTTTACTCCATCATCCATCGTGAGGGCGAAGAGGAGCTGCAACGCCCGATAATCTCCCTCTGGTGGTCCGGTGTGGCAGCGGGTATCGGAATATCGACCTCGGTCCTCGTCGAGGGAATTATCCGCTCCAATCTGGGCTCAACTCACCCCTATCTTACGTTGATTGAAAGCCTTGGTTACTCGTCCGGGTTTGTCCTCGTGATTCTGTGCCGACTGCAACTGTTCACCGAGAATACCATCACCGTCGTGCTGCCGGTTCTGGCCCAGCCAACGCGCAACCAGTTCTATCGCACCGGGCGCCTTTGGGGCATTGTGCTTGCGGCAAATTTGTTTGGCACGTTTGTTACCGCCGCCATCGGCGTCCACGGGGGCATCCTTACTGTCGAGACCCTCACGGCGATCCTGGATATATCGCGCCACCTGGCAACGCTGACCCCGGCCGAGACACTTTTGCGTGGTATTCCATCAGGCTTTTTCATAGCCGCTTTGGTGTGGATGCTGCCTTCGGCGAAGAGGTCGGAAGTGCTGGTAATCGTCATGTTTACCTGGCTGATTGCAGCGGGGGGCTTTACTCACGTGATTGCCGGGTCAAACGAAATTTTCACGTTGGTGCTCAATGGGGAAATGAATTTCTTTACCGCCTTGATCTACCATATTTCCCCGGTACTCATCGGCAACATTATCGGCGGTACCGGGTTGTTCGCGATGCTTGCCTATGGCCAGGTTCATGAAGAAATGTGATACGGCACCCCTGACTCTGCACGGGTCAGAAAGGAGGCGTCTGGTAACTCTGGCCCCGGACGTATTCACCCCGAAGTGATGAGAATTCAGGCATAGGCTGAGGGCTTACATTGCTTTCCGGGGTGGTTATCTCGATATTGTTCACCAGGAGTTGAGCGCCAGACAGAAGAAACCCGGCAAATCCGAGAAAAACCAGCAGGGCAAGGGTGTATGGTGAACGGGGAAATGAGAAATTCATAATACATACCAGGCACTGAGCGTGTCCCGGTTTAAGATGAGAAAAACGGCCTGCGCTGGGAGCGAGGCCGGTGCAAAAGGGCACTGCGGGTCCATAGCCATATTGCCAAAGAGGCCGTTAGGGGCCTCATTCCTGAGTTAAGATCGCGCCTCATCCCTAGGGCGCATGATGTGACGTCCTGTCCCGGCTAATCCATCGCCTCATCTGTAACCATCATATGCCCTTGGCTTTGGCCGGTCTGTTCGCTAGCGCACCAAGTGTAAAGATATGTAAGTGAGCCGTGTCGGCTAGCAGCCTTGTGGACCCCAAATAGGAGACCGGGGTTCAGAGCCAGCGGCGAACCCGTTGCTCATAGGCCCGGAATTCATCACCGAACAACGCCCGCAGGGCCCGCTCCTCGGGGGCAATCTGGAAGTGGTTCATATACAGCACAAAAAACATCACCCCCAGTAACCCCCAGCCAGACCCCAAAAACACAGCCCAGGCCAACAACCAGACCGCAAACCCCACATACATGGGGTTGCGGGAATACCGGTAAATACCGGAGCTGACCAAAGTTGAACTGGCCTCGGGCGTGCGAGGGTCTACCGTGGTTTTGGCACGCCGGAAGGCCACCACGCCAGCCACGGGAAACAGTGTGCCAACAACAAACATCACACCAGCGGCAACCCTGCGGAAGGTGTCTTCCAGCGGTAAAGGTAAAGTCACGGTAGCAATGCACCACATGGCGGCACCGATAATCAGCACCAGAAGCAGGGGAGGGATGCGCTTCACTGGAACAACCCTCCATCGCGACGTACCTGATCCATAATCCGCTGGTTGGCAAGGGTGCGTTCGTGGGGCATAACCTCGCTCTGAGTCTTTCCCTCTGCGATGCACCTGACCACATGCCGGACCTGGTACTCAAAGCCGTTGACTTCGAACGGGCAGTCCACAGTCTGAACGCTATTGTCATTGCCAACCAGGCTGATCTTTTCCGATTGCCAGAAATCGCTGTGAATAACGATACGCCCCTTGTTGCCAAAAACAGTGAGTTCGTTGTCGTATCTGTTTTCAAAGCTGCACAGCAACTGGCTGACCCTGGCATCAGGATAATGCAGCTGGATGGCAACGGTCTCATCAACCCCGGTTGGTCCGATATGAACCTGGGAAACGATGTCGTCGGGATCAGCCTGCATGAACCACTGGGACGTGGCGACGGTGTAGATTCCCATGTCCAGCAAAACGCCCCCGGCCAGGTCGGGGTTCAGAAGGCGGTCGTGAGGTTTGCGTTGCACCACAAAGCCAAAGGAGGACCGGAGACCGCTGATCTCACCGATTCTTTCCTGAGCCAGCCAGGCGTTGGCCTGTTGATAGACCGGTAGAAACAGAGACCACATCGCCTCCATCACAAACACCCCCTTGGCCCTGGCAGCTGCGAACAGACGCTCGGAATCGGCAGCGGTGACCGTGAGAGGCTTTTCTACCAGAAGGTGCTTGCCACAGGCTATCGCTGCCAGCGCCTGTTCGAGATGGAAATTATGCGGGGTGGCAATGTAGATGGCATCCAGACTGTCATCCTGGTAGAGCTTTGCATAATCGTTGTAGACGGTTTCGACCTGATGGTGATCGGCATACGCGTGGGCACGATCAGCGTTGCGACTGGCGACAGCCTTGAGCGTACCAACCCCCTCGGCTTTCATTGCCCCGGCGAACTTCTCTGCGATCCGTCCTGGCCCAATAAGGCCCCAATTGAAATCCATGTTTGTCTCCGCAAAAAAACCTTACGAGTCGGCCTCGTAACTGATCAGATCCACGTCCGCCGCCTGGGTGCGTAGCGGGACCAGTGCCTGGTACGCGGCGGAGTTGTGCCAGTTAACGGCGGATTCCATGTCCGGGAAGCGAATAACAACGGTATCCGTGTGGGGGTGCTGCCCACTCAGCACTTTCGCCCGCGTGCCACGGAGTACAAGTTCGGCGCCCCAGGGAGCCAGTGTGGCGGGTACCTTGCTGCGGTATTCTTCCCATTTGGCTGGGTCATTTACGGTGATCTGGCCGATTACGTAGGCTGTCATTTCGAGGTAAACGCCTCTTCGATATGAGGCTGGGCAGCGCGGCAGTGGCCGCACCAGGAAGTGCCGAACTCCAGAACGAGTGGGCCCCGAGCCTGTTGGACTTCCTGCAACTGGGGTGCTTCGGTTGTGTACTTCGGCGTAAAACCCATTAGATCTCCAAGTGTTAGAGCTGTGACATCCTAGGATTGCGTATCTGCCTTGGCAGTCGTTCACCGATTGACGGGTATGGGGGGCAAATAACGACCTGATTCGGTAATCAACTTCCAGACATCCGGGCGGCGCCGGAGGATCCCATTGATCAGGGATTCCGCTTCGGTGAAGGCTGGTCGGCGGAGGCCGTGATACTCCATTACCGGTCCGACGTGATCAAACTCCACACCAAACCGCTTTAACAGACGCAATTGAGCCGGCTCCATTACCGCCATCCAGTGTGTGACATTGTGTTTGACTGACATCCGCAGGATAGCGGCGAACAGGCCCAGACTGATATAGGGCATGGCGCGCCTGCCGCCCTCGGCATCAGCGTAGGAGGTCTGATCAGTAACACCAGTGGTTGATTCCTGTTCGTTGAGACGCCTACGAAATTCCCGACTTACCGCCATTCTGGAAATCTCGGCTATGTGTTGCCGGGGAGTCGCCGCAATCGTTTCCTGGGCTTGCTGGCTCATTCTGTGGATACAGGGCCCTTCCATTGGGAAGTCTGACTGCTCCGGGTTATCGCCCGCCAGAACGAGTCGAACAACCGCGACGCTGTCTCCGCTTTTCCGATGCCGGATCAAGGCATGAGCCGAGCGCGGATCGTAAGCATCATGCTCCCTTTTGTCGGGAAATTGCATCGGGTTTTCAAAGGCTCTGTCGATACAGTAGACCTGGTACCGGACTTCAAAGACTTTATTGACCAATTCCTCGGTGGTGGCGACCTCAATCTCGAAAAAGGACTTGAAGAGGCCGCTGAGGTTCTCGGTTTCCCCTGAGGCTGTTGGATTTTGTCCATCGTTATGAAATGGAGAGTATGCAGGCATGAGCAAGTCCTCCAATCTTTCCTTGCGGGAAGTGTTGTTCCGCATAGGTCATGTCGATTGAAAGTCCGCCGGAACAGCCAGGGGCGGGCTATTGGGTACCCAGGTAAAAAGCGTAGTTGAAGTTTGTGGGCTAAGCCATTCTGTCAGTGGACTTCCCCCGATACGCATGACACGCCCCAGCCCCAAACGGAGCCCACTTCAAAGGCCTCGAACCGGTGCAACTCGTCAGTCAGGATTACGTACGTTGCCGTTTCAGCCGGTACATGTTGTCATCAGCATGGTTCAACAGGGTGCCGGCGTCCTCCCCGTCCGCTGGATAACAGGCCACGCCGATACTGCAGGACGGCGTTTTGATATTGCCGAATTCGGCACCCAGGGGCACGGTTACGGCTGCGATGATTTGTTCCACCTTTTTTGAAACGGCTTCCGCCGACTGGATGTCCGTCAACAGCACAGTGAATTCATCGCCACCCATCCGGGCCACCGTGTCCGTCTCTCGAACGCAGCCTTCCAGCCGTCCGGCAATCATGCAGAGCACTCGATCACCCATGGCATGTCCATGGGTATCATTGATGCGCTTGAAGTCATTGAGATCCAGAAACAGCAAAGCCAGGCTGCTCTGGTGACGATGGGCTGCGCGTATGGCTGACTCAAGTCGATCATGGAACAATGATCGGTTGGTAAGCCCTGTCAATGGGTCGTGATGGGCGAGGAAACGCAGTTTCTCCTCGGCCTGCCTCAGGGCCGTTACATCCCGCGCTACACCGATCCGCACACCGTCCTCTTCGGATAAACGGGCAGACCAGAGGATGTATACAATAGTGCCATCTCTGTGGATGTAACGGTTACAGAAGTCATTGTGGGACTGACCGTCCATAACTCGAACAATGGACGCTCGTGTGACCCCCAGGTCATCTGGATGCACATAGTCGGTGATCAGTGTGCCCGTCAGCTCATCGGCACGATACCCGAGCAGTCCCTCACACGAATCGCTCACAAAGACGATCTGGTCGTTCTGATCGACTACAAAGACAGCGTCCAGCAACAAATTGGTCAGTTTGGGGTAAAGCGCTTTCAGATCAACGGGCATAGTTCAGGGAGATTTGGTGATTCATAGAGGTCAAGTATCGTCCAGCGGGTGCAACAGGTTGTCGAAAAATCGCCTGTGTGGCCGGGCCTTCACGGAAAACATGGGTTCGCGCAATTCTCCAACGGACCTCTCCTTTCTTTGACGCTTTTTCTTTCTTGGAGGCTTCTTCATATAATTGCATAGCGCTGGGCGCGGCGGGTAATTTTTTGTTGCACTGCGCCAAAAGATTGGTCCGGCTGAGGCTAATTGATACTGAATGAGCCTTCTCCCCAGCTCAGCGGTGGCCCGCTAAGCTGGAAGGCGAGGCATTGCAGTGCTGCCGATGGTCGGAAGTTAGACGTCCTTTGAACGAGTTTTTTACCGCACCTAAAGCAACCACATTACGCTGGGAACCCCTAAACCAACGCCCCATTAACAATAGCCCGCAATTCCTGACGGATCGGGTAGGTCGATGAGGGGATCAGTTGCGTCATGAAGATCACCACCATCTCCTCCACAGGGTCGATAAAAAAGTTGGTACTCGCCAGGCCACCCCAACCATACTCGCCGACCGATCCGTTGATCTGGGATTTGGCGACGTCAGTCTTTACCGAAAAGCCCAGACCGAAGCCACTCCCGGCATAAGGTGTTTCGCTGAACGCACCGACAGAGAGGCCAGGCAGGTCCTGGTTGCCGGGCAGATGATTGCGACGCATGAATTCCAGAGTCTTTCGGCCAATGATCCGCCGCCCGCCAAACTCGCCGCCCTGACAGAGTGCCTGGGCAAAGTGGAAATAATCGTCAATGGTGGAAACCAGCCCGCCGCCGCCAGACAGAAACTTCCTTTTGTCCCCGAAAGGGGACGCCTGCGGATCGTCCTGCAGCTTGAACTGATCGACAGAATCGTACTGATAGCAGGCGGCGAAACGGTCAAGCTGATCGTCACGAACATGGAAGCCGGTGTCCGGCATGGCCAAAGGCTCAAAGATATGCTCGCGCAGATACTCATCAAATGGCTTATCAGACAGCAACTGCACCAGATACCCCAGCACATCCGTGCTCACCGAATAGTTCCAGGCGGTACCCGGTGAGAACTCCAGCGGCAGTTCTGCCAGATGACCGACCAGCGCTTCCAGTGTCATATTGCGGCTGCCATCCAGCTTCAGCTCCCGGTAGGCGGCGTCAACGTTGGTGCGGTTCATGAACCCGTAGGTCAGGCCTGACATATGGGTAAACAGGTCGCGAATGGTCATGGTGCTGGTTGCAGGTGCGGTCAGGAAGTTGGGATAGATACCGCTTTTGTAAACCCGCAGGTTCTTCCAGGCCGGAATGTACTTGTGTACGGGATCATCCAGCAAAAACCGCCCCTGCTCATAGAGCTGCATCATGGCGATAGACGTAATCGGCTTGGTCATGGAATAAATTCGGAAAACCGTATCCCGGCAGACCGGCTTATTGCGCTCCACATCCATCAGCCCCTGAGCTTTCAGATACGCAATTTCCCCACGCCGGGCCACCAGTGTCAGCGTGCCGGGCAATTTCCCCGGCTGGATATAGCGACGGTCAAGATGGTCTTCAATGTAAGAAAGGTGGTCTGAAGAAAGGCCAGTAACCTGTTTGGATTCCGTCATAGTGATTACAACTCCAGCACAAGATTTCTGCCACCAAGAAAAAGTACCCAAACCGTTACCGCAGCCCAGTGAATGAGCACTGGAACCCAGATAGACCGGGAAAGTACATAAGCGTAGCCACAGGTGACACCCATAGCGCCTACAATAACCAGAAACCACGGATTCAGGAACAGAGAAATAGCCGTGGGGTTAAACGCCAGCGCTTAAGGGATGCCACAGAACGAATTTAAAGGTTTTTTTGAAATCATGGGGTTGCGAAACCAGTGTCTTATTCCCAGCCCCATCAGGTTATCAAAAAATAGATCACTCCTTCCCCTTTAGGTCAACGGTTAGTCTGGATCTCAGAGCATCAATCTCCTCGGGCTATTACCCTGGCAATATGGACTTGGAAATATCAACCTGCCAATATAATGTGGTTAATAGGGGCCCGCCATCATGGATCTGCCAACCAGCTTTCTAATATACGCAACCCTGTTTCGGCTGGCGGTTATTGCCGCCGGTGTGTTGATTGTTGTGCTCGGCTATCGCCTGTTTTTGCAGGGCCTGGCGTCCAGTAATGAATCCGATGCCGCACTCGAGGGTGGTGGGTTCAAGCTGACCTTGAAGAATGCCGCTCCGGGTACCAGTTTTGCCCTGTTCGGGGCGGTACTGATTTCGGTGATGGTGATTCAGGGCAGCCCGGAACTGAACGTCAGTAACGCAGCGCCTGGTGCTATCGCAGCGTCTGTAGAGCTGAAGCAGGGTGCTGGGAGTTTGCGCCTACGGAGCGACGACTCGGTCGCGCCCACCGTACAGCCGCAGTTACGCGAATTGGCCATTGCAGCCAGTGAACAGTTACTGCAAGCCGGTATCCAGAAAGAGTTGCAAAACGATTTTGCCGGCGCGCTGGAGGCATACCGCTTGGCGCTGTCAATGCCGGGGCAGCCACTGCGCCAGTTGGTTAACCCGCTCAACCAGATGGCCTGGGTGTACCAGCTGCAAGCCGAACCCGATCTGGCGTTGCCGTTGGCGCTTCTTGCCCAGCAGATCAATCCAGCGAGCGTTGTGGTGATGGATACTCTGGCGCGGGTCTATGTGCAACTGGAACAATTCGACAAGGCGCAGCAGTTGGTGGATCGGGTGCTGCAAAGCGATCCGGGCAACGACGATGCCAAAGCGACGGACAAGTTGATCAAACAACTAAAGCCTCGCTAGCAGCCGGTCACGGTTTCCCGCGCCGACAAACTCCTAACGCGGTACAAATACAAAATCGCCCGCCTCATGGCCCGCCATGTGAATGGGTTCATAGGTGGGTATCTGATTCACATTCAGATCGAACGCGGCGCTGGACACGCGTTCGCGGATGGCGAGAAACAGGCGCTCGGCTTCAAGGGTCAAGCCGTTTTCCTGCAGTACATCAAGAAAGGCCTTGGTAAAGACCGAGTGGCCACTGCCTCCGGAATCAAGTACCGGTTGCACGCCTCCGGAGGTGAGCGCGGTGCGCACTCTGGAGCTGGCGAAAGACTGCAGTAATTGCTGGCGCTTTTGGTCAGAGATCCCCGGCCTTAAGCGGGACAGAGAGCCACGGGAGAGGGTGCCCGCGTAACAGGAGTCGGCTACCACCAGTACATGTTTGGCGGACATGATTTTCAGTTGACCGGTGATGTTGCGGGTCGAAATCCACTCTGTGTCCTCATCCTGCTTGGCGTCCACTGGAATCCAGTAACCCTCATCCAGCTGCTCTACCAAATGCCCATGGCCCGCGTAGTAAATGAGCAAGTTGTCCTTTTCGGTTAATTGCTTGCGCAGATTGTTGAGGGTCGAGAGGATAGCTGCGCGATCGGCATTGTAGAGCTCGGTGATTTCGTAATCGTAATATTGTCTTAGCAGGCGGGCCACAGAGCGTGCGTCGTTAACCGCATTATCCAACGGTGTCCAGTAGCGGTACTTGTCGTTGCCGATCACCAGGGCGTAATAGCGACCGAAACCTTTGTTGGGTATTTTTTGACGCTCGGGCTCTGCAGCGCCTCGGGTCCCGGCAGCGATAATTATTCGAAGGGTGGCGCGTTGACTACGGTTGTCGACGGCGACAATTTGTAAGCTGGTCTCCCTGTCACCGCTGCGGTATTTGGGCAGTTGGGTCTTAAAGAAACCATCGTCGGAGGTGGGTACGGACAGATTATTTATCGTTAGCGACTGCAGCCCAGCCGGGGCAATGACCCGTCCGGAAATTTGCTGGCGCTCGCCCTCGGGGAGCGTTAAGCGGATCGACCCTCCACTGGCGGTCAGCGGCGGGTCAACCAGGTCGATTATAGGTGCGTCAACCGAGCCAGTTGATTGCAATGCTGCACCGCTCCCAGCGCGCAATTGTCGCTGCTGCAATTGCGCAACTTCTCGTTGGCGATTTGACACTTGTTGGTTTGGCTGGGGGTTGCTGGCCGCAACGGTCTGGTCCAGGAGCAATGCCAGGCTATTGTCATCCAGCCCTGCGGCCTGTCGGTAAAGGCGCACGGCTTCTACCGGGTCCTGTTTGACGCCCAGGCCTTGTTCGTAGAGTCGCCCGAGGTTGACGGCGGCACGCTTATACCCCTGGCTGGCCGCTTTTTGATACCAGGCGGCGGCCAACGGGTAGTCTGGCTGCTGATCGGCCAGCCCCTTTTCGTAAATCTCGCCGGTGTAATATTGCGCTTCTGCGTCGCCCTGATTGGCGGCTTCCTGCCAGATGCGCAGCGCCGATTGATAGCTCGCGGGATCATCAAGGACGTACTCGCCGCCCCGTAACTGACAGTCACCAACGGTGGTCTTGACTGGTTTGCGTTTGCCTACGTAGGTCATACCGCCCAGATGCCGGATCTGACCGGGCAGCAAACAGTTAACGACGGTGTACTCCTGTGCTTCAGCAGCAGGAGCCATCGGCGGGGAAATCTTTTCCTGTCCATTGCTATCGAGTTGGGGGGAATTGCCGCAGCCAATGACCAAAACCATCGCAATAACATGTGGTCCGAATCGAAGCAGAGTCGTTAGGAAGGATTGGTACATGCTGGCCTCTGTGCCTTTCCGGCGAATGTCTTGCCACTAAAGGTTCTTCTGTTAATTCTAGAACATAATTACATTAATTTTTATAATAATATGTGTCGCAATACCCTACTTGTTATTTTTTTCATCAATGTCGGACATATAAATAATGGGAAAAAGAATTAAAGAAAACGTACTAATAACCAAAGGATTATAATGTTATTTTTGAAATGTAATTTTCTAAACTACAATTTAAGTGTTAAGTGGTTCTACAAGTTAAATAAGCCGAGTTTCAGTAGATCGCTATTTGTCAGAATAAATGCTTTTCACTGTTGTGGTTCGTTGTAGCAGCGGAATGTGTGTCCGGTTTCACAACGGAAGGCAGAAATTATGAACGTCATCACCTCCCTACCGCCTGATTTAGCCGCACTGACAAAAGACCTGATGCGCGCCAGCAGATTGCCGCTGAGCGCCGCTTTGTTGGGTACGTCCCTCCTGCTCGCGCCAGCGGTATACGCGGCGCAGAGCCTCGATACCGCGGTCAATAACGCGGTAGGAAACAGTTGTGCGTCGGGGATCAACCCGGACGCTGGTAGCAATCTGGCATTATTCTGTGACGATGGTGGTGCAGCGAGTTCAAGTACCGGTGGGACAACAACTTCGCAAATCAGCATCGGGGCACTGGAAAAACAGGATGACACCCGCAGCGATTTGGCACGGGTGGACTTGGGCCCTGTAAGCGTGTTTCTGACGTCGGACTTCGAAACCCATGAAAAAGACCCCACCCCCATTGAAGGCCGGGGGTTTGAATCAGATCGCATTGCGATATTGGCGGGTCTGGATTACCTGATTAACGAGAACGCGAGCCTGGGTATGGCGTTCAATTACGCTAAAGTGGATGGTGATTTCGATGGCAGGATCGAGGGCCAGAACAGCGGCGGATTTGATAACAGCAGTTATGGGTTGATGGCCTTTGGTGAATATATCTTTGCAACCAGAGCCTACATTAACTGGTCGTTGGGCTACAACAACCACGACTATGAAACCGAGCGCTATTCGACAGTCAGCATGGGAAACAGTGTTGCCAACGGAGTGCTGGCAAGTGACACCGATGCGGATGAAATCAACGCCGGTATTGAATTCGGTTACGATATGACAATGGATTCCCTCATATTGGGCCCGCGTTTGGCACTGCGCTATAAAAAAACCGATATCGATGGTTACACGGAAACGGTAAAAAGCAATAACCCATCGAGTGCCCTTGCGCCGCTGGCGTTAATCGTTCGCGGGCAGGCCGAAAAGTCGCTCACCTCGCATCTGGGCGTACAATTATCGAAAGCCATTAATTGGGACCACGGCGTTTTATTGCCGCAGTTGTACCTGGAGTACGTGCATGAGTTCCAGGACGACCAGCGCGACATCGCTTTTTCTTTCCAGGACGATCTGGCCAACAATGTCTTTAATTACAACAACGACGCGCCTGATCGCGATTACGGCAATGTACTTGTTGGCGTGGTGGCGGTGTTTGCGAATGGCCTGCAATCGTTTATCAGTTATGAACGCCTGGTGGCATACAGCAATCATGACAACGACAGATTCAGCGTGGGCGTGAGACAGGAATTTTAATGCAGGGAATTATAAGGTTGCTCACGACCAGCCCGCAACGCCTCGAGCCATGCCCCAGTCTGGGACTCGTTAGCGGGGTAACCACATTCGAGGACAAGGCAGTGTATACCCGATAGGTCTTCGGGCTCCTTTCTGAATCGAAATGTCCATATTCCCTCAAGAGACCTTCTGCCAGAGTAAATCAGTGCCTGATACGCGGCGGAGTTTTGCCAGTTAACCACCGATTCCGGGTCCGGGAAGCGAATAACAACGGTATCCGTGTGGGGGTGTTTCCCGCTCAGCACTTTTGCCCGTACGCCACGGAGTACAAGTTCGGCACGCCAGGGAGCGAGCGTGTCAGGTACTTTGCTCCGGTATTCTTCCCATTTGGCTGGGTCTTTTATGGTGATCTGGCCGATTACGTAGGCTGTCATTCTTGTCCTCTCAGGCGCTCAGAGTAATCAGCAGTGTAGAATACACCTGCGCCACTTTTCAGTTTCTGACTTACCAGAGCTTCAGCAATAGCCCGGTAGCCCCTGCTACCGGGATGGTAGCCATCGCTGGCAAGCAGTGATGTATCAGTTATTGCGGGATAGCTCAGGTACCGGAAACCCGAGGGTGCCTGCCTGGCCAGTTGCTCATAGACCGAGTTCAGTTGCCGGGCCCGCCACCCCATGACTTGCCGGAGTGGAGCGGGCAACGCAGTAAACAGGTGTATGGGCGGCACACTCAGCAGGTATACCGGCCCCGGGTACCCCGCGGCAAGCGTGTCGCGAAGCGCCAGTAGCTGCCGGCGGAACCGATACCTGGGCGTGAAGCCCGTTGTGTCGTTGACCCCCATGCTCAGCAGAACCACATTGGCCTGCGGAAGATCAACACCGCGCAGTTTCCGATTAAGCTGATCCAAACGGATGCCATTTACTCCAAAGGTATGCCAGGAAATGGTTCGGCCTGTACGCTCATGCAGTTGCAGCGCCAGCTGGCTGGCAAGGCCCTGGTCATGAGTGGTCACGCCGACGCTGGCTGCCGTGGATTCCCCGATCACCAGAAGACGCAAATCCGGCTGACCCTCGCCGTAATGACCACAGGAAGGGCCATGGGCTTCCGGCAGTCTGGGCGTTGTCTTCCGGGCGCGTTTGCCCTGGTAAAGCAGCACCGGGAAGAGCAGGGCGGTGGTTAGCCAGAATGGAAGGTGCATTGAGTTCTCTTTGGCCTGCTGTGGATTACTGAAGATTACCTGAATTGGCGTCGGTACTGGCGTTGCGATTGATGCCGTCCGGGCAAAGGGTTACAGCTCCAGCACAAGATTTCTGCCGCCAAGAAAAAGCACCCAAACCGTTACCGCAGCCCAGTGAATGATCACTGGAACCCAGATAGACCGGGAAAGCACATAAGCATAGCCGCAGGTGACACCCATAGCGCCTACGATAACCAGAAACCACGGATTCAGGAACAGAGGAATAGCCGTGGGGTTGAACGCCAGCGCATTGAGCGGATGCCACACCACGAAGACCAGAGTGCTGACTGCCACGCTCCAGGCAGCCTTTGCGTGCCCCGAGGCCAGTATGTTTCGGGGTATCAGTACGCCCCTGAAGAAGGCCTCTTCGAGCAGTGACGGGAACACAAACAACAGGATGGGTAGTACGGGTGTGATTGGCGAGTCCAGCCACCCGAATCGAAACAAACCGGCGCCGAAACCGACAGACACCGCTATGATTGCGAACACGGGCACCAGTGCCCAAGCCTTCAGCGGGGCTTGAAAAGGGGAGGTCAGAAGACTCTGGGCGAGGTTGTTACTGAGGTACCTACCAGGGTTTGCTGAGATCATAGGGTTGAGGATTCACAAATTCGCTTAAATAAATCTGAAGATCATGTAGCCAGCCTCCCATAGTCCGTCATCGGGAGTAGGCTGGTAGTTGGCCAAAACAGAACCTGCCACTACAGGAGGCTGACATGAACCTATTCTGCGCCATTGATCTTCATTCCAACAACAGCGTTGCCGTCATTATTGACCATCAGGACAACGTTGTTTTCCAACAACGCCTGCCAAACGATATTCAGACTATCGAAGCGGCACTACTTTCTTTTCGGAAGGACCTTCACGGCGTCGCGGTCGAATCGACCTTCAACCTCCCGAGCACGCTAAGTGCCTGATGCGCCCTGGCCGTGAACCACTGTGAGACTGGCACGCGAGAGCGCTAACCACCTGTCTGTAACCCTTGGACGCGGTCAGGCACCGATGATTTTTTGAGGTGAAAGCCAGGGGATAGCTCGGTGAGCTATCCTTGATCCTCATGGGTGTCCCAGTTGTCTGACATCTTTACCGCCTTTGTCTACCACATTTCCCCGGCACTCATCGGCAACATTATCGGCGGTACCGGTTTGTTCGCTAGCGCACCAAGTGTAAAAATATGTAACTGGGCTTTGCAGGGCGGCACCACCATTTAAGACCCGGCAGCCACCACGTCCACCAATCTGTTGCGGAAGGCTTCGAGATATTACGCTCGGAACTGATGGAAGACTGTATCCGCCGCAGTTCCGTGAGTAATCAACGCCGACTAAGGGGCCTTCAGTTCGTCATTGAGGCCCTGCTTTGTCAGCAGCGCTCCTCTGAACCATCGGCACCAGCAAACGCCCGAGCCCTGCATTTCCGGCGGTCCCATTCCTCTGTGGATTAGCGCTTCGAGACTACCGAATACCCCGGTTTTCTGATCTGTGTCAATGCAGTCGTCGTTGAATGTCCTATCTTGAACTTTAGGCAGTTCTATTCCCGCTACGGGAGGAACCCATGCGGAATCTTGGCGCTTTCTCAGTTCTTGCTGCTTGTCTATCCTTCTTTATCCCTGCCATTGCCTTGGCATTGTCGGTGGGAACACCGGTGAATCCTGGCCAGTACGATGGTGTCGGCCGGGTTGACGGCTGTTCTGGTACGCTGATATCGCCGACCCAGGTCTTGACTGCGGCGCACTGCTTTTGCCCCGGCGATAAGCTTGGTGCCTGCAGGACCCGGGCGGAATTCAAGCTGTTCGATGTGCATCCGGTCGACAACCCGGCAACGACCGTGAACGAGTCGGTCTATTTGACAAACATCACCATCCCCGGCACGTTGCGTATTCACCCTCAATACAGTCAGCCAACCTGGAATCTGAACGATTTCGCGGTGCTCGACCTCGACGTGCCAGCTCACACCATGGCACTGGGCGTTAGGCCAATCCCACTTCAGGACCCAAGTGTGCTGCCTCGGCTAGGGGAAACACTCTGGCTCGTTGGGCACGGCCACACCGGAAACGATTGTAAGGGCCCGAGGCAGAAGCGATGGCTGGCCTTGCCTACCGCCGAAGTTATCGCCCATGCGGTGCGTTTCATCCAACCGGGGAAAAACGCCTGTCCCGGTGACTCGGGTGGCGCGGTCCTTGATCAAACAGGGCGGCTGGTAGCCGTCATCTCCTGGATCGGAAGGGAAACCAATACCCGGCCCACGCACACCAGCTTTAACTGGATAGCCGGTTTGCCTGATGCACCCTACGGAAGTTGCGGCTGGTACCCGGTGGGGCCGCAAAAGAGCCACGGTGCCGGCGCGGCCTGGTGCCCCTCAGGACAATTTTTGACTCAATTCGACCTTGAAGGCGACCGAAGCCTTGATGAACACGATGCGCCGATCGTGGGCCAGGCGCGATGCTGTGCCCCGGCAGCTGCTCCATCCGCCTGGAATCAATGCAACTGGGTCCGGGTGGGCCCCCGCAGTCACCAGGCCGGCGGCGCCTGGTGCCCGCCGGGCAGCTACATCACGCAATTTGACCTTGACGGCGACCGGGCGCTTAGCGGTCGTGATTCACCGATCGTTGGCCAGGCACTGTGCTGCCGTCACACCGCGCCTTCGATAAACAATTGGGGGTCCACCGCCTGGTGGCCGGTCGGGTTGCAAGAAAGCCATGGGGTGGGTAAGGCCTGGTGTCCATCGGGTGCCTACCTCGGAGCCTTCGACTTAGACAGCGGCGGACAGCCCCACGATTCGCCCTACGTCGGGCAGGCGCTTTGTATCAAACCACGGCCCTAGGAACCAGCGGAGTCAGCCCCAATGTCCAGCGGAAGCCGGCAAGACGGTGGGAAACCGGAAAGAAAACCGACGATCTGGCAAAATCCGGCGGTGGTCGCCGCGATCATGGCTTCTCTCATCGGTGGGGTGTTCGGTGTGATCCAAGTGATTATCCCACTCGCCCAGCAGTGGGGCAGGGAAGACAACGGGGCAGGGACGGTTGTTTCAACGGAGATTGCCACCGACCCCCGTGAACTTATCGTTCAGGCGGATCGCATGCTCGCGAATACCGAAACCCCCATTAATCTGCGGATCGACCTTATCCGGGCTCTCAAACAAGGCTCCGGTGAGGGTGCGCCTCCGGGCTACCACGAGGACGCCATCGATATTTTAGTCCGCTATTTGCGGCAGGCCGTGGGCGAACGGCGACATGCCAAAGATGACTTCGGGCTACCCTATCTGCGAAAGGATGAATATGGCAACCAGTTCGAGCCGGACCCGCGGATGTCACGGCCCCTCAGTATCGTCGCCGCGCTGGAGGCACTGGATACAATCCGGGATGCCGCACCCACGCCGGTTGAAGTGCGGATTGGCAACATAGACTTTAGCTATATGAACCTCGCCTTACTGGATCTCTCTAACTTCAACGCTGGGCATTCGAGCTTCAAGTCGGCCTTTCTCTCGGGCTGCGACTGCCGGGGAACGAATTTTAACAATGGAGATCTGAGCGGCCTTGTCGTCTGGGGCGAGAAACAGGCCAGGTTTGACGGAGCAACGTTCAGCAACACCAAGCTTGGCGGCTCGAAATGGGCCAATGTCAATCTGACCGGTGTGGACTTGAGCCGGGCGATCGGCCGCCCAGCCGTGTGGCTGGACATCGAGCCCAAGGAAATTCAGGCGATCTTCAGATGAACGAAAGACCAACCTGCAAAATTTGGGACATTGGCCTTTCAGCACTTTTGATCGTTCTATACCAGCAGTGAATTGTCCCGTTCTACGAACCGGTTACATGACCCTCGAAAATATCCCGAAGGGTAGAGACTTCAACACGTAGCTCAGCGGTGTCCAGGGCCACCAGGGCACATAGGAGCGGCGCTTTTCCGATTCAATGGCCTTCACCAGTGCCTTGACGCCGGTGTCGAGGTCCACGCGGAAGGGTGCATTCTTGGCATCCCGATTAATATCCGTGAGAATATAGCCGGGTAGAATGTTGCTGACGTTGATGGGTTTGCCCTTGGTATCCAATTGCAGGCCTTCGGCCAATGAGGCCACGGCGGCTTTGGTGGCGGCGTAGACGTTCAGGGGTCCTCGGAAGCCTCGCACGCCGCTGACCGAAGACATCAATACCAGATGGCCGCTGTTCTGCTCCCTGAAAATCTCCATGGCCGCCTCGCTCTGGGCAATGGCGGCCACAAAGTTGGTTTCGGCGGTTTGGCGGTTGGCGGTAAAGTGTCCTCGCCCGATCGGTTGGGAGCTGCCAATGCCGGCGTTAACCACCACCCGGTCAAGACTGCCCAGTTCATCCCGGAAGCCCCGGAACACCTCGAACACCTGGTCGTAATCGCACACGTCCAGGCCTCGAACGAGAACCCTGATACCAGGGTTGGCCTGCTGTAATTCCCGCTGCAGCGCCTCCAGCTTATCGGCCCGCCGCGCGCAGAGAGCCAGATTGCAGCCCTTGGCGGCCCACGCGCGCGCCATACCTTCACCGAGACCAGTACTTGCACCGGTAATCAGAATGTTCTTTCGCATCGTTTATGCCTTGATCCGTCAGGGTAATTGGTGATCAGACTAACATGATTGGATGCTATCGGAGTTGATGGGAAAATAGATCTGTCCGGGTTTTTTGTGCCTGCGGCTGAGGCTATATTGGATAAAAGGTGATTGGTTGGCTACGTGAGTCGTTGGCCCCTGGTGGCAACGATGTGCAGCCAATACGAGCCCGGATCGGCTTCCGGGGCGCCTCCCGCTACGCCCACCCCGCCTATGAAGAGGGCTTTCGGCTGGAATGCCGGGCCATGAAACGGGTACGCGAGGAGATGGGACTGACCAACGTCATCCTGATCGATCAGTTTGCCCAGCGCTTTGATGGCTTTTCTATCGGATCCAATGATCTCACCCAGCTCACACTTGGCGTGGACCGTGACAGCGACCTTGAAGTGGAAGCGCGCCTGAAAATATTCGGGAGAACGTGATGGTCGATGCTTTCAAAAAACCGCCACTTTTCGCATCTGGGCCGGCAGAATCTCCTGTGACTTACAGGCCCAGCCTTTCGTTTTCGCGTTGGAAAATGTCACGAATCCTGGCCCCATCAGAGGGCTCTTCTTCAAGTGTTTCCGGGTTCCATTGGCTCCGTCGGGTATCAAAAAAGTCACCGCCATAGATGTGAATGCCCCCCGTAAAGCGCTGCAACGGATTGGTCACCGAATGCACTGCGTCTTCACGTAGCATTGTGGTGTCTTTTGCAAACAAGGCTTCCGCACCGAACGCCTTGATTCCCTCAGGCGTCCTTTTCCAAAAAATATTGTCCTCGCGGCCCGTGTAAATGCCGATGTTGGCCCACATCAGATGATTATGTGGCATGAGATTCATCTGCGGCGTCCAGGTGGCAGCGAATATTGTCAGCGTGGGTGAGCTCAGCAATACGTTGAGGCCTGCCTTGTCCGGTTCGCCCAGCGCGGCCAGTACCGCCGCGGGTTCAGAGACTGCACGGGCAAGGACGTCGTTGATGGCGGCTTGAGCATCGGTCTCCTGGCTGGCAGCAATGCAGTCAGCAATGAAACGGTCAATATCCATAGTCATACCTTCCCTTGAACTCCGTGGCCCGGTATCGAAAAAGACAGATACTGCTTAATATATTTTAGGTTAAATCGACATCATCGTTACTATGAAATTTTCATTCTCCCCCTGATTGGCGGCGGCGAAATCGGACGCTTCCTGCGTCACCAGCTCGATGCGCTGGGGATCATCACCGGTTCGTTACAGCGGAGTTTACCGACAGACTTGTACGCGGAAGCCGTGCGACGGGTGATGCAGCCGGGGACCGAGCTGTTCGATCAGGAAACGGTCGATCGGCTGCGTGGTGAGGTTAAAGTGACGCGGCTACGCTTTTGAGCGGTGAAGAGCCTTATAACGTTCCTCTAACTCAACTCGAATCGCACGACGCTGCTGGCCGTTAGCAAAGCGCCTGATTTGCTCATCAGTGCCTGGTTTCAGTTTAGGCACTTCAACGGAATTTCCGTTTTCATCAACAGCTACCATAGTGAAAAAGCAACTGTTGGTATGTCTGACCAGCTTTTCACGGATGTTTTCCGTGATCACTTTAATGCCCACCTCCATCGAGGTGCGCCCTGTGTAGTTAACGCTGGCCAGAAAGGTAACCAATTCACCGACATGAATGGGTTGAAGAAACATCACCTGGTCCACGGATAGAGTGACCACATAGGTACCTGCGTAACGGCTGGCGCACGCATAGGCCACTTCATCCAGACACTTAAGCAAGGTGCCTCCGTGCACGTTGCCAGAAAAGTTGGACTTATCCGGCGTCATCAAAATGGTCATGGTGAGTGTTGTAGATTCGAGTTCCATAATGCTCTCGTTTTTATTTGACCATTCAGTATATGCGCAAAAGATGCGGCGGCGTAAAACTGGTTGACGATGCGGTTTAACCATCGGCCTCGTAACTGATCAAATCCACATCTGCGGCCTTGATGCGCAGAGGAACCAGTTCCTGGTAAGCCGGGGAATTGTGCCATCTGACCACGTAGTCCGAACCGATATCTGCCACAGCTAGTGTCTCTTGATTTTTGAAACGACCAGCTCTGCGGCAATTCCATATCGCTTCAGAATCTCCGCCAGTTCTCCGGACTGTTTCATCTCTGTAAGGGTATCAGACAGAATTCGAGCATACCGGGCGGCATTCGGGTTCTGAGGGCTGAAGCCGGTATAGTCTTCGAACGCTTCGGTGGTATGGCCGGCGATCACCATGGTGTCGCTGATCCCCATCCGGTTGAGCTCATAGAGGGCCGAATACTCACCCTCCAGAAAGGTGGTGATGCGGTTGCTCTGAAGCATGCGCAAACCTCTTGCGGTTGTGTTTTCACCATGCACGACATGCACCCGGGAGTCGTTGTCCTGCTCTTCTGCGAGATAGGCGATGAGACCAGGGTCGACGTAGTGAAAACCTTTGACAATCCCTACCTTCACATTGGTCAGGGAATCCACGCCTGTGTATCGCCAAGATTCGTCTTTGTTAACGAGAAACGCCACCCGTTGAACCACGGTTGGCTGGTCGGGATACACCAGATCCGGTGCGTAGTCTTTGCCAGCCACAATAATGCCGTCGAAGTTGCCGGCGCGGACGGATTTCACGGCACGCGCGTAGGGAAGTGCGTGAATCTCAAGCGTGTATCCGGCTCCGTCAAACGCTTCCCGGACGACGTCTGTCATAAACCCTTCCTTGCCGCCCGCCTTTGAGGGGTTGCAAGTAAACGGGCAATACTCGATCGTCGCAAAGCGAATTGTCTCAGCCAGAAGGATTGACGGAGAGAAAGCCAGGCTCACCCATCCAAAAAGCAGCAGACACCACCGGTGTGCCTTCATATTTGTAATTCTTTCTGTCAGCTGTTGCCTTTAGCTTAGCGTACGCAGGCCGATTGCAATCCGGTTTTTTCATTTGCACGGCGTTTTACCGTGGCGGTACCAACACAAACTTTCCGGCGTGAGCTTTCTCCAGAAAAGCAGCGGTCTGCTCCTTGACCGAGACGGCGGGTTTTGGAGTAGACCAAGGTATCCCCTTCCCGCGCAGAGGAACCATGGCCTGCAGCAAGAGCCGCCCGGAGGGGCAGCTCATTCGTCCTGGTCGCGGCTATTCGCGCGGTCCAAGCGGAACCATGATATGGGCGTACGGAGTGTTCTTCCACATGATGTAGGGGCCACCCACGTTCGGATCGTTGGACATTCCCTCCAGCGTCTCCTCGGGATGTGGCGCGATAATCATCAGGTGAGGCCCTTCTGTTACCCACGACTCACCCGGGTCCTGGGTGGTATCGAAGGGATCCTCATTATTCGTGGGAGCATCTCCGCCCAGCATATAGGAGATCCCGACTTTGGTCGTCTCGAACGGGGCTTTGTTGCCGACCGCGTCCAACACCGCCATCCAGGTGGCGTCACTGCACATGGGCACTTCGAGTTCCGGTGAAATGGAGGGCATGCATGTCCATCCATTTGAGCCCTCTCGAAGGATCGTACCGTCCATGTCCATGATCGTTGCATTTTCGCTGACCTGTGCCGGACCTGCCGACATCGCCAACTCTATTTTTTCTTCTTTGGTATCCGCGCCATAGGCCGTTCCAACCGCGACTGTGAAAAGGGATACCACGCATGAAAAACCGATACCTAAACGCCTTATCGTATTCATTGGTCAATCTCCTTTTGCCAATCACTAACCCTCAAAACCAATCTGCTACCGTGCTATGTCCGTGTCAAGCGGTTTCGGCCAGTTTCATCCGTTCAGATATCCACGAGCGCAAGTGGCAAGCTGCGACGGCTAATCGAGACACGAAGCGGTCAAACGAAGACAACTTCTGGCCGTGTTATTCCTATCCCCAAACAAAAAGGCCCGAAGTTTTCACTCCAGGCCTTCTCGTTACTCACCGGTCAATCATTTTAACCGCACTTACTATCGCCACAAGACAGACAAGTCGCACACCCGTCCATCACGATCACCGCCTTGGTGCTGCACTTGCCACACATGGTGGCGTTGGGCGGGAAATCGCTGGCTTTGTCGTCGTTGGTGGCCGTGCTGTGGCTGGCTTCGAATTCGGCGCGCTTTTCGGCGAGGATGCGCTTGGTGGTTTCACTCATTTCCTCGCTTTCCAGCAGGCCGATGGCCTTCAGGTGCTTCTCGATCACGGCGCCGATTTCAGCCACCAGGGAGGGCATGAATACGCCGCCTTTCTTGAAGTAGCCGCCGTTGGGGTCGTACACGCTGCGCAGCTCTTCCACCAGGAAGGTTACGTCGCCCCCCTTGCGGAATACCGCAGAGATTACGCGGGTGAGGGCGATAACCCACTGGAAGTGTTCCATGGACTTGGAGTTGATGAACACTTCGTACGGCTGCCGGCTTTCGTGGTCGGTGCCTTCGTTGAGCAGGATGTCATTGATGGTGATGTACATCGCGTGCTCGGCGATCGGCGGCTTGATCTTGTAGGTGGTGCCCAGCAGGAAGTCCGGCCGTTCGATGTATTCATTCATCTGAACGGGCTTGGTTTCCGCCTGCACCGGTGGCTGGTGCTCGCTGGCTATTGGGTCGGCTTTCTTGACGCGGTAGCCGACGATTTTGTTGGTAATTTTAACTGTCATGGTCTTGTGTCCTGTGTCGGTTGTACCGGATCAATATTTGCCGTAGGTGCCTTCTTTAAGCGCATCGAAGAGGTTGGCGGCGTTGTGGATTTCGCCGTCGTACTCCACTTCTTCGTTGCCCTTGAGGGTCACTTTGCTGCCATCGTCCAGGGTGAACTCGTACAGGGTGTTTTCCAGATCTTTTTCCTGGACGAGTACGCCCTGGAAGGCTTCCGGGTTGAAGCGGAAGGTGGTGCAACCCTTCAGGCCCTTGTCGTAGGCATACATGTAGATGTCTTTGAAGTCCGGGTACGCAAAGTCCTGCGGCACGTTGGCGGTCTTGGAGATGGACGAGTCCACCCACAGTTGCGCCGCGGCCTGGATGTCCACGTGCTGCGCCGGCGTCACGTCTTCAGACGTGGTGAAGTAGGGCGGCAGGCGCTTGTCTTCTTCTTCGGAGAAGGGCATGGCACCGGGGTTGACCAGGTGGCGGTAGGCCAGCAGCTCGAAGGAGAAAACGTCGACTTTTTCCTTGGTCTTGCGTCCTTCGCGGATGATGTTGCGCGCGTAGTGGTGCGAGAAGCTCGGCTCGATGCCGTTACTGGCGTTGTTGGCCAGTGACAGGCTGATGGTGCCGGTGGGCGCGATGGAGGTGTGGTGTGTGAAGCGACCACCTTTCTCGGCCAGCTGCTCGATCAGCTCCGGCTCTACACCGGCAATCTGCTGCATGTAGCGGCTGTATTTGGCGTGCAGCACCTTGCCCTTGAGCTTGTCGCCGAGTTTGTAGCCGTCTTTGGACAGCTGCGGGCACTTGGTCAGCATCTTCGGGGTTACTTCAAACTCGTCGTCCATGATCGGCGCCGGGCCTTTCTCTTCGGCCAGGGCCAGGGACTGGCGCCAGCCTTCTATGGCCATCTCGCGTACAACGTCTTCGGTGAACTGTACGGATTCGGCAGAACCGTAAGGCATACGCAGCATGGCGAGGGTGGAACCCAGACCGAGGATGCCCATGCCGTGGCGGCGCTTGTAGGTGATTTCGTGGCGCTGTTCTTCCAGCGGCAGGCCGTTGATTTCCACCACGTTGTCCAGCATGCGGGTGAAGATGCCTACAACCTTGCGGTACTTCTCATAGTTGAAGCTGGCCTTGTCGGTGAACGGGTAGTCGACGAACATGGTCAGGTTCACCGAGCCCAGCAGGCAGCTGCCGTACGGGGGCAGGGGCTGCTCGCCACAGGGATTGGTGGCGCGGATGTCTTCGCAGAACCAGTTGTTGTTCATCTGGTTGACCTTGTCGATCAGGATGAACCCTGGCTCGGCGTAGTCGTAGGTGCTGGTCATGATGGTGTCCCAGATGAACTGGGCTTTCAGGGTGCGGTAGATCTTGCACGCCACCTTGCCTTCGTCGTTGACCACGTAGCCTTTCTGGATCGGGAAGTCGCGGTATACAAACTGGCTGGGGTCGTTCAGGTCCAAGCCTTCGTCGGCGGCTTCTTTTTCGGTCACGGGGAAAGACAGGTGCCAGTCGTCGTTGTTGCGCACGGCTTCGATGAAGTCTTCGGTGATCAGCAGTGACAGGTTGAACTGGCGCAGGCGGCCGTCTTCACGCTTGGCCTGGATGAAGTCGATGACATCCGGGTGGTGTACGTCGAACGTGGCCATCTGGGCACCACGGCGTCCACCGGCGGAGGACACGGTGAAACACATGCGGTCGAAGATATCCATGAACGACAGCGGGCCGGATGTGGTGGCACCGGCGCCGGCGACGTAGGCACCTTTCGGGCGCAGGGTAGAAAACTCGTAGCCGATGCCGCAGCCTGCTTTCAGGGTCAGGCCCGCTTCGTGGTTTTTCTCCAGGATGTCGTTCATGGAATCCTGAACGGAGCCGGACACGGTGCAGTTAATGGTGGAGGTGGCCGGTTTGTGGGCCTCTGCGCCGGCGTTGGAGGTAATGCGGCCAGCCGGGATGGCACCGTGGCGAAGGGCCCAGGCAAAATCCTTCATGTGCTTGGCGCGGTCGGCCTTGTTTTCTACCTGGGCGAGGGCGGTAGCAACACGGGTATAGGTTGCATCGATGTCCTTGTCGACCGGCTCACCGGTCTTGGTTTTGAGTTGGTACTTGCTGTTCCAGATGTCCAGCGAAGCTTCCTGCATTGGAATTTTTGTTATCACTGCCTGTGCTTTAGCGTTCATTACTGCCCTCGAATGTCCGTTATGTCTTTCGGTGGCCGCTGCGAGCCGCAGCCGGCCATACCCCATGTGTGTCGCTAAAATGTGCGCAGCCTGGAAGGCTGTTGTGCTTCAGATCCGTTCAAACACTAGATCTGGTGTTTTTCTTGCCCGCTATCCGCACCGGAAAGGGCGTAATAGCGGGGTTTCAGGAAAGAGGGTCACCCGGTTTTCGTGGTCTCTCCGCTTACGGTTCTCTTGTGAGCGGTACTCGAGAGAAACCCTATATATGGGTGATTATGGATCGAGTATAACAGGATATAGTGTTCTGTGAATAAGAAGACAACTATAGAACGTGGCTGATAGCGTAAGAAAATCAATGAAGGAATGCTTGAAAATCGGGAAAGGCCTGTCAAAACGCGATATTGAAGGGGGTTGCGAGAAACCACTAGATGTTGTGGTTAAAAACTGTGCAGGGAAAACCTGAAAAAAAGTTCATGAAGTCAGTTAAATGTGACCGGTGCACGTACCCGTTTTATACCTGTCGTTAAAGTAGTGATGTGGAGTCGTGTGTGGTAGTGGCCCACAGGAAGGACAACTACTAAAAAGGAACATAATAATGAAAGGCCTGAAACGAACACTGCTAGCGCTGGGCGTCGCAGGGTTGCCTGCTGCCGCAATGGCAGACATAGTCATGCTGGATGACAGCACGATGGGGAATATTACCGGTCAATCCGGTGTGTCCATTGAGCTGGAAACCAAAATCAATATTGACCGCTTCATCTATACCGATGAAGGGTCGCTGACTGTCAGTGATATCAGTATTGGTGGTGCCGAGCGCACTGACTTCTTTGGCTTCAATGGCCTGGGTGGGCCGGATGCAAACGACCTGCTGGATAATATACGCATCGACATTGACGTTCTTGCCGACGGTGATGCCGCGATCAATATCCAGCCCCAATACTTTAATGCTGTCGATTTCCGCATCACCTCCGGTGCGTGGGAGTTGTGGGGCCAGAGTGGCCAGAACACTGCCCTGATGGACAACCTGTTCATTGAAGGTGTTATGGGCCGTGGTTCAATTCATGTAGACACAGACACCGACGTTATGCGGCTGCGTTCGGCGTTCGCCATTGAAGTGATGGACTTCGATGTGCCCTTTGCGGCGATTGGCGTTCGTGGACTCTCTCTGACCGGCGCGGACTACGACAAAACCTTCCCGAGTGTGCTGGACCTGTTTGCCGAGGTGGATCTTTATATCTACCACGGGATGAGTGCAGACGGCGGCTCGTCGCTGGCGATCGATATGCCCAGCTTTGCGGCGGATATCGGGATGCAGGAGGTGATTGTGGGGCAGGCTTCCATCGGCCAGATCTTCATTGATGACCTGGCGATCACTAATACTCAGATGCGGATATACGGCCACTAATGGCCAGTTATCTGCGGGGCAGATGGTATGCCCCGCAGATCCTGTGACAGATTGCGGGATCAGCCCAGCAGTAGGCTGTCGTCAGTAATTTCAAGCCCGCGCTGCTTCTCGAACAGCTCCAGCAGATCTTTCACTTCCAGCCCTTCGCGGTCTTTGCCGGCAATATCGAACACCACCTGGCCCTGATGCAGCATTACCGTGCGGTCGCCGACTTCCAGCGCCTGTTTCATGCTGTGGGTGACCATCAGTGCGGTGAGCTTCTGCTCCTTGATGATCTGGGTGGTCAGTGCCAGCACGAAGGCCGCGGTTTTCGGGTCCAGCGCGGCGGTGTGTTCGTCCAGCAGCAGGATGGCGGAGGGCGTCAGGCTGGCCATCAGCAGGCTTACGGCCTGGCGCTGGCCGCCGGAGAGCAGGCCCATCTTGTCGCCCAGGCGGTTTTCCAGGCCCAGGTTGAGTGAGGCCAGGCTGGTTTTGAACTGGTCCAGGTAGCGGGCTTTGACCGCGGCACTCAACCCGCGCCGTTGGCCACGTTTGATGGCCAGTGACAGGTTTTCCTCGATGGTCAGGCCTTCGCAGGTACCGGCGAGGGGATCCTGAAAGACCCGCGCCACACTGCCCGCCCGTTTATAGGTGGGCAGCTTGGTGACGTCCTGGTTGTCGACGATGATCTTGCCGCTGTCGACCATCACTTCGCCGGCGAGGGCGTTAAGGAATGTGGATTTGCCAGCGCCATTGCTGCCAATAACGGTGACAAATTCACCCTGGTGAACCGTCAGGCTCATGCCGCGCAGGGCGGGGTTTTCAAGGGGCGTTCCCTTGCCGAAGGTCAGTTTCAGATCGGTTGCTGTAATCATGAGTCCCCCTTCAGGCCTTGTTGCGGGTAAACCGCGCGACAACGGACGAGCGAACACCGGGTAGCACAATGGCCAGGGTGACCAGTACCGCGGTAATGAGGTTCAGGTCCTGGGCCTGCAGGCCCAGGAAGTCCGCATTAAGTGCCAGGGCAATGGCCAGCCGGTAAATGATGGCGCCGATCACGCAGGCGATCAGGGCCCGGACAACGCTGGAGGGTGTCAGTACGGCTTCACCACCGATCAGCGAGGCCAGGCCAATCACGATCACCCCCACCCCCATGGTGACGTCTGCCGCGCCCTGGCTCTGGGCGAACAGAGCCCCTGCCAGGCCGACGAGGCCGTTGGACAGGGCCACACCCAGCACGATCATGGCGCCGGTGGCGATACCCTGGGCCCGGGCCATTCTCGGGTTGGCACCGGTGGCGCGCATGGCCAGGCCGGTCTCGGATTTCATGAAGCGCCACAGTAATACCAGGCCCACCAGAACCACCAGGGTAAACAGCAGCACAGGCACCTGGTGGTATTCCAGGTCCAGGTTGTACCAGGGGGTGAGCACCGTTTCTTCGGTCAACAGGGCAATGTTGGGCCGGCCCATAATCCGCAGGTTCACCGAATAGAGCGCAATCATGGTGAGGATAGAGGCCAACAGGTTGAGGATGTTGAGCTTGACGTTGAGTAGTGCCGTCACGGCACCGGCGCCCATGCCGGCAATCACTGCAGCGCCGGTGGCCAGCCAGGGGTTCACGCCCTCGATGATAAGGACTGCAGCAACAGCAGCACCCAGGGGAAAGCTGCCGTCCACCGTCAGGTCCGGGAAATCGAGCACGCGAAAGGAGATGTAGATACCGAAGGCGACCAGGCCGTAGATAAGGCCGGTTTCAATGGCGCCGTAGAACGCAATATTGCTAAGCATGGGGAAGGTTCACCGTAAATGAAAACGGGCAGCCCTTGTGAGGCCGCCCGTGAACAGTGTGTTATTGGTCGCTGTTTACGACTTCTTTCGCGTCGCTGATCAGGTCGTCGGACAGGGTAATGCCCATACGTTCTGCAGCAGCGGGATTCACGAACAGTTCCAGAGTGTCGACCGATTCCACGTCCATGTCGCCGGGGTTGGCGCCTTCAAGGATGCGGGCAACCATGGCGCCGGTCTGGCGGCCGTGGTCGTAGTAGTCGAACCCGAGGGCGGCAACGGCACCGCGGCCAACGGTCGCCGTGTCTGCAGCGAATACCGGGATGCTGGCGCGCTCGCCGACTGAAATCACCGCTTCTACGGCGCTGATCACGGTGTTGTCGGTGGTCAGGTAGATGGCGTCTGCCTTGCCGACCAGGGAGCGGGCGGCACCAAGCACTTCGGAGGTCTTGGTAGCGGCGGCTTTCACCAGTTCCATGCCGCGGGCGGCCAGGCGTTCTTCCAGCAGCTCCACCAGTGCTACGGCGTTGGCTTCACCGGGGTTGTAGACAGTACCGATGCGCTTGGCATCCGGAACCACCCGTTCGAGCAGGTCCAGGTGGCTTTCGATAGGCAGCATGTCGGTTACGCCGGTAATGTTGGCGCCGGGGGCCTTCAGGCTTTTGACCAGTTTCGCGCCTACGGGGTCGGTGACTGCCGAGAACACCACCGGGGTCTTGCGGGCAGCAGCGGCCATGGTCTGCGCGGACGGGGTGGCAATGGCAACGATCACGTCGGGGCCTTCCCCTACAAACTTGCGGGCAATCTGTGAGGCGATCGCGGAGTTGCCCTGGGCGCTTTCGTGCATGATGCGCAGATTGTCGCCGTCTTTGTATCCCTTCTCTTCCAGCTCGTCCCTGACTCCCTGGTACACCGCGTCCAGCGCCGGGTGCTCTACAATCTGGGTGATGGCAACCACACGTTGGTCATCCGCCTGGGCCATAGTAGCCAGTGCCAGCAGGGCCGTACCCAGCAGCGTGCGCAGAATTCTGTTGGCCATAAGCCGGTCTCTCGAGTCAGTTCAAAATGTGTGGCGCGACCTGAGTGTTATCCGAGTGTCGAACGCCCGTTTAATAACGGGGCGGGAGTTTATCACAGGCTATTGGCTTGCGGGGTAAGGGAAGGTACCTTATTGGTCAATTTCAGGGGGATAACCTGAAGTTAGAATAGGTTTGATGGGGAATAGTTTTATTTACATCACGTTTTGACGGGTAATGTTGTGTTGAAATAGGCTACTAAAGTCGAATACGCAAAATCCCTTACAAGAATAACCCGATAATTCGAATAACACACTGCAAGGAAGGTTCATGGACACCACTAACAAACTCCCCCTGGATATGCTCTATCACTGGGAAACCGCCAAGGCGGACACCCTTTACATGACACAGCCAATCGGCGACGGCAAAGTTGTTGAATACACCTGGAAACGCGCCGTGGACGAAGCCCGCCGAATGGCGTCGTACCTCAAATCCCTGAACCTGCCGGAGAAGAGCCGGGTGGGGATTATCTCCAAGAACTGTGCCCAGTGGATTATGTCGGACTGGGCCATCTGGATGGCCGGCCATATTTCCGTACCGCTGTATCCCACGCTGAACGCGGATACCGTGAACTACATTCTCAATCACAGTGAATGTGAGGTTCTGTTCGTCGGCAAGCTGGACGACTGGGACATGATGAAGTCCGGCGTGCCGGAGAGCGTGCGTTGCGTGTCTTACCCGCTGAGCCCGCCCAATGATTTTGAAACCTGGGACGACATTGTAGGCAAGTTCCCGCCGCTGGAAGAAAACACCCGCCGTGATGCTGATGAGCTGGCCACCATTGTGTACACCTCCGGCAGCACGGGGCGCCCGAAGGGTGTCATGCTGAGTTTCGGCAACATGGCCTTTGCTGCCGAAGGCGGCATGGAAGTGCTGAAGGTTGGTTCTGACGAGCGCATGCTTTCCTATCTGCCGCTCGCTCACGTCTTTGAGCGTACCTTTGTGGAACTGGCTTCCCTGTATGCCGGGTTCCAGCTCTACTTCGCCGAGTCTCTCGATACCTTTGTGCAGGACCTGCAGCGAGCACAGCCCACGCTGTTCCTCTCTGTTCCGCGCCTGTGGGTGAAGTTCCAGCATGGGGTGCTGCAGAAGCTGCCCAAAGAGAAGCTGGACAAGCTGCTCAAGGTGCCCCTGCTGAACAGGCTGATCAAGAAGAAGGTGCTCAAGGGCCTTGGCCTGAGCAAGGTCAAGCTGGCCGGCAGTGGTTCCGCGCCGTTGTCCCATGATGTGCTGGACTGGTACCGCAACCTGGGCCTGGAGTTGCTGGAAGGCTACGGCATGTCCGAGAACTTTGCCTATTCCCACATGAACAAGCCGGGCCGTTCGCGCACCGGTTATGTGGGTGAAGCCCTGCCCGGGGTGGAGGTGAAGATCAGCGATGAAGGCGAAATTCTGGTCAAGAGCCCGGCGACCATGATGGGTTATTACAAGGATGAAGAAAAAACCCGCGAAGCGTTTACCGAGGATGGCTTCCTGAAAACCGGTGACAAAGGCGAACTGGACGAGATGGGCCGCCTGAAAATAACCGGACGCATCAAGGAAATCTTCAAGACCAGCAAGGGCAAGTACATCGCCCCGGCGCCGATCGAGAACCGCCTGATGTCCCACGAAGCTATCGAGATGGTGTGTGTCTCCGGTGCCAACCAGACCCAGCCCCACGCGCTGGTGATGCTGGGCGAGGAAATTCGCCCGAAGATGGCTGACGAGGCGTTCCGCCGGGAAATCGAGGAAAGCTTCAAGAAGCTGATCACCGATGTGAACAAGACGGTGGACCCCCACGAGCAGCTGGCGTTTATTACGGTGGTCAGTGACGAGTGGTCCATCGAGAACAGCTTCCTGACTCCGACGTTGAAGCTCAAGCGTAATGTGGTTGAGGATGCCTACGGGGAAAAGGTCGATAGCTGGTACGCCAAGCGCCAACCTGTTATCTGGCAGTAAACCGACGTAAGTCGCATAGGGAAAGCGCTGAAACGGGCATAAAATGAGGTCATATTCAGGAGGGAATATGACTCAGCTAGCCCGGTTTCAGAAACGCATTCACAGCATGATTCCGCTCTCGGAAGCCCTGGGTGTGGAATTGCTTTCCTATGACGGCCGCGCCTTGCTGGTCCGTGCTCCCCTGGAACCCAATCATAATCACCAGGGGACCGGATTTGGCGGCAGCGTCTATTCGGTCGCGGTGATTTCAGCCTGGGGCCTGGTTGAGCTTGTTTTGGCTGACCTGGGATTGGCCGGCAATGTGGTGATACAGGTTGGCGAAATCGAGCACATCGAACCGGTTGACGGTGACTTCTATGCCCTCTGCCGCCTTCCCGGCGGCGAAATTCCCGACCGATTCCGCAAGAGCCTGGCACGACACGGCAAGGGGCGGTTGTCTCTGATTGCGGAAGTCTATTGTGGCGAACCTTCAAGAGAGCCCGTCAGCGAGCCGGTAGCCGTGTTCCAGGGCCGATTTGTAGTTCAGGGCGCCCATTCCAGGGCGGTCATCTAGCAAGGGGTCAGCCTGCTAGGCAGCATCAGCTGATGCTGCGGGTGCCGGAGATGGACTTGCTCATCAGAATAATCGGTACGATACCGGCCAGCACAATAATCAGCGCCGGCAGGGCGCTGTGCGCCAGTTGTTCGTCCGAGGCGAACTGGTACACGTAGGTGGCCAGTGTCTCAAAGTTGAACGGCCGCAGAATCAACGTCGCCGGCAGCTCCTTCATGACATCCACAAACACCACCAGAGCAGCGGTAATCAGGGTGCCCCTGAGCATGGGCAGGTGCACCTTTACCAGGGTTTGCCCGGGGGTGTGCCCCAGCGACCTGGACGCCATGTCCATGCTGGGAGTGATCTTCTGCAGGGCGCTTTCCACACTGCCTGCCGATACCGCCAGGAAACGCACGGTGTAGGCAAACACCAGGGCAAAGGCGGAACCACTGAGCAGCAGCCCGCTGCTGAAGCCAAAAGTGTCCCTCATAACGCTGTCGACCTGGTTATCAAACGCCGCCAGGGGCACGATCACCCCCACCGCAAGTACGGCGCCAGGCATGGCATAACCCAGGCTGGAGAGCCGCATCATGATCTGCATGCCACGGGTATTGTGGAGCCGGCGGCTGTAGGCCAGGGTGACGCCGATAACCAGCGTTGTCAGCGCAGCGGTGCCGGACAGGAACAGGCTGTTCAGGGTATTGCGAATGAAATCCGGGTTCCAGCTTTCATCGAAGTACTCCCAGGCGTACTGGCCAAGGGTGATGGCCGGCAACAGAAAGCCGAAGATGACCGGCAGGGCGCAGACTGCTACGCAGATCAGCTGGCGCGGAAACGACATGGTAAAACGGCGAATGGGGTCACGGTTGTCCCGCGCTGCAAACTGTTGCTGCTTGCGGCGGGAGTATCGTTCAAGGGTGACCAGGATGACCACAAAGGCCAACATGGTAGTGGCAATCTGTGCCGCACCGCCCAGGTTGCCCAGGTTCATCCAGGTGTCGAACAGGCCGGCGGTGAGGGTCTGGACGGCGAAGAAATCAACGGTACCGAAATCGTTCAGTGTTTCCATCAGTACCAGCGACAGGCCGACGGCAACGGCCGGGCGTGCGATGGGCAGTACCACTCTGAAGAAGGTGCTCAGTGCCGAGTGGCCGAGGCTGCGGCTGACAGCAAACAGTGAAGGCGACTGCTCGAGAAATGCCGCCCGTGCCAGCAGGTACACGTAGGGGTACAGCACCAGGCCGATCATCAGCGTGGCGCCTTCCAGGCTGCGTATTTCCGGGAACCAGTAATCGGTGGCGTTACGCCAGCCAAACCATTCCCGCAAGCTGGTCTGAACCGGCCCGGCGTAATCCAGCAGGCTGGTGTATACATAAGCGATAACGTAAGCCGGTACTGCAAAGGGCAGCAGCATGGCCCACTCGAAGAACTTGCGCCCGGGGAACTCGCACATGGTGACCGCCCAGGCGGTGGCAAGGCCGATGGTCAGCGTAATCACGGCAACGCCGGCCATGAGCTGGAGGGTGGTGCTCAGGTAGCGGGGCAGGGTGGTATCCAGCAGGTGGGGCCAGATGTTTTCTTCGGGAAACAGGGCGAGGATAATCACTGACAGAACCGGAAGCACCACGATTGCCGTGGTGAGCGCTGCCGTAATCAGCCAGCGTTTCGAGGTCCGCCTGGCCAGCAGGGGACTGTCTGCTCCGGTCTGCTCAGCGGTAATGGCCTCGGTCATAGGTTCCCTTGGGGTTCATGTCGGGGTTCATGAAAAGCTCAGGGCCGCGATTGTACAAAAAAGCCGGGACCAACGTCCCGGCTTTTTTGGGGTAGAGCGTTTAATCAGTTGTCGTAATCAACGCGATCCACCATCTTCACCGCTGCATTGCGGTGTTCTGCAATTTCCTGCAGGGACAGGTCGTCCGGATTGATGTCGCCCCATTCGGCGACAATGCCAGACGGCTTCACGTCCGGGTTGGCCGGGTATTCGGTGTTGGCCTCGGCATAGATCTTCTGGGCCTTCGGTGTGGACAGGAACTCCATCAGGCGAACGGCGTTGTCGCGGTTGGGGGCACTGTTGGTCAGTGCGATACCGCTGATGTTGATGTGGGTGCCACGGCCGTCAGCGTTGGGGAATACCAGGCGTACCGCCTCTGCCTGTTCACGCTGGTTTTCGTCGTTCAGCATGTTGCCGTAGTAGTAGCTGTTACCGATGGCGATGTCGCACTCGCCGGCGTGGATGGCCTTGATCTGGTCACGGTCACCGCCCTGGGGCTTGCGCGCCAGGTTGTCTTTCAGGCCTGTCAGCCACTCTTCCGCTTTTTCCTCACCGTGGTGGGCGATCATGGATGAGAACAGGGCAATGTTGTAAGGGTGCTTGCCGCTGCGGGTACAGATGCGATCGTTCCACTTGTCGTCGGCCAAGCCTTCGTAGGTTGTGATCTCGCCTTCTTCAACACGCTCTTTGGAGGCGAAGATGAGACGGCCACGGGTGGTCAGTGCAAACCACTTTCCATCCGGGTGACGCAGGTTTTCCGGGATGTTCTGTTCCAGGGTGTCGTTGTCGACGCCCTGTACCAGGTCCCGCTCGACCAGCTCGTTAAGTCGGGAGATGTCCACGGTCATCACCAGGTCAGCCGGGCTGTTACGTCCTTCGCGTTCCAGACGCTCTGCCAGTCCTTTCTTGGCAAATACCACCTTGGTTTCAATGCCGGTTTCTTCTTCAAAGGCGTTCAGAAGAGGTTCAAGCAGATAGGCCTGGCGGTAGGAGTAGATGTTGACCTCTCCGTCGGCGCTGGCCTGAACAGGCAGGGCGCAGGCTGCTGCAATAGCGGTAGCGGCAAGTTTCAGACGCATGTTGTACCTTCCTTAATGGTTCCGGTAAGCGGGGGCTTGCTGAACTGTAGTGAGATTCAGCAATGTTTAAAAACAGCAACCATTCTCATTTCTGTTCAGCCAAGTGTCAATACACCTATGCCATATTCTTTCAAAAATGGTGCTATGCTTCGGAAGACTATAAAAACTATGCAAAAAGTGGTGGGAACACAGACTATGGTTGGGAATGATCGCAGAGTACACAACCGCACAGCGATGAGCGCGAAGGTCCGCGTGACTCATGAAGAACTTGGTGAATTCGTGTTCTCGACCAGAGATATATCCGACGGCGGTGTTTTTGTGGTGGTGGACACCGAGCCGTTCGAGCCATCGATTGGCGACCAGGTTCAGGTGCAGGTACAGGGCCTGCCAGTACCGGCCCCGGTGCTGGATATGGTGGTGGTCCGCAAGACCAATGATGGATTCGGTTTGCAGTTCGCAGACCAGTGATACGGATGTTATCAGTATGAAATACCCCGGATTTTTCCGTTCCCTGAGCCTTTGCGTGGCGGTTGTGCCGCTGCTTCTGAGTGGATGTGCCTCCTATTACAGCCACTATGCTGTGTTCCCGGCCGAAAACTCACAGGGGGAGGCTCGTCAGGTAAAGCTCACCTGGCAGACTGCCGAATATCCTGGCTGGTGGGTCGTCGATAACAAGTCCACGCCTATTACCATTGAAACCCAGTGCAGTGCCCGCAAGTGGCGGCTGGTGGATGACAGCCATGATGAGGCCGGCGGGGCCGATTGCGGTAATGGCATTCGCGCCTGTGGTGTTCAGGGTGAGGATGTCCTGGCCCGTAACGACACGCCGGCAGGGCCGGGTACCCGCTGTATGGCGATCAACCCCGGTGAACCGGATGCACGGATAACGGATATCGACTCGTCCCTGGGGTTGCTGGTGTCCTGTCAGCCGGCCCGCACAGTCCGTGGCAGTGGTGATGACAGTGAGCACATCGACTATATTCGCGCCTCTGCGGTGCCCTATACCATCTATAGCCGCAAGTCTCCGCGGGGAAGGCTCAATGCCCGGCCGCCGGAACTGGATGATGCTGTCTGCGAGGATAACGACTAGTTTTCTGACAATGTGTTTAATTGTGAGGGTTGTCACATTGCTACACTTTGTTTCCCGTTGATAGTTTTCGTTACCCTCTGTCGCGTTCGGGTTACCTTGCACTACAAAAATGTAATGGACTCTTTCACCGGGACCGTCACAATGGTCAGTATCGATTCGTACACGTGCAGAGGTGTCCCGTGGGAGTCCGCCAAAAGAAAGTAGCTGTCCAGGATCTTGAAATCGGCATGTTTGTGTCCGATCTCGATCGCCCGTGGCATCAGACGCCTTTCCCGATCCAGGGCTTCCATATCCGGTCCCAGGATGACATCCGTTCACTGGTTTCGTACTGCAAGTGGGTTGTTGTAGACGTTGAAGAAACCCGTGAAAACATCGAAAAGAATTTTTCCGGCAGTCGCTTCGTCGCGGGCAAGCCCCAGCGTAAGGGAAACAAGCGCGAAGAGGTGCAGTTGCCCCCGCTGAGTATCAAGGAGCCGGTCAGCTACGAAAACGTCACCACCATGAAGAAAGAGCTCAAGGTTTCCAGAAAGGTCATGATGGATGCCGAAGCTTCTCTTCACCGGGTTTTTGAGTCAGTTCAGGCAGGGGCCACACCCGACTTGCGGGAAGTGGCTGCGGTTACGCGAAGAATGGTCGAAAGTGCCGTTCGCAATCCTGATGCACTGCTCTGGCTAAGCCGGACAAGCCACCACGACGATTACACCTATCGGCATTCCCTGAATACCGCCGTCTGGGCGCTGGTCTGCGGCCGTCAGTTGGGCCTCAACGAAGGCCTGCTGAACCACCTGGGCCTCGGCTGCCTGTTATCGCAGATCGGCAAGCTGGACCTTCCGGGCCGCATTCTCCGCAATGAGGGCAAACTGAACGCTGATGATTTCGCGCTTTACCGCAGTTATGTGGAAAAAGGGGTAGCGAAACTGGCGGACACCGGAGTATCTCGGGCTGTTGTCAGTGTTGTGCAGGGGCATCGCGAGCGCCATAACGGCTCCGGCTTCCCGGAAGGTGTCCGGGGCGACAGAATTCCATTGTTGGCCAAGGTTGCCGGACTGGCAGAGTACTTCGAGACTCTGATCGGCCCCCGCGATGCGGGTGAGCCGATGACGCCCGCCCGTGCGGTGAATCTGGTGTACGACATGCGCAACATCGAGTTCCAGGAAGACCTGGCAGAGCAGTTCATTCAGGCCATTGGTATCTATCCTACCGGCAGCCTGGTTGAACTGACGGATGGTCAGCGCGGAATTGTGGTTTCCCATACCCCGGAGCGCCGCTTGTGGCCGAAGGTCATGGTGATGACTGATCGCGCCCACCATCCCCTCAAGTCTGCCCGGATTGTGGACCTGGCGAAGTATAACGAGGGTCGCAACGCCTACGAAGCCCTGTCCATTGCCGAGTGTCTGCCAGACGGCACAGAAGGGCTGCATCCGGAACATTATGACGTGACCGGGGCAGAGTCTCGCTGGAACCTGTCCCGGATTGTCGGCGCCTGAGAAGGGCGCCGGCAGGGTCATTTATTCGATAATGACGCGAAGCTGTTTTTTCACCCAACGATAGGTGTCGTCCGGGCGGAAATTGACCAGTAGTTCTGATTCCCCTCCCGATTCTCCCGCTACAAAATAGTCAACCGAAGCTGATTGCCAGCCGAAGGAATGGACGACCACGTCCTGGCTCCGGGTGCTCACGGATTCAATATCCGCCAGCTCAGGTTTCCCGCCTATTTTCTTTACCTTGACTGTTTTGATAGCGGTATCGGTAGCGGGGAATTCGACTACGTCATCGTCCAGATAGTAGCGGTTGGCGAGCCGGGTGGTGATGGTGTCCAGTTCCCGGGTCAGGTAATTCCTGGCGTCGTCGACGTCGGCATCGTCCAGGCTGCGGACCGCATTCATGATCCGGTCGCGCTTGTTTTCCAGGTCCACCCGATACTCAACGTCTTCATCGCGCTCGTCCGTGTCTTCGGGCCGTTCCGGAGCGGCAGCGATTTCTTCATCGGTTGGTGGGGCTTCGCACAGTTCATTGCCCTCCGGGAAGAAGCAGATGCGGCTGAGCACCTGGTTGGCGGGCGAGGTATCATTGCCGGCTGATTCGAATTCGTCCTGGGGCACGTGGAAGTCTATCGGCTCGTCCAGTTCGGCCAGTGCCACATTCAGCTGGGTGATCACACGCTCGCGAATTTCGATGCCTTCCCCACTGGAGATGTTCAGCTTCCAGTTCAGTGCCAGCAGGAAGCGGGTGAGGTTGATCAACGGTACATCAAGAAGAAGCTGCTGCTCGGTAATGCGGTGGCTCTGAAGCCCCTCGGCGGTGGTTCCGGGGATTTGTAATGCGGTCCGCAGGTCCGGAAAGAATTCCAGGGGTGTGACCACGGGTTGAACGGGTACACCTTCTGCCAGTTCCAGGTTGCCGACTTTCAGGGTCAGGGTTTCGCCAGGGAAATAACGATAGCGGCCCTCGCTGTCAGTGGTGTCACTACGGCTCGCTGTGGAGTAAGACAACCCGGAAATGCCCGCGGGCATGATCTGGCCGGTGCGGGAACCGTCACCACTATCACCTCCGTCATCGTCGAGGCAGCCGGCCAGAAGCAGGACAGAGACCAGAGGCAGTAAAGCGGACTTGAAGTGAGCGGATCTCATGGCAGCGCGTACATTCCTGACGTTTTGGCCTGCGTAGCAGAGCCTTTGTAAATTGTTGTAACCGGCATTATAAGGACGCCGCTTCTGCCATATCGGGAAACCTGTCGCAGTTTGGGGTTTTTATGATTTTGGCCCGGCAGTGCGCTGCCTACTTGAATTTCTCTTTCCGGGCCACAACTTATAGCTACCTGTTTTTTTGTTCTACTGGACTCATTATGACCAACGCACTCGAAATTGAAGGTCTGGTCAAGACCTATGGCGACGGCTTCCAGGCCCTCAAGGGCATTGATATGCATGTGGCCGAAGGTGATTTCTTCGCGCTGCTGGGCCCCAACGGCGCTGGCAAGTCCACCACCCTTGGTATCGTCTGTTCGCTGGTGAACAAGAGTGCAGGCAAGGTCCGTGTGTTCGGCTCCGACATCGACACCCATCTCTCGGACGCCAAGCTGAACCTGGGCGTTGTGCCTCAGGAGTTCAACTTTAACCAGTTCGAGAAGGTGTTCGACATTGTCACCACCCAGGCGGGCTACTACGGCATTCCTCTTAAAAAGGCATCGGTATCCGCGGAAAAGTATCTGCGCCAGCTCGGGTTGTGGGACAAGCGCAACACCCCGGCGATGATGCTGTCGGGTGGTATGAAGCGGCGGCTGATGATTGCCCGGGCACTGGTGCATGAGCCAAAGCTGCTGATCCTCGATGAGCCCACCGCAGGTGTGGATATCGAATTGCGCCGCTCGATGTGGACCTTCCTCGAGGAAATGAACCGCCAGGGCACCACCATTATCCTCACCACACATTACCTGGAAGAGGCGGAAGCCCTGTGCCGCAACATCGCGATTATTGATCACGGCCGGATCCTGCGGAACACCAGCAAGCGGGAACTGTTGCAGCAGCTGAGTTCAGAAACCTTTGTGCTGGATACTGCCGAACCGCTCGAGAAAGCGCCGGACCTTGATGGCTTCTACGGCCATCTGGACGGTGAGGGCGCGCTGGTGGTGGACGTGGAGAAGGGCCAGAGCCTGAACGGCATGTTCATTCAGCTTGAACGGCAGGGTATCCGTGTGGTCAGCATGCGCACCAAGGCCAATCGCCTGGAAGAGTTGTTTATTCGCATGGTGGAGGACAACAACACCAGCACTGCGAAACAGGGAGAAACCGCATGAGAACGGATGCAATGCTGACGGCCTACAAGACCATCGTGACCCGGGAAATTCGCCGGTTTACGCGGATATGGCCGCAAACGCTGCTGCCGCCGGCGGTCACCATGACGCTGTACTTCATTATTTTCGGCAACCTCATCGGCTCCCGAATCGGGGTGATGGGCGGGTTCGATTATATGTCGTTCATCGTTCCGGGGCTGATCATGATGGCGGTGATCACCAGTTCCTATTCCAACGTGGTATCTTCGTTCTTCTCCATGAAGTTCCAGCGCAGCATCGAGGAACTGCTGGTGTCGCCGGTGCCCAACTGGATCATTCTGGCGGGTTATGTCACCGGCGGCATGTCCCGGGGACTGGGCATTGGTCTTATCGTGACGCTGCTGTCGCTGGGCTTTACCGAGCTGTCGATTCATCACCTGCCCATGGTGATCCTCACGGTGTTCCTGACCTCGGCACTGTTTTCACTGGGTGGCTTCATCAACGCCATGCTGGCTACCAAGTTCGATGACATTTCCATTGTGCCGACCTTCGTGCTGACGCCGCTGACGTACCTCGGCGGGGTGTTCTACTCCATCGATATGCTGCCGGGCTTCTGGCAGGGGGTGTCGATGATCAATCCGATTCTGTACATGGTAAATGCCTTCCGCTATGGCATTCTCGGGGTGTCGGATGTCAATCCATACATTGCTCTTGGTATGATTCTGTTGTTTATTGCCATCCTGTCTGCCATTTCCCTGCGTATGCTGGCGCGCGGCAAGGGCATTCGTCACTGATGTCTGGTTCCAGGATTTCTCATGGCCCTTATTGATGCCCCGCTGGGCAAGTCCAGCGATTACCCGGATTCCTACGATCCGCAACTGCTGTTCCCTGTCGCCCGGGATGAAAACCGCCGCCGCATTGGTCTGGAGGATGGTCGCTGGCCCTGGTTCGGTGAAGATCTCTGGCAGGCCTGGGAAATTTCCTGGCTGCGGCCGGGTGGTGTACCCGCGGTGGCATGGGGGGAAATCCGCGTGCCTGCGGCATCGCCGGCCATCATTGAGTCCAAGTCCCTCAAGCTGTACCTGAATTCCCTCAACCAGACGGTGTTTTCCTCCGCCGACCAGGTCAGGGATGTGATTGTGCGCGACTTGTCCAGCGCCAGCGGAGCGTCGGTGGCGGTGGACCTGCACAGCGTTGATGAGGGCGCGAGAGCGATCGGTCGACCGGAAGGTTTCGTTCTGATTGACGATGAGGAACCGGAATCCGTGGGTTACGACTATAACCCGGACAGCCTGACGGCCAGTGGCGATGTGGTTTCTGAAAAACTGTGCTCACATCTGCTGAAGAGCAACTGCCCGGTAACTGGCCAGCCGGACTGGGCCACGGTGATGATCGACTACACCGGCCCGGCAATCGACCGGGCGGGGCTGCTGCAGTACATCGTGAGCTTTCGTCAGAAGCAGGACTTCCACGAGCACTGTGTGGAAACCCTGTTCACGGACCTGATGGCTCGCTGCAAACCGGAACGCCTGTCGGTCTGCGCACGGTATACCCGAAGGGGAGGGCTGGATATCAACCCCTGGCGTAGCACTGAGCCGGAAGACGCAGCAGGGCCGAGGCTGATCCGGCAGTAACGGGCGGGCGCGTCAGGAATCCTCCTCCTGGCGCAGGCGCTCGGCGGCGTCTTCCAGGGCGCAAAGGATAGACTCGCGTTCCCGCTCGGTGATCTTTTCCGAGTCCAGGTACATTGCGAAGCCGCTGTGTTCGTGCTCCAGGAAGCTGCGGTTGGGGCCCATGTCCCGGCGGAAGTCCACCACCTCGTAGATGGATACCGGGCGGCCGAAGCCTTTCACCGTGATCTCGCCCTTGTCCCGGCACATGATGCGGTCCTTGATCAGCGAGAAGGTCTCGTAGGAGATCAGGATCTCACCGGGCTCGGCGAGGGATTCGAGGCGGCTGGCCAGGTTCACTTCCTTGCCGATGATGGTGTAGTCCATACGATTCTCGGCGCCGAAGTTGCCCACTGTGGTATAGCCGGTACTGATGCCCATGCGGATTTCCAGCGGTGTCTTGATGCCCTGGCTGCGCCATTTCTGGCGCATGATTTTCATGTGCTTGCGCATTTCCACGGCCATGGACACACAGGCGAAGGCATCCTCTTTCTGGCCACGGCTGGTGGGGTCGCCGAAGAAGATCATGATGGAGTCGCCGACAAACTTGTCGATCGTGCCACCGTACTTGAGGGCCACCTCGGACATTTCATTGAAGTAGTGGTTGAGCAGTTCGGTCAGTGCTTCCGGTTCCATTTCTTCGGACAGTTCGGTAAAGCCCTTGATGTCGGAAAAGAACACCGCCAGTTTCTTGCGCTGGGTTTCCAGCCGCACATCCCGCTCACCGGTAAAGATGGACTGCCACACCTGGGGTGACAGGTACTTGGACAGTTTGTGGGACAGTGCGATGGACTGTTCCCGTTGATTCTGGATCTGGGTCTTTGCCATCATCAGGGCACGGGCCTGTTGGTGGGAATAGAAGGCAGTAACGCAGATGTAGAGCCCTGTGGCGAATATGGCAATAATGCTGGTAATCATCGGCGACTGGAACGAGGCTGCCGGCCCGACAATGGCCACGCCGATCGCAATACTCGCTGCCATGATGACCGTGCCGAGCAGCCACTGGCGAATACCGCCAATGATCAGGCAACTGAACATCAGCATCAGCACGACGGCTACCGACGGAATGGCAATAAGCCCGATGCAGCCGACGAACCCGCCCCCGATGGCGCAATCCACCAGCAGCATTTTCTGCCGGATACGGGGCGAGTTACGCAGAAAGGTTTTACGGGTAAGCTGATGGGCGATGTGGGGCCAGGTGAGAGCGCCGGCCAGCAGCCACAACATCCACAGGCCAAATACATCCTGCAGGATGCCCGAAACAATGATGCCGGCAGTTGTGGTGTATGCCAGAATCCTGCCGCTGTAATCCGGCATGGGGGGAATGGCAATCGGGTTGTTCTGCGAATCCAGTACAGTGGCCTTGCTGGCGCTGGAACTGGCGTTACGCAGGTCAATCGGGGCGCTCATCATGTCAGAAGCGAATCCGGGAAGTTGCGAAAGCGTTGCTGTTGGCTCATAAAGTGTCTACCGGCTTTTTTTCGTTGTTAGGGTAGATAGTACTTTTTATCGTGGAAAGTACTTAGACTAAAGACTAACAGTAATACATCTGCCCCACAATTCGTAAGGGCTATTGAGGCCTGAATTGACGGCTTTCAGACAACCACAGCGAGACACTATGACTGCAGTAATGGATGCTTTGTTGAACCGGTCTTCGGAGTCGCGCCTGGCTGCGCCGGCACCGGATGCAGAAACCCTGGAAAAAGCCTTCGCCTGCGCCGCGAGGGCGCCGGACCATGCGCTTTTGCGGCCCTGGCGCTATCTGGTTATTGAAGGCGAGGAAGCCCTGACAGCGCTGGGCGAACTGTTTGCATCAACCTGTGATGAGGATGCCCCGGATAAGGTGAGGGATAAGCTTCGCCAGAACCCGTTGAGGGCGCCGATGATTATCGTGGGCATCGTCTCTCACCAGACGCACCCAAAGGTACCGGAAATAGAGCAGACCATGTCAGCCGCCGTTGGTATGGGGTATTTGCTGCTGGCGCTGGAAGCTGCCGGCTATGGTGGCATGTGGCGCACCGGTGGCCTGGCATACAATCCCGATATCGCCAAAGGCCTCGGGCTGGAGGATCATGAAACGATTACCGGCTTTCTATACACCGGCAGCGTTAGCTCAGCCAAACCCCCGGTGCCCAGGCCCGATCCAAAAGAATTTGTGAGCCGCTGGCCGCGCTAGTTGCCAACGGCTTGCCCCTGCCGGCTCCGGTGGGGGAAATCCCTTGCCGCTTTCGCCATACTTCTCTCCACCTCATCGCCACCTCACTGACCCGAACCTCGCCACAGCCCGCGCCCCGCAACAACTCCTGAAAACTGGCATCGTGATTGCTTTTACTCCTGCAAAAGGCACAAACGGCAATGCGAACAACGCCGGGTGCAGGAATCGGAGGCAATATGGCTATTTCCCTGGACAAAGCATTAGGCATTCATCAGCACGCCCTGGAGGGGCGGGTGAAGCGTGCCGAAGTGCTGGCAAACAATCTCGCCAACGCTGACACGCCGGGCTACAAGGCACGGGACATCGACTTTCAGGCGATGATGGAAAAAGCCCAGGAGGGCATGAGCGGGTTCGGTATGACGCGGACTCACGAGTCCCATATGGACACGTCCCCCATGGGCCAGGACAGCGAATTGATGTACCGGGTTCCGAATCAGCCTTCAGTGGATGGCAATACCGTGGATACGCAGCAGGAGCAGACCCGCTTCATGCGCAATGCCATGGATTACCAGGCCAGTTTCCAGTTCCTGAACGGCAAAGTCACAGGCATCAAAAAGGCACTCTCGGGTCAGTGATCCGGGCGCAGTCAAATAACTGAGGAGCAACACCATGTCACTGGGTAGCATTTTCGATATCGCCGGGTCCGGCATGACAGCCCAGTCACTGCGGCTGAACACCACTGCGTCCAACATCGCCAACGCGGAGACTGCCAGTTCCAGTACCGAGCAGACCTATCGTGCCCGCAAGCCCGTGTTCGCGGCCATTCAGCAGTCCATGCTGAATCCGTCCCAACAGGGCCTGGCGTTCGGTAGCGAGGAAGGTCCGGGTGCCGGTGTCCGGGTTGAAGGCATCGTCGAGAGCGACGCCGAACTGCAGATGCGGTTCCAGCCCGATCATCCCGCAGCCAACGAAGAGGGGTATGTGTTTTATCCCAACGTGAATGTGGTTGAAGAGATGGCAGACATGATGTCGTCGTCCCGTAGCTTCCAGATGAATGTGGACATCATGAACAGCGCCAAATCCATGATGCAGCGCATCCTGACCCTGGGTCAGCAGTAACCGAGCGAGGATTGAACCATGAGCGCAATTAACCCGGCAGACGCCTCGGATGTGCTGAGCAAATACAAGCTGGATCAACAGCAGACCAAAAGCGGCAATGAGCTTGGCAAGAACGAGTTCATGGAGCTGATGATTGCCCAACTGAAGAATCAAAATCCGTTGGAGCCCCAGGATAATGGCGAGTTTATCTCGCAGCTGGCGCAGTTCAGTTCCCTGGAGGAGATGCAGAGCCTTTCCGGCAGTGTGGATGATGTGGCAAACCAGTTCCGCTCCACTCAGGCGCTGCAGGCTTCCGCCATGGTGGGCCGTACCGTTCTGGCACCGTCATCCATTGGCATTCTGGGGGCTGACGGAAAGATTTCCGGCAACGTGGAAGTGCCTGCCAGCACCTCTGGCCTGAGAATCTCCATCGAGAACCAGGCCGGCGAGCGGGTACGGCAGATTGATATGGGCTCCCAGCAGGCCGGTGTGACCGGGTTCAGCTGGGACGGTAAGGACGGCAACGGCAACAGTTTGCCTCCTGGCCCCTACAAAGTTGTGGCTGAGGCCTCCTACCCGGACGGGCCCGAGCAGCTTGGCACCATGATGAGCGCCAACGTTGACAGCGTCTCGCTGGGCAAGGGCGGAAACATTACGTTGAATCTCGCGGGCATGGGCTCCATCGCCCTGTCGGACGTTGAACAGATTAACTGATACCGGTGAAACACCAGAGGTGAAATATGGCTTTCAATACAGGTCTTAGCGGCTTAAGGGCGGCATCGGTTGACCTTGATGTCACCGGTAATAACATTGCCAACGCCAGTACCGTAGGCTTCAAGGGTAGCAAGGCCCAGTTTGGTGACTTGTACGCCAGTGGCTTTCTGAGTGCTGGTAGCAACCCTGTCGGTGATGGTGTGCGGGTGCAGGACGTGAAACAGTCCTTCGGCCAGGGCAACATCAGTTTTACCGATAACGGCCTCGATCTGGCTATTAACGGCGACGGTTTTTTTGTGCTCAATAACGGTGGGGAAGTCCGTTATTCCAGAGCCGGCCAGTTTGGCATCGACAAAGACGGCTATGTCACCAATAACCAGAATATGCGGGTTCAGGGCTTTGTGGCGGATGATGACGGCAATCTGTCCGGTATCCGCGGTGACCTTCAGGTGGAAACCGATAACCTGGCGCCGCGCCGGACCACCAACCTGCGTTCGGACCTAAACCTGGACTCGCGCGAGACGGTGCTGGAGCGCAGGGTAGCGGATATGGGGGATTTTTCCGTTGCACCCCCCGCCACCGGCTTTCCTCCTGAAACCTTTCAGATTACCTATGAAGATGGCAGCGTGGTAAGCGTGCCCATCAACGGTGAGACACCTTCCGACCCCAACTTTTCAGCGGCGGATGTGGTGGATGTTCTCAACGGCCAGGAAGGGCTTTCCGCGTCCGCTACCACCACCTACGAAGGCATGTCGGAAGCTAACTTGCAGCAGGCAATCAGTGACGGCAATTTCGCCTTCAACCTTGCTGTGGGGGGCGTAACAGTGCCAGTGGATACAACTGGTGTGTCCGACCCGCAATCTCTGGTCAATGCCATTAACGATGCCCAGGCGCCGACGATTTCCGCATCGCTGACCGGTGGAGCCCTAAGGCTGATTGATAATCGTGGTAACAATCTTACCGCCAGCTATAACAGCACCAACTATAGCCAGGGCCCGGATACAGCCGTTGGCACCGTCAGGCCACAAGCCGACCGCGAAATCACAGACATTGCCTCAACTGGCGTCGCTACCAACCTGACTGATTCGTGGGATGCCCGGACCATCGAGATCACCAACCAGTTCAGCCCACTGGATCAGCGCACCTATAATCACGCAACCTCGACGTCCATTTACGACAGCCTGGGCAATTCCCATGAAATAACCCAGTTCTATGTCAAGCAGCCTTCACCGGGTAATGGCGTGGGGGTCAGTGAGTGGTCTGTGTACTTGCAGATTGATGGCGAGTTCGTGGCCGGTACCGACCAGAATCCCTACCAGGCCCGGTTCGATCAGGACGGTAACCTGGCGTCTGTCAATGGCGATCCCAATGGTGAAATTCTGGTGGACGACTGGATACCGAAGGATGCGGACGGCACACCCAACGGGGCTGACGGCCCTCCCGCGCCGGGAGAAACGGTCACCACTCCGATTCCTGATCCACCCACCACGTCCGCCTTCGTGGTAGACCTTGGCAATACCACCCAGTACGGCAGTGAATTCGGGGTGAATGACCAGCGCCAGAACGGCTTCGCAACGGGCCGCCTCTCGGGCCTGGATGTCTCCGATCAGGGTGTCCTGTTCGCACGCTATACGAACGGGCAATCCCAGTCCCTCGGACAGGTGGCCCTGGCGTCATTCAACAACACCAACGGGCTGTCGCCGGTGGGTGAGACCACCTGGGTGGAAACCTTTGAATCCGGCCAGCCCATCATCGGCGCACCGGACTCCGGAACCCTGGGCTCGATCAAGGCCAGCTCCATTGAGGAGTCCAATGTGGACCTCTCGGCGGAACTGGTGAACCTGATCATCGCCCAGCGTAACTATCAGGCCAACGCCAAGACCATAGAAACCTCCGATGCCGTCACCCAGACAATCATCAACCTCCGCTGACCCTGAAAACTGAACATGGCACAACTCCTGCAGGAACACTGGAAAGACTGAAAACAGTCAAAATTCCGGCAGGAGTTTTCCCATGGACAAAGCCCTCTATATCGGGATGTCTGGCGCCAAGCAGAACATGCTTTCCCAGCAGGCCCACGCCAACAACCTGGCTAACGTCAGTACCACCGGCTTCAAGCGGGATTTTGCCCAGGCCCGCAGCATGCCGGTTTTCGGTGAACACCACCCCACACGAGCCTATGCCATGGCCGAAAGGCCGGGTAGCGACCTGTCTGCAGGTGCTTTGATGGATACCGGCCGCAAGCTGGATGTTGCCGTTGAAGGCGACGGCTGGCTGGCGGTGCAGAACCAGCAGGGCGAGGAAGTGTTTACCCGCTCCGGCAGCATGCAGATTGACGTGAACGGCCTGATGCGCCTCTCCAGTGGTGAGATGGTGATGGGAAATGGCGGACCGGTGGCGCTGCCCCCTTTCGATAACGTGCAGGTTGGTGCAGACGGAACCATTTCCGTGGTGCCCGTTGGCGGGCCGCCAGACCAGTTGGTCGAGGTAGACCGGCTGAAACTTGTGAACCCTCCCCGGGAAGCGCTGGAAAAAGGTGAGGATGGCTTTATCCGCCGCAGGGCCGACCAGGCGCTGGACGGTCCCGAGCCACCGGATGCCAACATGCGGGTGGCTTCCGGATTTCTGGAAAGCTCCAACGTGAATGCCGTCGAAGAGATGATTTCAAACCTGCAGCTGTCCCGTCAGTACGAGATGCAGGTAAAGATAATGACCACCGCGAATGAGAATTCCGAGGCTTCGGCACGACTGTTGCAGAACCTCTGATAAACCTGTTTAACACCGCCCGGGCGGGCACGAAAGCGGCAATAATCAGCCGCCTCATGACAGTCCCGGCAAGGAGTAGATGACATGCATCCAGCACTTTGGGTCAGCAAAACCGGGTTGAGCGCACAGGACACCAACATGTCCACCATCTCCAACAACCTGGCCAACGTGAACACCACTGGTTTCAAACGGGACCGGGCAGTGTTTCAGGATCTGCTGTACCAGATCGACCGGCAACCTGGTGGGATGAATACCCAGAACTCGGAGCTTCCGTCCGGCCTTCAGCTGGGTACCGGTGTGCGCATTGTCGGCACCACCAAGCAATTCTCCCAGGGCAACCTGGAGGTCACAGAACAGCCCCTGGACCTGGCAGTGAACGGCCGTGGCTTCATGCAGATACTGCTGCCGGACGGCCAGATAGCCTACACCCGTGACGGCCAGTTCCAGCTGAATGCCGACGGCGACATCGTTAACCCGGATGGCTACACCCTGGAGCCGAACATCAACGTGCCGGAGAATGCTACCAACGTCACTATCGGTAAGGATGGCACTGTGTCTGCAGTCACTAACGACCAGGCGGCGCCGGTGAACCTGGGCGAGATTACCCTTGTGAATTTCATTAACCCTCAGGGCCTCCAGGCGATCGGCAACAACCTTTACAAGGCTACTAATGCCAGTGGTGATCCCGCTGAGGGGGAGCCGGGTATCGGCGGCCTGGGAACCCTCGAGCAGGGCATGGTTGAGGCGTCCAACGTGGAAGTGGTGGAAGAGCTGGTCAATATGATCACGACCCAGCGCGCCTATGAAATGAACTCGAAAGTGGTCTCCGCAACGGACCAGATGCTGCAGTTCATCACCAACAATATCGGTTAACCGGTAGCAGCGTGCAGGAGGGGCTGAGATGACACCCATTATCGCTCATAGATCAAATGGACATGGCGCCGGAACCCTGGCTGTCGTACTGGCACTGGTCGTCCTTCAGGGCTGCACCGCCATGAGTCGGCCGCGCGCCATGCCGGATGATCCGCAGTATGCCCCGGTGCGTGCCGAAGCGATGATGCAGCGGGACCCGGAATCAGGTGCCATTTACCAGTCGTCCCGGAATTACAGCCTGTACGGCGATACCGTTGCATTGAACGTGGGCGATATTCTTACGGTGACCCTGGAAGAGTCCACCCGTGCCAGCAAGAACGCTGAAAGCAGCATTACCAAGGACAATGAAGTCTCCATGCTGGACCCGCAAATTCTGGGGAAAGGCAACATTGGACTGGCAACAGATTTCAATCTGGAGCGGGATTTTTCGGGTCAGGCGGAAGCAGACCAGAGTAACAGTCTGGATGGCAATATCACCGTAACGGTAACGGAAGTGTTGCCAAACGGTGTTTTGCATATCCGCGGTGAGAAATGGCTGTCGCTGACCAATGGCGATGAATACATCCGCTTGACCGGACTGGTTCGTCCCCAGGATATTTCCCCGGATAACATGGTAGCGTCCAATCGCATTGCAGACGCCCGTATCGCCTACGGCGGCACCGGCGATTTTGACCAGGCCAATCAAATGGGCTGGCTGGCCCGATTCTTTAACAGTGAGTGGTTCCCGCTATGAAAATGCTGAGGTTCGGCATAATGGTGATAGCGCTGTCGGTTATCGCGGCGCCTGTACTGGCGGACCGCCTGAAGGACCTGGCGCGTATCAAGGGTGTGCGTAACAACCAGTTGGTGGGTTACGGCCTGGTGGTGGGTCTTGATGGTACCGGTGACAAAGCACCGTTCACCAACCAGACCTTCCGCAACATGATGAACCAGTTCGGGATCACCCTGCCACAAGGCGTGAACCCCAACCTGGCCAACGTGGCCGCTGTGACAGTTACGGCTACTCTGCCGCCGTTCGCGAAGCAGGGGCAGGAGCTCGATATTACCGTGTCGTCCATCGGCAATGCCGACAGTCTTCGGGGTGGCACGCTGTTGATGGCACCCTTGAAGGGTGCCGATGATCAGGTCTACGCCATGGCCCAGGGCAGCCTGGTCGTGGGTGGATTTGGCGCCCAGGGCTCAGACGGTTCGCGCATCACGGTGAATGTGCCCAGTGTTGGTCGCATACCCAACGGTGCCACCATTGAGCGGGAGGTGATGTCCCCCTTTACCAGGGGCGATACCATCACCTTTAACCTGATGCGCCCTGATTTCACCACCGCTCGCCGGGTGGTGGAGGCCATTAATAGCAAGCTGGGGCCGGATATGGCCTATGCCCACGATGCCACGGCGGTGTCGGTGAAGGCGCCCAGGGATCCGTCCCAGCGGGTAAGCTTCCTTTCCATCCTTGAAAACATTGCCGTCGATCCGGCCCAGGAGGCCGCTAAAGTGGTCATTAACAGCCGCACCGGCACGATCGTGGTGGGGCAGAATGTGAAAGTAAGCCCGGCCGCAGTGACCCACGGCAACCTGACTGTAACGATTAAAGAGAACCCGCAAGCCAATCAGCCCAATCCCTTTACAGACGGCGAAACGGTTATCGAGCCCAACACCCAGATTGCCATTACCGAAGACCCGGCAAGAATGTTCCAGTTTGGCCCTGCCGTCACCCTCAATGAAATTGTTCAGGCGGTGAACCAGGTGGGCGCGGCCCCGGGTGACGTAATGGCAGTGCTGGAAGCGCTTAAACAGGCCGGCGCCCTGCGGGCCGAGCTGATCGTGATATAGGTGGCGTGATGCAGGATTTCAGTCTCCAGAAAGCACAGGTCTACACCGATTTCGGCGGTCTCAACGACTTGAAGACCCAGGCCCGGACCGACAAGAATGCGGCGCTGATGGAAGTGGCAAAGCAGTTCGAAGGTCTGTTCCTGTCGGAAATGGTCAAGTCCATGCGTAAGGCCGGCGATGTGTTTGCCGAGGGCAACTACCTGAACAGCCAGCAGTCAGAATTCTATCGCGAGATGTTCGACAGCCAGTTGAGTCTGACGCTCTCGCAAAAGCAGGGTACCGGCCTTTCTGAAGCCCTGGTCCGCCAGCTCAGCCGCCAGATTCCGGGCATGGATGAGCAGGGTGAGCCCATGGCGGCCCATAAGAAGGCACTGGCGGATTACGATCGCAGTCTGCCGGTACTGTCCCCGCGTTTGCCGGAGCAGGTGGAGAAGGTGAACCAGGTGGCCGAAGCTGCCGCGCCCGTAGCTGAACCGAAGACAAGTGCCGCGATGCCAGACCGGTTCGACTCGCCTGCACAGTTTGTACGGGAACTTCTGCCGGTGGCGGAGAAGGTAGCCGAGCAGAGCGGCATCAACCCCCGCCTGATGATTGCCCAGGCAGCGCTGGAAACCGGCTGGGGCCGGCACATGATTGAAGGCGATGGTGGCGCGCCCAGTTTCAACCTGTTCGGTATCAAGGCGGACACCCGCTGGCAGGGCGACTCGGTAAATATTGCTACCACCGAATTCCGGGAAGGCGTGCCGATGAACGAGCGGGCCGCCTTCCGCTCGTATCCGGACTATGAGTCGAGCTTCCGGGACTATGTGTCGTTCCTTGAATCCAATCCCCGCTACCGGGATGTCCTGGCCGCTGCGGACAACCCTGATGAGTTTGCCGACAGACTGCAGCAGGCCGGTTACGCCACCGATCCGAACTATGGCGCAAAGATTCGTCGCATCATGAACAACGACACCATGACAACGTTGTCCATGGGCTCCCGCGGGGCTGAGGAGTAAGGTTTATGGCAGGGCTCATCAATATTGGCTTGACCGGTATCCTCGGACACCAGACGGCGCTGAACACCACCGGCAACAACATTACCAATGCCAACACGCCGGGCTATAGTCGCCAGGAGGTTCAGTTCGAAACCCAGGCGGCACAGCGTACCGGCGCCGGCTCGGTGGGCACCGGGGTTAATGTTACCGATATTCGCCGGTTGGCGAATGAATTCCTGACCCAGCAGGTCCGTGAAGACACCACGCTGTTCGGAGAACAGAAAACCCTCAATTCCGAGTTGTCACGGCTGGATAATCTGCTGGGTGGCGAGTCCACCGGTCTCAGTAATGCGCTCAACAATTTCTTTGCCAGCCTGCAGAACGCCGCAGAGGACCCGGCCTCGCTGCCTCAGAGGCAACTGGTACTCAGTGAAGCGCAGCAGGTGGTCAACCGTTTTGAAGCCCTCAACCAGGAATTCGTTCAACAGCGGGAGTCGGTCAAGACCCAGATGGAGCAGGGCGTAAAAGACGCCAATACGCTGCTCAAGAGTATTGCGGAACTGAACAATGCCATTTCTGAATCGCCGGGGCTGGCCCAGGGGCGCGAACCCAATGAACTGCTCGACAAGCGGGACGAAAAACTCAGGCAGCTGTCAGAGCTGGTCAACATACGGGTGAGCCAGGCCGAGGGTAGTCAGGTGAATGTTTCCCTGAGCAACGGTCAGACTCTGGTCGTCGGCTCCCAGGCAGCGCAATTGGGCACTCGCGCGGATTCTGAAGATCCGTTGTCGCTGGAATTTACGCTGACGACCGGTGGCCGGACCCTGAACGTAGACAGCCAGATCAACGGTGGCATGCTGGGTGGTTTGCGCCGGTTTGAGTCGGAAGGCCTGCAGCCTGCATTTCAGGAGCTTGGCAGGGTCGCCATAGCGCTGTCAGATACCCTGAACCACCAGCATGAAATCGGTATGGATCTTGAAGGTGATCTGGGCGGACTGTTCTTCAGCGACATCAACTCGGAAGCCGCGCAACGGAGCCGGGTGGTTGCCAATGCCAACAACGCGGCGCCCCAGAACGCACAACTGGCCGTCGAGATTATGGACAGTGCGGCTCTGCCTGCCGGAAGCTGGTCGTTGCAGTTTGGTGGCGATGGCCGCAACTTTGAACTGGTGGACCGGGCGACCGGCAAGGTGGTTAATCAGGGCCGCCTGCCGGACCCGGTGCAGTCTGAAATCTCCATGCCGGGTTTCAATATCCGTGTGGAAGGCGGCACCTTTAATGCGGGCGACAAGTTCCTGATCGAGCCCACACGCAACGCGGCCGCCAATATCGAACTGAAACTCAGCCGCGAAGAGGACCTCGCGTTTGCCAGCCCGGTAAGGGCCGAAGGCGCTTCCGCGAATACTGGGGATGCCACCATCAACCAGGGCAAGATGTTCGATGTGAGGGACCCGTTTACCAACTCGCTGCTCGGCAACTTCCGCCAGGAAGGCCAGCTTGATCCACCACTGGAAATTCGATTCCGTGAGGATGCGATTAGTGGTGAGCTGGTTTACGACGTTTTTGACGCCAATGCGGCTCCGGGTGATCCACCGCTTATTGCCGGCGATGCTACGGGTACTCCACCAGTCAATGTGTTTCAGCCAGGCCAGTCCAACAAACTGTTCACCGAGGATCCACGATCTCCGGACTATTTCGGCTTCCAGTTCGAGATTTCAGGCAACCCGAGGCCTGGCGACGCTTTCAACATCGACTACAACACCAACGGCGTGTCGGATAACCGCAATGCGGAATTTCTGGCGGCTTTGGGAACAAAGAATACCCTCAATAACGGTAGCCAGAGTTTTGCAGAGGGCTACGCCGGCCTGGTTGAGGACATCGGCGTGAAGACCCGCCAGAGCCAGCTCGATAAAGACGCTGGCAAAACCCTGCTGGAACAGTCCAGTAACCAACGTGAATCGGTCTCCGGCGTCAACCTCGATGAGGAAGCCGGCAGACTGATCCAGTACCAGGCCGCCTATAACGCGTCCGCTCAGGTAATGAGCGTGGCCCAGGATTTGTTCAATACCCTGTTGCAGAGTTTTCGGTAACAGCGTGAGGTGATGTGACATGATCAGAATTTCATCACAACAGATATTCTCCGGCGGGATCAGCCGGCTGCAGGATCTGAACAGCAGTCTGAACCAGACCCAGGAGCAGATCTCGACGGGCAAAAGGGTCAACAAGCCATCGGACGACCCCGTTGCTGCCGCCCGTATTCTCAAGCTGGACCAGGAGCTGTCGCGGAATGAAACCTACCAGCGTAATGCCGGCCTGGCGGAGAACCGTCTGCAGCAGGAAGAGAGCACACTGGCAAGCTCGGTGGACATCGTTCAGCGGGTGCGTGAGCTTACGGTGCAGGCGGGTAACGGCTCGCTGTCTGCCAATGATCGCAAGTCGATTTCCTCGGAGATCAAGGAACGTCTGGGACAACTGGCGGAAATCACCAACACAAAGGATGCCTCCGGTGAGTACATATTCAGCGGATTCCAGGGTACAACGGCCGCGTTTGCCAAAGATGCCTCCGGGAGCTGGGTGTATCAGGGCGATGAGGGTCAGCGTGTACTGGAGATAGACGATGGTGTGACGGTGCCCATCAGCGACCATGGCAAGGGCATATACGCCTCCATTCCCAGGGCTACGTTCGGTGAAAGTGACCCCGGCAATGCCCCCGATGCGAGGATCGATGGTGTTCAGGTTGTCGATAACGGCGCATTCTCGACCGTGTCGCCGGACGACATTATCATTACAGTTGATACCGTGGCCGGGGTTAGAACGGTCAGTGCGCAAAACAGCCGTACTGGCGATCCGCTGACTGTTACGCCAGCAACCTATACCAGTGGGGAATCTTTTGAAATTGCAGGGGTTCAGGCCACCATTACCGATGCCGACGATGGTAACGAGTTCACCATCCGTGCAGGGGAAAAACAGTCGGTGTTTGCCACCATCGAAAACCTGATCGATGGCCTGGATAACATCGACAAGGGCTCACCGGCTGGCCAGGCAGCCTACGATGACCTGATTGCCAGCTCACTGCAGAATCTGGACAACGCCCAGGAAAGCATTGTGCAGAAGCAGACCGAACTGGGCGGGCGCCTGAACGCAGTGGAGTCCACCAAGTCGTTCCTGGAGGATTCGTCGGTATACAGCGAGGAGATTCGCTCTGAACTGCAGGATGTGGACTACGCCGAGGCCATCAGCAACCTGAGCTTCCAGAGCTTCGTGTTGCAGGCAGCGCAGCAGTCGTTTGCCCAGGTGTCCAGGCTTTCATTGTTTGACCGTCTGTAAGAAAAGCCTGCCGGAACAAGGAAGTCCGGCACTTGTTATTGCTTTCAGGTTCAACCTCAGTATAATTCCCAGCACTCTCCGATGGCGGCGTGGTGAAATTGGTAGACACGACGGATTCAAAATCCGTTGGGGTAAAACCCGTGGCGGTTCGAGTCCGCCCGCCGCTACCATCTTATCTTATCCTAATCATCCCAAGTTGAACAAAAAGCCCCGCGTGACGGTAGGTTAGGGGTAGACCCACTACTCGATATTGATGTGCCCCCCAGTCTTTAATCCAACCGGAAATTTGGCAAAGTAGACGGCCTAATCTAGGATTATGCTTGTGGTTTGGGAATAGGACGTTCCTGACTGAATAGTAGCCATCACGGCTTGAGGATGTCATTCGGCAGTGTCGGAGAACGGCGGCTGTTTGAAATCAGGAGATTTGTGATGGTTATTCAGTTAGAAAGATCCGCGAGATTGATAATGGGACTTGCCGCAGGTCTGGCGCTTTCGGTAAGTTCGCTGGCTCAGGGAGCTGAGGGAGAGAAACCTAACATACTCGTCATCTGGGGCGACGATATTGGTATATGGAACATCAGCCACAATAACCGTGGCATGATGGGCTACACCACCCCTAGTATCGACCGCATTGCCGACGAAGGTATCGCCTTCACGGACTATTATGGCCAGCAGTCCTGCACGGCTGGCCGTGCCGCTTTTGTTGGTGGTACAAGCCCGGTTCGCACCGGCATGACCAAGGTCGGTTTGCCTGGAGCTCAGGAGGGCTGGCAGGAATCAGATATCACCATTGCGGCGGTTATGAAGTCTCTTGGCTACGCCACCGGTCAGTTCGGTAAAAACCACTTCGGTGATCGGGATGAACACCTGCCCACCAACCATGGTTTCGACGAATTCTTCGGAAACCTTTATCACCTGAATGCGGAAGAAGAGCCGGAGCATCGCGACTACCCGAGCGACTACGTGCTCCCCAGCGGGGAAACCTTCGAAGAAAAGTGGGGGCCACGGGGTGTACTTAAAGCGACCGCTAACGACGACGGCACGCAAGACATTGAAAATACGGGTCCGCTCACCAGAAAACGGATGGAGACCGTTGATGAGGAAACGCTTGAGGCTGCCAAAGACTTCATCAAGCGCCAACACGAAGCCGGCAAGCCCTTTTTCGCCTGGTGGAACGCGACTCGCATGCACTTTCGAACCCACGTCAAAGACGAGCATACTGGCATAAGCGGGGCGAGCGGCAACGAGTACCACGACGGTATGGTTGAACACGACCGGCATGTGGGCGAACTGCTGGATCACCTCGACGAGCTGGGTATCGCCGACAATACAATCGTGTTCTATTCAACCGATAACGGTCCGCATTACAACACCTGGCCAGACGCCGGCACCACACCGTTCCGTAGTGAAAAGAACTCGAACTGGGAGGGTGCATACCGCGTTCCCGCCTTTGTACGTTGGCCAGGAGAGTTCCCTGCCGGCACTACCATTAACGGCCTCGTCGCCCACGAAGACTGGATGGCCACATTTGCCGCTGCTGCGGGCAAGGATGACTTGAAGGAAGACCTGCTTGATGGCTATGAGGCAATCGGCCGGGAGTATAAAAGCCACCTCGACGGATACGATATGACCGAGTATCTGTCCAAGGCAGGCAGCTTCGAAACCATCAATGACGATATCGCGGCCTCCCCACGCAAAGAGTTCTGGTACTTCAACGATGACGGCGAGATGGTCGCCATCCGTCTGGCCGACTGGAAGGCCGTGTTCTATGAGAACCGCGGAGAGGCCTTTGAGGTCTGGCGCGAGCCGTTTACAGAGCTGCGTGTGCCGCTGCTATTCAATCTTCGCCGTGACCCGTTCGAAAAGGCGCAGCATAACTCGAATACCTACAACGACTGGTTCCTGGATCACTCATTTGTTCTCGTGCCGATGCAGGCAGCTGCGGCCAGGTATGCGCAGACATTTATCGACTACCCGCCGAGTCAGAAGCCCGGTTCATTTAATCTTGAGGGGATTGTCGAGAAACTCAAGGAGACAAGTGGGGCGCGATGATTCGTTAGCCCCCTATGGCGCGCCTGGCACCCTTGGGGTCAGGCGCGCCTCTTGCAAATTAACTAAGGAGGCATCTTCGTCATTCTTCATGTGGGTGAAGGTGGTCTTGCAGAAGTCAATGTCACCGGCAATGATGTGGTCAATCTGCAAAGTAGTGGCCATCATGGGACACTCGTATTCATCGTTCCACCCTCGCATCAAAAGAAGTGTGGTAACATTATGCCCAAGGGTTCGACACCATTCGTGAGGATGAGGCACAGGCAAAGCTCCTGGTCAAATTTTCAGCAAGAATAACCGTGTATACCCTCTTGTACATCTGGAATCTTTGATCCCCTAAGTACTTGTTTTTGAACCGCGGTGAGGGTCCTCCCGCCACCACTTACAAGCCGCACAACGCGGTGCCGTGAACAGTCCATCCAATGAACGTCTCCGATTTCCACTTTGATCTGCCGGATGAACTCATCGCCCGGTATCCACTCAGGGAGCGCAGCGCATCACGCCTGCTGAGCCTTGACGGCCTTTCCGGCGCAGTTTTCCATCGACAGTTTTCCGGCCTTCCGGACCTCCTCCAGCCCGGCGATCTGCTGGTGTTCAACAACACCCGGGTGATACCCGCACGGTTGTTCGCAAAAAAGGAAACCGGGGGCCAGGTTGAAGTACTGGTCGAGCGGCTGCTCGGGGGGCATGAGTTACTTGCCCATGTAAAGGCCTCCAAGGCATTGAAGCCGGGACAACGGATCATTCTGGAAGACGGCACTCCCATGCTGATGAAGCAGAGGGACGAAGCGCTTTTCCACCTTGTCTGCGATAGCAGTGAACCGGTGCTGGAACTGCTGGAGCGAATCGGGCACATGCCGTTACCGCCCTATGTAGACCGTCCCGACGAATCCTCGGACCGGGAACGATACCAGACTGTCTATGCGCAAGAGTCCGGCGCCGTGGCGGCCCCGACGGCGGGCCTGCATTTTGATGACCGTATGCTGGCGGAACTGGAGGCCCGGGGTATCGAGCGCGCGTTTGTGACCCTGCACGTGGGTGCCGGTACCTTTCAGCCTGTGCGTGTCGAGCACATCGAAAACCACGTAATGCACAGCGAAGTCGCCCATGTTCCGCAGGAAACCGTTGACGCTGTCAATGCGGCCCGTGCCCGTGGTGGCCGCATCGTCGCTGTCGGGACTACCTCGGTGCGATCGCTGGAGTCCGCCAGCCGGGGCGGTGTGCTGAAGCCGTTCAAGGGTGAAACGGATATTTTTATCTACCCCGGTTATCGCTTCCAGACAGTCGACGCTATGGTGACCAATTTTCATTTGCCGGAGTCAACGCTGATCATGCTGGTCAGCGCTTTCGCAGGTTATGAGAACGTGATGTCCGCCTACCGCGATGCTGTCGCGGAACGTTACCGCTTTTTCAGCTATGGTGACGCCATGTTTATCGCGGGCCAGGCGCCAAGCCTGGGCGCCCTCAAATCCTATGCCGGGGATGCGCATCCCGAATCCGGAGAGCAATCATGACTGACCCGTGTTTTATGTCCTTTGAAAAGCTGGGAGAGGATGGCCGTGCCCGGCGCGGCCGGCTGAGCTTTCCCCGGGGCACCGTGGAAACGCCGGCGTTCATGCCGGTGGGTACCTACGGTACCGTCAAGGGTATGTTGCCCAGGGATATCAAGGATATTGGTGCAGAGATCATCCTCGGCAACACCTTTCACCTGATGTTGCGGCCAGGCACCGAGGTGGTGAAGGCCCATGGCGACCTGCATGACTTTACCCAATGGCACGGCCCGATCCTGACGGACTCCGGCGGCTTCCAGGTGTTCAGCCTCGGGGAGATGCGCAAGATTACCGAAGCAGGCGTAAACTTCCGCTCACCGATCGATGGTTCCCCTGTGGAGCTGTCACCGGAAATCGCCATGCAGGTTCAGCGGGACCTGGGCTCCGACATTGTGATGATTTTTGACGAGTGTACGCCTTACCCCGCGACCGAGAAGCAGGCCAGGGAGTCCATGGAACTGTCCCTGCGTTGGGCCGAACGGAGCAAGCAGGCCCACGCGGGCAACCCGGCGGCACTGTTCGGTATCGTCCAGGGTGGCATGTACGAGTCCCTGCGGGATCGCTCGCTGGAGGGGCTGACCGATATCGGATTTGACGGCTACGCTATTGGCGGGCTCTCGGTAGGGGAGCCCAAGGAGGATATGATCCGCATCCTGGATCATCTGCCACCGAAGATGCCGGAAGACCGCCCCCGCTACCTGATGGGCGTGGGCCGGCCGGAAGACCTTGTGGAAGCGGTTCGCCGTGGTGTGGATATGTTCGACTGCGTGATGCCCACCCGGAACGCCCGTAACGGTTACCTGTTTACCTCTACCGGTATCGTCAAGATCCGCAATGCGCGCCACCGCCATGATACGACACCGCTGGATGACCAGTGCGACTGTTATACCTGTCAGAACTTTTCGAGAAGTTATCTGCATCATCTGGATAAATGTGGGGAAATGCTCGGATCGCAGCTCAATACCATTCACAATCTGCGTTACTACCAGAACGTGATGGCCGGATTGCGTGGCGCAATTGAAGCAGGTACATTGTCGGACTTTATCAGCGACTTCTATGCTCGCCGGGGTGAAACCGTGCCACCAATGGCACAGTGACGGCGGGCATAGCCGGTTCCAAACCGCTACTGAACTTTTCTTAAAAACGGAGATAATCAATGAAATCGATCAAGTTACTTGTTGCTGCACTCTTTGCTGCTATGCCGGCACTGGCCATGGCGCAGGATCCCGGTGCCGGTGGCATGGGTGTGATGGGGCAGGTGATTTTCTTTGCCGGCTTTATCCTGATTTTCTACTTCCTGATCTGGCGCCCGCAGTCCAAGCGTGCGAAAGAGCATAAAGCGTTGATGTCCGGTCTGAACAAGGGTGATGAGGTGGTTACCTCTGGCGGCGTCGCCGGCAAGATCACCAAGGTTACCGACGACTTTATCGTGGTTGAAATTGCCGACAACGTTGAAGTCAAGGTTCAGAAAGTTGCTGTTGCAGCGGCACTTCCGAAAGGAACTCTGAAGGACATCTGAGCCGGCGTTTTACTCAGGTCTGAATTTGCCAAGCTGAAACATCACAGCCGGCCCGTTGGCCGGCTTAAAGGGACCCCATGCTGAACAAGTATCCGCTCTGGAAAAACCTCGTTATCGTCATCGCACTGGTGATCGGTTTCATCTACGCCCTGCCTAATGTTTTCCCCGATGATTACGCCGTACAGATCACCGGTGCGCGCAGTAGCACCGAGGTCAACCAGCGGATTCTGGAAAGGGCCGTTGACGCGCTTGAGGCGAAGGGGATTGCCGTCAAGGAATCCGAGCTTCAGGATCGCGATGCCCTGATCCGACTGAATGATGCCGAATCCCAGCTGCGGGCCAGGCCGGTCGTCCAGGATGCGCTCGGCAGGGACTACCTGGTAGCCCTGAACATGGCGCCGTCTACCCCGGAATGGCTGAAAAGCCTTGGTGCCGGGCCCATGAAGCTGGGTCTCGATCTTCGCGGTGGTGTTCACTTTCTGCTGGAAGTGGATATGGAAACCGCGGTTGAGCAGCGTCTTGAGGCCATCTCCAGCCAGATCAAGCGTGAATTGCGGGAAGAGCGCGTGCGCTATCGTGGCGGTGACCTGGAGGGCGACAATTCCATCGTTCTGACCTTCCGGGATGAAGAGTCCCGCAGCGAGGCCTTCTCACTCATTCGCGACCAGTACAACCAGTTTCTTCTGGACGAAGAGAGTGAGGAAGGCGAATACCGCCTGGTACTCACCATATCGGAAGCCGAGGTCAAGTCGATCCAGGATTACGCCCTGCAACAGAACCTCACCACTATCCGTAACCGGGTGAACGAACTGGGGGTTGCAGAACCTCTGGTGCAGCGCCAGGGTGCTGACCGGATTATCGTGGAGTTGCCTGGTGTCCAGGACACCGCCGCCGCAAAGCGTGTGCTTGGTGCCACCGCAAACCTGGAGTTCCGTCTTGAAGCACGCCAGGACGCACCGGCCGCAACAACCGAAACCTACGAGTTCCGGGACAACCCCAACCGCGAGGCTCGCCTGGAGCGGGATATTATCGCAACCGGCGACAACGTCTCCAACGCGCAGCAGGCGTTCGATGAGAATGGCCAGCCCCAGGTGAATATCACCATGGACTCTGTCGGCGGTGATCTGATGAACCGGGCTACCCGGAACGCCATTGGCCGTCGAATGGCGGTGCTGTTCATCGAATACCGAACGGAAACCGAAGAAGTGGTTGTGGATGGCGAAACCCGCACCGTCGACAATCGGGTTGTGGAAAAGGGCATTATCAGTCTGGCCACTGTTCAGTCCGCGCTGGGAAGCAGTTTCCGGATTACCGGTCTCGATTCCATCCCGGAAGCTTCGGAACTGGCGCTGTTGCTGCGGGCTGGGGCACTAGCGGCTCCGATGTACTTCGTGCAGGAGCGCACCATTGGCCCAAGCCTGGGCCAGAAGAACATTGATGCCGGCATGATGTCCGTGCTGCTCGGCTTTGTCCTGGTGCTCTGCTACATGGTGGTCTACTACCGTGGCTTCGGCATGATTGCCAATGTGGCACTTACGCTCAACCTGATGCTGCTCATTGCCTGCATGTCGATACTCTCCGCAACCCTGACCCTGCCGGGTATCGCCGGTATTGTGCTGACGGTGGGTATGGCTGTTGACGCCAACGTGCTTATCTTTGAACGCATAAAGGAAGAGCTGAAGGCGGGCGCTCCGCCCCAATTGGCCATAAATTCCGGTTATTCCAGGGCCTTTGTATCGATTTTCGATGCCAACATCACCACCTTGCTGGTGGCGGTGATCCTGTTCGCCATGGGTTCCGGCCCGGTGAAAGGGTTCGCGGTGACGCTGTCGATCGGTATTCTCACGTCGATGTTCTCCGGGCTGATGGTCAGTCGTAGCATCGTAAATCTTGTATACGGCGGTCGAAAGGTCGAAAAACTGTCGATCGGAGGGAAACTGGCCAATGTCTGAAGTTGAGAAAAAACCTATCGATTTTATGGGCATACGGAAGGTTGCTTCCGTGGTGTCCATTGCACTTGTCATTGCTGCAGTCGCTCTGCTGGCAATTCGTGGGCTGAATCTGGGGCTCGATTTTACCGGGGGTACCTCTGTAGAGTTTGAGTACCAGCAAGCGCCAGAACTGGATGAGGTTCGTGCAACCCTCTACGAGGCAGGTTACGAGCAGTTCGTGGTACAGAACTTCGGTTCTGATACGTCAGTCCTTGTGAGGATGGCGGAATCGGAAAATGACAAACTGGCGGTAGAGGTTACTGAAGCGCTTTCGGCCGGTGGTGCGGAGCTCCAGCTTGTCAGTTCCGAGTTTGTCGGTTCCCAGGTTGGTGAGCAGTTAAAGGAAGACAGTGGCCTCGGTATGCTGATCGCCCTTGCGGTCGTGCTGATCTACGTTGGTATGCGCTTCCAGTTCAAGTTCGGGATTGCCGCGGTCGTGCCACTTGCTCACGACGTGATCATCGTTCTTGGCGTGTTTTCACTGTTTCAGTGGACCTTTGACCTGAGTGTGCTTGCCGCATTGCTTGCCGTTATCGGTTACTCCCTGAACGATACCATCGTTGTAGCGGACCGTATCCGCGAGAACTTCCGCAAGATGCGGGAGGGGGATTCCGAGCACATTATCAATGAGTCCATCCATCAGACCATAAGCCGGACCCTGAACACCTCCGGTACCACTCTCGTGGTTCTACTGGCCCTCTATTTCCTGGGGGGCGAGGCAATCAACAACTTCGCAGTGGCACTGATCATTGGTGTGGTCGTAGGTACCTATTCTTCTATCTACGTTGCCGCCAACATGTTGGTAGCCCTGGGTGTTGCCCGCGAGGACCTGATCGTGCCTCCGAAGGAAGGGCTCGTCGGGCAGGAAGAGGAAGAAGAGCAACCGCCTGAGTGGCTGAACCGGATGTAAACCGGTCAGCCATAAAAAAAGCCGCAACCCCGTGAGGTGTTGCGGCTTTTTTGTGCCCGGCCGGTTCAGCGTGGCAGGCGGCCCCGGAAGGGGTGAAGGGTTTTCAGTACTTCCCGGAACAGCTTGGGGTTGGCAACGATAAGCTGTTTGGCTTTTTCCGTAGAAGGATTGCCGGAGAAATCGCCGGTCAGGGCGCCGGACTCCAGTGCCAGGGTTACGCCAATGGCAAGATCTGCTGGCTCCGGACGGAATATAACGGCAGCGTCCAGATGGCCGGAAGATACCCTGGCAATGTCCAGCGCAACGCAGCCGGCGGTGCGGAACATGCTGCTGTCGCGGGCCAGTAGTGATGCCATTTCGCCCCACATCAGCGGGTCATCGCCGTGTCGGGTCTGGTCCAGGAGGTTGCTGACCACTGCTGCGCGGTCAGAATGTTTGACCTCGCTGGTGCGCACGCGCCGGCTGTTGAGTGCTGCGCCGTGGCCGCGACTGGCAGAATATTCTTCGCCGGTAACGGGGTTGATCAGCAGCAGGTTCTCGGTGCGGTTGTTTTTCTTTTGCAGCAGTGCCAATGCGAAATCAGGAATGCCGCGCAGAAAGTTCTCACGCCCGAGTACCGGAAATATATGCCAGCTCTTGTCGTTACCGTCGGCATCCGCCTCATTCAGCGGTGCGATCACGTGGTCTTTGTAGGACTTTTCGAGCTGTTCGGAAAAATTGTCGTAAACCGACTGCTCGACCCGCTCCAGTTGCTTGCGGCGGTCTTCGCTGTCGCCATTGGGTTCCTGGCGCTCGAAGTGTGCTTTCAGATAGTCGGACCCCTGACGCGCGACGCGCAGGGCCATTTTAATAGCTGGTTGCATCTGAGTGTTCATTATCCGGGTGTGTGAAGGCCGCATAGCATATCAAAAACTGGCACGGCTTGTATGTTTTTCGACTCCGCAATGGCACTGACGGCGCTGTATCAGGGCTTATCCGGAGAGGCAGGGGAGGGGTGAAATCTGCTATCATGCGCGCCTTTCCGGATTTCTATCGATAGATTGCTAAAGAGATACGAGCGCCATGCACAAGTCAGCGATGCCCCAGGAGGGCACCGACACCTTTGACGACCAGATCAGGATTGTTCTGGTTGAAACCTCTCATTCCGGCAATATCGGAGCGGTTGCGAGGGCCATGAAAAACATGGCGCTGGGTAGTCTCTGGCTGGTCAACCCGACGTCGTTCCCCGATGAAACCTCCTATGCGCGGGCGGCGGGTGCATCGGATGTACTGGATAATGCCCGGGTTGTGACCTCTCTGGACGAGGCTATTGCTGACTGTGTCTGCGTTATGGGCACCAGTGCCCGTGGCCGCAAGGTGCCCTGGCCGGTTATGGCGCCGCCGGATGCCGCCGCCAAGGCTTCAGAGCATTCAGGGGCTGGCCCGGTTGCGTTGATATTCGGCCGCGAGAACCATGGCTTGAGCAATGAGGAGCTGCAGCGCTGCCACTTCCACATACATATTCCGTCGAACCCGGATTACAGTTCCCTGAATCTGTCCATGGCGGTGCAGGTGATGTGTTATGAATTACGCATGCACTACCTCAGAGGGCTTGAAGGTGGCGACGGCAGCCCCTATCTCAAACCCATGGCGGCGCCGGGGGATGCTGGCTGGGATGTGCCGCCGGCTCCGGTAAGGGACGTGGAAGGTTTTTTCGAGCATCTTGAGCAGGTGCTGGTGGATGTTGATTTCCATCGCCGCGAGAAACCCGGGCTGCTGATGACGCGGTTGCGCCGGTTGTTCCAGAGAGCGAAACTGGATCAGACGGAAATCAATATTCTCCGGGGCGTCCTGAGTGCCGTTCAGAAATCCGCCGGTACGGATAAATCCGGATCAAACACGTCAAAGGCTGGCCCGGCAGCCGGTGAACAGGAATAGGGTTATGTTTGAACGTTTAAGGGAAGATGTGAACAGTGTGTTTCATCGCGATCCCGCAGCTCGTAACACCTTTGAGGTTCTGACCAACTACCCCGGACTTCATGCGCTCCTGTGTCACCGGTTTTCGCATTGGCTCTGGAATCTGGGCCTGAAATGGCTGGCGCGTACTTTCTCGACCCTTGCCCGCTGGCTGACGGGTATCGAGATTCACCCCGGTGCGACCATTGGCCGCCGCTTCTTTATCGACCACGGTATGGGCGTTGTGATTGGTGAAACCACCGTTATTGGTGACGATGTGACACTCTACCAGGGGGTAACCCTGGGGGGGACCAGCTGGAACAAGGGGAAGCGCCATCCGACCCTGGGGGACGGCGTTGTGGTCGGCGCCGGTGCCAAGATTCTCGGCCCGTTCGAAGTGGGAGCCGGGGCGAAGATCGGCTCCAACTCTGTGGTCACCAAAGCGGTTCCCGAAGGGGCGACGGTGGTGGGTATTCCCGGCCGTGTCGTGGTCAAGCGCAAGGATGAAGACACTACTCGCCGTAAAGAAATGGAAGAGCGTATGGGGTTCGATGCGTACGGTGTAACTGAGGAGATGCCGGACCCCGTGGCCCGGGCCATGCGCAGCCTGCTGGACCACATGCATGTAGTCGATGACCGTATCGAGAACATGTGCAAGGCCCTCAGAAAGGTCAACAGTGAGTACCAGAACGGCGAAATGCCGCCGTTGCAGGAGGAGGACTTCGACTGTGTGCGGGATGATGAACCGTCACAGCGGTGAATACTTGACTGAAATAGTTGGTCAATTCATACTCGGCTCAATTAAAACCGAATCAATCCCTGACCGGGGCTGAGTTTATGAGACTGACCACCAAAGGCCGCTACGCGGTGACGGCAATGCTGGATCTGGCCCTTCACGGGGATCAGGGGCCGGTCAGTCTGGCTGATATATCTGCCCGGCAGGAGATTTCCCTCTCGTATCTCGAGCAGCTATTTTCCCGCCTTCGCCGTCACAAGCTGGTGAACAGTATCCGTGGGCCCGGCGGGGGCTACCGCCTCAGCCGTGAACCCGACGCCGTCTTTATTGCAGAAGTTGTGGACGCGGTCAGTGAGTCCCTGGATACCACCCGTTGCGGCAACAAGGGTGATTGCCAGAATGGCGAAAAATGTCTGACCCACCACCTGTGGTCTGATCTCAGCGAGCAGATCCATCAGTTCCTGAGCGATATCAGCCTCGGCGACCTGATGAGAAAACGGGAAATCCAGGTGGTTGCCAGTCGGCAAAACAGGCGTCATTCCGAAGGTGATTCACAGACGATTAACACCGAGCGCCTCAAGGATCAGGCGCCGGCCTGAACGATAATCCTGAAACCTCTATGAAAAAACCCGTCTATATGGATTATGCGGCGACCACGCCCGTAGATCCCGTTGTTGCCGAAGAAATGTGCAAATACCTCACATTTGACGGTGTCTTCGGCAACCCTGCCTCCCGCTCCCACGCCTATGGCTGGCAAGCCGAAGCGGCAGTCGAAGGTGCCCGTCGGCAGGTTGCGAACCTTATCCATGCTGACCCGCGGGAGATCGTCTGGACTTCCGGCGCCACGGAATCCGATAACCTGGCCATAAAGGGTGCGGTTGCTGGCCACGATAATCCTCACATCGTGACCTCGGAGATCGAGCACAAGGCGGTACTTGATACCTGCAAATGGCTTGAGCGCCAGGGCGTGAGCGTAACCTGGCTGACACCCGGGAAAGATGGCCGGATTGCCGTTGAGCAGGTAGAAAGCGCACTTCGGGACAATACGGTTCTGGTGAGCCTGATGATGGTGAACAACGAGCTGGGCTGCCAGACAGATATTGCGTCGATTGGCGCTATGCTTCGCGATCGCGGGGTTTTGTTTCATGTCGATGCGGCCCAGGCCGCCGGCAAAACCGAGGTGGATGTCAGCGCTTCCCCGGTAGACCTGCTTTCGCTGTCCGGGCACAAGGTATACGGCCCCAAGGGCATTGGCGCACTGTATGTTCGTCGGTCACCAGACGTGCGCATCGAGTCGCAGATTCACGGTGGCGGGCACGAGCGTGGCATGCGTTCCGGCACGTTGCCAACGCACCAGATTGTGGGCATGGGCAAGGCCTTCGAGCTGGCGAGTGAGCAGCTTGAGCAAGAGAAGGAGAGGCTGGAAGGCCTCCGCGGTCGACTCCTGGACGGGCTGCACGGCCTGGAAGGCGTGGCACTCAATGGCAGTGACGAGCACCGGGTACCGGGTATCGTGAACCTGTCGTTTGCAGGCGTGGATGCAGAGTCACTGATGCTGGGGCTGAGGGATCTGGCGGTTTCATCCGGCTCTGCCTGCGCATCAGCGACCATAGAGCCTTCGTTTGTATTGAAAGGCATTGGTCTGGACGATGAACAGGCTCATCGGGCCCTCCGGTTTTCGTTCGGACGTTTTTCCACAGCCGAGGAAATTGACTTCGCAGCGACGCAAATCGTTGACGTTGTTAGCCGTCTCCGTTCAGTGCGGTAGGCAGTTGCCTCCGGACTGCGTATAATCCCAACCCTGAAATTTTTCTGAACCTGAATGGAGACAGATCATGGCAAACGAGCGCACGCTCTCGATTATCAAGCCCGACGCAGTCGCAAAAAATGTGATCGGCGAGATTTACACACGCTTTGAAAAAGCAGGACTGGCGATCGTTGCTGCAAAAATGATGCATCTGACCCAGGAGCAGGCGGAAGGTTTCTATGCCGAGCATAAAGAGCGTCCGTTTTTTAATGATCTGGTCGCGTTCATGACGTCCGGCCCGGTTGTTGTTCAGGTTCTGGAAGGCGAAAGTGCTATCCTGAAGAATCGTGACCTGATGGGTGCTACCAACCCCAAGGAAGCGGAAGCGGGCACTATCCGCGCCGATTTTGCATCATCCATCGATGCAAACGCCGTTCACGGTTCGGATTCGGCAGCGTCTGCCGAGCGTGAAATTGCATACTTTTTCAATGACAGTGAGATCTGCCCACGGGGTTGATTGAGCTGCCCGGGCCGGGGTTTCTCCCGGCCTGGATTGGTTATCTGATCGAGGTTATGAAATGACAGCTGTTGCTGAGAAAACCAACCTTCTGGGACTGCCGAAGGCCAAAATGGAGGCTTTCTTCGAATCCCTGGGGGAGAAGAGTTTCCGGGCAACACAAGTGTTGCAGTGGATTCATCAGCGCGGTGCTGATGACTTCGATCAAATGACCAATATGAGCAAGGTGCTGCGGGAGAAGCTGAAGGAAGTGGCCGAGATTCGCGGGCCGGAAGTGGTCTACGATGAATCGTCGAAAGACGGTACCCGCAAGTGGGTCATGCGCATGGATAACGGCAACAGTGTCGAAACCGTGCTGATTCCCGATGGCGAGCGCGGCACCCTGTGTGTTTCCTCACAGATTGGCTGCAGCCTGGACTGTACCTTCTGCTCAACAGGAAAGCGTGGCTTTAACCGTAACCTGACTGCCGCAGAAATTATCGGCCAGGTCTGGGTTGCCCGCAAAGCGTTCATGCCCTTTGAGCCAGGCCCCGATCGCCCGATTACCAATGTCGTGATGATGGGAATGGGGGAGCCGCTGCTGAACTTCGATAACGTGGTTGATGCCATGAACCTGATGATGGAGGATCTGGCGTACGGAATCTCCAAGCGGCGGGTCACGGTGAGCACGTCTGGCGTGGTTCCGGCAATAGACAAGCTGGGCGAGGTTACCGATGTTTCACTGGCCATTTCGCTTCATGCCCCTAATGATGAATTGCGTAACCAATTGGTGCCGTTGAATAAAAAGTACCCGATCTCGGAATTGCTGGCAGCCACCCGCCGCTACCTGGCCCGTTTGCCCGACAAACGCAAGGCGACCATTGAGTACACGGTGATCGAAGGGGTCAATGACCAGCCTGAGCATGCAAAAGAGCTGGCTGTTGTGTTGCGTGGTCTGCCGTGCAAGATCAACCTGATTCCCTTCAACCCGTTTCCGGAGAGTGATTTCCGGCGGCCGAGCATGAACGCCACCCGTCGTTTTCAGACGGTTCTTAATGAAGCGGGGTATGTTGCAACCGTCAGAACAACCCGCGGCGATGATATTGATGCCGCTTGCGGACAGCTTGTGGGCAGGGTGGAAGATCGCACGAAAAGAAGCCAGCGTTACATACAGGTGCACCAGGTCAGTCCATGAACCCGGGTGAGATTTTACCCCTGAAAACAAGAGGAATTGCCAACTGTGACATCTGAACCAGTAAACCGGATCCGGGCCGCATTTGCCATGGTGTTGCTGGCAATGTTTGTCACAGGCTGTGTGACCAACACCGATAGCCGCTTCGCCCGTGAAGCCGACCGGGACAAGGCGGTCAGGAACTACGTTCAGCTGGCGACGGCTTATATCGGTCAAGGTAATCTGGATCGGGCCAGGAGTCACCTTGATAGGGCTCTCGAGATTTCACCCGAGAACCCGGGCGCACTGGCAGCCATGGGGCTGGTCTATCAGTCCGAGGGTGAACCGGAACTCGCAGAGCGTTCTTTCAAAAGGGCTCTGGAGAACGATCAGGACTATACACGTGGACGGGTTTACTACGGCGCCTATCTTTATGGGGAGCGTCGGTTTGAAGAGGCTCGTGATCAGTTCCTCGCAGCTTCCAGGGACACGGGTTATGGCGAGAGAGCGTCGGTATTTTTCAATCTGGGCCTGACTGAAGAGCGAATCGGCAACCTTGAGGGCGCGGTTACTGCCTATCGACGGGCTGTTGAATTGTCCCGTGGCGATGCCAGGTCGCTGCTTGCCCTTTCACGCACGCTGGTGGAGTCCGGGAACTATCAGGCGGCTTCTCGCCATTACAGCCGTCTGACGACTCTGATGCAGCGAAACAAGAACCTTCGCCACTCCCCGGAAAGTCTCTACACGGGAATTCGTATTGCTCACCAACTTGGTGACCGGAACCAGGCGTCAAGCCTGGCGCTGCAGTTGAAGAACAATTTCCCGAACTCTGTCGAATACCAACAATACAGGGTGATGATCGCAAATGGACAGTGATGACACACAACAGCCAGTGGTGAGTGAACCCGCAGGGCAGCAACTCAAGCGCGCGCGGGAGCAGAAGGGGCTGAGTGTCTCGGCTGTGGCTGATGCGCAGCATCTGCGCCCGGCGGTCATTCATGCCATCGAGGATGGTGATTACAGGCAGATCGACAGTGAACTGTTCCTGAAGGGCTATGTCAGAACCTATGCGCGCCAGGTCGATCTGGACCCGGATGCGGTGATCGCGACACTCGACAAGGAACTGGAACCGCTACGGCAGGAAAAAGCGCAGGCGGAAGAATTGAATCCGCTGGTGGATATTGAACGCCGCAGGCGTCAGAAACGCCGGATGGCAAAGCTTCTCTTTTTCCTTCTGGTGATTGCCATTGCGGTTTTCGTTGGTCTTCGTTTTCTGGACAATACGGGCATAACAACGCCTGCACCGGCAGAGCCTGACAGCTCCGATGCTGCACCAGAGACTGTCGAGCCTGAGCCCGACAGCACAGAGACCGTCGAGCCTGAGCCCGACAGCAGCGATGCGTCAGATGCCGCTACGGCTGCGGTGGATCCTGAACCGGTCATTGATGAGCCGACGGTAACGGACGAGAGTGTGCCAGCACCCTCTGAGCAACAGAGGGAGCTCACACTGGCTTCCGATAGTGAGCCCGGTGAGGCGGGCAGGCCAGTTGAGGAGCCTGTGACAGTATCGTCCGATAACATTGACGAGAGCCGGGTGGCGGTAGTCACCAGTGCCCCGGAACCTGCATTTGAGGAAAGCGCGCAACCGAACGCCGCAGTTGGAAGCGCCCGTCTGGAAATGACGTTCAGCGATGAATGCTGGGTTCAGGTGACGGATTCCGCGGGCAATCGTCTGGTGGGCTCTCTGCAGCGGAATGGCGACCGGATCGAAGTCTCCGGCAGGGTGCCTATCGAGGTGATTGTTGGCGCTGTTGATGCCATCGAATCCATACGTTTTGATGGTGAGCCGGTGGATATGTCCGGTTTCCGAGTCGTCAATAATCGTGCTGAATTCACGCTGGATATCTGATTTATGATTCACGAATCTCCGATCAAAAGACGTAAATCCCGCCAGATAATGGTGGGCGATGTTCCCGTAGGCGGGGACGCGCCGATCGCTGTTCAGAGCATGACCAACACCAATACCTGCGATGTGGCTGCAACGGTCGGCCAGATCCAGGCACTGCAGGAAGCCGGTGCTGACATCGTGCGGGTATCTGTACCATCCATGGACGCGGCCGAGGCTTTCGGCAAGATCCGCTCTTTGGTATCCGTGCCGCTGGTGGCAGACATCCATTTTGACCACAAGATTGCGCTGCGGGTGGCTGAGCTCGGTGTGGACTGCCTGCGGATCAACCCCGGCAATATTGGTCGGGATGACCGCGTCAGTGCGGTGATCAGCGCTGCTCGTGACCGTAACATTCCGATCCGGATCGGCGTGAATGCCGGTTCACTGGAGAAAGCCCTGCAGCGCAAATATGGCGAGCCGACCCCCGAGGCATTGGTGGAATCGGCGATGCGCCATATCGACATTCTGGACAAGCACGATTTCCAGGATTTCAAGGTTAGCCTCAAGGCCTCCGAAGTATTCATGACCGTGGCGGCGTATCGTCTGATTGCAAAGCAGATTGAGCAGCCCCTGCACCTTGGTATCACGGAAGCAGGTGGTTTCCGTTCCGGTACCGTGAAGTCGTCTATTGGCCTGGGCATGTTGTTGATGGACGGCATTGGCGACACGATCAGGGTGTCCCTGGCGGCCGATCCCGTGCAGGAGATCAAGGTTGGCTTCGATATTCTCAAGAGCCTGCGCCTGCGTAGCCGCGGCATAAATTTCGTTGCCTGCCCGAGCTGTTCGCGGCAGAACTTTGACGTTATCCAGACCATGAACGATCTCGAGGCCCGCCTGGAAGACGTCAACGAGTCGCTGGACGTGGCCATTATCGGCTGTATCGTCAACGGCCCGGGTGAGGCAAAAGTGGCAGATCTTGGCCTCACCGGCGGAAGCCCGAAGAACCTGTTCTACATGTCGGGCAAGCCCAACCAGAAACTTGATAACGCCAACCTGACCGACGACCTGGAGCGACTGATCCGAGAGGAAGTTGCACGTCGCAAGGAAAAAGAAGACGCGATCATTACCCGCTCGACCGACTGAGTGCAGATCGCCAAATCACTGAAACAGATAAGGTAGTAACTTGGCTAAGATCCAGGCAATTCGCGGGATGAACGATATCCTGCCAGAACAGACGCCGGTATGGCAGTTTGTGGAAAGCACAGTCAGGCGGGTACTTGCGCAATACGGCTATCAGGAAATCCGTATGCCGGTCGTGGAACAGACTGACCTGTTCAAGCGGTCTATCGGCGAAGTGACGGACATTGTCGAGAAGGAAATGTACACCTTCGAAGACCGTAACGGCGACAGTCTGACCCTGCGCCCTGAAGGCACCGCAGGCTGCGTTCGCGCTGCTGAGGAGCACGGCCTGCTTTTCAACCAGACCCGGCGCCTGTGGTATACCGGGCCAATGTTTCGTCATGAACGCCCACAAAAAGGTCGTTACCGCCAGTTCCACCAGATCGGTGTGGAATGTTTTGGCATGACCGGCCCGGATATCGACGCGGAACTGTTAGTGCTGACTGCACGGCTCTGGCGCGAACTCGGGCTGGCTGAGCATACCCGCCTGGAGATCAATTCCATTGGCACATCGGCGGCCCGTCGTGAATACCGGGAGGCCCTGGTGGTCTATCTCTCGGGTTATCGGGATCAGCTGGACGAAGACAGTTTACGCCGTCTGGAGTCCAACCCCCTGCGTATTCTTGACAGCAAAAATCCGCAGACCCAGCAGCTTCTGGCGGATGCGCCCAGGCTGGATGACTATCTCGACCAGGAGTCCGTGGAGCATTTCCGGGAGCTTCGCGCACTGCTGGATGCCTCCGGTGTCCGTTACACCGTGAATCCGCGACTGGTGCGTGGGCTGGATTACTATGGCAAAACGGTGTTCGAGTGGATCACCGACAGCCTGGGCGCACAGGGTACTGTGTGTGCCGGCGGCCGCTATGACGGACTGGTTGAGCAACTGGGCGGCAAACCCACCCATGCCGTAGGATTTGCGATGGGGCTTGAGCGCCTGATTCTGCTGCTGGAGACCCTGGACCTTGTTCCGGCCAGTGCTAACGGCAATGTGGATGTGTATGTGACCGCCATGGGTGATGCGGCGGTGGCACCAGCGCTGGCACTTTCGGAATCACTGCGGTCTGCCTTACCGGAAGCGCGAATAATGAGCCATTGTGGCGGCGGCAGCTTCAAGAGCCAGATGAAAAAGGCGGATCGCAGCGGTGCCCGTTATGCCGTTATTCTCGGGGAGAACGAACTGGCCACGGGCACGGTGGCTCTGAAGCCGCTGCGGTCGGATGAACCACAGCAGGACGTTGGCCAGGCTGAACTTGCCGGCGTACTGGAAGAATTGCTGGGCCGCTGATGGCGGGCCGAAAGGCTACAGGCACAATAACCATTTATTACAGGAGTCATCATGGCTGAAATGCGCACTGAGGAAGAAACGGTCCAGGCAATCAAGGACTGGTGGAAGAATAATGGCAGCTCGCTCCTGATTGGTATTGCTGCGGCACTGGCCATCGTATTTGGCTGGCAGGCATGGCAGAACCATCAGATGCAGCAGCGTACCGAGGCTGCCTCCCAGTTCGCGGACCTGATCAACGCGTACAGCGATGAGAGTGATGAAAACCGCGCCGAGACTGTGGCCTACGTGGCTGAGTCGTTGAGGGAAGAGTACAGCGACAGCGCCTTCGCCATCTACGGTATGTTGATGCTGGCGCGGCAACAGATGATGGAACAGGGTGACCCGCAAGCCGCTATTGAGTCGTTGTCCTGGGCACAGGAAAAAGCGGGTGACTCCGGTCCCCTGGCCCTGGTAATCCGTAACCGGCTGGCCCGCGCCCATTTTGCGGCCGAACAGTACGAAGAAGCCCTCGCCAGGATTGAGAATGTGGACGATGCCGGTACCTTCAGTGCGATTTTCACTGAACTGAAAGGCGATATCCTGTTGGCACAGGGTGACCGCGACGGTGCCCGTGATGCCTACCTGGCTGCCAGGGAGCAAAACCAGCAGGGGCGCAGCGGCATTCTTGAACTCAAGCTATCAGACCTTGGCGTAGGGGAGGGAGCCTGATGCCCCTGTTGTTTAAAGGGCAGATGCGTTCGGTTACTCTGATTGGCCTGTTGGTGGTTGCACTACTGGCCGGTTGCAGCACCACGGATACCTTTGAGCAGCCCAAGCCAGTGCCTGACATCTCCGCCACTGTCGAACTGGAAAGTGTGTGGACCATGGGTGTCGGCGAAGGTCACGACGACAAATTCCTTTATCTGGCACCGCTGAATGCTGGCGACATGCTCTACGCATCATCGGCAGAGGGCGAGATCTGGGCGGTTGATCCGGAAAACGGAGCAGTCGCCTGGTATCAGGATCTGGACGAGGATATCACTGCCGGAGTGGGCGGAGACCAGGGCAACCTTTACCTGGTCACCCGTGATGCGCAGCTGAAAGCCCTGTCGCGGCAGGATGGCACCGAGCTGTGGGAGCAGCCGTTGCCCAACGAAGCGCTGGCTTCTCCGCAGTCGAACGGGCGCCTTGTGGTGGTCCAGACCATTGACGGCAAAGTGCTTGCTTTCAATACCAACGGTGGCGAAAAGGCCTGGCAATACGACAGCAATGTGCCGGTACTGTCCATGAGGGCTGCCGCGTCACCACTGGTGGGTGCAGACCTGGTTCTGGCCTCACTGGCCAATGGCAAACTGATGGCGCTTTCTACCGAGTCCGGGCAACCGGTATGGCAGTATGAAGTAGGCCAGCCCCAGGGGCGTACCGAGCTGGAAAGGCTGGTGGATGTTGCCGGTGAGCCACTGATTCTGGAAAGTGCGGCCATGGTGGTGGGTTATCAGGGCAAGCTGGCCCTGGTTGACCTGCAAAGTGGTCAGGAGATATGGAGCCGGAAGGAATCCAGCCTGCAGTCGCCCATGATTGGTAACGGCAATATTTTTGTCGCCGGCGCCGATGGTAATATTACCGCTTATCGTGGCTCTGATCGTCGGGAATTGTGGGTTCAGGACAGGTTATCCTGGCGCCAGCCTACCCAGCCGATCGTTTATGGAGACTATCTGCTGGTCGGAGACTATGAAGGTTACATCCACATGCTGTCACTGGAGGATGGTAGCCTTCAGGGCCAGCTTGAGTTTGACGACGACGGTTTGCGAGTGCCTTTTCAGCGGCTGCAGAACGGGAACCTTCTGGTTTACGGCAATAGCGGTGAAATGTCTGTTCTTAAAATCCGGGAGCGCGACTGAGCGTTCCTTTCCGGCCATATCGCTGTGAAGCGCTGGCCCTGTTTACTGTGTAGCGAAAGATTATGACCCCTGTAATTGCACTTGTCGGGCGTCCCAACGTTGGCAAGTCGACACTGTTTAACCAGATGACGCGTTCCCGGGATGCGCTTGTAGCGGATTTTCCCGGCCTGACCCGCGACCGTAAATACGGTGAGGGCAATTACGAGGGCCAGCGGTTTATTGTCATTGATACCGGTGGTCTCACCGGCGGCGAGGAAGGCCTGGATGCGGAGATGGCCCGCCACTCCATGCAGGCAGTTGAGGAGGCCGACATCGTGCTGTTCCTAGTGGACGGCAAGGCCGGCCTGAACGGTGGTGACGAGCTTATTGCCGATCACCTTCGTAAAACCGGCAAGCAGGCGCACCTGGTGGTCAACAAGACCGACGGTCAGGACCCGGACATTGCTGCCTCTGATTTCCATGGCCTTGGTTTCCAGTCTACCTTTCTGATCGCGGCTTCCCACAATCGTGGCATCCGTTCAATGCTTGAGGAGCTGCTGCCCTCAGAAGAGGAGCGTGAAGCCCAGGACCGGGCAGATAAATACCCCGGGATCCGGATCGGGATTGTCGGTCGTCCGAATGTGGGCAAATCCACGCTGGTCAATCGTATGCTGGGTGAAGACCGGGTTGTGGTGTTCGACATGCCCGGGACCACCAGGGACAGCGTGTACATTCCGTACGAGCGGATGGATCATCAGTACACGCTCATCGATACCGCAGGTGTGCGCCGTCGCAAGAATGTCAGTGAAACGGTGGAGAAGTTTTCCATCATCAAGACGCTGCAGGCCATCGATGATGCCCACGTGGTTATTCTGGTGATCGATGCCCGGGAAGGGCTGGTGGACCAGGACCTGCACCTGATTGGCTTTGTGCTGGATGCGGGCCGCTCGCTGGTGATTGCCGTCAACAAGTGGGATGGCATGGATCCGGAAGACAAGGTGAAGGTGAAAGAGCAGGTTCAGCGTCGCCTGGATTTTCTCGACTATGCCGACAAGCATTATATTTCTGCGCTTCACGGCTCTGGCGTTGGCGTGATGTACGACTCGGTCCACGCCTGCTACGAATCCGCGATGGCCAAGTGGCCAACGAACCGCCTCACTGCGATTCTTCAGGATGCGACCGCACAGCATCAGCCGCCATTGGTGCAGGGACGCCGCATCAAGCTCCGTTATGCTCACCAGGGTGGTTCCAACCCTCCGGTTATTGTTGTGCACGGCAACCAGACAGATGCGTTACCGGGTGCCTACAAGCGCTATCTGGAGAACACCTTCCGCAAGGTCCTGAAGGTAGTCGGCTCGCCCATCCGCTTTGAGTTCCGCTCCGGTGAGAACCCGTTTGCCAACAAGGTGAGTCGGTTGACGCCCCGCCAGAAGGTCAAGCAGGATAATGACATCAAGAAAGGCCGGCCGGTAAAGAAGAAAGCGAGAATGAAGAGCAAGAAACGCTAGGCCTGCCAGGGCAGGGCTGACCCGTCAGATTAACCCAGCATCCTCTACCTGTTTGGCCTGTACCGCGGTGAGAGCAATGGTAAAGACAATGTCTTCCACCAGCGCGCCCCGGGAAAGGTCATTCACCGGTTTTCTCAGGCCCTGAAGCATGGGGCCGATACTCACCACATTGGCGCTACGCTGAACGGCCTTGTAGGTTGTGTTACCGGTGTTCAGATCCGGAAAGATAAACACCGTGGCCTTACCGGCGACCTTGCTGTTCGGCGCCTTGCTTTTGGCAACGCTCTCGATGGCCGCGGCATCGTATTGCAGGGGGCCGTCAATCAGCAGGTCAGGGCGCCTTTCCCGGGCAATCCGGGTGGCTTCGCGCACCTTTTCCACGTCCTTGCCACTGCCGGATTCTCCGGTGCTGTAACTGATCATGGCTACCACCGGCTCAATACCGAAGGCTTCCGCTGAACCGGCACTCTGGATAGCGATATCGGCCAGCTCCTCGGCGTTCGGGTCGGGGTTAATGGCGCAATCCCCATAGACGACAACCTGCTGCGGCAGCAGCATGAAGAACACCGACGAGACCACCTTGGCGTGGTCGTGGGTCTTGATCAGCTGCATGGCCGGGCGCACCGTGTTGGCGGTGGTGTGCACGGCCCCGGATACCAGGCCATCAGCCTTGTCTTCAGCCACCATCATGGTTCCGAGAACCACATTGTCTTCCAGCATTGCTTCGGCCATATCGGGGGCCAGACCCTTGTGCTGTCGAAGCTTTACCATGGGGGCGATGTAGTCTTTGCGGACCTCGGCAGGATCGATGACTTCCATGTCGTCCGGCAGTTCCAGCCCCTGGGACCGAGCGACATTGGCGATATCATTACGGTCGCCCAGCATGATGCAGTGGGCCAGTTCACGCTGGTGGCAGATAATTGCGGCCTGAACCGTACGCGGTTCATTGCCCTCAGGCAGCACGATGCGCTTGGCCGCGGCCCTGGCACGTTCCGACAGCAGGTAACGGAAAGCCGGTGGCGATAACCGGCTCTGGCGTTCGACCTTCAGGTGCTCCCTGAGCCACTCGGCGTCGATCCGGGTTGCAACGGCTTCCATGGCCTTTTCTATCCGGTCCGGGTCATCCACCGGGATCGCAGGGGAGAGGTTGGCCAGCCGGTGAGCGGTTTCATAGGTATTGGTTTCGGCTCTCATGACCGGAAGCCCGGTTTCCAGTGCACGGCGGCAGAGGTCCACCACTCTGTCGTCAGGCATCAGTCCTCCGGTGAGCATTATGCCGGCCAGGGGCACGCCATTGAGTGCAGCTACCGCCGTGGTCACTATGATGTCTTCCCGGTCTCCCGGTGTAACCATGAGTGTTCCCGGTTTCAGGGTATCCACCATATTGCGAATGGTACGGGCACTGACAGTGACCTTCTGGACCCGGCGAGTGTGCATCTCCCCTTCATGGAGCACTTCCGAATCCATTTCACGGACAATGTCTGATACCCGCGACGCCAGGAGTTCCGGCTGCCAGGGAATGACTGCAAGCAGCCGGTAGCGGCCTTCGCTGAAGACCTTGCAGGCCTTGCCGTAATCAACCGTTTCGTCGGAGGCCCGGGAATTCACCCGTGGAGTAAATTCTGACTCGTCAGGTTCCCCGACTTTGTTGAGAACGACGCCGATGACCTCCGGGTCGGAGGGGCTGGAGAACAGCCGGGCGTAAAAATCCAGTTCTTCATCCAGGGTTTTCGGATCGGTCTGCCCAGGGGTGCTTACCAGCACAACTTCGGAACCCAGATTGCGGGCGACTTCCACATTCAACCTGGCGATATAGGCTTCGGAGCGATCTGGTACCAGGCCTTCAATGATGACCACATCAACCGTCCTGGCTACTTTCTGGTACTCGCCAACGATCGTTTCCAGCAATTGGTTGGCCTTGCCGGTGTTGAGAAGGTTCTGCGCCGTCTTCAGACCCATGGGCTCGGGAGGCTCCAGATGGCTACGGGCCCGAACGAATGCGACAGACGTGTCTTCACCGCGATTATGATGGGCCTCGCCCTCGTGGACTGACTGAGAAAACGGCTTATAGAACCCCACGCTGACGCCCACCCGTTCAAGGGCGCGGAGCAGCCCCAGGCAGACGGAGGTCAGCCCGGAATTCAGGGAGGTTGGCGCAATATAGAGGTTCTTTGCCATGGAGGGCTTCCTGCGTTGATCCTTGGTTAGCCAGGGATACCGGGCCTGGCGGAGGCCAGAGCTTCCCTGGCAATTACAAGTTCTTCGTTGGTGGGAATGACCAGAACACGGAAGCGACTGTCTGCGCCCTCGATATGGCCATCGCTGATGCTGCCGTGATGGTTATTCAACTCGTCGTCAATGGTGAATCCGAACAGGCTCAGGTGCGCCAGTGTTTTTTCTCGCACCAGGCTGCTGTTTTCGCCAATGCCACCGGTGAAAACAAGAGCGTCGAGACGGTTCAGGGAGGCCATCATGGCGCCTATATAGCGGGCGAGCCGGAAGCAGAAAACGTCAATGGCTGTCTGTGACGGTTCATGGCCGTGATCGGCCAGCTCGCACAGTGAGCGCATGTCGTTGGTCTGGCCCGACAGCCCCAAAAGGCCGCTGTCGTTATTAAGAAGGCGGTGAACCTCCCGCGAGTCCACACCCTTTTGGGCCAGGAAATCAAACAGGCCCGGGTCCACATCACCACTGCGAGTGCCCATTACAAGACCTTCCAGCGGCGTCAGCCCCATACTGGTATCAACACTGTTACCGTCACGAATGGCGGTAATGCTGCAGCCATTGCCCAGGTGGGCCGAAATAATGGAGGTAGTGGCGGGTGTTTTGCCCAGAATCCGGGCGGCTTCATTCGCCATAAACTGATGGCTGGTGCCGTGGAAGCCGTAACGCCGAACGCCCCAGTCTTTGTATAACTGCAGGGGAACCGCATAGAGATAAGCTTTGCGGGGCAGGGTCTGGTGGAAGGCGGTATCGAATACTGCCACCTGGGGCGTGCTCGGGAAAAGGGCTGTAGTCGCCTCGATTCCCGTCAGGTTAACGGGGTTGTGGAGCGGTGCCAGGCTTGCACAGTCTTTGATGGCGTCCAGCACGTCTTCGTTGATGAGCGCCGCTGCGCGAAAGGTTTCGCCGCCATGGACGACGCGATGCCCGATGGCTGCCGGTGCGGCATCCAGCAGTCCACTGTCCTGCAACACGGCCACCAGAGCGTTCAGCGCGTCCTGGTGGTCGGCACCGGCTGCAAGCTCAATCCGTTCCGCACGGCCTTTCACCGTGGCGAAGCCATCGTCTGTGCCGAGCCGCTCAGCGAGACCGCTGGCTAACTTGTTCAGCTGTTCGTCAAACAGGGCAATTTTGAGCGACGAGCTGCCACAATTGACGACAAGTATCGTTCCTTCCATGATCCATCCGTTTTAATCAGTGGCTTTTCAGCGGACGCGATGGTTGGTTCTGAGCCAATCCCGGAACTCACTTTCCGGCAAGGGCCGGCTGTAGAAGTAGCCCTGGGAGAAGTCGCAGCCCTCCCGCTGGAGGAAGTGGGTCTGTGCCTCCTCCTCGACGCCTTCGGCAATCACCCTCAGGCCAAGGCTGTGGGCCATATTGATGATGGCTTTGACGAGGGCCGCATCGTCCTGCTCTTTCATGACATCCTGGACAAAGGATTTGTCTATTTTCAGGGTATCAAAGGGATAGCTCTTCAGGTAGCTGAGTGCAGAATAGCCGGTACCAAAATCATCCACTGAGAGACGGATGCCGGACTGGTCGAGCTGTCGCAGTATATCGGCGGTTTCGATGGTGTTGTCCAGAATCAGGCGTTCTGTAATCTCCAGTTCCAGCTGCTGGGGCTCCAGCCCGCTGCTGTCCAGAGCATTCATCACGGCATTGATAAAACCCGGATCCCGGAACTGACGGGGAGAAACGTTCACCGATATGCCGATGCTGGTGCCGGTGGACTCTTTCCAGCGCATGGCTGCCAGGCAGGCTTCCTGCAGTACCCACTCCCCGATGGGTGTAATCAGACCGGTTTCTTCTGCCAGGGGGATAAAACGGTCAGGCATGACCATTCCCAGGCCAGGACTGTTCCAGCGCAGAAGTGCCTCGGCCGAGCAGAGTTCGCCGGAATCGGTACGAACGATTGGCTGGTAGTAGAGTTCGAATTCGTTCTGTTCCAGCGCACGACGCATCAGCGATTCCATCTGCAACCGCTCGTGAGACACTTCGGTCATCTCCGGGGCAAAGTGTGCGTAGGCGCTCTTGCCCTTGTGCTTGGCCTGGTACATGGCGGCATCGGCATGCTGAAGCAGGGTGCCGCTGTTATCTGAGTCATTGGGGAAAATGGCGATGCCAATACTGGTGGTAACAAAGACTTCCTGTCCATTGAGCAGGTAGGGAGGGGCGAACGTCTTGAGGATACGCTCAGCCACCTGAGAGGTGGCTTCAGGCCCGGTCAGGCCTGGCAGTATCACCAGGAATTCGTCGCCGCCGAGTCTGGCAACGGTGCTGGTGCCGCGCAGGCAGCTTGAGATACGGCGGGCTGCTTCAATCAGCAGGTTATCGCCGGCGTCGTGCCCGAGGGTGTCGTTGATATGCTTGAAGTTGTCCAGATCAAGGAACATGACGCCGACGAGTGAGCTTTCCCGTCGCGCCTGTGCCAGCGCCAGCTTGAGCCGGTCAAGCGCCAGCATGCGGTTCGGAAGCCCGGTGAGGATGTCGTAGTTCGCCTGCCGCAGGAGCTGTTGTTCGTAGCGTTTACGGATGCTGATATCCTCGCCGAGGATAAGGTACCCGGTTGCCTCTGATTTGGAATTCTTGATGGGAGTGACAATCAGTTGTTCCCAGAATCGTTCACCGTTCTTGCGAACGCTGTTTATCTCACCCTGCCAGACGCCGACACGCTGAACCTGGAGGCGGATCGACTGCCACAGCTGTCGGTTCTCGCGATGGGCGTGGGCCTCCTCGGAAAGCACGCCTGGGTGTTTGCCAATGATGGCTTCGGCATCATAACCGGTAAGCTGAGTAAACTTCTGGTTCGCAAACTCGATGCGCCACTGGCGGTCGCAAATGAGCACTGACGATGGGCTTTGCTCTATGGCCTTGGAGAATTTGCGGATTTCCTCAGCATCCCGCTCCTGACGTTCGAGGTCGTCGTTGAGACGTTCCCGCATCTGGTTAATGGCTTCCGTTACCTGGGCAAGCTCGTCGTTACGGTTCAACGACGTATCCGGTCGGTCCAGTTGCAGTGGCCGGGAGAGATTGTTGAGGGAGAAGTTGCGGGCGTAGTTGGCCATGGTGCTGAGGTGCCGGGTTACAAAATACTGGAATATCCAGATGATCAGTATCGACACAAAGAAGGTTTTGAAAAACTGGGTCGTCAGTACTACGACAACCTTGCGCCGCATGTCGGAATACACCCGCCTGAGATCGGCAGTCACGGTGAGCTGCCCAAGGGTGAACATGTCATCGCCCTGATGGGTCAGGTCAAAGGTATGCGTGGTGGTTTTTGCCTCACGGGGGATCTCACCCATGACCAGTTCAGAGTCCGGTTCGATCTTCAACCGCAGATGGACGATGTCCGGAAGGCTGAGTATGCCTTCAAGCTGGGTTTGCAGCAGTTTCTGGTCCAGCGCCCAGAGGCTTCGGGCAAGACTGGAGGTATAACCGGTTTCAATCACTTTCATCCGCCGGTCAATCTGGGACAGGTCCTTGCGATAGTCGGAATAGATCTGGGCCGCTGAAGAAATCAGCGTGAACAGGGAACTGAAGAGCAGGATGTAAGCAAGCAGCCGGAAGGACAGCGGGGACCCGGTTCTAAATCGTTGCAGGCGAGTCAAAAGTTTTTGCATGTCCTATACTTCGGCCGCCCTCGGGAGGTTTGGTTACGAATGGTCAGGCTATGTTCACAGGACTATAGCAGTAGTTTCTCGCAAATGCCTTGCAAATACTGGAAAAATCGGGAGAAATGTGTCGCGGTTCAGGATTTTGACAACCTTGCCGACGGTGGTGCCATTGACTCAAATCAATATGCTGGCGGGGAGGCGAGCGTAATCTGGGCGTAATTAATCAGGATCGCCCGGAGGATATGGCTATGTATACCGATGCAGTTGTTATTGCAGGCATTGTAACCGTTCTACTGATGGTTGGTTTTTTTGTTGGTGTGGGGATTTTCGTATTCAAGGATTCCAAGCATCAGCTCGGAGACCATGGCAGGCACTCTGACGCACCAACGCAGAAGGGGCACAAGCAGTAACGGGCAAGAGAAGAAATTGGCGTCCCCTAGGGGGTTCGAACCCCTGTTGCCGCCGTGAAAGGGCGGAGTCCTAGGCCACTAGACGAAGGGGACGCATCGCTTCAAAACCTTGCCTCGTCGAGGTGGCGCGTATATTAATTAAGGAGTTGCGGGCTGTCAAACAGTTTTCTGAAAAACCTTCAGTATCTCGTCGCATCTGCAAGGGCGGGGGTGAGATCAGGAAACCTGAACCGGAACCCCTCGGCTTCGAGGCGTTCGGGAATCGCCATTTGCCCTGTCAGTAGCAACCGGGACATTTCACCCAGTACGATTTTCAGTACTGGTGCCGGGGCCGGAAAGATGGCGGGCCGGCCAAGAACGCCGGCGAGGCACCGGGTGAACTGCCGGTTGGTTACAGGGTTAGGGCTGACCACGTTGTAGGCGCCACTGGCAGTGTCGGTCTCCATCATCCATATCAGGGCCGCGACCACATCGTCACGATGTATCCAGGGCATGTATTGCTCACCGTTGCCCAGTCGACCTCCGAGCCCCAGCTTGAATGGCAGCAACATTCGTTGCAGAAAACCACCTCCGGGCCCCGCTACTATGCCTGTGCGGGACAGGCACACCCGCACTCCTGAGGGGTCGAGCCTGAGAGCGGCCTGTTCCCAGTCGCTGCACATACGATGGGTGAATTCATCGTGGGGCGGGGTGTCTTCAGTGACCCGGTGACTGCCCTGATCACCGTAAAACCCGACAGCCGAGCCGGATACCAGAACGGCGGGAAGCGTTTTCCAACTCCTTATGACATCCACAAGCTGGTTGGTAAGGGCAATACGGCTGTCCATGAGTTCCTGCTTGCGTGCTTCGGACCATCGTTTGTCCGCAATGCCTTCCCCGGCAAGGTTGATCACTGCATCGAAACCTTCAGCGCCGCGGAGCTCGTCCAGATCGTTTAACGGCTCCACGCGGCCGCACACCGCCTGGACATTGTGGGCCGGCTGCCGGCTTAGAACGGTGAGGCTGTGCCCGTCAGCAATAAGCTTCTGGCACAATACCTGGCCAATAAAGCCGGTGCCGCCGGTGATCAGAATCCGTTTTTCCATGGCCATCCGCTCCTTTCTCGAATTGTTACGCAGGCTGTTTCTGTTTTTCCAGTTCCTGGGCCACAACATCCCGTATTGCGTGGCCCAACTGCGGGTTTTCCCCGATCGGTGGAGCCAGGGTAATGGTGACATCATGAGTCACCTGGAGCTCCTCTATCATTCCCGGTACGTCTTTTCTCAGGTGACGGCCAGCGGCCAGGAACAGCGGAATGATGGTAAATGCACCAATGCCGTCTTTTTTGCCTTCGGAGATAATGGTTTCCAGCGAGGGCTCTGCCAGTTCCATGTAAGCAATGCGGGAGCCGGCTACCGATTCGAGCGTGGGTGTGGCGAGCTTTTCAAAGGTCTGGCACCAGCGCTGGTCACTGCTTCCGTGCGCAAGAAGGATGATTCTGGGGTCGTTATTCATGGTGTCTCCTGATATGACCAAAAGCCTGGTAGTTATCGTAGAGTGTAGCAGCGCCGGCACCAAAGCCGGCCTGTAACAATGCAACAGGGTAAACCATATGTTCGATTGGAAAGAGATTCTGGATTTCTGGTTTGGTGAACTTGATGAACACGGGCTGCCGGACAGCGAACACCGCACTCGCTGGTTTCGCCCTTCCCGCGCCTTTGATCAGGAGATCCGCCGGCGATTCATCTCCATGGTGCTGTTTGCTTCCGAAGACGGGTTACGGCACTGGAGAAGCGTGCCGGGTGGAGCGTTGGCCGAGATTATTCTGCTGGACCAGTTCACCCGCCAGATCCACCGGGGCGGGGCCCTGGCGTTCGATAATGACAAGCTGGCCATCAAGCTTTGCAAGAGCGCGATGCGTAGTGGGCATGACATGGCGTTGCCGGCGGTGCAGCGGGCATTTCTCTATATGCCGCTGCAGCATTCGGAAAGAGTGGAAGACCAGAAGCTTTCTGTGGATTGCTACGAGCAGCTGGCTTCTGCCACTGGTGGCATTGCTGGCGACTTCATGGAAAGTTTTCTGCAGTCTGCCAGGGATCACCGCGAGATTATCAGCAGGTTCGGCCGGTTTCCTCACCGGAACAAGGCATTGAAGCGTAGCTCCACCCCGGAAGAGGAGGTCTATCTGGAGTCGGGAAAACGTTTCGGCCAATAGCGTCGGATTGAGGTGCGGAAGGCCGAAGTGCCAATTTCATCAATGTTTCAAGGCCGGGGATACGGCAGAATTTACAAAAACCAACAATAATTCCAGCCCGGGTTGTTTTGCCCCGAGTGCATCACTCACGGGCCGTAGCGCGTGAAGCCGACGTGCCGCTGGCAGCCACCACCTACTATTTCCGTGATATCCAGGAACTGATGCCAGAGATGCGGCGCTGCTAGTGAACGTCACACTGGGTATGGGCTGCGATAGCCTGCTCAATGGCAGAGCGGCGAACAGAAAACTGAGAAATCGGTCGACAAAAACAGTTGACGGGGAAGGATGAATCCGTAGAATACGCCTCCGTTGATTAAGCGGGAATAGCTCAGTTGGTAGAGCACAACCTTGCCAAGGTTGGGGTCGCGAGTTCGAATCTCGTTTCCCGCTCCAGTTTCCGGAAACCCGGTCCTCTCAAATGAGAAGACCGGGTTTTTTCGTTATAGCGACCCCACCATTTCTGCTTTTAGCCTGAACAGTCCAAAGGGCCCAGGAAAATAGTCCTGATATCCATGTTTGTAGCCTCCGTTTAGTCCCCGTTTTCGGCAACTTCCTCATATCATTTTCCTGATGACGTATTTTGGCTGAATCCAATGTCATGACCAGAGGCAAAAGTTGGCGAATGGAATTATCAAAGGACCAGGTTTATGGATACCAATAAAAAAACCTATATTCTTACCGGAAGCTCGGGTAGCAAACTGGGTGTACTTGATTTGATAATTGGGTGCTTATATAGGCACGAGTGTTATGCCTATGAGATACACACTTTTGATGACAATGATGTTGAACGGTTCTTCTTCCGTGTAGAGTTTCACTACATCGGTGACGGCGAATTTTCTGAAGAAAGTCTGCGGAGCCAGTTTGCTGACCGGGCCAAAGCCTTTGACGCTGAGTGGGATCTGCGAGATTTATCGATTCCGGACAAGCTGGTTATTCTTGTATCAAAGTATGATCATTGTCTGGAGGATATTTTGCATCGCTACCGCACGGGTGCTTTCAATATCGAGATTCCAGCGATCATATCTAACCACCCGGACCTGAAAGCGCTGGCAGACTGGCACAACATCCCGTACTACCACCTGCCCATTACTGAGGAAACAAAGCTGCAGCAGGAAGCCGAGGTATGGGAGATTATCCAGAGAGTCGACGCCGATTTGGTGGTGCTCGCTCGTTACATGCAGGTGCTGTCCGATGATCTGTGCAGAAAGTTGCACGGACGAGCCATCAACATTCACCATTCGCTGCTACCGGGATTCAAAGGCGCAAAGCCTTACCATCAGGCCTATGAAAAAGGGGTGAAGCTGGTAGGTGCCACCGCGCATTACGTAAGTAAAGACCTGGACGAAGGGCCGATCATCACCCAGTTAGTGGAGCCGGTGGATCATACCTATACGCCGGAGGGCCTGATAGCAAAAGGACGCGATACTGAACGTCTTGCACTGGTAAGGGCGATTAAGCTGCATGTTGAGCGACGCTGCTTCCTCAATGGGAGCAAAACTGTTGTCTTCCCGGGACATTAGTGAGTGCCCTGTCTGCCTTTAGCCTGAACAGTCTAAAGGGCACAGAAAAATAGTCCGGATCTCCGTTTTTCCAGCCTCCGTTTAGGCCCCGTTTTCGGCCAGTTCCTCATATTATTTGCTTGGTGATGTGTTTTTGGTTGCGTCCGATGTCACGACCAGGGACAGGGATGCGATCGCACAATAAGAGGACGAAAAAATGGGTAAGCACGAACAAAAAGAATTTGGCTTTGGAACACAAATCCGAAAATCTCCCTACTTCGAGGCAACCGTGCGCTGGGGCGCCAACGGGTTCTCGGTGTATAACCACATGTATATCCCTCGCGATTTTGGTGATCCCGAGCAGAATTTCTGGAACCTGGTAAACGACGCGATTCTCTGCGATGTTGCGGTCGAACGTCAGGTCGAGATCACTGGCCCCGATGCGGCAAAATTTGCTCAACTGCTTACTCCCCGAGATCTTTCAAAGTGTGCTGTGGGTCAGTGTAAATATGTGCTGATTACAAACGCTGAGGGTGGAATTCTGAACGATCCTATCCTGCTGCGTCTCGAGGAAAATCGCTTCTGGATTTCCTTGGCTGACAGCGACATTTTGCTGTGGGCGCAGGGTGTGGCCATTAATGCTGATCTCGATGTGGAAATCCGCGAACCAGAAGTATCTCCGCTTCAACTGCAAGGTCCGAAGTCCGGAGAGATCATGAAAACGCTATTCGGAGAGAGCATTACTGACCTCCGTTATTTCTGGCTACGCCCCTATGACCTTGACGGAATTCCTCTGATCATTTCCCGGACCGGCTGGTCCAGCGAGTTAGGCTATGAACTCTATCTGCAGGATGCTTCTAAGGGTGAAGAACTGTGGGAGAAGATCATGGCTGCAGGTTCCCCATTTGGTCTCAAGCCAGGTCATACGTCGACAATTCGACGTATTGAAGGCGGAATGCTGTCCTACCACGCCGATATGGACAGCAGTACCAATCCATATGAGCTGGGGCTTGATCGACTGGTTGATCTGGATATGGAAGCAGACTTCATTGGCAAGGCCGCACTCAAACGGATCCGTGAAAAAGGTGTCTCTCGCAAGCACGTTGGTCTGGTGATCGACGGTCCTGCACTGTTGGGTCCCAACACCCGGTTCTGGGCGCTGGAAAAAGACGGTGAGTGCGTGGGCAAGGTTACTTCGGCGGTGTTCTCGCCACGTCTGGAGAAGAATATTGCGCTGGCCATGGTTAGTGCGGAATTTGCAGACCATGGGACGACCTTCGATGTTGATATGCCTAAAGGGAAAACAACAGCCACTGTGGTCGAAAGACCGTTCTTTGACCCTAACAAAAAAATCGCAGTGGCCTGAATTTATAGAAACAGAGCCCGGCTAACTGCCGGCAGACAGGAGAGATTTTATGGCACTGTTTTCCTTTTCTGGTAAACCCGCCGCTGCCAGCAAAGACGATCAGACATCCCGCCTATTGCAGAACTTCCTTGGTGGCTATTCGATTGAGGTCACTCCGCGGACCGCCGAAAAGGTGGCGAGTTTTCGTGACATCCTGCCTGAAGGTACCCGCGTCTATATAGCTCATATAGACGGAACACCGATTGAGGATATGGTCCGCACCGCTCGTCGCCTGGCCGATGAGGGGTTCCCGGTCATGCCACATTTTCCTGCCCGCATAATAAAGAACCATGCTGAGCTGGCTGGCTGGATCGCCCGATATCAGGGCGAGGCAGGTGTGACACAGGCATTGCTTCTGGGTGGCGGCCGCACTACTACGGTTGGTGAATTCGAAGACTCCTTGAAGCTGATCGAGACAGGACTCTTCGATGGCTTCGGGCACCTGCACGTTGCCGGGCATCCTGAGGGTAACCGCGATATCGATCCCGATGGTTCTGACAAGATGGTTATGCAAGCCCTGAACTGGAAGCAGGCTTTTTCCCGGCGGACTGATGCGCGAGTTGCGATCACTACCCAGTTCTGTTTCGAAGCCGTTCCGGTTATCGCCTGGGCCAATCGGCTAGCGGACGAGGGAATTGATCTGCCAATCCATATCGGCGTGGCTGGCCCGGCCAGACTCCAGACCCTGATGAAATACGCTTTGTCTTGTGGCGTAGGTCCCAGCATGAAGGTCTTGCAACGCCGCGCCAAGGACGTCACCAAGCTACTATTGCCCTATGAGCCAACCGAACTGTTGTCTGAGCTGGCTGAGTATAAAGAGCAGCACCCAGCCTTCGGCATTGAGCAGGTGCATTTTTTTCCGCTGGGCGGTATTGAAACAAATGCGAATTGGGTCACCGAAAATGGCGGGGCTGCAGGTCGGCCAGCAAACTGAGAAGGAAACACACATGACTGCCCGGATCATCGACGGAAAAGCGTTCGCGGCTGTACTGCTTGAAAGTGTGGCTGAGCACGTTTCGCACCTCAAGCAGACACAAGGAATAACTCCCGGGCTGGCGGTTGTGCTGGTCGGAGAGGATCCAGCATCCCAGGTCTATGTTCGCTCGAAGGGACAGCGGACCGTCGAGGTTGGCATGCACTCTTACGAATACAGATTGCCCGCAGATACGCTGGAAGCCGAACTTTTGGCACTGATTGAACAGCTCAATCTTGACCCATCGGTTAATGGTATTCTCGTCCAGCTTCCCTTGCCGCAACACCTTGACGAAGCGTTGGTTATCAATGCGATTGATCCGTCAAAGGATGTGGACGGGTTTCATATTTCCAATGCTGGCCTGCTTGCCACTGGGCAGCGGGCTATGGTGCCCTGCACCCCTTTGGGGTGCCTGATGATGCTTCGCGAGTATTGCGGTAACCTGGCAGGGTTACACGCTGTAGTGATCGGGCGTTCGAACATTGTGGGCAAACCCATGGCACAGTTGCTGCTGAACGAGAGTTGCACCGTAACCGTGGCGCATTCGCGTACGAGGAATCTGCCGGATTTCGTAAATGGTGCGGATATCGTCGTCGCCGCTGTAGGGCGGCCTCTATTCGTCAAGGGCGAATGGCTCAAAACGGGTGCCACAGTGATTGACGTGGGAATCAATCGAATTGAACAGGGGGACGGCACCACGCGGCTGGTCGGCGATGTCGATTATGACGCTGCGAAAGATATTGCAGGAGCGATCACACCGGTACCCGGCGGTGTCGGCCCGATGACCATTGCTTGTCTATTGGCCAACACAGTCGCGGCATGTTGTCGTGTGCATTTCCTTCCTGAACCCGCAGGTCTGACAGCCTGATAGACGGAACATCTAATCTGCGGCGTAACTATGACAGCGATGTTTGCTATACCGGCTTAAATATTGAAGATGTTTAACTGCGTGACTAGACTTTCGTCATCAGGATGCTATTTGTAGCGTTTAAGGTATGAAAAAAGTCGCGCTGGATGCTCTGGATGTCCGCATTTTAAGTGCTGTTCAGCAGCACGGGCAAATAAGCAAATATCGGCTTGCTGAATTGGTGAACCGATCGCCTACCCCGTGCTGGCTTCGGCTAACCAAGCTCAAAAAGGCTGGTCTTATAACCGGTTATCGGGGGCTGGTCGCTGTTGATAGAATTATCGACCTGACCAAGGTTTTTCTGACAGTTTCACTGCACGCTCATAAAAAGTCAGATTTTGACCGGTTTGAAAAACGCATTCAGAGTATTGATGAGGTTGTAGAGTGCTGCGCGACTGGCGGAGGTTTCGACTATATACTCAAGGTGACTACAAGCAGCCTGTCGGACTTTCAAACGTTTGTTGAACAGTTACTCGAAGAAGAACTCGGTATAGATCGCTATCTGATTTACGTTGTGACCAAGGAGGTAAAATCGACGTCACTCAGTTTGTCGCAACTCATGGAAATCAAGAGTCGTTCAGAAATCTAGTATCGATCAGAGCCCGAACGGGAAAGTTTCCGGTATGCCTGGCTCCACCTCCGATGCCAGGGCATCAACCGCCCGGGTTTCATCAAACCAGATATATTCGTCGAACTGCCGTGATAAGGATGCGTTGAAATAGTGGCTCGCCATCTCTGTTTCCGGGCGATAGATCACACCGATGGCACGTTCAAGTCTGGGCGGGCGCAATTGCTTGACCAGATCTTTACTGCCATGACGCAACGGCAGGAAAAAGGCGTTCAGTCCCGTGTCGTGACACAAGCGCTCGATACTGTCAGGCACTGACGGTACGATGTTCTTGATTTCCATGGGTGCCCCCCAGTCAGACGCTGCTGCCACCGTGCCCTGATGCGTGCCGAATCCGATCAGATAGGCGCTGTCCCCGAAATGCCGGCGACACAGAGAGCCCACGTTGATCTCGCCGCGCTTGCCCATTTCCGTAGCTTCTGCATTGCCCAGGTGAGAATTATGTGCCCAGACAACGGCTTTGCTGCCAGGGCCATGGAAGTCAAGCAGATGCTCCAGCGTTTCGAACATGTGCTGATCGCGCAGATTCCAGGATTTCACCGAGCCCTCGTACATCGAGCGGTAATACCGTTCTGCATCCTTCACCAGCCGCGCATTGGCGATTGCGTCGAGGAATTTGCGGCCATCGTGAATCGAATACTCCAGCCGCTTCTGCATCAGCATGTGCAGCATGGACACGACGTCCTGTTCACAGCTTTCGTGTTTCGTGGTGAGCGCCATTCGGCCATAGGTTATCGGGTCCCTTTCCCAGGGTGTCAGGCAACCATAACGCCGGCGGGCGATGTCGGCTGTGTCCTCGTCTACCTGTTCCAGGTATCCGATGATGGCATTGATTGATGAGTAAAGACTGTAAAGATCCAGGCCATAGAACCCTGCTGCCTTATCCTCGCTGCCCGCCTGGCGGTTGTGGCCGCGTAGCCATTGCACAAACTCCAGCACCTGCCGGTTTGCCCACATCCAGGTGGGGAAGCGATTGAAAGTGGGCTCTTGTGTTGGCTCGGTGCGGGTTTCACGAACAAAATGATCCACCTGTGCGGCATCAGGCCAGTCCGCCTCCACCGCAACAAACTGGAATCCTTTTTTCTCTATCAGTTCCCGGGTAATACGTGCCCGCATGTCATAGAACTCGGCGGTGCCATGGGTGGCTTCCCCCAATAAAACCAGCCGCGAATGCCCGATTCTTGCCATCAGGCCATCAAGATCAACGGTCGCTATCGAGGGAATGTGGATCGCTTCCTTTCTGATCTGCTCAGAAAGCGGGGTCACTCGGCCAGCTTCGGTGCGGGGAGGCGCAGTCACCGTGCCTTCCCTGTCTCGCCACCCCTCTTTGCCGATCAAGGGAACAAATCGGACACCACCAAGGTCTTCAGTCTCTGTTTCATCATCGCTGACACGGGTAATGCGCAGGAGTTTCTGCTGGTGAAGACTGGAGCCGGCCGGAATGACAAGGCGCCCGCCGATGGTCAGCTGCCTGACAAGGGATTGTGGAACATTTGGCGCTCCGGCAGTTACAACAATGGCATTAAACGGAGCATGCTCGGGCCAGCCCAGGGTTCCATCGCCGCAGAGGACCGTCACGTTGTCATAACCCAGCTTGGCGAGACGTTCCCGGGCCAGTCTGGCGAGCACCTGGTGCCGCTCAACCGTATAAACCTGTTTTACAATTCTGGACAGAACAGCCGCTGCGTAGCCGGACCCGCTCCCGATCTCTAACACCGTATCCTCCGGCTTGAGCTTCATCGCCTCTGTCATCAGGGCAACGATATAGGGCTGGGAAATGGTCTGGCCCTCTTCTATCGGCAAGGGATTGTCGTCATAGGCAAAATCGGCCTGGTGGAGGCCGACAAATGCCTCCCGCGGGACAGTTTCCATGGCTTCCAGCACCCGCTTATCCTTGATGCCCCTTCTTGCCAGTGTCTCGAGGAATATCTGTTTCGCTTTGTGTAGATGGAGTTCCCTGGTCATGTTGCCTTCCCCCCTGCAGCGCTAGCGCACGGTTCTCGGGTATACTCGTTGACCATATTATTGCATTTATCCAGTTTCCGGGAGCCCCCCATGCAAGTGCATTCATTGTATGTCTATCCGGTTAAATCCCTTGCCGGGATTCAGGTTTCTTCGTTTCGTATGGATGATTTTGGTCCTGCCCGTGACCGGCGCTGGATGATTGTTGATGCTGACCGGCAATTCGTCACCCAGCGCAGTAATCCTGAACTTGCCAGGATCGGGACTCGGCTGGAAGAGGGCAGGGTGATGGTCGATATTCCGGGTGAGGGGGAGTTTTCACTGGTTGCCGGAAGCGAGGAATGTCGCGTCAGAGTCTGGCGGGACTGGACCAAAGCGGTATACGGTGGCAATGAGGCTTCCGACGCACTGTCCCGTTATTGTGGCGAAACCTTCCGGTTTGTGTTCATGCCCGATGAAACCTTTCGCCGCGTTGATGCCAGCCGGGTTACCGAGTATCGTCGTGTCAGTTTTGCTGACGGCTTTCCATTGCTGATTATCAACCTTGCCTCCCTGGAAGAGCTGAACTCCCGCCTGCAGACGGCCGTAGAAATGCGTCGCTTCAGGCCCAATATTGTGGTTGAGGGGGCCGCTCCCTGGGAGGAAGACGAATGGAAGGCCCTGTCTGTCAACAATATTGTGTTCAGCCTGGTCAAACCCTGTTCACGCTGTGTCATGACCACTGTCGATCCTGACCGTGGCGTGAAAGCACCGGACTTGCAGCCTCTCAGGGAGCTTGGAACCTACCGGCGAACCGCTGATGGTGTGATTTTCGGAATGAATGCCGTTCATGAATCCGCGGGGGAGATCCGGGTGGGAAGCCCTGTCACTTTCGCAACAACTGTAACCACGGAGAATCAATAACGTGCCACTGTTAACGCTGGATGCTATATCCCTTGCTTTTGGCATGCAGCCATTGCTTGACCAGGCTTCCATGACCATGGAGCCCGGAGAACGCGTGTGCCTTCTCGGGCGAAACGGGGAGGGCAAATCCACCTTGTTGAAAATCGTCACCGGCGAGGTGGTGCCGGACGGGGGTATTGTGAGACTGGAAGACGGCGCCAAGCTGTCGGTGCTGCCCCAGAACCTGCCGGTCAACGATACGCGGACTGCTTATGAAGCCGTATCCGGTGCGTTTCCCGAAACCGGTGATTTGCTGGCGGAATTCCACAAATTGACGCAGAACGCGGATGAGGCAAGTCTGGACCGTATGATGAAGGTTCAGGAGCGCCTGGAGGCCCTCGATGGCTGGCGCCTTGACCAGAAGGTAGGTGCCATTCTTGCCCAGTACGGTATTGACCCGGACCAGACGTTGAATACGCTTTCCGGTGGCTGGCAGCGGCGTGTGCTGCTGGCCCGTGCACTGGTTACAGAGCCCGATGTACTGCTGCTGGACGAGCCTACCAACCACCTGGATGTGCCTGCGATTGCCTGGCTGGAAGAGGCTCTGGCCCAGTTCCGGGGCGCGATACTGTTTGTCAGCCACGACCGGGCTTTTATACGCAGGATGGCAACGAGAATTGTGGAGCTGGATAGGGGGCACCTGGTGAGCTTTGCGGCTACCTATGACCGCTACCTGGATCTCAAGGAAAAAGCGCTGGAAGAGGAAGAGCGTCAGAATGCGTTGTTCGACAAGCGCCTGAAGCAGGAGGAGGCCTGGATACGCCAGGGCATCAAGGCCCGCCGGACCCGCAATATGGGCCGGGTGAGGGCGCTCAAGGCCATGCGTGAGGAGCGTATGCAGCGGCGCGAACGCGGTGGTACCGCCAGTTTCTCAGTGGAAGATGCAGCCCGTTCCGGCAAGCTGGTGGTAGAAGCCACTGAGGCAGGGTTTTCCTACCCGGACGGAACTCCGGTTATCCGGGATATGAATATGACCGTCCTCAGGGGCGACAAGATCGGCCTGGTTGGCGAGAACGGAACCGGCAAAACCACATTGGTCCGCTTGTTGTTGGGAGATCTCAAACCCACTGAAGGCCGTATCCGGTTGGGTACCAATCTTCAGGTAGCCTATTTCGACCAGCTCCGCGGAGAACTGGACCTGGAGCGTAACGCCCTGGATAACCTGTCTGAGGGCCGTGAGTTCATTGAAATCAACGGCCAGAGTAAACATGTTCTGGGTTATTTGCAGGAATTTCTGTTCAGCCCGGAACGCGCACGTTCCCCCGTGCGTGTATTCTCCGGTGGTGAACGGGCAAGGTTGCTGCTGGCCAAACTGTTCAGTAAGCCCGCCAACATTCTGGTGCTGGATGAGCCAACCAACGACCTGGACGTAGAAACCCTGGAACTGCTGGAATCCAGGCTGGTCGAGTTTGCCGGTACTGTGGTGGTGATCAGTCACGACCGGGAGTTTCTCGACAATGTGGCAACCGACACCGTATTTCTGGACGGTTCTGGTAAGGTAGCAGAATTTGTTGGTGGCTATACTGACTGGCGAAGGCAGGGGGGGCGATTTCCCTCGGAAGGCGGGAATCGGAAGGCCTCCAGGCCGCCGATGAACGACAGGCCAACCGCGCCTCCGGAGCCGGTATCGTCGGGAGCCGAAACGACAAGAGCAAAACCCGCAAAGCTCAGCTACAAGCTTAAGCTGGAGTTGGAGCAGTTGCCGGGCCAGATTGAAAAACTGGAGCGTGAGCTGGAAGATCTGCGGCAGAAGATTTCGGACCCGGAGTTCTATTCTGGCCCGACGGATGACGTATCCGCGACACTTGCAGATTTGGGTGACAGGGAAGCTCGCCTGGAAAAAGTAATCGAGCGGTGGATGGAGCTGGAGGAACAGGCGAATCAATGAACGTAACGTATCGATTCAGGTTTGAAGATAATCGGTCCGTGGATTTCAAGGTCACGGACCAACCGGCAGAAGCAAAAGGCAGCTTGCCTGCGTGGACAAAACTGGAACATTGCCAGTGCTCGAACTGTCCCCTGAAAGCGTCGGATTCTCCACAATGTCCTGCAGCTGTGGAGATACTCCCGGTGGTGAACCAGTTTCAGGCTGAAGATGCCTATCAGAAAGTGGATGTCATCGTTACCGACGACCGCAGAACCTATTCCAAGTCAACAACCCTTGAAGAGGCGTTGCGTTCCCTGCTTGGGCTCAAGATGGCCACCAGTGGCTGCCCGGTGTTGTCCGAGCTGAAATCCATGGCCGTACACCATCTGCCGTTTGCCAGTAATGACGAGTTCATTATGCGAAGTGTTTCCCATTACCTGCTGCAGCAGTACCTGGCGAAACGCAATCATCAGGAGCCGGACTGGGATCTGAAAGGGCTGGTGGAGAGAAATCAACGTCTGCAACTGGTCAATCAGGCTCTGTGGCAGCGTATCCATTCTGTCTGCAAGGGTGACAGCAACCTGAAGGCGTTGCTGAACTTTTTCTCAATGGCATCCAGTGTGAGCTTTTCCCTGGAAAGTCAGCTTCGCAAGCTGGAAGCAAAAATGCGGGGAGATGGCGCTGCTTGAAGCGCCATCCCGCAGTGCCGGATGGCTCTACTGAATCCGGACGGCCAGTACGTCGCAGATGGTTCCGTGCAGCACGCCATTGGCCGTCGAGCCCAGAAGCAACTGAAAACCTTTGCGCCCGTGACTTCCCACGATGACCAGGTCTGCATTCTGTTCTTTTGACAGCCGGTGTATTTCGGACTCAGGACGGCCAACGGTCACCACCTGGTTCTCTTTCGACACTTCGTATTGCTCACCATATTTGGCAAGCTGATCTTTCGCCGCTTTGTCCAGCTGATCCTGGAGTTCGGTGAGATCCATGGGGATGTCACCGCCATAAGCGTAGCCCACCGGCTCTACCACGTGCACCAGCATGAGTTGTGCACCAAGGGCCTTGCTGACCTCCACGGCCTTGTTGAGAACCTGCGGGGCCTCTTCGGTCAGATCAATGGCCACCAGAATTTTTTGATAGATTGACATCGCATCGCTCCTTCGCGGATGAAGTCTGAATCGGGGCTTGTCCAGAATTACTGTACCTGAAAAGTGTAAACCAATACTGACAGGTATCAAAAATAGTCGATAGGTTTGATGGTAAAGGTAGGGCCAGGGCGCTGTATTGCCCTGGCTAAAGGATGATCAGGCGGCCGTTTCCTGTAACAGGCCAATGGTTGTTTCCAGGCTCCTGAGAATTCCTTTGGAATAACGGTCTATCACAAACGCGACGTTATTGTCGTTGTAGTTTATGTAGGAGCTACGGATAAATGCCCACTTCGATGTCAGGTCATTCAGAGTGGTTTTCAGCTGCCCCTGAGAGTCACCTTCCGTAACCTGCGAGAGCAGCGTATCGAACAGGCGGGCCTGTTCGTCCAGGGGAATGTCGTTGGAGGAGCCCTGGAACGTCTGGCCCGCTGAGGAGTGTGTGCGCGCGGAATACTTTGCCATCATCTGGGCCATGGTGACCGCGGCAGAACGGGCGGCCTCGATACGGCTGTTAATGTCGGTCTCGGAGCTTTCCTGCGCAACGGCGTACATTTCGGAAGCTACCTGGTTCATCAGCAAAGCCTGGTTCGCCATATCCGAGACCAGACGCAGGTCCGGGTAACCGGTATTGCGCACGTCATTGATATTGCTGCGCATCAGGTCCTTGAACTTGTCGAATTCCACGTTCAGGCTTTCAACCTGCTCCCCGGAGAGTACGCCTGCGGTGCTGTCGGCAACGGAATTCATGGATTCGTTGGCCTCGTTGATGGCGGCCACAATCTCGTTCAGTGTTTCGGTATCGCCGGTGGCGCTGAAACGGTAATAGGCATCCAGTGCCACGTAATTGCTGACGCGGAAGTTGTGAAGATCGGAAAGAAAGCCGTTTCCTTGTTCCTGGGCGCGAACAGTAAAGGAAGCAATCAACAACAGGATAAGAACTGTTACAAGTGAGTGTACCCGCAGGCGAGCGTCTTTCATCGGATGAGTCTCCGTAAGGCTACTTTATTATTGTGGACTAAAGTCGTAATCCGAAGGTAAAGTAACTGAGCCGGCCAATCAAGCAGTTTTGCGGGGCAGGAGAGGGGCAAATGTAAACAAGTTTAAAATTTACGTGATTAACCTCCTGTTTCGTCTGCATACATCGTGATAGCTGTTTGATTAACAACAATTCCATTCGCCTCCAGATGCCGTTCGGCTGTTCGTTCGGGGGCAGGCCAGGTTGATTCTTCCAGAAACAAATTGACAAACGATCCGTTTTTTTTCATCGTGTCACCCCACGATTCAAACGACTGTATGAATTATTGGATCGGTTGATCGGGGTAGTAACAGGAAATAGTGACAGAAATATAGTGACCGAAATCTCGCTGCATCAGCGTCCGCTTTGCGAGCGCTTGTGTGGCTGTTACAGCAGTTCCAAACACAGACTGGAGATCAGTTGATGATTTACGAAGGTAAAGCCATCACGGTTAAAGAGATCGAAGGCGGGATCGCTCAGTTGAACTTTGACTTGCAGGGCGAGTCAGTGAACAAGTTCAACCGTCTGACGATTGAAGAGCTCCGCGCCGCGACTGACAAGCTGGAAGCGAAAAAGGGCCTTAAAGGTCTGGTGGTTACCAGCTCCAAGGACAGCTTTATTGTTGGCGCCGACATTACAGAATTCACCGACCTGTTTGCAGGGCCGGAAGAAGACCTGGTTGCCAACAATCTCAAGGCCAATGAAGCATTCAGTGCCATTGAAGACCTGCCTTTCCCCACGGTTACCGCCATCAACGGTATTGCTCTGGGCGGCGGCTTCGAAATGTGTCTGGCCACCGATTACCGGGTTATGGACAAGAAGGCCAAGGTTGGTCTTCCGGAAGTGAAGCTGGGTATATTCCCGGGCTTCGGCGGTACCGTTCGGCTGTCCCGTTTGGTTGGTGTTGATTACGCGGTTGAATGGATCTGCGGTGGTACCGAGAACCGCGCTGACAAAGCGCTGAAAGTCGGTGCCGTGGATGCCGTGCTGGAAGGTGAAAAGCTGGTCGAAGCCGCTATCGGCATCATCAACCAGTGCAACGATGGCAAGCTGGATTATCAGGCCCGTCGCGAAGAGAAGAAGGGCAAGATCAAACTGAACGCCATGGAAAGCATGATGGCGTTCGAGATCTCCAAGGCGTTTGTTGCCGGCCAGGCTGGCAAGAACTACCCGGCACCGGTCGAGGCCATCAAGGTGATGCAGAAGCACGCCGGCCTGACCCGTGACAAGGCGATCGAGGTGGAGGCCAAGGGCTTTGCCAAGATGGCCAAGACCAATGTCGCCGCCTGCCTGGTTGGCCTCTTCCTGAACGATCAGGAACTGAAGAAAAAGGCCAAGGCCTGGGAAAAAGAAGCCAACGACGTGAAACTGGCCGCTGTACTGGGCGCCGGTATCATGGGTGGCGGTGTTGCATTCCAGTCCGCCCTTAAGGGCACGCCAATCCTGATGAAGGACATCAACCAGGATGGCATCGCTCTTGGCCTCAAAGAAGCCAAGAAGCTGCTGACCAAGCGCATCGACAAGGGCAAGATGAAGCCCGACCAGATGGCAGATGTTCTGAACAACATCACACCGACCCTGAACTATGGCGACTTCAAGAATGTCGACCTGGTGGTGGAAGCGGTTGTTGAGAACGCGAAGGTCAAGGACGCGGTATTGCGCGAAACCGAGGATGCGGTTCGTGAAGACGCCATCCTGACTTCCAACACCTCAACCATTTCCATCAACAAGCTGGCGGCTAACCTGAAGCGTCCGGAAAACTTCTGCGGCATGCACTTCTTCAACCCTGTGCACATGATGCCGCTGGTAGAAGTTATCCGTGGTGAGAAGACGTCCGACCGTGCGATTGCCACCACTGTTGCCTACGCCAAGGCCATGGGCAAGACCCCGATCGTGGTCAACGACTGCCCGGGCTTCCTGGTAAACCGTGTACTGTTCCCGTACTTCGGCGGTTTCGTGAACCTGGTACGTGACGGCGCTGACTTCCAGCACGTTGACAAGGTCATGGAAAAATTCGGCTGGCCGATGGGTCCGGCTTACCTGCTGGACGTTGTTGGCATGGACACCGGCAAGCACGCCGGCGAAGTAATGGCCGAAGGCTTCCCGGACCGGATGAAGCACGAAGGCACCACCGCCATTGACGTGATGTTCGATAACAACCGTTACGGACAGAAGAACGACAAAGGCTTTTACAAGTACGAACTGGACCGCAAGGGCAAGCAGAAGAAGGTTGTCGACGAAGAGACCTACAAGCTGCTTGAGCCGGTTGTTCAGGGTAAGAACGACTTCAGCGACGAGGACATCATCGCCCGCATGATGCTGCCCCTGTGCCTGGAGACCGTTCGCTGCCTGGAAGACGGCATTGTTGAAGACCCGGCAGACGCCGATATGGGCCTGGTCTACGGTATCGGCTTCCCGCCGTTCCGTGGTGGTGCCCTGCGCTATATCGACGACATGGGTGTGGACAAGTTCGTCGAGCTGGCAGACAAGTTTGCAGATCTTGGTGCTTTGTATCACCCGACCGAGAAGCTGCGTGAAATGGCCAAGACTGGCGAAAAGTTCTTTGGCTAACCCTGAACGAGATTTCCGAACGGAGAAAGATCTATGAGCCTTAATCCGAGAGACGTTGTCGTCGTCGATTGCGTGCGGAGTCCGATGGGTCGTGCCAAAAATGGCTGCTTCCGCAATGTACGTGCGGAAAACCTGTCGGCTGCGCTGATTGAAGCACTGTTTGAGCGCAACCCGAAGCTCGACCCGAAAGAAGTTGAAGACGTGATCTGGGGCTGTGTAAACCAGACCAAGGAGCAGGGCTTCAACGTGGCACGTCAGATTTCACTGCTGACGCGCATCCCGCACGAGTCTGCAGCACAGACCGTCAACCGCCTGTGTGGTTCTGCCATGAGCGCAATCCACACTGCGGCCCAGGCCATCCAGACCGGCAATGGCGATGTGTTTGTGATTGGTGGTGTTGAGCACATGGGTCACGTGCCCATGACTGAAGGCTTCGACCACAACCCGGCTGCATCCAAGTACTCCGCCAAAGCCTCCAACATGATGGGCCTGACTGCGGAAATGCTGGCGAAAATGCACGGCATTACCCGTGAGCAGCAGGACGAGTTTGGTGCGCGTTCACACCGCCTGGCCCAGGAAGCGACCGTCGAAGGCCGTTTCAAGAACGAAATCGTGCCTATTGAAGGTCACGACGAGAATGGCTTCAAGGTGCTGATCGAAGCGGACGAAACCATCCGTCCCGAGACCACGGTCGAGTCCCTGGGTCAGCTCAAGCCGGCCTTCGATCCGAAGAACGGCACCGTCACCGCCGGTACGTCTTCACAGCTGACTGACGGTGCCGCTGCCATGGTGCTGATGTCCGCCGAGCGTGCCGAAGCCCTGGGTCTGAAGCCAATGGCGAAGATCCGCAGCATGGCGGTTGCCGGTTGTGATCCCGCAATCATGGGTTACGGCCCGGTTCCGGCGACCAAGAAAGCCCTGAAGCGTGCAGGCCTGAAAGTCGAGGATATCGACTTCTGGGAACTGAACGAAGCGTTTGCTGGTCAGTCACTTCCAGTGCTGAAAGACCTGAAACTGCTGGGCGTGATGGAAGAGAAAGTGAACCTGAACGGCGGTGCGATTGCCCTGGGCCATCCACTGGGCTGTTCCGGTGCACGGATCTCCACAACCCTGCTGAACGTCATGCAGGCCAAAGGCGGTAAGCTTGGTGTTTCCACCATGTGTATCGGCCTTGGTCAGGGCATTGCCACAGTATGGGAGCGTCTCTGATTCGGTAAACCGAATTGGTAGCACGCTCAGGAGGCCCGGCAAATGCCGGGCTTTCCTGTCTTTGACCGTGCAAAAAAGCCGGCTATAAACAGAAGAATGGGTTGTCTTGCTTTTCTTGACCCTGTAAAACAATGCACCTATACCAATGTGGCGGCTATTGACTGTTTTCTAGCCGACTGATTTTACAGCGAGTTTACGGTTTGCTGATTTTTTAACCGATTATCGCCAAGGACACAGATCTCCGATATGGGTAAAAGTCTCGTTATTGTCGAGTCGCCAGCGAAAGCGAAGACCATCAACAAATACCTGGGCCCTGACTTCATTGTGAAGTCGAGCGTCGGGCATATTCGCGATCTGCCCGTCAGTGGCAGCGGCTCAACGTCGGATCCGAAAGAGCGCGCCAGGCAGGCCGCGCTGACCCGCAAGATGAGCCCGGACGAAAAGGCCGCTCACAAGAAGCGAAAGTCCAGGGCGCAGCTGGTTGCACGTATGGGTGTGGACCCTGACCACGACTGGAGCGCCCGCTACGAGATTCTGCCCGGCAAGGAAAAGGTCGTCAGTGAACTGAAGCGTCTGGCGAAATCCGCCGACCACATCTACCTCGCAACGGATCTGGACCGCGAAGGGGAGGCCATTGCCTGGCACCTTCAGCAAACCATCGGTGGCGAGCCTGAGAAGTATCGCCGCGTGGTCTTCAACGAAATCACCAAGCGTGCCATTCAGGAAGCGTTCAAGGACCCCGGCAATCTCGACACCGACCGCGTCAACGCCCAGCAGGCCCGTCGTTTCCTGGACCGGGTTGTGGGATACATGGTGTCGCCATTGCTTTGGGCCAAGATTGCCCGTGGTCTGTCGGCAGGGCGCGTCCAGTCGGTGGCGGTCAGGCTGATCGTCGAGCGCGAGCGGGAAATCCGCAAGTTCGTGCCCGAAGAGTTCTGGCAACTGCACGCAGATCTGATGTCGGAGCAAGCCGAAAAGCCGGTTCGCTTCGAGGTCACCCGATATAACGACAAGGCCTACCGTCCGGTCAACGAGAAAGAGAGTAGCGAACATGTTGAGCGCCTGAAGGCGGGCACGTTCAAGGTCGCCAAGCGCGAAGACAAGCCGACAAAATCGCGGCCGTCTGCTCCGTTTATTACCTCGACCCTGCAACAGGCCGCCAGTAACCGGATGGGATTCAGCGTCAAGAAGACCATGATGCTGGCCCAGCGCCTCTACGAGGCCGGTTTCATTACCTACATGCGTACCGACTCCACCAACCTGAGTCAGGACGCAGTGGCCAGCTGTCGTGAATTTGTCAAAAAGCAGTTCGGTGACAAGTACCTGCCCGAGAACCCCAGGGTGTACGGCAGCAAGGAGGGCGCTCAGGAAGCCCACGAGGCCATTCGCCCGACGGATGTGGGTCGCAGGCCGGCCGATATCAGTGGCCTGGAGAAGGACGCTGAGAAGCTGTATGACCTGATCTGGCGCCAGTTCATTGCCTGTCAGATGGCGGATGCCGAGTTCCTGAGCACGTCTATTCTGGTCGCTAACGGCGATTACGAGCTGCGTATCCGCGGCCGTATTATCAAGTTTGAGGGCTTCCTCAAGGTCGCGCCCCAGTCTGCCAAAAAAGACGAAGACATCGCGCTTCCCGATATCCAGGTCAATGAAACCCTGGACCTGAAAAAGCTTGATCCCAGCCAGCATTTCACCAAGCCGGCACCGCGTTACACCGAAGCCAGTCTGGTCAAAGAGCTGGAGAAGCAGGGCATCGGCCGGCCCTCAACTTACGCCTCAATCATTTCCACCATCCAGGACCGTGGTTACGTTCGACTGCAGAACCGCCGTTTCTATGCCGAAAAGATGGGCGAGATTGTTACCGAACGGCTGTCCGAATCCTTCCCGAATCTGATGGATTTTGACTTCACCGCCAGGATGGAAGACGAGCTGGATGAAATTGCCGGCGGTGAGGTGGACTGGAAAAAGGTCCTGAACGATTTCTACGCCCGGTTCCGCCAGCAACTGGAAACGGCCGAGGGCGGCGAAGACGGTGGTATGCGGGCCAACACGCCGACAGAAACAGACATCCCGTGCCCGACCTGCAGTCGCCCGATGCAGATCCGGGTAGCCAGTACCGGTGTATTCCTGGGTTGTTCCGGTTATTCGCTACCACCGAAGGAGCGTTGCAAGACCACCATCAACCTGGTTTCCGGCGACGAAGTGGTCAGTGCTGATGAAGATGTGGAAGGTGAGGGCGAAAGCCGCCTGTTGCGCAAGAAGCGCCGCTGTCCGAAGTGCGGAACCGCCATGGACAGCTACCTGGTGGATGAAACCCGCAAACTGCATGTGTGCGGTAATAATCCCGATTGCTCCGGTTATGAAGTGGAGAAGGGCACTTTCCGCATAAAAGGTTATGAAGGGCCGACCCTGGAGTGCGACAAGTGCGGTTCCGAAATGCAACTCAAGACCGGCCGTTTCGGTAAGTATTTCGGCTGCACCAATCCGGAGTGCAAGAATACCCGCAAGCTGCTCAAGAGCGGCGAGCCGGCGCCGCCCAAGATGGACCCGGTGCCCATGCCGGAACTGCAGTGCCAGAAGGTGGACGACACCTATGTGCTGCGTGATGGCGCCTCAGGGCTGTTCCTGGCGGCCAGCAAGTTTCCCAAGAACCGGGAAACGCGCCCGCCGCTGGTGATGGAGATCAAGCCTCATCGCAAGGAAATTGATCCCAAGTACGATTTCCTGATGGAAGCGCCGGAGCGTGATCCCGAGGGCAACCCGACGGTGATCCGTTACAGCCGCAAGACCAAGGAGCAGTACGTCATGTCGGAGAAAGAAGGCAAGGCGACGGGCTGGTCGGCGTGGTATGTGAACGGAAAGTGGCAGCCGAAAGAAAAGTGATGGCTTGAAAGAAAAACGGCAGGGTGGTTCCTCACCATCCTGCCGTTTGTTGCAAAGTGAACGTCAGGATTTCTTGCGTAGCCGCTGAATCAGCGATGAAGTATCCCAGCGTTTCCCGCCCATCTGCTGAACATCCCCATAAAACTGATCCACCAGCGCCGCAACCGGCAGCCGGGCTCCATTCTTGCGCGCTTCCTCCAGGCAGATCGCCAGGTCCTTACGCATCCAGTCAACGGCAAACCCATGCTCGAATTCGCCGTCAATCATGGTGCCGGAGCGGTTTTCCATCTGCCATGACTGGGCTGCACCCTTAGAGATAACATCCACGACTTTGCGTACATCGAGCTCTGCCTGCTCTGCAAAGTGAAGCGCCTCGGACAGTCCCTGTACCAGGCCGGCGATGGCAATCTGGTTGACCATCTTGGTCTTCTGGCCACTGCCAACCGGGCCCATCAGGTTCAGGGCCTTGGAATAATGCTCCATCAGTGGCTTCGCTTGCGAGAAGGGATCATTTTCGCCGCCGCACATGATCGTGAGCTTGCCGTTTTCAGCCCCTTGCTGGCCGCCGGAGACAGGTGCATCGATAAATTCAAGATTGCGTGCCCTGGCAAGCTGCGCCAGCTGTTCGGCAATGCCTGCAGAAGCCGTGGTGTGATCCACCAGAATGGCGCCGGGCTTGGCATTGGCGATGATGCCCTCGGGCCCCTCGAAGACTTCCACAAGGTCGTGGTCAGCGCCGACGCAGGTAAATACGAAGTCGGCTTCCATCACGGTGCTGGCGATAGAGTCGCAGGCTTTGCCCGGGTATTTACCGGCCCAGGTAGCGGATTTTTCGGCGCTACGGTTCCAGACCCTTACGTCGATTCCTGCGTTTGCGAGATGGCCGGCCATGGGATAACCCATGATGCCCAGGCCGATAAATGCTGCGGTTACGCTCATACAGTCTGTCTCCGGACTTTGGTTATTATTGGGAAATCAGCCTTAATCATTACAGAATGAGCAGACACAAAAAAGGCCGCTGTGCAGCGGCCTTTTTTGATAGCGGGTTTGATAACCCGGTTTTGCCTATTTTTCCGGATATTTCCGGGCTTCTTCGCCGGTGTACAACTGGCGCGGACGGCCAATGCGATAATCGCCGCTGACCATCTCGTTCCAGTGGGAGAACCAGCCAATGGTGCGGGACAGGGCAAAGATGACGGTGAACATGGACGTCGGGATGCCGATTGCCTTGAGAATCAGGCCGGAATAGAAGTCCACGTTCGGGTAAAGCTTACGCTGGACGAAATATTCGTCTTCCAGTGCAATTTTTTCCAGTCGCTGGGCAATTCGCAGCAATGGGTCGTTCTCCAGGCCCAGTTCGGTCAGCACTTCGTAAGCCGTTTCCGCCATGACTTTGGCGCGCGGGTCGAAGTTCTTGTAAACCCGGTGACCAAAGCCCATCAGGCGGAATGGGTCGTCCTTGTCCTTGGCCTTGGCAATGAACTTCTCGATATTGGCCTCGTCGCCGATTTCCGCGAGCATGTCCAGAACCGCTTCGTTGGCGCCACCGTGAGCCGGGCCCCAAAGGGCAGCAATGCCGGAGGCAATGCACGCGTACGGGTTGGCGCCGGTAGAGCCGGCGAGACGTACCGTGGAGGTGGACGCATTCTGCTCGTGGTCCGCGTGCAGGATGAAAATCTTGTCCATGGCTTTGGCCAGGATTGGGTTCGGCTTGTACTCCTCGCAGGGAACGCCAAACATCATCTGCAGGAAATTCTCGGCGTAGGACAGGTCGTTGCGGGGGTACACGAACGGCTGGCCAATACTGTACTTGTAACACCAGGCCGCAATGGTCGGCATTTTGGCAACCAGGCGGTGTGCAGTAATTTCACGCTGATGGGCATTGGTAACGTCCATCTGGTCGTGATAGAACGCGGAAAGCGCCCCGACTACGCCACACATGATGGCCATTGGATGCGCATCCCGGCGGAAGCCCTGGAAGAAGTTGCGCATCTGGTCATGCAGCATGGTGTGGCTTTTGATCGTTTCGTGGAATTTCCTGTTTTCTTCCGGGGTGGGCAGCTCGCCATTGAGCAGCAGGTAGCAGACTTCGAGGTAGTCCGAATTTTCAGCCAGTTCCTCGATCGGGTAGCCCCGGTGCAGGAGAACACCGTTGGCGCCGTCAATGTAGGTGATCTGTGATTCACAGGCGGCAGTGGACACAAATCCGGGGTCGTAAGTAAAGACGCCTTCCTGGACCAGGCTTCTCACGTCAATGACGTCAGGGCCGACGGTGCCCGAGTAGATCGGTAGCTCGATGGACTTGTCACCCACCGAAAGCGTGGCTTTCCTGTCGGTCATGGTGCTCTCCTATTTATCAGCATTTGGATGCGCTAGAAGGCGCGTATTATCGCAAAACTGGCGGCAAAATATAGGGCGTTGGCTTTTTTTGTCAATGGAGGGGGCAATAAAACCCATTATTTGACACTCACTGTAAATCAGGGAAACCCGGAATACGCCCTTAACGGAGGCTGAATTGAATTTGTCAATCATCTATATAGCGAGTCCGAAGCCCTGATTTAACGGGGTTTACCAAGGTTGTGCGTTTGTAATTGACAGGGGTACTCCTTATAATCCCTATCCCGGAATCGGGGATACACTAGGCCGCAGCGTCAATATCAAAAGAACGCTTGCCGGTTTTTCTCCCTCCTTAGGCAATCGTGTACCGAATTCGTTCAACACGATAATCCTTACATACCAACCATCCGCATCCGGTTCTTCCGGCCCGCGGGTCCAAAAGAGAGTGTGAGAGCGCTGTGAATAGCAAACGACCAGTAAATCTCGATCTCGGCAAGTTCCATTTTCCGCTGCCAGCCATCACGTCCATACTGCATCGCGTCAGTGGCATCATCATTTTTGTGGGTGTTGCTTTCATGCTGTACGGACTTCAGCTTTCCCTGTCCGGGGAAGAGGGCTTCAGCCGCGTTAGTGGATTGCTGGACAGTTTCCTTGCGAAGCTGATTACCTGGGGCATTCTGTCTGCCTTGCTGTACCACCTGGTTGCGGGTATCAAACACCTGCTGATGGATATGGGCATCGGCGAAGAGCTTGAAAGTGGCCGGCTCGCGGCGAAAGCCACAGTCGTGATTTCCGTTATTCTCATCCTTCTGGCAGGAGTCTGGGTATGGTAAGCAGCGTAACGAACCTCGGACGCAGCGGCGTATTCGACTGGATGATCCAGCGCGTGACCGCCTACGTACTTGCTCTGTATACAATTTTTCTGTTCGGTTTCATGTTGACCTCTGACGTCAATTACGAGACGTGGTCCGCACTCTTCGATCAGACCTGGTTCCGCATCTTTACCTTGCTCGCACTGCTGTCAATCGGTGCGCATGCCTGGGTGGGGCTCTGGACAGTAACAACGGATTACATCAAGGCGACTCTGCCCCGGTTCCTGGTTCAGGCACTGTGTGGTTTGACAATGTTCGTGTATGTAGTCTGGGGCATTCAGATTCTTTGGGGGCTTTAATTAATGGCTAATATCAAGACCATGTCTTACGACGCGATTGTTATCGGTGGTGGCGGTGCCGGTATGCGTGCCGCCCTTCAGCTGACCGAATCCGGCGTCAATACTGCGTGTATCACCAAGGTGTTTCCGACACGTTCCCACACAGTGTCTGCCCAGGGCGGTATTACCTGTGCGATAGCCAGTGCCGATCCCAATGATGACTGGCGCTGGCACATGTACGACACCGTCAAGGGCTCTGACTACATTGCCGATCAGGATGCCGTCGAGTACATGTGTTCAGTAGGCCCGCAGGCCGTTTTTGAGCTTGAGCACATGGGGCTGCCGTTCTCCCGTACCGAGCAGGGCCGTATCTATCAGCGTCCGTTCGGCGGCCAGTCCAAGGGTCCGGACAACCCCACTCAGGCGGCGCGCACCTGTGCCGCTGCTGACCGTACCGGGCACGCATTGCTGCACACCCTGTATCAGGCAAACCTGAAAGGTGGCACAACGTTCCTGAACGAGTGGTACGCGGTTGACCTGGTCAAGAACAGCAAAGACGAAGTCGTCGGTGTTGTTGCGATTGAAATCGAAACCGGTGAAGTGGCTTACATCAAAGCCAAGGCAACGGTTCTGGCCACCGGCGGTGCGGGTCGCATCTACGCCTCTACCACCAACGCCCTGATCAATACCGGCGACGGAATCGGCATGGCACTGCGTGCGGGCTTCCCGATGCAGGACATGGAGATGTGGCAGTTCCACCCCACCGGCATTCACGGTGCCGGCACGCTGGTGACCGAAGGTTGCCGGGGTGAGGGTGGTTATCTGATCAACTCCGAGGGTGAGCGTTTTATGGAGCGGTATGCTCCCAACGCGAAAGACCTGGCTGGTCGTGACGTTGTCGCGCGTTCGATGGTCATCGAGATTCTTGAAGGCCGCGGCTGTGGCCCGGAGAAAGATCACGTTCTGCTGAAGCTGGATCATTTGGGTGAAGAAACCCTGAACCTGCGTCTGCCGGGTATCTGTGAGTTGTCACGTACCTTTGCACACGTGGACCCGGTCAAAGAGCCGGTTCCGGTTGTTCCGACCTGTCATTACATGATGGGCGGCATTCCGACCAACGTCGGCGGTCAGGCTCTGAGCCAGGACGAAAACGGGAAAGACAAGCCCATTCCGGGTCTGTTCGCCTGCGGCGAAGCGGCCTGCGTATCCGTACACGGTGCCAACCGTCTGGGTGGCAACTCGCTGCTTGACCTTGTGGTGTTTGGCCGTGCGGCTGGCCTGCATATTGAAGAACAGCTCCGTGGCGGCTTCGAGGTTGACGGCGCCAGCGAGCAGGACATCAAGAATGCCATGGCTCGCCTTGACCGCCTTAACAGTGCGTCCGAAGGTGAAAGTGTTGCCGACGTTCGCAAGGACCTGCAGAGTTGCATGCAGCTGTACTTTGGCGTATTCCGTGACGGTAAGAGCATGGAAGAGGGGCTCAAGAAGCTGGAGACGATCGGTGAGCGTGTTCGTAACACCAAGCTGGCCGATACCAGTAACGCCTTCAACACCGCTCGTATCGAAGCGCTTGAACTCGATAATCTTTTCGAAGTGGCTCAGGCTACCGCCATTTCCGCGTTTGAACGTAAGGAAAGCCGCGGCGCCCACGCCCGTAACGACTTTACCGAGCGTGACGATGAGAACTGGCTCAAGCACTCTATGTATTACCCGGTAGACAAGCGTGTCGGTAAGCGTGATGTGAATTTTGCGCCGAAGACAGTTGACACGTTTGAGCCGAAGGTCCGGACTTACTGAGGGGGACGTCAAAATGTTAGTGAGCCTTTATCGTTATAACCCGGAAACCGACAACGCGCCTTACATGCAGGACGTGGAAGTCGAGGTTCCGGAAGGCAAGGACCTGATGGTCCTTGATGTGCTGAACCTCATTAAAGAGCGCGATCCTTCAATGGCCTACCGTCGTTCCTGCCGTGAGGGTGTTTGTGGCTCTGATGGCATGAACATGAATGGCAAGAACGGTCTTGCCTGCATCACTCCGATGTCGGAAGTGGTCAAGAACAACAAGCTGGTTCTGCGTCCGTTGCCCGGGCTGCCGGTCATTCGGGATCTGGTGGTCGACATGAGTCTTTTCTACAAACAGTATGAAAAGGTCATGCCGTACCTGGTTAACGACAATCCGGCACCTGCCATTGAACGTCTCCAATCTCCGGAAGATCGGGAGAAGCTGGATGGCCTGTACGAGTGTATTCTCTGTGCCTGCTGTTCCACGTCCTGTCCGTCGTTCTGGTGGAATCCGGACAAGTTCATCGGTCCTGCCGGCCTGCTCCAGGCCTACCGCTTCCTGGCGGACAGCCGCGATACGGCTCAGGAAGAACGGCTTGCCAATCTGGATGACCCCTTCAGCGTATTCCGCTGCCGCGGCATCATGAACTGTGTCAGTGTCTGTCCCAAAGGCCTGAACCCCACAAGGGCAATCGGCCATATCCGCAATCTTCTGCTTCAGCGGGCGACGTAAGCAGAATCTGGCACACGCGCTATACTGTGCTGACAAGCACGGCACCCGGGATGGCCCGCAACGAGGCGGGCCCTTCAACCAAAGGCTTATAGTCAAAAGTCTTAGCAGGGTGCACACTACGCAGGCCGTGACGGGAACTTATAAAGTTCCCCAGCGGCTTTGCTGAGTATAATAACCACCGGGGAACGGAAAACATCCTTGTTGGGTGTGGTGGCCACAGTCGATCCCGTAAAAACCCGTATTGACTCAGATTTACCCCTGGCCGACCATAGCCAGCTCCCCGCACCAGCCCAAGGTGAGCTATTCAAAATGCACGAAAGCATAATGGAGCAGTTATGGCAGACTTCCCACCTCCAAGGTGGAAATCTTGCCTATGTTGAGCAGCTTTTCGAAACCTACCTGACAGACCCCAATGCCATTCCAGAAGAGTGGCGCAGCTACTTCGATAAACTTCCCAGTGTGGATGGCTACAAAGGCCGCGATATAGATCACTCATCTATACGTCAACAGTTCGAGCACATTTCCCGTAATCAGCGTTTCCTTGCCTCCAGCGGTGTGCCTGCCAGCGCAACGGCGGATGCGGACAAGAAGCAGATTCGTGTACTCCAGCTGATCAACGCCTTTCGTTTTCGTGGCCATCAGGAAGCCAGGCTTGACCCTCTCGGGGTCTGGAATCGTCCCCAGGTGGAAGACCTCGACCCCTCGTTCCATGAGCTCTCCGAGGCGGATTACGACCTCGAGTTCCAGACCGGCTCTCTGAACTTCGGTTCCGAGACCATGAAGCTCAAAGAAATTGTGGGTGGTCTGCGTGAGACTTACTGTGGAAGTATTGGCGCCGAGTACATGCACGTTGTGGATACGCGGATCAAACGCTGGTTCCAGCAACGGATGGAACCGGTTCGTTCCAGGCCCAACTACGAGGCCGGTACCCGCAAACATCTTCTGGAGCGTCTCACGGCTGCAGAGGGCCTGGAGAAGTATCTGGGTTCCCGCTATCCGGGCGTGAAGCGTTTTGGCCTTGAAGGTGCCGAAACTCTCATCCCCTGCCTTGATGAGCTTATCCAGCGTGCGGGTAGCTATGGTGCCAAGGAAATCGTGCTGGGCATGGCACACCGTGGCCGCCTGAACGTTCTGGTAAACACCCTCGGCAAAAACCCGAAAGAACTGTTTGACGAATTCGAGGGCAAGAAGCTCGCGGATTCCGGCTCCGGTGACGTCAAATACCACCAGGGTTTTTCATCCAACGTGATGACTGAAGGTGGTGAAATCCACCTGGCGCTGGCCTTTAACCCGTCACACCTGGAAATTGTCTCGCCAGTGGTTGTGGGTTCTGTTCGTGCCCGCCAGACCCGTCGTGAAGATCCCAACGGCACCCAGTGTGTACCCATTATCATGCACGGTGACGCAGCCTTTGCAGGGCAGGGCGTGGTCATGGAAACCTTCCAGATGTCCCAGACCAGGGGCTACGGTGTTGGTGGAACCATCCATATCGTCATTAACAACCAGGTCGGTTTCACCACCAGCAAACAGGAAGATGCCCGCTCTACGGAATACTGCACCGATGTGGCCAAGATGGTTCAGGCCCCGATTCTGCACGTGAATGCGGATGATCCTGAAGCGGTCATGTTTGTGACCCAGATGGCCATGGATTATCGTCATGAATTCAAGAATGACGTGGTCATTGACCTGGTCTGCTATCGCCGCCGTGGCCACAACGAGGCGGATGAGCCGGCTGCTACCCAGCCGGTGATGTATGACAAAATTCGCAAGCTGACAACGACTCGTAACCTCTACGCTGAAAAGCTGGTGGCGGACGGAATTATTACCGAGGAAGAGTCCAAGCAGATCGAGCTGGATTACCGTGATGAGCTGGACAAGGGCGACCATGTGGTCAAGGCGCTGGTCAAGGAACCTAACAAGGAGCTGTACGTAGACTGGACCCCCTATCTGGGCCACGAATGGACAGCGAAGTGCAAATCCAGTGTTGCTCTGAAGACGATCCAGAAGCTTGGCAAAAAGCTGACCCACGTGCCCGAGGGCTTCAGCATTCAGCGCCAGGTATCCAAGATCATCACTGATCGCGAGAAGATGACAGCCGGCGCACTGCCCATCAATTGGGGCTATGGCGAGATCATGGCCTACGCCACGCTGATCAATGAAGGGCACCCGGTCCGTATTACCGGGCAGGACGTAGGGCGCGGTACCTTCTCTCACCGTCATGCGGTTCTGCACAACCAGAAGGACGGCTCGACCCATATTGCCCTGGAGCATCTGGCCGAGGATCAGCCCGATTTCGAGATCTATGACTCGCTGCTGTCCGAAGAAGCCGTGATGGCCTTCGAATACGGTTATTCAACGACCGCTCCAAAGGGCCTGGTAGTCTGGGAGGCCCAGTTCGGCGACTTTGCCAACGGTGCTCAGGTGGTGATAGACCAGTTCCTGACCAGTGGCGAGCACAAATGGGGTCGCCTGTGTGGTCTGACCCTGCTGCTGCCTCATGGTTATGAAGGTCAGGGGCCTGAGCACAGCTCAGCTCGCCTTGAACGCTTCCTTCAGCTTTCTGCCGAGCACAATATTCAGGTATGTGTGCCGACAACTCCGTCGCAGGTTTTTCACATGCTGCGCCGTCAGGTCAAGCGTCCGCTGCGCAAGCCGTTGGTCGCCATCACGCCGAAGAGTCTGTTGCGGCATAAAGAGGCAACCTCGGATCTTGACGATCTGACATCCGGCACTTTCAAGACAATTCTGCCGGAGAAAGAGCCTTCAGACCCGAAAAAAGTCAGTCGCCTGATACTGTGCAGCGGCAAGGTCTATTTTGACCTGTTGGAGCGCAAGAAAGCTGACGAGCGGAATGATGTCGCTATCGTTCGTATTGAGCAGCTGTATCCATTCCCGGGGGATGACCTGGATGAGCTCCTGAGCCAGCACACTAAGCTCAAGCATGTAGTCTGGTGTCAGGAAGAGCCCATGAACCAGGGTGCCTGGTACTGCAGTCAGCATCACATGAGAAATGCACTGCATCGCCACAATCCCAAGTTGTATCTTCAGTACGCCGGTCGTGATGCTTCTGCTGCTCCGGCTTGTGGACACATGTCAGTCCACATTGAAGAGCAGAAAAAACTGGTTAACGACGCGTTTGAAATCTGACGAGCTACCGAACTAAGGACCCGAGATGTCAACTGAAATAAAAGCCCCCGTATTCCCAGAGTCGGTCGCAGAAGGCACCGTCGCGACCTGGCACAAACAGCCTGGCGAAGCCTGTTCACGTGACGAGCTGATTGTCGATATTGAAACCGACAAGGTTGTGCTCGAAGTGGTTGCTCCGGCTGACGGCGTTATTGAGGAAATACTAAAGGGCGAAGGCGACACCGTAGAAAGCGGTGAGGTGGTCGGCAAGTTCAAGGAAGGCGCCACTGGCGAATCAAAGCCTGCCGCCAAGGATGAAGGCAAGAAAGAGGAAGGCAAGAAGGAAGAGGCGGCTGAAACATCGTCTGAAACGACTGCCGGATCCTCTGGCGAAGCCATTCTTAGCCCGGCTGCCCGCAAGCTGGCAGAAGAGAACAACATCAAGCCGGAGGCCGTTGAAGGTACCGGAAAAGATGGCCGTGTTACCAAGGAAGACGTTCAGAATCATATAGATGCTGGTAAGTCCTCAGGTACTACGTCAGCTCCTTCGGCCAAGCCTGCTGGTGATATGCCCCAGGTGGACGTGAGCTCCGGTGAGCGCCCTGAAAAGCGTGTGCCGATGACCCGTCTGCGCGCGAGCATTGCCAAGCGCCTGGTCAATGCCCAGCAAACCGCTGCCATGCTCACTACGTTTAATGAAGTGAACATGGGCCCGGTCATGGAGCTGCGCAAGCAGTACAAGGAAAGCTTCGAGAAGCGTCACGGAGTCAAGCTTGGCTTCATGTCGTTCTTCACCAAGGCTGCCACCGAGGCTCTGAAACGTTTCCCTGCCGTGAATGCCTCTATTGACGGTAACGACATGGTCTACCATGGCTACCAGGATATCGGTATTGCCGTTTCAAGCGACCGTGGCCTGGTTGTCCCTGTCTTGCGCGACACTGATGCACTTGGTCTTGCGGGTATCGAAAAGAAGATTGTTGAGTACGGTACCAAGGCCAAAGAAGGCAAGCTTGGCATCGAAGAGATGACCGGTGGCACCTTCACCATTACCAACGGTGGTATTTTTGGATCATTGATTTCCACGCCGATCCTGAATCCGCCACAGACAGCCATTCTGGGCATGCACAAGATCCAGGAGCGGCCGATGGCGGTGAACGGCAAGGTGGAAATTCAGCCGATGATGTATCTGGCTCTTTCCTATGACCACCGCATGATCGATGGCAAGGAAGCGGTACAGTTCCTGGTGGCCATCAAGGAAATGCTTGAGGATCCGGCGCGCATTCTGCTGGACGTCTGAGCCGACACTTAACGAATTGGAAAACGGGATAAAACATGTCTGACAAGTACGACGTAATCGTCATTGGCGCTGGCCCTGGCGGCTATGTTGCCGCCATCAAGGCAGCTCAACTGGGCCTGAAAACCGCGTGCATCGAATCCTGGACTGACAAGGAAGGCAAGAACCGGCTCGGCGGTACTTGCCTGAATGTGGGCTGTATTCCTTCCAAGGCGTTGCTGGAGATTTCCCACAAGTACGAGGAGGCCAGCCACGGTTTTGCGGATCAGGGCATCATTGCAAAAGATGTCAAGATGGACATCGGCAAGATGATGGAGCGCAAGGAAGGCATCGTGAACCAGCTCACCGGTGGCATTGGCGGGCTGTTCAAAGCTAATGGTGTTACACCGATCTATGGTCACGGCAAGTTGATGGCCAACCGCAAGGTTGAGGTGACGGACAAGGATGGTAAGACCAAAACCTATGAGGCTGATAACGTTATTATCGCTACGGGTTCCAAGCCGATCCAGATTCCGCCCGCGCCTTTTGATGGTGAGCACATTGTCGACTCCGAAGGCGCACTGGAATTCACCGAAGTACCCAAGCGTCTTGGTGTTATCGGTGCCGGCATCATCGGCCTGGAGCTTGGTAGCGTATGGGCCCGCCTGGGTGCAGAAGTAACGGTACTCGAAGCTGTGGACACCTTCCTTCCGACCATTGACCAGCAGATTGCCAAGGATGCGCTGAAGCAGTTCCAGAAACAGGGGCTCAACATAGTGCTGGGCGCCCGTATGACCGGTGCGGAAGTGAAGCGCAAACTGGTCAACGTCACCTATGAGGATGCCAAGGGCAAGCAGGAAGCCAAGTTCGACAAGCTGATTGTCGCCGTTGGCCGTCGCCCGTATACGGATAACCTGCTGTCTGAAGACTCTGGTGTCCAGATGGATGAGCGTGGTTTCATTTTCGTGGATGATACGTGTAAAACCGAAGCGCCGGGTGTCTGGGCCGTTGGTGATGTGGTTCGTGGCCCAATGCTGGCCCATAAGGCGTCAGAAGAGGGCGTCATGGTGGCAGAGCGGATCGCCGGCCATAAACCTCAGGTGAACTACGATTGCATCCCCAACGTGGTCTACACCTTTCCGGAAGTTGCCTGGGTCGGCAAGACCGAAGAGCAGCTCAAAGCCGAAGGCGAGGAATACAATGTTGGTACCTTCCCGTTTGCCGCCAATGGCCGCGCCATGGCAGCAAATTCGGCAACCGGTATGGTCAAGATCATCGCTGATGCGAAAACTGACCGGATTCTCGGCTTCCACGTGGTAGGTCCCCAGGCTTCTGAAATCGTTGCCCAGGGCGTTATCGCCATGGAGTTTGGTTCCAGTGCCGAAGATCTGGCCCTGACCTGTTTTGCACATCCGACTCTGTCTGAGTCAGTGCACGAAGCAGCTCTGGGCGTGGCTGGTGGTGCTATTCACATCGCCAACCGCAAGAAAAAGAAGTAACGCAAACCAGGAATTTTTAATTCGGGACATTGACTATGAATTTGCATGAATATCAGGGCAAACAGCTGTTCGCTGAATATGGCCTGCCAGTATCCAAGGGCATTGCCTGCGATACCCCCAAGGAAGCAGTGGCTGCTGCTGACGAAATCGGCGGCGACGCCTGGGTTGTAAAGGCCCAGGTACACGCTGGTGGCCGCGGCAAAGCCGGCGGCGTAAAGCTGGTCAAGAGCAAAGATGAGATCCGTGCCTTCGCCGAAAAATGGCTTGGCGAGAAACTGGTGACCTACCAGACGGACGAAAACGGCCAGCCGGTCAGCAAGATCCTTGTCGAGTCCCTTACCGACATCGACCAGGAGCTTTACCTGGGTGCCGTTGTTGACCGTGGCAGCCGTCGCATCGTGTTCATGGCGTCCACCGAGGGTGGTGTCGAGATCGAGAAAGTGGCTGAAGAAACCCCGGAGAAAATCCTGCGGGCCGAAGTTGATCCACTGGTAGGCGCACAGCCATACCAGGGCCGCGAACTGGCGTTCAAGCTGGGCCTGGAAGGCAAGCAGATTGGCCAGTTCACCAAGATTTTCCTGGGCCTGGCAAAGCTGTTTGAAGACTGCGACCTCGCGCTGCTGGAAATCAACCCGCTGGTTATCACGCCAGCCGGCGACCTGCACTGCCTGGATGCCAAGATCGGTGTTGACGGTAACGCCCTGTATCGCCAGAAGAAGATCCACGATATGCACGATCCCTCCCAGGAAGATTCCCGGGAAGCGGAAGCGGCAAAGTGGGAGCTCAACTACGTAGCGCTGGACGGCAACATTGGTTGCATGGTTAACGGCGCTGGTCTGGCCATGGGTACCATGGACATCATCAAGCTGTCCGGCGGCCAGCCTGCCAACTTCCTGGATGTTGGCGGCGGGGCTACCAAGGAACGCGTTTCCGAAGCGTTCAAGATCATTCTTTCTGACACCAACGTCAAGGCGGTTCTGGTTAACATCTTCGGCGGCATTGTGCGCTGTGACATGATTGCCGAGGGCATTATTGGTGCCGTGAAAGACGTCGGCGTCAAGGTTCCTGTGGTTGTGCGTCTGGAAGGTAACAATGCCGATAAGGGCACAAAAGTACTCGCCGACAGTGGCCTGAACATCATCGCTGCCACCAGTCTGTCCGATGCGGCAGAGCAAGTTGTTAAAGCCGCGGGGGGTAAATAATGAGCATCCTGATCAACAAAGACACCAAAGTTATCTGCCAGGGCTTTACCGGCGCACAGGGTACTTTCCATTCTGAGCAGGCCATTGAGTACGGTACCAAAATGGTAGGCGGCGTCAGCCCCGGAAAGGGCGGCACCGAGCATCTTGGTCTGCCGGTATTCAACACCGTACGTGAAGCGGTCGAGAAGACCGGTGCAGAAGCCACCGTTATTTATGTACCGGCTCCGTTCTGCAAAGACGCCATCATCGAAGCCGCAGACGCTGGCATCGAGCTGATTGTGTGCATTACCGAGGGTATCCCGACCATCGACATGCTCTACGCAAAAGAGTATGTCGATCGCAAAGGCGTTCGCATGATCGGGCCGAACTGCCCGGGTGTGATCACGCCGGGTGAGAGCAAGATCGGTATTATGCCGGGCCATATTCACAAGCCGGGCAAAGTGGGCATTGTGTCCCGTTCAGGTACCCTGACTTACGAAGCGGTCAAGCAGACCACGGACTTCGGCTACGGTCAGTCCAGCTGTGTTGGTATCGGTGGTGACCCGATTCCGGGCTCCAACTTTATCGATATCCTGCAACTGCTGCAGGACGACCCTCAGACAGAGGCCATCGTGATGATCGGCGAGATCGGCGGTACCGCCGAGGAAGAAGCCGCTGCCTTCATCAAGGAAAATGTCACCAAGCCAGTGGTTGCCTACATCGCTGGTGTGACAGCGCCTCCGGGCAAGCGTATGGGCCACGCCGGTGCGATCATCTCCGGTGGTAAGGGTACGGCAGACGAGAAGTTCGCTGCCCTGAACGATGCCGGTGTCAAGACCGTGCGTAGCCTGGCCGAAATTGGCAAGGCCCTGAAAGAAGTGACTGGCTGGTAAAATACCGCCGGTTTAAAGAGAGCCCCCGGGTCTGCCTTGCGGACTGCCGGGGGCTTTTTGTTTTCAGGCGCCAGTGGCAGGTTTTTGAAAGGTACCTTAACGCCGGGGGGCACATAAGACTATAATGCCCGGTCAGCCTGCAATATGATGGCTGTTTCCTATAAACAGAAGGAGTTCATGCTTTGAGTTCTGTCGATTCCCAGCAACGGATTTTGTCCGGCATGCGTCCCACCGGCAAGTTGCACCTTGGCCATTATCACGGTGTTCTGAAGAACTGGGTAAAACTCCAGCATGAATTCGAGTGCTTCTTCTTTGTCGCGGACTGGCACGCACTGACCACAAACTACGACGACCCCAGCGGTATCCAGGAAAGCGTCTGGGATATGGTGATTGACTGGCTGGCGGCGGGTGTTAACCCCGGCTCGTCCACCATGTTCATCCAGTCCAAGGTGCCAGAGCATGCCGAATTGCACCTGCTGCTATCGATGATTACGCCTCTGGGGTGGCTTGAGCGCATCCCCACCTACAAGGATCAGCAGGAAAAGCTGCGGGAGAAAGACCTGGCCACCTATGGCTTCCTGGGTTACCCATTGCTGCAGAGTGCGGACATTCTCATGTACCGGGCAGGGCGGGTGCCGGTAGGCGCGGACCAGGTATCCCACGTGGAGATCACCCGGGAAATTGCCCGTCGCTTCAACCACCTCTATGGTCGTGAACCGGGGTTCGAAGAGCAGGCGGAGGGCGCCATCGTCAAGATGGGCAAGAAGAATGCAAAGCTCTACCGCACTCTGAAGAAACGCTACCAGGAAGAAGGCGATATGGAGGCGCTGGAAACTGCCAGGGCCCTGCTCAAGGAACAGCAGAATATCTCCCTGGGAGATCGTGAGCGGCTGTACGGCTACATTGAAGGAGGCGGCAAGGTGATCCTTCCCGAGCCTCAGCCGTTGTTGACACCGGAATCGAAGATGCCAGGGCTGGATGGCCAGAAAATGTCCAAGTCCTACAACAACTACATTGGTCTGCGAGAGGACCCGGACAGCGTTGCCCAGAAGGTCCGTACCATGCAGACCGACCCGCAGCGTGTGCGTCGGACGGATCCGGGCGAACCGGAAAAGTGCCCGGTGTGGGGACTGCACAAAGTGTATTCCGATTCCGATACCCAGGAATGGGTGCAAACCGGGTGCCGCAGCGCGGGCATTGGCTGCCTGGAATGCAAGAAGCCACTGATTGACTCGATCATCGAGGAACAGCGCCCGCTGCATGAGCGTGCCCGGGAGTATGAGAGTAATCCGGACCTGGTCCACGCCATTATTGAAGAGGGTTGTGAGCATGCCCGGGACGCGGCACGGGATACCCTGGAGGACGTCCGGGCGGCCATGGGGTTGAGCTACCGCTGAGCATCGATGATGACGATTCTGGAGACACCATGACAGACGATACCGCAGGCAAAACAGCGGCTGAGGAGGGGGTGGAGGCACCCGTTCCGGTCGCTGAGCCGGCGCCGCTGGCACGGGTCTCCGGTAAACCGGTGGTTGACCTGCCACGTGACCTGTACATACCACCTGATGCCCTCGCGGTATTCCTGGAAGCGTTTGAAGGGCCGCTGGATCTGTTGTTGTACCTTATCCGGCGCCAGAACATGGATATTCTGGATATCGATGTCAGCGAAATCACCAAGCAGTACATGGATTACATTGGCGCCGTGGAAGCCATGCGGTTTGAGCTGGCTGCAGAATACCTGGTGATGGCGGCCACCCTGGCGGAGATCAAATCCCGGATGCTGCTGCCGCGGCAGGAAACCGAGGACGAAGAGGAGATTGATCCCAGGGCCGAGCTGATCCGCCGCTTGCAGCAGTACGAGCGCTTCAAGCAGGCGGCCGAAGACATTGACCAGATGCCGCGGCTGGAACGGGACAATTTTACGGGCTCGGCGGCATTGCCGAAAATGCCCTCCAGCCAGCCGCATCCGGATGTGGATCTGCGGGAAATTCTGCTGGCACTCCAGGGTGTACTGAAACGGGCGGACCTGTTCACCAGCCACCACGTTGAGAAAGAGCGGCTGTCCACCCGCGAGCGCATGTCGGCGATCCTGTCGGTGTTGCGGGACGACCAGTTCGTGACGTTCGAGAGCCTGTTTACACCGGAAGAGGGGCGACTGGGTGTTGTCGTCAGCTTCCTGGCGACTCTTGAGCTGGTCAAGGAGCAGCTGATCGAGGTGGTGCAGGCCGAAGTTCTCGGCCCGATTCATGTCAGGGCCAGAGCGTCCCGCTGACAGTCTGGCATCGTGCAATCCGATACCTGGTAGTGGAACCATGAACGAAGAAAACCTCAAAAAGATTCAGGCGATTACCGAAGCGGCCCTGCTGGCTGCAGGCAAACCGATGTCGGTAGAGCAGTTGCGGGAACTGTTTGAAGAAGACGAACGCCCGGCCCGCCAGATCATGGAGCATGTGCTGGTGTTGCTGGAGCAATCCTGCCAGGGGCGGGGCTTTGAGCTGAAGAAAGTGGCCAGCGGGTATCGGCTGCAAGTCAGGGAAGAATACGCGCCCTGGGTAGGGCGGTTATTCGAGGAGAAACCCCAGCGTTATTCCCGGGCATTGCTGGAAACGCTGGCTCTGGTGGCCTATCGCCAGCCCATTACCCGGGGTGAAATTGAGGATATCCGTGGCGTAACCGTCAGCAGCAACATCGTTCGCACATTGCTTGAGCGAGAATGGGTGCGGGTGGTCGGGCATCGGGATGTGCCTGGCCGGCCGGCGATGTACGCCACCACCAAACAGTTCCTGGATTATTTCAACCTGGAGGGGCTGGACCAGCTACCTCCGCTTTCCGAAATCCGGGATCTGGAAGAAATAGGTCGGGAGATTGAGAAGAACATACAGGCGGAGATCGAGTTTGAATCTCCCGCCCGCGATACTGGTGACGACGACGGGGAAACATCACCGGAGTCCTCCCCAGGGCAGACACTTCACTGATGCCGCCGGCATCAGCCACTTGTTAAGGAAAGATTCATGGCGGCAGATCGCCCCCGAAAGCCGGAAAAGAAACAGCCGGAAGAAAGCACAGCTTCCGCCCCGGAACGCATTCAGAAGTTGCTGGCCAGAGCCGGTGTGGGGTCACGCCGGGAAGTCGAGGGCTGGATTGAGGCCGGGCGTCTGGTGGTTAATGGACAGCCAGTGGCGCCAGGGCAGAAAGCGTCGGTCAGTGATCGTATTGAACTGGATGGCAAGCGCCTTGATATCACTGCCGGTGCCGAAGTGCTCCGGCGCGTGCTGATCTACAACAAGCCGGAAGGTGAAGTGACCACACGACGGGACCCGGAAGGTCGCCCGACTGTCTTCGACAGCCTCCCCAGGCTTCGTGACCATCGCTGGATTGCGATCGGCCGCCTTGATATCAATACCACCGGACTGGTGCTGTTCACCACCGACGGCGAACTCGCCAACCGGTTGATGCACCCCTCTCGCCAGATTGACCGTGAATACGCGGTGAGGGTGTTTGGTGAGGTAGACGAAGCCATGATCAAGCGGCTTTCAGAGGGTGTCTTGCTGGATGATGGCATGGCGAAATTTTCCGACATCACTGAAGCCGGCGGCAAGGGGATCAACCAATGGTTCCACGTCACCCTGCTGGAGGGACGTAACCGGGAGGTTCGGCGGCTGTGGGAGTCTCAGGGCGTTCGTGTCAGTCGTCTCAAGCGGGTACGCTACGGGCCGATTTTCCTGCCCAGCCGACTGACGGTTGGCAAATGGGAAGAACTGGACCAGAAGGCGGTAGACTCGCTCAGCAAGTCGGTGGATTTGCAGCCGGTTGAGATTCCCGCGAAAACGCCCTCTGAGCAGAAGATTCATGATCGACAGCGCCGGAAGCAGCCAAGTTCCGCACCGCGGAAATCCGGCAATCCCCGTTGGCAGGTTGATAGCTCAGGTCCTGATCAGAAACCGGCCCGCAAGCCACCAACCCGCAAATCGCCGAAGCGATAATCAGTTTCCGATAACGGCGAAAACCCGGGTGCAGTTACGACCGTGGTCTTTCGCCCGGTACAGGGCTTCGTCGGCGCGGGCCAGCCATTGATCCGCGCTTTCATCAGGAAGGCGCTGGGCGACGCCACAACTGGTGGTGACCGACACATCGACATCACCACAGTTCACGGAAATGCTCCTGATATACTCGAGAATCCGGTCGGCAACGGCCCGGGCATGGCATTCGTCTGTATGAGGCAGGAGGATGGCAAACTCCTCGCCGCCGAAGCGATAAACGCTGTCCGAATTCCGCACCGCCTTTTCCAGCTCGGCTGCTGCCAGCTTCAGGATGTGATCTCCCACTACGTGGCCATGTTGATCGTTAACGTCCTTGAAGTGGTCCAGATCACACAGAATCAGTGAATAGTTATCTCCATGGCGGTCGCCAAGGGAGCATGCGCGCGCCAGAACCTCGTCCATGGCCCGTTTGTTGGGTACTCCGGTCAGGGAGTCTGTCAGTGCGGCCTGTTCGATGGCAATGAACTGGCAGGCATTGCGAACCGGGCAGATGGCCGCAGCCAGCATCAGTTCAATCCCTTCCAGTTCCTGCTCGGTAAATTTCTGGCGCCGGCTGAGAGACAAGGTGCCGTAGAAACTACCCTCCAGGTTGAGCCGATAATCGCAACGATGAGGCCCACCCATACCGGTGGCATACACAAATTCGCGGGCGGCTATCTGGTGCCGGTAGTTCATGCAGTCGAAGGGCACCACAGAGCTGAGTTCTTCCGCCAGAATGGCCAGCTGGGTTTCCAGCTTCAGCGTTGTCGAAAGCCTGCGGGTAAGCCGGGTAAGAACGTCCGGGGACTCACTCCACTCCCGGTGAGCCTGCCTGAGCGCGGCCAGCTTCTGGGGTTGGGGGCCAGACTTGTTGATCCTCGGGATATTTTTCACTCTACGCGACCTGTTAAAGATATTTTTTCTACTTTAAGCAAATATTTGGCCAATATGGTAATAAGCCATAAAACCAACGACATGTAAATTAGTTATAAAGTGATTTATAGAAGTTTTGAGGGTGAAAGTGAACAGTGTGTCAACAAACCGGCAGTAGTTTGCCGTGCCAGCCGGATCGTTAAAATGTCGGACAAGGGCCTTGGGCTGGTCTGTGCCTGTGGTAAACTTCTGCGCTTATTCTTTGCTGCCAAGTAGCGAGTGAGCGACGAACTTTATGAGGTTTCAGGCCCCCGAAAGTCTTTCCGAGCAGATAGCCCAGCACATCGGGCAGCGCATTGTGACCGGTGATCTCAGGCCGGGCGAACGGATCCAGGAGCTCAAGGTAGCCGGAGAACTCAACGTCAGCCGCGGCTCCGTTCGCGAAGCCCTGTTGATTCTGCAGCGCCGCCATCTGGTGGAGATTTTCCCCCGCCGGGGCGCGGTGGTTTCCCGATTGACTCCGGAACTGGTGAACAGCCTCTACGATATCTATATCGACCTGCTGTGCATGCTGGGGCGCAAGGTGCTTGAGCGCTGGTCCGGCCAGCAGTTGTCCGGCGTCATGGGGCAGGTACGTGAGCTGCAGGCGGTGATCGATGCGCTGAACTCCTCTGGCGGCGACGCGGCGGAGCAGGTGATAGACGCGGGGTTCGGGGTCATGCATTACGCCTACGGCCTGGTAGAAAACCCGTTCCTGGAAGAGACCCTGGAAAACTTCCGGCCCGCCATCAGCCGTACCTATTTTGTCGCCCTCGAGAACTTCCGGGACGAACTGGAAGAAACCGGTCGCTTTTTCAGGCTGCTTGCTGACGCCGCTGTCCGCGGTGATTCCCCCGGCCTGGAACAGGCAATCTGCGAATTTGGTGAGCATCAGCGCCAACAGGTATTGAGTATTCTCAGGGAAGAGGTGAGCACCTGACATGCGCCTGAAATCCATCAAACTGTCCGGTTTCAAGTCTTTCGTGGACCCTACCACGGTACCCTTTCCCTCCAACATGACCGCGGTGGTGGGCCCCAACGGCTGTGGCAAGTCCAATATCATTGATGCCGTGCGCTGGGTCATGGGTGAAAGCTCTGCCAAGTACCTCCGTGGTGAGTCCATGTCGGACGTCATTTTCAATGGCTCCAGTGCCCGCAAGCCGGTGGGCCAGGCATCTATCGAACTGGTCTTCGATAACAGCGACGGCTCGGCGCCCGGTGAATTCGTTCGCTTCAACGAAATCTCGGTCCGACGCCGGGTCTCACGCGAAGGTCAGTCGGAATACTTCCTCAACGGCTCCAAATGCCGTCGCCGCGACATCACCGATCTGTTTCTGGGCACCGGCCTGGGTCCGCGCAGCTACGCCATCATCGAACAGGGCATGATTTCCCGGCTGATTGAAGCCAAGCCTGAGGAACTGCGGGTGTATATCGAAGAGGCGGCGGGCATCTCCAAGTACAAGGAACGCCGCAAGGAAACCGAGAGCCGCATACGCCGGACCCAGGAGAACCTTGAGCGCCTGACCGATCTACGGGAAGAGCTGGGGCGCCAGTTGCAGCACCTGGAGCGACAGGCCCAGGCGGCTGAAAAGTACAAGGCCTACAAGCAGGAAGAGCGCCAGAAGAAAGCCGAGCTGACTGTGCTGCGCTGGCAGACCCTGGACAAGGACCTGCAAACCTGGCGCTCCCGCATCCGCGATACCGAACTGGAACTGGAAAAACAGCTGTCTGAGCGTGTCGGTCTGGAAACCTCCCTGGAATCCCTGCGGGGAAGCCATCAGGAGCGGAACGAGCACTTCAACAGGGCCCAGGCCCGCTATTACGAAGCCGGTGCCGACATAGCCCGCATCGAACAGAGCCTGGAACACCAGCGTGAACGCAGCCGACAGACGGCCACAGAACTGGACCAGGCCATGGCCAACCAGCGCGAACTGGCCCGTGAGCTCGAGCAGGACCAGGAAAAGCTGTCCGGCATTCAGGCAGACCTGGATATGCTGGAGCCCGAGCAGGAGTCGTTGACGCTGAAATCCGAGGAGTCCGGCGAAAAGCTTCAAAGTGCCGAAGATGCCATGAGTGAATGGCAGCATAACTGGGAGGATTTCAGTGCCCGTTCGGCAGATTCCCGTCGGCAGGCGGAACTGGCGCAGTCCCGTATACGCTCTCTGGAAAACGCGATTGAACAACTACTGACCCGTCAGCAAAGACTCAAAGACGAGCAGGAGCTGCTTGAGAGCCAGCTTGACCGCGCCGAACTGGATGACTTCCTTGAGCAGCAGGAAACCCTGGAATTGCAGCGGGAAGAAGCCTCGGAGCGAATCGAAGCAGTTCAGGATGAGCTCCAGGAGGCGCGCCACCAGCAGCGGGATGCCGAACAGGCAACAACCGACGCCCGCCAACAGGTCCAGAGCCTGAGAGCATCACTGGAATCCCAGCAGGCATTGCTGGAAGAGCAGATGGGCGGCCACGACGATGCCCTGCAGGCGTGGCTGAATGAGCGGGGTCTGAGCAACAGCCCGCGGCTGGCCAGGCAGCTCCGGATCGAGGATGGCTGGGAATTTGCGGTAGAGCAGGTGATCGGCCGGTTCACCCAGGGGCTCAGCGTTCCGGGCCTGGGTTCGGTGCAATCGGAGATGGCCGCTGCCCCCCGTGGCTTGGCGCTGGTAAGCAGTGAATCAGGCAGTGCCGGGCCATCAGAAGGGCTTGCCGGCAAAGTAACCGGCGCCGGTGGTATGGCTTCCGTGCTCGCGCTGGTGGAGACCGCGGAGTCTATGGAGGAAGCCCTTGGTCGCCAAAGCACGCTGGAGACAGGCAAGAGCATTATTACGCGCGAGGGCGCCTGGCTGTCGGCTGACTGGATCCTGATGCCGGATTCCGATGCCGCACAGGTTGGTGTGATTGAGCGTCAGAAAAAGGTCACCGCACTGGCAGAGGAGCTGGAGCAGGCAGAGGCTGCCCTGGAAACCGCAACGGATAACCTGGACCGCTTGCTGGAACGGTCGGAACGAGCGGAAGCTGCCAGAGACGAAGCCCAGGCCCGCCTCGCGGCTGCCGACCGGGAGCTGGCCACGCTGTCATCAAAGATCAGTGGTCTGAAAGCCCGTGCGGAACAGATTGATGCCCGCCTGCAGCGCATCCGCGACGATCTGGCGGATGTGTCCATGAACCTGGAAGAGCAGCAGGAACAGCTGCAGGAAACCCGGGAAGAATGGCAGCAGGCTCTCGCTTCCACGGAAGACTCTGACGAAGAGAAAGAGCGCTTGCTTGAGCGCCGGGACCTGCTGCGCGAAAACCTGGACCGGCTGCGCCAGGAGGCCCGGCATGATCGCGACCATGCCCATCAGTTGCAGCTCCAGTTACAGTCCCTGAACAGCCAGCGAGACGGCCTGCACCAGACCATCGAGCGCACGCAGCTGCAGAAAGAGCGAATCGACGAACGTCTGGACATCCTTCGGGAAAGCCGCGAAAACGCGGAAGAGCCCATTGAAGACCTGCAGATGCAGCTGGAAGGGTTGCTGGATCGTCGTCTCGCTGAAGAGGAAAAACTGGGCGTAGCGCGGGATGCGCTTGAAGAAATCGATCAGGAAGTGCGTGAGAGGGAACAAAGGCGCAGCCGCATAGAACATACCATCCAGGACGTCAGGGCCGATCTGGAAAAGCTGAAGATGGAGTCCCAGGCACTGGAAATCCGCGCCGGCAACCACCTGGAACAGCTTGAAGAACTGGATGTCCGCCTGCAGGAAGTCCTCTCGACATTGCCGGAGGACGCCAGCGAGAAGGGTTGGGCCGATGAGCTGGAAAAGCTTGCCTCACGGATCCAGCGCCTGGGGGCCATTAACCTGGCTGCCATTGAGGAGTACCAGGTACAGAGTGAACGCAAGACCTACCTGGACAGCCAGCACGAAGACCTGATGGAAGCCCTGGAAACACTGGACACGGCTATCCGCAAGATCGACCGGGAAACCCGTCAGCGCTTCAAGGAAACCTTTGATCAGGTGAACGGAGGCCTGCAGGCGCTGTTTCCGAAAGTATTCGGGGGCGGCAATGCCTACCTGGAGCTGACCGGTGAAGATCTGCTGGAAACCGGCGTGGCGATCATGGCCCGGCCGCCGGGCAAGAAAAACAGCACGATCCATCTGCTTTCCGGTGGTGAAAAGGCTCTGACGGCGATTGCGCTGGTGTTTTCGATTTTCCAGCTCAATCCGGCTCCGTTCTGTATGCTGGACGAGGTGGACGCGCCTCTGGACGACGCCAACGTGGGACGTTATGCCAACCTGGTGAAGGAAATGTCCAAACAGGTGCAGTTCATCTACATTACCCACAACAAGATCGCCATGGAAATGGCCGATCAGTTAATGGGTGTTACCATGCATGAGCAGGGTTGTTCACGACTGGTATCGGTTGATGTGGAAGAGGCGACCGCATTGGCGGAAGCCTGACATCATGCCCGTCGGTCAATGTTCGTGCAAAGATGACAAAAACGCCATCTGGCCTGTGTTTGCGTTGTATTCATTACAGGCTTTTCTTAGAGTAGCAACGATATCTGATCTGCAAACAGGACAGCACCAATATGTCTCTTAGGGAATGGTTAATTGCCATCGGTATCCTGGTTATTCTGGGTATTGTGATTGACGGGTTACGCCGCATGCGGCGCGCCCGCAAGGAATCGATTGCCATTTCCTCCGGCATGGGGGCGGATGACCTTGACGACTCCCCGCTCGACAAGGACTTCAATCCCGAGCTCCCCAATGGCGGGGCGCGCACCATTTCCCGCGATACACTGGAAGAACGCGGCTATGTAAAGCCGGAAAAAAGCCGTTTTGCGAAGCCGCAGCCGAAGCCTACCCGCCCTATAGTTTCCAGTACCAGGGACGAGACCCAAGACGAAGCTGCGCCGGAAGAGGCCGCGGAGGATTTTGCCGCCAGTGAGACCGACAGCAGCTCGTTTCAGTCCGATACCGGGTGGGGCGCGGTTGACGATGAACCGGAAATGCCTGCAGCAGACGACGCTATTATCGGAGAACCCAGGGTTGTTGGCAGCGAAAGATCCGATGAGCCTCGGCACCCGAGCAAAGATCAGGGCGAGTCCGTGCCGCCCACGGTGACTACCGAAGTGGAAGAGGATACCGCCCGTCGCGATCAGGCGGTCCGCAGCTCAAGTCAGCCATTGGCCGGCGCAAACCGTCCTGAAGCCCGGGAAGTGGTGGTCATCAACGTACTGGCAAAGAGCGGGCAGAATTTCACTGGAACCCAACTCAAGGCACTGTTTGAGGCCTGCGGTCTTGAGTACGGTGACATGGACATCTATCACCGTCACGAGCAGACCGACACAACCAGTCCTGTCCAGTTCAGCGTTGCCAGCGCCGTGGAGCCGGGCACCTTCAAACCGGAAGACATGCCGGGGCTTTCCACGCCGGGCATCAGCTTCTTCATGAGTATGCCCGGACCAACCAACTCCATGCAGGCTTTCGAGTTCATGCTGGAGACCGCGCAGTGTGTGGTGCGCAACCTGGGTGGCGAACTGAAAGATGAGCGGCGCAGCGTGATGACTCCGCAGACCATCGAGCACTGCCGCCAGCGCATTCGTGAATTTGAACGCAAGCAACGATCCCCCCGAAAATGACCAACGCTACCCCCGACGTGATCAGCCGGGCCGAAGAACTCCGGGAGATCCTCACTGAACACAATTATCAGTATTATGTTCTGGATGATCCCCGGGTGCCGGACGCAGAGTACGATCGCCTGTTTCGCGAACTGCAGGAACTGGAAGCCCAACACCCGGAGCTTGTTACCCCGGACTCACCCACACGTCGCGTGGGCGCCCAGGGGGAAACCACCTTTGACGAGGTGGTGCACCGGATTCCGATGCTGTCCCTCGACAATGCATTCAGCGAAGAGGAACTGAGGGATTTCGACCGCCGGGTCAAAGACCGTCTGAAATCCACCGAAGACATCGAGTATGTGTGCGAGCCAAAGCTGGATGGCCTTGCGGTCAGTCTGCATTACGAATCCGGCATCCTTACCCGCGCTGCCACCCGGGGCGATGGCTACACCGGCGAAGACATTACCGCCAATATCCGTACTATCCCGTCAGTTCCACTGAAGCTCCGTGGCAAGTCGGTGCCCGAGCTTGTGGAAGTGCGCGGAGAGGTCTATATGCCCCTTGCAGGGTTTGAAACCCTGAACAAACGGCTGGCCGACCGCGGCGAGAAAACCTTCGTGAACCCCCGCAATGCTGCGGCAGGCAGCCTGCGTCAGAAAAAGCCCTCGGTGACGGCACGCCGTCCACTGGAAATGTGCGCCTACAGCGTTGCGCTGGAGGATGAGAGCCGTTTACCGCCGACACACTGGGAAGGGCTGCAACAGGTAAAAACCTGGGGGTTCCGCATAAACCCGGAGATGCGCAAGGCCACCGGGGTAGAAGCCTGTCTGAAAGCCTATGACGATCTGATGGGCAAGCGCGCCAGCCTGCCTTATGAGATCGACGGGATTGTTTTCAAGGTAAACAGTCTGGCCCTGCAACAAGAGCTGGGCTTCGTGTCCCGTGCGCCGCGTTGGGCCATTGCCCACAAGTTTCCGGCCCAGGAAGAGCTTACTGTCATAGAAGACGTGGAGTTCCAGGTGGGGCGAACCGGTGCCATTACCCCGGTTGCCCGCCTTAAACCGGTGTTTGTGGGCGGTGTTACGGTCAGCAATGCCACGCTTCACAACATGGATGAGATCCGCCGACTGGATGCCCGCATTGGCGATACCGTATTTGTTCGACGGGCCGGTGACGTGATTCCCCAGGTCGTGAAGGTGGTTCCCGAAAAGCGCCCGGACAACGCCCGGGTTGTCGAGCTGCCGCGATCCTGCCCGGTTTGCCAGTCCGATGTTGTTCAGATAGAGGGTGAGGCTGTGGCCCGCTGTTCCGGCGGACTGTTCTGTCCGGCCCAGCGCAAGGAAGCCATTCGCCACTATGCATCGCGCAAGGCACTGGATATCGAGGGCCTGGGTGACAAGTGGATCGACATTCTGGTGGATCGGGAGCTGGTGAATACTGTTGCCGATCTCTATCTGCTGAAGAAATCCGACCTGACCGGCCTGGACCGGATGGGGGAGAAGTCGGCCGGCAACCTGATCAGCGCCATCAATCGCTCCAGGCATCCGGTGTTGTGGAAGTTTGTTTATGCGCTCGGTATTCGGGAAGTCGGCGAAGCCACCGCGAAGGCTCTCGCCAGTCACTTCGGAACGCTGGAAGCCATCAGTGAGGCTGATGAGGACACCCTGCAGTCCGTTCCCGATGTGGGCCCTATTGTTGCCGGCCATATCCGCAGCTTCTTTGATCAGCCCCACAACCAGGAAACTATTCAGGCGCTCAGAGACGCCGGGGTAGAGTGGCAGAGCGAGGAAATAACCGCCACTGAGAAACCCCTGAAAGGGGAAACCTGGGTGCTGACGGGCAGCCTGTCCGGTATGACCCGGGACGAGGCCAAGGCCAGGCTCGAGTCGCTCGGAGCGAAAGTGGCCGGAAGTGTTTCCAGGAAAACCGCCTGTGTTGTCGCCGGTGAGGCGGCGGGGTCAAAGCTCACCAAGGCGGAGAGTCTGGAAGTGCCGGTGATGGACGAGCAGGCCTTTACCGACTTTCTTGCAACCCATGGCATCGAAGGCTGAAACCACCGTGCCCGCTATGACCAGACCGTGATCAGAATCTGAGAACTCGCGCAGATCCCGCCTCCGGGAAATTGATTACCATGAGATTGTTCTGTAACGGTGTGTAAAGCACCTATAAAAACAATGCTCTGAAACGGACTTTTTCATGCGCGCCGATTCGTTACCCCGCTTTTCCCCCCGGGCAGGCTGTCTGGCCCTGTTATCCCTGTTTGTTGTGGCCGCTGCCGGTTGTAAAACCGAAAGGGATGCGGACGATCCGATCATTCTCGGTGTGCCACCGGTGGATGCCTACCTGGGTGTAGAGTACGCCTATAATTTTGGCGCCTTCGACAGCGATGACATACTCGATTACTCCCTCACCAATGCACCCTCCTGGCTGGCTCTGGAAGATACCAGCAACAAGGCCCGGCAAGGTGTGATCATGCGGGGGGTTCCGGGGCTGACAGGTGGCAATCGCGAACGCGATGACCTTGGCACTACGGAGAACATCACGCTTGTTGCCAACGATGGCCGTGCTTCGGGATCACAGTCGTTTGAAATTGAAGTACAGGAAAACGTTCTCAGCCTCGCGGTGGAAGATTTTACCGAGGGTGAGGCAGCGGAGGTTCCCGAAGAAAGAGACAACCGCTGTGAAGCGCCGGAACTGGGTGAGCTTGGTAGCCATTCCTATGAGGCGAATATCTATGGCGATGATGGCTCTGTCACCGGTACCGAACAGCGCACAAGGGATACCTATCCGGTACTGGTACGTGTTCTGCTGGACCAGCCCTCGGTTACCCGCGTAGCGGTGGCTTTCGAGCTGGACTCCAGCTTCAATCCGCAACGCTGTGATGATGGCTTCGATGCGCCTCACCAGCGCTGTGAAAACGGCGCAGCCAATGATAACGAAGCCATTATCGGCAAGGATATCGTTGGCCTGGGCAGCGGCAGTGAAGGCGCATTGCCCGTACCTTCCTATCTCGAATACCAGCCCGGGGACGACGGCTTTCTGTCCAAGGGTGTCATCACCCTGGAGCCGGGTATCACCGAGTGCTACATAAGGCTGGAAGTGATCGAGGATGCCGAGGCCGAGCCCCTTGAAACCCTCAACATGAGGCTGATTGAAGTGCGTTCCGGACTGGCAGGGCTGGGCAGCTCCAATTCCGGAGTCAGAGAACTGCTGCGCATCAAGGACAACGAACCTTCTGTGCGCCTTGAAACCGTGGCCGGTGGTACCCGCGATGCTATCAATGTCGGCCAGACCCGTGAATATCGGGCGCTGATCAGTGGTGAACGCCTGGGTACCTACAGCGTAAAACTGGGCGAAGACGATGATTCGGAAGCAGTGCTCGGAGAGGATTTCTTTATCGAGGTTCGTAACACTGAGGGCCAATGGGACGACGGGGATATTCTGGCGTTCAGAGAGGGCATTGAAGAAGTCGGCTTCCGTATCAGGGTGCCGGCCACTTACACCAATGGTCAGCTCGAGAACGACCGTGCCATTCTGCTAGGCCTCGACGAGCGCTACCAGGCCGGGCGGGAAAATTTTGCGGCGTCTGCTGATGCTGACAAGTTGCGGGTCAATATCAATGAACTGACCTCGCCGCTTGCCGCCGGCACCGAAAACGGGTTTGTTCCCACCGATACAGCGATCGGGCACAACGGCCGGCTTTTCGTGGCCGGTTATCGCGCCGACGATAGCAACCGGCCGTGGGTTCGGATCTACAGCCAGAAGGGTAATATGACGGAGCAACAGCTATCGGTTGCCTCGGTGTCGGTGGAAGCTCCTCCGGTGATTGGCTTCGCGGAACGCGAGGTGGAAGAAGGCGGCGATAACGTTACCCGCTACGAGTTCGTGGTGTCTTTCGGCAGCGAGCAGACTGCCGCCGGCGACCCCGGTGGCAACGGTGTCGACTTTCATACCCTGCTGTACTTTTTCGATACGGCGCAGGATCCGGACAGCTATGTGCCGGTATGGGAAACGGTTGTTGGAACCTCAGGTAATGATTTCCCGCGGTGGACCGGGATTGATCCGGACACCGGCTTTGTTGTTAATGCCGGTGAGACCAGCGGCCAGTGGCCGGGCGAGTCCGCAGCCGGTGGCGTCGACAGCTTCCTCCAGCGCATTGATACCGAAAAAAATGGCGATTTATTGACACCGAAAGTGGCCTGGACCAGACAGGTTGGTTCGGCTCGCCATGATAAGTCCGTGGTTGGCGGCAGCGCCGAAACCAGCAGCCCGCTACTGCTGGGAAGTTCGGCCGGCGCGGTCATGGGGCAGCTTCAGAAAGGTGGCGAGGATGCATTCTTTTATATCGCCAGCAGCAAGGATAGCGATATCACTGTGAATCAACGTGGCACCACAGGCAATGAAACGCTTGCCGATGGCATCTACGGCATCAATAACGTGTGGCTGGTGGGGAACAGTGATGGCGACTACCGGGTCGACTCGGATGAGGGTGACCGTTCACTGGAGCGCAGTCAGCTTGGCAGCCAGGCCGGGTTCGTCCTGTCCTACACGGTTGTCGGGGATGTCACCCGGGGATTTACGTTCAACGACCAGGATGACGCTTCGAAGGAAGTTCTGAACGCGGTCATAACCTACGAGGAGGACATCCTGGTAGCGGGAAGCACCAACGGTGACTTCGTCGACAGTGCGGGTAATAGCCTTGTTCAGCCGATTATCGCCCGGATCTCCCTCAGTGAAGACAGCAGTGACGGAGAAGAAGACGGCGACGAGACGGACAGCAGTCGCGAGTGGCGGAAGCAGGTGTCCGTTGGCAGCGAAGACGCCGGGATTGTCCACCTTGAAAACTACCGGGACGATGAAATAATAGCGCTCGTCAAAGTATCCGGCGCTACCTCAGACCGCTGGGAAGTGCGACTGTTTACGGGGGAAGGGCGCTCACTGCACTGAGGGGATGTCAGGCTGCCTCCCTACACGCTGCCCTCGTGCCTGCCTGCGCTGGCGTAAAGCCGGAGATAATCAGTACTCGTTACAATGCCGGAAGGCTGGCCGGTTTCATCGATGACCAGCGCAGCATTGAGCTGGTGGGCGAGCATCAGCCTGGCCAGCTGATGTGCATCGGTTTCCGGAGAGGCCGTGAGGAACGCGGGTAACTCGATATTCACAAAACCGGAACCCAGAGCATTGGCGCCGGATTGGTGCAGCCAGACCAGCAGCCATCTCAGATCCACAAGCCCCGCCACGTTGCCCTCGGCGGAAATGACAATGTGATGGATACCGTTTTCTTCCATGGTATCCAGTGCGTCGGCCACAGTGGCGGTAGCGGGCAACGAAAACAGAGCCGGTGTGCAGATCTGGGAAACCGGTAGATACGCTCGCCGTTCTTTGGGCTCCCCGGCTGCGGCAGCACCGTATTCCTCAAGCGCACGATGACGGCCGGACCTGGCTGCCTGCTGAAACTCGGCATCGGTGGTGTCGCTGTGGCTGATATCGATGTTGTGGGATTCCGTCAGTTCTGTGACGTTGCCCACGCGGCGGCCCCGAAATATCTCCGGAAGGCGTGTACCGATCGGGCGGCCGGGCTCACTGACATGAATGGACATAATGCTGTGCTCCGGTAATAACAGGGCCTTTTCAGGTTATCGGCCGGATGTTGGATTCCTTCAGACGCCAATAGTTTCCGATTGCGGTATTTCCCGCTTGTGGCAGCGTTGGGTCGCCACCCGCCGGGCCAGGGAAGCTGGAAGGCACTGTGGCTGGTCGGTGATCCGGTCGGCCAGATACTCCGCCAGCAGTGGCGCGTAGCTAAGCCCTTTGCTGCCCAACCCGGTAAACAGGTCGATGCCTTCAAGGGGGCGGCCCGCCGGGTCTGTGAGGGGGCCGGCCACCGGCTGGTAATCGTGGGTTGTGCAGCGAAATCCCACTTTTCCCTCAAGCAGCGCTGGGTCTGGCTGCTCTGCCGCACTGTTGAGCGCAGCAGGCACCATGGACGTCAGCATCGAGAGATTTTCGCGGTGGCTTTCAGCAGAAAGCCCCGGCGAGTGATCGTGAAGATCGAAGCTTGCGCCTGTCAGCGCTATACCCTTGTAAGCAGGATTGATGTATCCCGGTCCGCAGAGCACAACGGCGGGGTTGTTAAGTGAGGATGCCGGTAAATGGGAAACCTGGCCACGAATGGTCCGGAAGCGGAATTCGTTGCGCAGCGGTATCAATTTCGGGCTGAGGTGTCCGGCACATATCACCACCCGGTCGGCAACCACATCCTGCTCACCGTTTCCTGCGATGTGCCACTTGCCATTGCAGGGAGTCAGCCGGTGTACATCAAAGCCGAAACAGCGATGTATCCGTGGGTGGCTTGCCAGCGAGCGGCACAGCCTGCCTGGCTCCAGCCAGCCACTGTGGGGAAACCAGAGGCCGCCGCTTTGAAGCGGGATGCCGGCTAATCGGGTGGCCTCGGTGGCATCGACGGAGCGGAGTACGGCCGACGGGTAATCGTTGCGTGCAGTGAATCGGGCCTGTCGGTCTGCTTCCACGTCGCTGTAGGCCAGTTGGATAAGGCCGGTCGGATGCCAGCAATCGCTGCCGGATTGAGCGTAATAGCGCTGACTGAACAGCAATGAACTCAGTCCAAGTTTTGCCTGATCGTTGAACTCCACGCCGAGCTTCACGTACAGGGCGCCCTGGTAGTTGCCGGATGCGGCTGTTCCCGCGTCCGATGCCTTGTCTATCAGTGTCACCTCAAGGCCACGCTCGGCGAGGTTGCGAGCCAGCAGGCTACCGGCTACGCCTGCTCCAATGATGGCGATGGAGCGGGAGGATGTGGAGCACTCCCGGGCAGGCACGTCCGGGGCCATGGGAAGTTCTCCGGCGAGCATCTCCGGCCTGCTGCCGAATCCGGGTGTTTCCCATAACGAGAATCCGGCGTTCACCAGCAGCCTGCGTACGTCGCCAGCCGAAGTGGCAGTGGCGATCGTGGTGCCAGGGCGGCTGTGCTTTCTCAGTGCTGTGATCGCCGCTTCGTCCCACATGCGGGGATTTCTGGCCGGGACAAAGCCATCGAGAAACCACGCATCCGCCTGGAAGTCGAGTTCGCGCCAGGCTTCCAGCACATCGCCGAAAAACAGTGTCAGCCGGATGCGCCCGCCGGCGAGTACCAGGCGATGAGCGCCCTGGACCGGTGGGGGATAGTGTTCCAGCAGTTCCGCTGCGTAGTTTTCGAGCTCCGGCCACAAGGAAAGGGCCTGGCTGAGATCGTTGCGGTCAAGAGGGTAACGTTCAGCGGAAATAAAGTGCAGGCAGGCGTTGTCGCCGGGGTTCGATGCTTCCCAGGTCTGCCAGGCGGCCAGAAAATTCAGCCCGGTGCCAAAACCCGTTTCGGCGATAACAAAGGCGCTGCCGGCCGGAACCCTGGAAAACCTGTCAGCCAGCCGATTGTGGCCAATAAAGCCGTGACGGGCTTCTTCAAGACCGTCATCACGGCTGAAATAGACATCGGCAAACCGTGTGGAACAGGGAACACCGTCACGCCACTCGATGTTGGCGGTTTCTATGGAGGGGGGCCTGATATCCATGGTCACTGTCTTGTCACCGTTTTGTCACTCTCTCGCAGCTTTCTCGCTTTCGCGCTTTCTCTCTGCTCTTTCACTATTCTGTAGCACTGTCGGCTTTTCTCTGGGACACGCTGTGAATAACGATGGGTTCGTTTGGCACATCGGCCATGCCACGAGACTGGCCGGTTTGTTTGCCGGCGATGGCATCTACAACGCCCATGCCGCCGGTGACCTTGCCAAACACGGCATAGCCAGGGCCGCGAACACCGGCATCCAGAAAGCTGTTGTCGGTCAGGTTAATGAAGAACTGTGACGTAGCGGAATCCGGCGAGCTGGTGCGGGCCATGGCAATGGTGCCGCGCAGGTTTTTGGCCGTTGGTCTGGCCTCGTTGCGCACCGGATCACCGGTCTCCTTGCGGCTGAGGTTTTCGTCAAAGCCGCCACCCTGGATCATGAAGCCCGGAATAACCCGGTGGAAGATGGTGCCTTCGTAGAACCCGTTCTGGACGTATGTAAGGAAATTCTCAACGGTTGCCGGTGCGATGTCCGGGCGCAGCGTTACTTCAATCACACCCTCGCTGGTTTCAATGATCACCTGCGGCAGTTCATTCTGACGCTCCTGGGCAGACAGTGATGAGGCAATGCCCAGCAACAGGGTTACACAGAGAACGATCTGCATCACATATCGAAACGGTTTAACGGGATTTGTCATTCTATAATGGCTCACGTGTTAGCTCCGGGTTCACTTGCTGCCATACTCTGATGACCGCTGTCTGAGGGCGGATATTAGCAGATATCGGCGGTCAGGTCGGCCAGAAACCATGTGGAGTTTATGAGTATAAAGTAACCTTTTACCACGTCAGCGGCGCTGATGTGTCCAGACCGGGCCGGGTTGTACGGCAATCACAGTGAGTACAGGGAGGCATACCGTGAAAATCCGTCAGGGTTTTGAAGAGAAATCCCGCCTTGGCCGGTTGCTGATCAACCGGGGCTATCTTTCCGAAAGTCAGTTGGAGGAAGGTCTGCGACTCCAGCATGAAACCGGCCAGCGATTGGGTGAAGTGTTCGTCCAGTCCGGCTGGATTACCGAACGTGAGCTGCACCGGGTTCTGAAGCACCAGTCGCGGTACCGCAACGCTGCTGCACTGGTCACCATGGCCGTTCTGCCATTCCAGCCTCTGGTGAGCTTTGCCGCAGGCAATAATGCGGGTGAATCCCGTGATCTTTCTGAAGCCGGCCAGCTTTACGAGCGGTCCGGGTTTGCGCCGATGAATGATAACGAGCTGGCCGGGGTTACGGGGCAGGGGGATCCGTCCTTACTGGACCGGGTTGCCACAGTGTCGGCCATGGCCGGGGTAAGTGATGATCAGGGTAATGCCGGAGAGGTTGAACCTGATGTGATCGAGGGGTTGAAACTGACCGCCAACCTGTTTGTGCCGGTGCTGAATTTTCTGGATTCGGATCTGACTATTACCGGTGTGCACTATCGAGACGATGAACCGCGCTATGAAGTGCTGGCAAGTGGCGGCCTGCGCATGGCCTTTCCGGAGCGGATCGAACAGATCCGCATGGACAATATTCGTGTCAGTGGAACCCAGGGACCGTCCATGGGCAATATCGCCATCGACAACATCCGTTTTCACCCGGATTCACAGATGACCATCTATACCCGCTAATGCCAGCGGGTTGGATGGTCATGCAGGATCAGGCACTTGCAAGAATGGTGCTGTAGGAAACCGCCTTCTGTTCGCCCTGGGCTCCGTAGAGCTTCTGGTGTCCGGTAACACCACGGAATATATCAGTCAGGCGGGAAAGGCGCTTCTGGAGATGGCTGATAACTCTGCCATTGGTCTGGTTCATTTCCTGACAGCTTCGCAGGCGACGGTCAGCGTCCTCCCACAGTTCGAGCAGGTCCGGCAGCCCCGCGCTGCGTATGAACCGCGACGGTTCGCCACTTTCGGGGCGAAAGCCCATGGCAACCAACAAGCGGATTTTGCGTTTTGCACTTTCCCGGATCCGTTCCAGCAACCTGTTCTTATCGCCGGTCAGCGATTCAAGCTGGCGGATGTCAGAGCCGGACAGGCAGGCTTTTTCCTGGTTGAGTACATCCGCCAGTGTTTCCAGTTGGCGGATATCGTCAGCAAGAAGATCTTTCAGTTCATCGATTGCGGCCATGATTTACTCACCCGAAAATGCTTTCATCCATCTCAAGCATTTTCTGGGCCAGTTTCTCGGCATCAATCTTGTAGGAGCCGTCTTCCAGGGCAGAGCGGATCTGTTCGATGCGATCATCGTCCATTTCCGGGTAGTTGCCCAGTTTCTGTTCAAGCTGCTTCAGGTCTTTTGCCTGGCTGCTCAAATTAACATTCTCTCCCCGGGCACCCTGTGCCTGAGCTTTCGCCTGCTCCCCTGTGGAGGGCTGGGCAGGCTGGGCACCGGAGGATTTGTCGGCCGTGGTTTTCTGGGTGTTGACCTGGCCTGGGCCTATTCCATTAAAGTCAACTGACATAACGTTACCTGCTTAGCTGATCAGCCGCAGTGGGCGGCTCCACGAGTTTCATACCTGTCTATCGGCATGCCTTTACATTTCTTTAGCAAATTTTTACACAGTGGACATTACAAGTCAGTCATCTGTCCCGTCTGCGGCAAATGTTTGCCGGCCATGCGGCCACCGAGTGCCGTGGCAGCGGGCCTTACATTGGGATTTCGACGCGGCCCGGTGCCGTCACACGGGCACGGACGGTGCGGGATGAAGACAGGTTTTCCACCAGAACCTGTTCGCCGATGCCACCACTGGCCAGGGCCTTTCCGCGGGAGTTAACCGAGAAGTTTCCGCTGCGGGCGCTGATAATAACATGATCTCCCCGCTCTATTGCCGCGGGGGTCAGCAGCAGATCGGGGGTGAATACGGTGCCAGCGTTAACCCCCCGTCGCATTTCCATCCCGATCAGTTGCTCCTCGCTGGTGATGGCGCCGCGCCGGATCGAGTTCACTACCACCGAGTCGGTGCGTAACGCGCTCTCGGTCAGTCTCTCCCCCCGGCCAAGCGTGCGGGACGCCACCAGAGCATTACCGGTGATAGTGACGGACACCGGCAGGAACATGCGCCAGGGCCGGTCGCCTTCACAGGAAACCAGCAGAGACGGTTGCGTGGTCTTCCAGGGATCGCCGCTGAAAGATACGTCCAGTGGCGTGTCGCAGGTGGCGAGGGAAAGGCGGGCGTCCGGTTTGCCGCTATCGTGGGTCACAGAGAAGCCTTCATCCGCCTGCTTTTCGGCAAATGCCTCCAGGAACTGCCCGGCCGCGGAATAGATTTGCTCCGCTGTGGTATTGGAGGCCATCACGGTCTCTGCATTGGCAGACATTAGCAGAGCGGTAACGAAAATGGTGATGCGCATACGCTGCAGATTGTCCTATGCTGTCAATAATCGGGTAAGGGCTGGAAAATCGGCAAATTCCTAATGATTTCCGATTCCGGCCGTTAAGCCCATTCAGGAGTCAATAAACCGGCACATTAGCCGTGCCGGGTGACGTATAACAGCTACGCAGCAAGATGCGTGCCGGCAGCAAATCGTTGCGAGCAGGAGAACAGACGATGGCAGGGGTATTGGACAGTGTTAATCAGCGTACGCAGCTGGTGGGACAAAACCGCCTGGAACTTCTGCTGTTCCGGCTTCGTGACCGGCAGATGTATGGCATCAACGTGTTCAAGGTCAAGGAAGTTCTTCAGTGCCCGAAACTGTCGTCCCTTCCGAACAGCCGGCCCATGGTGTGTGGTGTCGCACATATCCGGGGCGAGACTATCCCGATCATTGATCTTGCCATGTCGATACGGCTCCCGGGCATTCCCCGGGAAGAGTTGGCAAACTGCTTTGTGATCATTACCGAGTACAACCGCAAGACCCAGGGCTTCCTGGTCGGCGGTGTCGATCGCATCGTGAACATGAACTGGGAAGACATACTTCCGCCGCCCAAGGGAGCCGGTACGGACGGCTACCTTACGGCGGTGACCCGTATTGATGACAGAATTGTCGAGATCATCGATGTGGAGAAAATCCTTTCCGAGGTTTCACCGCTCGAACAGGACGTGGGCGAGGACATTCGCACCAGGAGTGCAGAACGTGCACCGGGCCACCTGCCGGTATTGGTGGTAGATGATTCGTCCGTTGCCAGACGACAGATTGAACGATGCCTGACCGCCATTGGCATGGAAGTCGTTACCAGGAACGATGGCAAGCAGGCTTACGACTACCTTAAGGAAATCACAGCCGACGGGTCCCGTGCGGCAGACCACCTGTCACTGATTATCTCGGATGTCGAAATGCCGGAAATGGATGGGTACACTCTGGTTACCAGGTGCAAGAACGACCCTGCCATCAGGGATGTGTATATCATGCTGCATACTTCGCTCAGTGGCGTCTTCAACAAGGCCATGGTGCAGAAAGTAGGTGCGGACGATTTCATGGCCAAATTCAGTCCCGATGAACTGGCGGAAAGAGTCATGGAGATTATTGACCGAGAGCAGTGACGTTGCTGTCGCTTCCGACTCACCCAATATTGAGATCCAATGAAAGCTGAAATAACGCCACAGGAATACGAGGCCTTCAAAACATTCCTGCAGGATGCGTGTGGCATTTTGCTCGGGGAGAACAAGCAGTACCTGGTCAAAAGCCGCCTGCGCCGAATCATGGAAGAGAACAAGCTGACCACCCTGGGTGAGCTGCTGGAGCGGGTGAAGCGTTCCGGCCGGAGCAGTCTGAAAGAAGTGGTTATCGATGCGATGACCACCAACGAAACCCTGTGGTTCCGTGACAATCACCCGTTCCGTATCCTGCAGGAAAAACTGCTGCCGGAATTCGGTGACCGGAAGGGGGCACAGTCCCTGCGCATCTGGTCTGCGGCCTGTTCGACCGGCCAGGAACCTTATTCCGTGGCCATGATTACCGAAGAGTTCCGGCGCCAGCGGCCGGGTAAGCTACGGGATGTGAAAATCACCGCCACCGATATCTCCAAAAGCGTGCTGGAAGTGGCTCGCCGTGGCGAATACGAGATGATTGCCATTGGCCGCGGCCTGTCGCCCGAACGGCAAAAGCAGTTCTTTACCCCGGCCATGAATGGTAGTTGGCAGATCCGGCCGCAAATCAAAAGCATGGTCGAGTTCCGGGAACTGAACCTGCTTGAGCGCTACATGCTTGGCAAGTTCGATATCGTGATGTGCCGAAACGTGCTGATCTACTTTTCGGCAGAATTGAAAAAAGACATTTTGACCCGTATTCATGCCACCCTCAATCCCGGGGGCTACCTGATACTGGGAGCGTCCGAATCGCTGAACGGGCTGCCTCACCTCTATGAAATGGTGCAGTGCCACCCCGGGATCATCTACCGGAAGAAATAGGTCCGTCCTATGCCCCTCAATGTATGGATACTGGTCGCCGCCCAGGCGCTTGCCATGTGTACAGCGCCTTTCATTGTATTTATCGGAAGTATTCACGGCCGCCTGCTGGCACCCTCACCGGAACTGGCGACTCTGCCGGTGGGGCTGGTGGTTGTGGGCACTGTGCTGGCAATCAAACCTGCTACCTGGTTGATGGAACGTATCGGACGCAAGCCGGTGATGCTGCTGGGCACCCTGGCCGGAACCCTTGCGGGCAGCCTGGGTGCACTGGCAGCCTGGACAGCCAGTTTTCCGTTGCTGTGTGTGGCGGCCGTGGTGGGCGGAACAGGGCTGGCCGTGGTGCATCAGTATCGTTTTGCGGCCATGGAATCGGTGTCCTCCGACATGGCGGGTTCCGCTGCAGCCAGAGTGCTGCTGGGCGGGTTGGTAGCGGCCTGGCTGGGACCTGAAATTGCACTGGCCGGTGGTGGCGGGCAGGCCCAGTACCCCTTCATGGGCGGATGGCTTGCCCTGGGTGCGGTTCAGGTGCTGGCCATGGTCGTACTGACGTTCGGTTATCGTGCCAGCGGAGAACACGTGCGTGGGGCCGCAGTCGGTGGCGGTCGCCCCATGACCGCCATTCTGAAACAGCCCGTCATCTGGGCTGCGATCAGTGCTGCTGCTGTCGGTTACGCGATCATGAGCTTTATCATGACGGCAACTCCCCTGAGTATGACTGAAATAGCCAGTCATCCGCTCGAGGATGCCAAACGGGTTATCCAGCTTCACATCATGGCCATGTACCTGCCATCGCTGGTCAGCGGGTGGTTGATCCGGGTTGTGGGGATTCCACGAATGATGGCGCTGGGGTTACTGGCGTATCTCGGATGTGTGGTGCTGGCCTTCAGCGGGATCACGTTCCATCATTATCTGTCGGCTTTGATCCTGCTCGGTATTGGCTGGAATTTCCTGTTTGTGGGTGGCACCACGTTACTGCCGAAGGGGTATCAGGATGAAGAGCGTTTCCGGGTACAGGGGCTGAATGACCTGATGGTGTTCGGTTCACAGGCAACGGCGGCACTGAGTGCCGGTGCGGTATTGGCGGCGTTCCACTGGACCGGGTTGTTACTGATTGCCGTGCCCTTCCTGGTGCTCCATGGTGTACTGATGGCAATATGGCTGATGGGCCGTCGGGCACCGACCGGGTTGCCAGAATAGCAGGGAAGGGGGCGCCGACGCTCGGTCAGAGCGCCAGCACCCGCTGGCGATCAAACCAGGTTGTAGATGAACACGATGGCCACGGCGATCGGTGTGAAATAACGCAGCACCCGATACCAGACGGTAAAGCCCCCCGGTGACATGGACAGCTCCTCCTCCAGGGCATTGCGAGACAGGAACCAGCCGACAAATACCGCTACCAGCAGTCCGCCAAGCGGCAACAGGATGCTGGCGGTCAGGAAGTCCAGCAGATCGAAGATGGTCTTACCTTCGAACATTGCGAACATGCCCAGTGGTGTCACATCAGACCACAGGTTCAGTGACAGTATCGAGGCGATGCCCAGCAGCCAGCAGGCGATGCCTGCGCCAAGCGTGCTGAGGGTACGGTTCATGCCTTTCTGTTCCTCGAGCCATTCCACCAGCGGTTCCAGCAACGAAATACCGGACGTCCAGGCGGCGAAAATCAGCAACACAAAGAACAGCGTGCCAAACAGGCTGCCCATGGGCATCTGGCCGAACGCCAGCGGCAGGGTCTGGAAGATCAGCCCCGGGCCCGCACCCGGCTCAAGACCGTTGGCGAAGACAATCGGGAAAATTGCCAGTCCGGCCAGCAGAGCCACCATGGTGTCCATCACCGAGACAGCGACAGAGGTTTTGGCGATGGAGATGTTTTTCGGCAGGTAAGAGCCGTAAGCCATCATGATGCCCATGCCCAGGCTGAGTGTGAAAAAGGCATGACCCAGGGCCACGAGGACACCGGAGGTGGTAAGTTTGGAGAAGTCCGGCTGGAACAGGAAGCTTACCGCCTGACCGAAATGGCCGGTAGTCATGGCGTAGCCGACAACGATGAGCAGCAGCACGAACAGTGCCGGCATCAGGATACTCACGGCCCGCTCCAGCCCGGAACGAACCCCGCGAGCAACCACGACCATGACCAGTGCCATGAACAGGGTGTGCCACATCAGCAGCTTCATGGGATCGCCCAGCAGTCCCGTGAAGATCGCACCGATGGATTCGGCACTCTGGCCCGCGAGTTGCCCGGTGGCGGCGGTGCCCACATAGGAGATGGCCCAGCCACCAATCACCGAATAAAACGACAGGATCAGGAACCCGGCCAATACGCCGATGGCGGCCACCCAGCTCCATGCCGGCTTCAGGCCTTCCTGCCTGGTGATGGCCCGCATGCTGTTGACGGGGCTATGGCCACCACGGCGGCCGATCAGGACCTCGGCCATCATGATCGGCACGCCAACGGCGGCGATGCACAGCAGGTAAACAAGAACAAAGGCGCCACCACCGTTCTCACCGGTGATGTAGGGGAACTTCCAGATATTACCAAGGCCTACCGCAGAACCGGTGGCCGCCAGAATAAAGGCAAGGCGCGAAGACCAGAGCCCACGCGCGGCTGCTGCCTTGTCCATGGCACCGCCGGAGGAGGATGAAGAAGCATTACTCATTGTATTCTCCTGGTTACTGTTTTTGTTTTCGGGGGAATGAGAGATAGCAGCGTGACCGCCGCCATCAACGGGATATATGTCTGAATCGTTCCTCTGCCAGCTGGTTGGCGATCTGTCCGGTGGGCAAACCGTCGCGGTGTGACCGCTCGAAAATTTCCTGCAGCGTGTCTCCGATGGTGTCCACGTGCTTCCGGACCGCATCCGGATCCGGGCCGGTGCGCTCGTAGTAGACGTCGATGATGCCACCGGCGTTGATCACGAAATCCGGTGCGTAGAGCACGCCATGTTTCCAAAGCACCTCGTCGTGACGCGGGCTGGCCAGCTGGTTGTTGGCAGCGCCGGCAACGATGGGGGCCTGAAGCTTTGCAATGGATTGGTCATTCAGCACTGCGCCCATGGCACAGGGCGCCACCACATCCACCGGCAGGTACAGGATTTCCTCTGCGGTGGCCGGTGTGGCGCCGAGTTCAGCCACTGCCCGGTCCATCTGATCCTGATGGGTGTCATACACCCACAGTTTTGCGCCGGCTTCAGTGAGATGCCGGGCGAGGCGATAACCCACATTGCCAATGCCCTGGACAGCGACTGTCAGACCTTCAAGGTCACTGCGACCGAGTTTGTGTTTTACTGCTGCCTGTAGGCCTACAAAGGTACCCCAGGCCGTGGCGGGAGACGGGTCACCATTGCTTGGTCGGCCATCGAACCCGGGACGCTCCTTTATTCCCGCGACATTGGAGGTCTGGCGGCCCATGATTTTCAGGTCGGCCACACTGGTGCCGGAGTCTTCCGCTGCAATGTAGAGTCCACCAAGCTGCTCCAGAAAGCGTCCCATGGATTCCAGCAGGGCTTCGGTTTTGTGCTGGCGAGGATCGCCAATGATCACTGATTTGCCACCACCCAGGTTGAGATTGGCGAGAGCGGACTTGTAAGTCATGCCCCGCGACAATCTCAATACATCACGGAGTGCCTCTTCGTCGCTGGCATAGGGGAACATGCGGCAACCGCCAAGGGCAGGGCCGCGGGCTGTGTTGTGGACGGCAATGATGGCGCGCAGGCCCGTTTCAGGGTCGCAGCAGAAAGTGAGGTGTTCGTGCTTGTCGAATTCAGGATGCGTAAATACAGTCATTGTTCAGGTTCCTTCTAACGCGTTTGCATAGGGAGCCACCCTGGTTGCGGATGCCTGCGCTGATGGCGGACACAGCCGAAACTGGATTGGTGACGGGTGACGGACCGGTCAAATGCCAGATTGAGGCTGCGCTAATCGCGCAAAGAGGGCACTTGGCAGCTGGTTCGATCGACTCGATCGTGAAGCAAAAGCAGGACGCGTAAAGAAGGATGTAATCGAGAGTTGCAGGATACGGGCAGGAAAGCCCATCATCAGGGACTGATTTACCGGTGACATACTGAAATCCTCTTCCACCAGGCCGGATCACGGCGTTCGTGGTCGTTTTGTTGTTGTGCCCCGGCGGGTTGGCCGGCAGGCATGATTTCATCGGGTGGGGCCCTTTTGAGGCCCGACGGAAAAAAGACTAGATAGCTTTTCCACCCTCGTCAATGGTTGGAAATCACACATTTTTCAGTGAATTTGAAAAGTTTAACGGTAACAATCAGATAGCTCTACTTTACGTAAACGTAAATTTTCAGGTTGGCCGGAACTGGCGGCAGAATCCGGCTTTTACCTCCTTCAGGAAACCCCTTTATGCCTGTTTCAAAATGCTTGATCATTTCGGCTGTTCTCCTGGTCGCTGGATGCACTGGAGTACCCGATGGAATTGAACCGGTGAGTCATCTGGATGTAGAGCGCTATAAGGGCACCTGGTATGAGATCGCGCGCCTGGATCATTCTTTTGAGGAAGGCTTGTCCAACGTAACGGCTGACTATTCACTTCAGGACGATGGCAGCATCCGCGTGATCAATCGGGGTTATTCGGAGGAGGACGAGCAGTGGGAGGAAGCGGAAGGCCGCGCCGTTTTTGTGGATGAGGAGAACAACGGGCACCTGAAAGTCTCGTTTTTCGGCCCCTTTTACGCATCTTACGTAGTCTTCGAGCTTGATGAGGACTACCGCTACGCCTACATCACCGGGTACGACCGGGATTATCTCTGGTTTCTGTCCAAGACGCCCAGCGTGAGCGACGAGGCCCTGGCGGAATTCAGAACGGTGGCGACAGAAAAAGGCTTCGATCTTGAAGAGCTGATTGTTGTTGATCAGAGCCGCAACCGGTAAACCTTCAGGGCACCGTCAGCAATCAGACGGGAAGGTGGCCGGTTTTCACCCAGATCACCGTTTCTTCGTCGACAAAGGGGTGGTGCTGGCTCATGTGCGGGCTTCGCATCCAGGTACCGGCGGGGTAGCGTCCGTTCTCGTCACAGAACTCGCCCGATAGCACCAGTATCTCCTCGCCACCGAAGTGCCGGTGGGGCTGGAACTTTTCCTTTGCAGGCCATTTCACCAGCGCCACGTGCTCGTGTTCGAACTCATGCAGGGGCATCACCTCGAGGCCACCAATGCCTGGCAACCACTCGGCGGTGTTGGTATCGATGCGCACGGTGGCGGTGTCGCGCTCATCGAACTGATGGAGCTTCACAAACAGAACGCAGCCTTTCTCGCTGAACGGGGCATGGCCGCTGCCGGGTGGGTTGCGCAGGTAAAACCCTTTGCCATAATCACCCGTCTCATCGGAGAACACCCCCTCAAGAACCAGAATTTCTTCACCCAGGGGGTGTTCATGGCGCTTGAAACTGGCGCCTGGCTCATACCGGACAATGCTGGTGGCGTGGCCACGTTCAGCTTCCTCACGCGCCAGGGGTTTACGGAGCACCCCACCGGCCGGGCTGGGAATCCACTCCTGGCTGGCGCTCTGAATGACGATTCTCTGGTTGAAATCCATGTTGAGCATAGGAACTCCGGCCTCTATTTGATCAGCTTCTGAATCTCACGGAAAGCAGGGTGTTCACAATGCTGCATCCACTCGAAGGCGACCATTTCCACGGTAACGATGGTGGCTCCTGCCTGCTGCAGGCGCTCCAGGGCCGCGTCGCGGTCGTTGTCATGACGGGAGCCGGTTGCGTTCTCCACCACCCATACGCCGAAACCGGCGGCCAACAGTGACAGGGCAGTTTGCAGCAGGCAGACGTGAGCCTCGCAACCACCAATGATGACCTGTTTCCGGTCATCGGGGATGGCGTCCACCAAACCGCCACCGCAGGCATCGAAGTGAATCTTGGTTACGGTCTGGTCGGCGAGGCCGGCAATTTCGTCATCGTTGTGTCCCAGTTTTTCCGGAATCTGTTCCGTGGCAATAACGGGCACGTCCATAAGTCTGGCGATACGAGCGAGCCTGGCACTTTCGAACAATACCGAGTCGCCCTGGCTGATCACAGGCATCAGTTTTTTCTGAAGGTCTATCAGCACCAGTGTTGATTGTTCGGCGTTCATCAGCATAACAGTCTCCTTCCCGAGGCAGGCGGGTTATGGTCTTTTTCCAGTATCGCACAAACCCGCAGACGGTTGCTGCGGCAGCTGGCCTACCAGGTATCAATCATCGGCCGGGCAAGGCCGCGCAAAGATTCCGGATCAACAGAGTTGAGGCCCCTGATCAGCCAGTCCCGGGTATCGGCAGGATCAATCACGGCATCGATTTCCAGGAAGCTTGCCATACTGACCCCTTTGCCACGCTCGTAGAGTTGTCCTACGAGTTTGTCGAACAGGGCTTTGCGCTCTTGTTCGTTCTCGACGGCCGCCAACTCCCTGGCAAAGCCCAGACGCACCGCTCCCTCCAGCCCCATGGCCCCGAATTCACTGCTGGGCCAGCCGATGGTAAACATCGGGGCATGGAAACTGCCAGCGGCCATGGCCTGGGCGCCCAGGCCGTAGCCTTTGCGTAACACCACGGTGAAGAAGGGCACGGTCATGCTGGCGGCGGTGACGAACATGCGTGACACATGGCGCACGGTCGCCTGTTTTTCTGCATCAGGGCCTACCATGAAGCCAGGCGTGTCGCACAGGGAGAGCAGGGGCAGGCCGTGGGCATCGCACAGCTGCATGAAATGGGCGGCCTTGTCTGCGGCGACAGCGTCAATGGCACCGCCCAGATGCATGGGGTTGTTGGCGATCAACCCGAAAGCATTGCCGTGGATGCGAACCAGTGCGGTAATCATCCCCGGTGCGAAGTGTTTGCGCAGTTCAATCACTGAACCCCGGTCTGCCAAGGTGTCGATTACTGTGTGGATGTCGTAGACACGCAGGCGGTTTTCCGGAATCAGGTGCCGCAGCTTCCGCTGATCCTTGGCTTCACCCGGGGCAATGTCACCCTGGAAACAGGCCAGGTATTGTTTGGCGATTCGGGTGGCATCTGCCTCGTCCCGGGCGACAATATCAACCACACCGTTGCGGCTTTGGGTCGAGACCGGGCCGACTTCCTCGGGCATGAATCTACCCAGTCCACCGCCTTCAATCATTGCCGGGCCTGCCATGCCGATGGTGGCATTTTCGGTGGCAATAATGACGTCGCAACACCCCAGCAGGGCCGCATTGCCCGCGAAACAGCGGCCGGAGGCAATACCGATCAGCGGCACAGTCCCGCTGAGCCGGGCCATGCGCATAAAAGTGGTGCAATCCAGCCCCGCCACGCCTACCCAGTCCACATCGCCGGGCCGCCCACCTCCGCCTTCTGTGAAAAACACCAGGGGTAGTCGCTGCTTTTCCGCCAGCTCCAGCATGCGGTCGGTTTTCTTGTGGTTCATAACACCCTGGGTGCCGGCGAATACGGTGTAGTCGTAGCTCATGGCCATGCAACGGGCTACTTCAGGGCCGAACTGTTGACCGTTGACCGTGCCGATACCGGCGACCAGTCCGTCCGCCGGGCTGAGGGCCTGCAGTTCCTCAGGGCTGCGGCGGGTGCTCTGAGCGGCAAGGGCCAGGGCACCGTATTCCATGAAACTGCCATCATCCAGCAAGTCCGCCAGGTTCTCGCGGGCGGTTCTCTGGCCGGTTTTACGGCGTTTTGCCACAGCGTGGGGCCGTTTTTCATCAGTAAGCTGGTCGTGGATTGCAAGAACCTGATGCAGGTCCTGACGGATGTGGTCGAGATCCACGGATTCTTCCGTGACAATTTCCGTCGCGGTGACCTCCTCCGGTTCGATAAACAGCAGTGGATGGTCTTCGTAAACAGCATCGCCAGCGGAAGCGGCCAGCGCAACCACGCGCCCGCTTTGCCCGGCCCTGATCACGAACTCCATTTTCATGGCTTCCAGCACGGCAACCTGTTGTCCCTCAACAACGACCTGTCCACTTTCCACGTCGATACTGACCACAATGCCCTGGGCCGGAGATGTTATCGGATCCGAACCCTCCGGCCCGGCGGGCATGGCTGATTGAGCTGCTTCGGCCGGGCCTGTTTCACGGAAGTACAGATCGGGATGAGAACCGGCTTCATCCGGGAGTAGTTCCTTCGCATGGGTGTCGATAAACCTGGTAGTCAGGTTGTTCTGCTGGACCTGATTGTGTTGAAGCAGGTTCTGCAGGAACGGGATATTGCTGGGAACGCCCTCGAGTCGGAATTCGCACAGGGCGCGATAGGCGAGGCGGAGCAGGGTCGTGTAGCTGCCTTCGGAATGGACGATCAGTTTCGCCAACAGGGAGTCATAGGCCGGGCTGGTGCTGTAACCGCTGTAGCCATAACCGTCGACCCTTATGCCCGGGCCGCTGGGTGGTTCGTAGGCTTCTATTCGCCCGCCCGCGGGCCGGGCATTGCCATCACCTGCCATGGTTTCGAGGTTGATCCGCAACTGAATCGCCTGGCCCCTGGGTACCGGTACGCTGGCAAGTCCGGCTTCAGCGAGGGTCATGCCGGCAGCAACGCGGATCTGGAGTTGCACCAGATCCAGCCCGGTAATGGCTTCGGTGATCGTGTGCTCGACCTGCACACGGGGATTCGCTTCCAGGAATACGTACTGGCCGGCTCGTGTGTCCACCAGGAACTCGATGGTACAGAGTCCGCGATAGCCGACTGCGCGGGTCAGCATTTCCGCATCGGCCAACAACTGATCGCGCAGGGCCGTTGCAAGACCGGGAGCCGGCGCCATTTCCATGACTTTCTGATTGCGCCTTTGCAGGGTGCAGTCCCGTTCCCACAGGTGCGTGACGTCCGTGCCGTCACCGATAATCTGAACTTCAATGTGTCGGGCCCCGGGAATCAGCTGCTCGACGTAAAGATCGCCATTACCAAAGGCCGCTGACGCCTCCGACCGGCAGCGGTGGAATGCTGGCTCCAGTTCCTCAGGTGAATGGACCGGCCTCATGCCCCTCCCGCCGCCACCGGCGATTGCCTTGAGCATAACGGCCCCGCCTTCGCCTAGGGATTCCATGAAGGCGCTGGCTGACTCGAGGCTGGTGGGTTCGTTCGTACCATGAATAAGTGGTACCCCGTGCTTCTTTGCCAGCTGGCGGGCGCTTGCCTTGTCGCCAAAGACATCGAGCACCGCCGGAGAAGGCCCGATAAAGAAGATGCCGGCCTTTTCACACAGCCTTGCAAATTCCGCACTCTCACTGAGAAACCCGTAACCCGGGTGGATGGCATCACAGTGATACTCTCTGGCAATGCTGAGCAGTTGCTCCCCGTTCAGGTAGGCTGCTGGTCCGGTTTGGTTGAGGGCCACCGCAACGTCCGCTTTTCGTATGTGCAGTGACTGGGCGTCATCCGTTGCGTAAACCGCCACCGTCGGTATATCCAGTTCAGCCGCAGCTTGTGCAACACGGATGGCAATTTCACCACGATTGGCAATCAGCAGGCGTTGGAAGGGCATGGATCAGGGTATCCTCTGGAAATTATTGTTCGAAGCAACACAATAGCCTAGACCGGTCCTGCCAGGGCTTGAAGTGATCTTTACTTATTGCGGAATATCAACGGTATTGATGGCTTAAGCGATTCATCATCGACGTGGTGGCAGAATGACACTCCCGCTGCCCAAAGGCTTCGACACACGATTTGAAAATTGGAGTTGCCAAACCGGGATAAAACCATTAGAGTTTGCGCCCTCAAATGAGCGACGACGTTGCTGATTTGGAACGGTTTATTTAAAGAGTATTGGAGAGGTGGCCGAGTGGCTGAAGGCGCACGCCTGGAAAGTGTGTAAACGTTAATAGCGTTTCGAGGGTTCGAATCCCTCCCTCTCCGCCAACACAAAACCCCAGCAAAATTTGCTGGGGTTTTTTATTGGCCGATTGGTAGGGTAAGAAGAACCCTCGCGGGTTTGACCGAAGCCTGCGCTGCAGGCTGAGGAACGTCGGAGCAACGCGACGACGGCCCCGAAGGGGTGAGGCACGGAGTGCCGAATAATCCCTCCCTCTATTTCCTCCCAGCAGTGTCCTTTCGCCTGGCCTTCTTCGCCAGATACATCGCCTCATCCGCTCGAGCCAACAACGCTTCTGGATTTTTCATCCCGGGGTCTGACGTCACGACTCCAATACTGGCCCCTCCATAGTCGATGCTGGTGGTGCCGAGGAAAAAGGTTCCTTTGCTCAGATCCTCAAGCCGTGCCCTAATTGCCGTTCGGCTTCCTTCGTAATCACCTGAAAAGGCGCTACCGAACACGACAAACTCATCGCCTCCGATGCGCGCCATGAAATCGCCTTCGCGAAGGCCGGCTTTGATTGTTTTCGACATCTCAATCAAGAACCGGTCACCGGCATCGTGTCCGTAATTGTCGTTAATGGATTTGAAGCCATCCAGATCAATAAAAGCCAGGTGAATGAGGCTGTTGGCACGGTCTGCGTTAGCCAGTGACCGTTTAAGCTCGGCATCCATCGCGCGACGGTTGGGAATACCGGTGAGCGGATCGGAGAGGGCGAACTCCTGGAGTGTTATATGTTCGCGCCTGAGCGTTGCAAGCAACTGATCCCTTTCCAGTTGGCGAGCGATGAGACGGCTGAACATGGCGAGCAACCGCTGTGCGTCCTTTGATACCTGCACTTTCTGTCTGCTGGCGCCGCACAGAGTGCCGTACAGTTCATTGTCGCCAATGTGCACCGGCTCACTGATGTACGTCGTGAGCCCCAGAGCTTTTGCGGCCTCTGAATCTCCCCACAGATGTCTGACATTGTCTGAGTACATCTGGCCTTCATCAAGTGCACGCTTGCAAAGGGTGTCACCCCAGGGAACCGTAAGCCCCTCGGGGATACTCAGCTCTTTGCTGTTGCGGGCAAACACGATTCTCTGGACACCGGTCGCCATATCAATATGTGTCAGAAAAGTGGATTCCAGCCCTGTAACCGTCTCAAGGAGTTCCAGTAGTGACTGGACCAGTGTCTCGAGGTCATCATCTTCAGAGACAGCGACTGCCAGTTTCTTCAAAACGTTATTCATTACTTTTACTCTGTGCCGTTCGAATTCCAGCCTATGGCCTCGATCAGTTCTCTAACCTTATTTCGCATTGTAAATGCTATTTATAAGAGATGCATTGGTAGGTGGGGCCACAGCCAGTCAGGCAACGCCTGCGGTACGCAGTACAAAGACGCCGATAGTCACCGTCACGCTGGCCATAAGAGTAGTCAGCGCGACGATATTAGCGGCCAGGCGATCATTGCCACCCAGCGCTTTGACCATGACAAAGCTGGCTGCCGCTGTGGGGCTGGCAAAGAACAGGAACATCAGCCCGAGCTCCCGACCTTCGAATCCGGCCAGCCAGGCCGCCAGTGTGCACAGCACGGGCAGGGTAATCATTTTCAGGACGCTGGCGCTGATGGCCAGTTTGCGGTCGCTGCGCATGGCGCTCAGGGACAGCGTGCCACCAATGCACATCAACGCCAGCGGCAGGGTGAGGGAGGCGAAATAGTCACCTGTCGTCATCAGCCAGTCCGGCAAGCCCAGGCCGGACCAGGCGAACGGAACGGCAACCACAACTGCAAGTATCAGGGGGTTGCGGAGGATGTCACCCAGGATGCGCCCCCAACTGGCCGCTTGCCCTGGCTGGTAGGTGGTCAGCACAATCACCGACAGAGTGTTGTAGGAAATGATCACCACACCGAGAAGGAGACCGCCGGCAGAGAGGCCGTAGTCGCCGTAGAGGCTGGCGGCCAGGGCCAGGCCGACAATGCCGCAGTTACCCCGGAACGCGCCCTGAACGTAAACGCCCCGATCTGCCGGCGGCACAGCCCGCAGGGACCAGAGCCAGCAGAAGAGGAAGCTGGCCACCGTGGCAATAGCGAAAAACCCCAGCAGGGCAGGGTTGAGTGTTGTATCAAGGTCTGCCCTTACAATGCTGAGAAATATCAGTGTAGGCAGGGTGGCGCGGAAGACCAGCGCGGAAGCGGTATTGATGAAGGTGGCGTCTATCCAGCCAAGGCGCCTGAGGCCCAGGCCGATAAACACCATGGCGAATACCGGCAGGGTGATCTCGAGGGTATGTAGAAAGGTGTCGAGGAGCGCCATCCTGTTGGTGGTTACCGGGTCTCGAAACTGGTGAATTCACCAGTAGCCGGGCTTTCGGTGGCGTCGACCCTGTCTACGTCTGCTGCGGGTGGTCCGTCGTTACACCATTGCCTGAGGGAATCCAGTGCTGGCTGCGGGCCCTCGGCTACCAGTTCCACACGCCCGTCAGGCAGGTTTTTCGCGTAGCCCGTCACGCCGAGTTCGGAGGCTTTTTCAGCTGCCGAGGCGCGGTAAAAAACACCCTGCACCTTGCCGCTGATCAGCATTGACAGTCTCTGATGGCTCATGGCCTGATCCTCCCTTTGTCCCATGACTATTTACAGTTTACGCCACACCAGCAATCGATTGTTGGCCGGCAACGGGTTATCACTTTCCAGCCGGAAACCCGTCCGATCAGCCAGTTTCAGCAGGTCATCCATATCGCGGATGCCCATGTGTGGTGCCTGGGTGCGAAGGTGCCGGTCGAACTGACGATTGCTGTCGCTGGTATGCGTTCCACCGTAGCTGAACGGGCCGTAAAGGCAAAACGGCGCCTCTGTGTCCATTCGCTTTACGAGGCCGGAGAACATCGCCTCGACTTCTTCCCATGCCATGATGTGAGCGGTGTTTGCCGAGTAGGCGCCATCGATGCTGTCTACTGGCCAGCTTCCTGACGCTACATCCAGTTCTACCGGCGGCCGGATGTTGGCTAGGTCAGAATCTCTGATCCAGCCAAGACAGTGCTGGCTCGCACCAGGGCGGTCGCTGGGCTGCCACACCAGATGGGGCAGTGCCGCCGCGAAATGGACCGCATGCTGGCCGGTACCGCTGCCGATTTCCAGTATTGTTCCCGGGCTGGTGAACGTCTCCCTGATGCAATCGAGAATAGGCTGCTTGTTGTTTTCGCAGGCCTGGGAGAAAGGCTTGTCGAGCGCCATAATTTACACCTGTATCAGGTCCAGTTGCAGTATCGCCATATAGGCTATGGTGCCAGAGGCGATGGATAAAAGCGCGTTGCGGCGCCAAAGGTGAACGACGACCACCAGAATGGCGGGTAACAACGCATCCAACCCCGGCAGAGAACTGTTCCATGTGGCGGAGCGCTGAAGAAACACAGTTGCCAGCAGGGCCATGACCGCTGCAGGCAGGTAACGGCCAAGGTGCCTGACAAGTGGGTGTTCAGTGTGCCTCTGGAAGAACAGGAACGGAATCACCCGGGTCAGGAAAGTGGCAACCGCTGCCACCGCGATAAATCCTGCCAGATAACCGGTATCAGCCATGGTCGGCACCCCCCGCACCCGCGCTGTGGCGAAGCTTGCGATACTGAATCAGCAATACCACGCTGACCACCACAATGGCTCCGATCAGTTGATGCGCCTCAGGCAGTACAAGAATCGCGAGTGCTGCAGCAGCAGCCCCGGCGATCACCGGAAAGGCATCCGCAAGCGCTTTGTACTGTTCGATGGTGAGGACGATGAACAGTGCCACCAGCGCGAATTCGATACCGCTGCTGTTGAACGCCACGTTGGCACCCAGAAGCGCCCCGAGGGCACAGCCCACTACCCAGTAGCACTGGTTAAAGAACGTGATGCGAAAATCCACCGCCTGCTCGTGATGCCGGTCCGCCGACCGTGCGCGGCTGGTCAGCAGGGAATAGGTTTCGTCAGTCAGGCCAAAAATCAGGTAGGCCTTGCGCCAGCCGGCGCCATGAAACTGGCCCAGCAGGGACAGCCCGTAGAACAGGTGGCGGGCATTCAGCACAAACATGGCAATGAACACTTCCAGCAACCCGGCCTGGGCTGCCAGCAGGCTGACCGCAAGAATCTGCCCGGCACCTGCGTAGATAAGGATGCCCATGGCCGGGGCCGCCCACCAGGGATAATCCAGCTGGGTGGTAAACAGCACACCAAAGGCCATGCCCAGAGGCAGGTAGCCGAACAGGATAGGCAGTGTCAGGCGGAAAACGGACTGATTCATAGGGCCCCGGACAACGGAAAGCAGGGCATGATAGAGAATCCCGCCGGTGTTGAGAAGTCAGGCCTTCTACATCTGCTTCAAACCCATTACCATCGGGTGTTTGAGGCAGAGCAGATAAATGACCGACGAAACAGGGCAGGAGCCCCAGCCGGATCCCCGGGAAGAGAAATTCGTGGTAGACACGGAACTGCTTTCGGACGACCAGCTTGACGGGCTCGTTGACGAGTACTGCACCCGCTATCACGGGCTCAATGATACCGAGAACCCCATGGCAGAGCGGGAGCGTGTGAAATCTGCGGTCCGGCGCCGGGACCTGGTGGTCTGGTTTGACCCGGTTGAGAACACGGCAAGCCTGGGCGGACCGGGAAAAACCGTGTGACAAGGGCCCGGTATTGGTGGATGCACCTACCGCCGGGCACCCTTAAACGGTACAATTCCACAATTCCCATACTAAGCCGCGTGCGAGGTGAGTTTTGATCAGGGTATTGGTTGTAGACGACCATGAACTGGTCAGGTCCGGTATTAGCCGGATGCTGGCCGACAACCCGGACATTGACGTCATCGGCGAAGCCTCCTCAGGTGAGGAAGCGATTGATTTTGTGCGCAAAGACAGCCCGGACATCGTTTTGATGGATATCCGTATGCCGGGTATTGGCGGGCTGGAGGCGACGCGCCGTATTCTGCGTATTGATGACGCCATTCGTGTCATTGTCGTGACTGCCTGCGCGGATGACCCTTACCCCACACGGGTTATGCAGGCCGGTGCTTCGGCTTATATCACCAAGGGTGCTGACATCAAGGAAATGGTGCGGGCGATTCGCATGGCTCATTCCGGACAGCGCTATATCAGCCCCGAGATTGCCCAGAAGATGGCGCTCAAACAGCTTGGGGGTGGTGATGCACGGGACGAGGATGGCGAGCTAACGCTCTTTGACCGGCTGTCCGAGCGGGAAATGCAGATTGCCCTGATGGTGGTGGACTGCCAGAAAGTGCAGGACATTTCCGACAAGCTTTGTCTCAGCCCCAAAACCGTAAACAGCTACCGCTATCGGATTTTCGAGAAGCTGGAAATTTCCAGTGATGTTGAGTTGGCGCTGATGGCGGTCAGGCTCGGGTTGCTTGATGCCGACAGGGCCTGACTCTCCAGCTGGTACTGCCGAGGCAGAGAATGGAAGGGAGTTCGACACCAAAAGCTTCCTGAAACAACTGACCGAAAGGCCTGGCGTATACCGCATGTACGACGCCAGCGGCAACGTGCTGTATGTGGGCAAGGCCCGCAACCTCAAAAAGCGCGTTACCAGTTACTTTCGCAAGTCCGGCCTGGCCCCGAAAACCGAGGCGCTGGTTTCCCGGATAAACTCAATCGAAGTGACCATCACCAGCAGCGAAACCGAAGCGCTGCTGCTTGAACAGAACCTGATCAAATCCCTGCGGCCGCCCTACAATATCCTGCTGCGGGATGATAAATCCTACCCCTATATCTATCTGTCATCACACGACGATTACCCGTCGCTGACGTTCCGTCGGGGGCGCACGAAAAAGGGTGGCGGCACCTGGTACGGGCCCTTTCCAAGTTCCGGGGCGGTCAAGGAAAGTCTTAACATTCTACAGAAGATATTCCGCATAAGATCCTGTAGTGAAAGCTATTTCAGAAACCGGACGCGCCCCTGCCTGCAATATCAGATCAACCGGTGCACGGCCCCCTGTGTGGAGTTCATTTCGCCGGAGGACTACCGGGAGGACATGCGTCACGCCACCATGTTCCTCGAAGGCAAGAACCCCGCGATCCTGCAGGACCTGATGGCAGCCATGGAAACAGCGTCGAAGAATCTCGAGTTCGAGAAAGCCGCTGCCTACCGGGATCAGATCAACCACCTCCGCCACGTACAGGAACAGCAGAGCGTCGACGGTGAAGGTGGTGATGCGGACGTTGTCGCCATTGCCCAGGATGCCGGGGTGGTCTGTATTGTGGTCATTATCGTGCGCGGTGGCCGGGTGCTGGGCACCAAGGATTATTTCCCCCGATACAGTATCGAGCAGTCGGAAGGCGAGCTGTTGAGCGCGTTCCTGGGGCAGTACTACTTCGGTGGCAGCACGCGGCGTGAAATCCCACCCGATATCCTGGTGCCGGTGGATGTGGAAGGGCAGGAACTGTTGTCACAGGCGCTGACGGAATCCGCCGGTCGCGATACCCGGGTCCGCAAGAATGTGCGGGGCGAACGCCGGCGCTGGCTTGAGCTGGCTATGACCAATGCCCGCCAGACCCTGCTGTCACATCTGGCCAGTAAAGAAACCGTGTACCGCCGCCTGCTGGCCCTGCGGGACCTGCTCGAGCTGGCGGAAACCCCGTCCCGCATGGAATGTTTCGATATCAGCCATAGCCATGGTGAAAACACGGTCGCATCCTGCGTGGTTTTCGACGAGAATGGGCCGCTGAAGAGCGACTACCGACTTTACAATATCGAAGGCGTTACTGCCGGGGATGACTATGGCGCCATGCGCCAGGTACTGACACGGCGATACAAGCGCATGGTGGCAGGCGAGGGCAAGCGCCCGGACCTGGTGTTCATTGACGGTGGTAAGGGCCAGTTGAACATTGCCCGGGAAGTGTTTGATGAGCTTGGTGTTACGGATATTCCCCTGATCGGTGTGGCCAAGGGTGTGACGCGGCGTGCGGGTATGGAGCAGTTGATTGATGCCCTGACCGGAGACCTGTACCGGGTGCCGGCAGACTCCCCGGCACTGCACCTTATCCAGCATATCCGGGACGAGTCACATCGCTTTGCGATTACCGGCCACCGGGCGAGGCGTGACAAGAAGCGCCGACAGTCTACCCTTGAAGGTATCGAGGGGGTCGGGCCCAAGCGGCGCCGTGACCTGATTCGTTACTTCGGTGGTATTCAGGAGCTTCGCAAGGCCAGCGTTGACGAAATGTCCAAGGTTCAGGGAATCAGCAGGAACCTTGCCGAAACCATCTACGCAGTACTGCATGACGAATAGGGACAGCATGAATCTACCCAATATCCTCACTCTTTCCCGCATCCTGATGATCCCGGTTTTCGTGATCATCTATTACCTGCCGGCCTACTGGAGCTACCTTGTCAGCGCCGGTATTTTTGGCCTGGCTGCGGCTACGGACTGGCTGGACGGGTATCTGGCGAGAAAGCTGGACCAGAGCACTCCCTTCGGAGCCTTTCTGGACCCGGTTGCGGACAAGCTGATGGTTGCGGTTGCTTTGACAGTGCTTATTGAATCCCATGCCAGTTTTATCCTTACCATCCCGGCCACGGTGATTATTGGTCGCGAGATCGTGATCTCGGCACTGCGGGAATGGATGGCGGAAATCGGTAGCCGGGGGAGTGTCGCGGTATCCTATATCGGTAAAATCAAAACCACGGCACAGATGGTGGCGATTATCATGTTGCTGGCGTTCCCGCCAGGTGTCGTCTGGAACCACGTGGGAACGGTATTGCTGTATGTGGCGGCCGTGCTGACCCTCTGGTCAATGGTTCTCTACCTCAAGGCCGCCTGGCCAGACCTGTTTCCCGAGAAGCAAGCCGACTGACACAGCTCAGATCTTAGCCACCGTCCAGTTGATTACCTGCCTGGCCAGTTCACTGCTGGCCTGCCCGAAGGCTTCCACCACACTTTCGATAGACTCACCGCCTGCCGCGTGGCTGGTCTCGAATTGTTTGCTTGCAACGGGTTTACGGCTGCGCTCGTCAATCAGCTGCAGATTCAGTTCCAGGTGGATAACCGGTTTGCCATCCTGATACTCCGCCTGGAACCGGGTCAGGTCGCCGGTCAGGGTTAGGTCACTAGGTACGGCGCTGGTATCGGTCACCACCGTTGCCACCCGCCCGTCCCGCCGGAAGGCTTCCAGCAGATAAGCGCCAACAAGCACCGGCGCCCGGTTGCTCCAGCGTGAACCCTGATAGGCACGGATTTCATGGGGCGTCGGTTTGACCAGAATACGGGGGCTGTCAATCGGCGCCACCGCCAGAGGGGTCGATATGCGCAGAGTGCGATCGATGGTTTCAGCGGTGGTCACCGGGGCTTTGGGTGCCGGTAACTGGAAAATCTGATGGGCCGGTTGGTCCGGAAACACGGTGCAGCCGGCCAGCGACATCGTCGCTACGGTGGCAATCAGTAAACGCGTCAATGCGATTGTCACGGGTTAAACTCCTGGATTGGCTCGCGGCCCAGCAACAGGCCAGACGGGTCGTCTTCGAATCGGTAGATCACACTATTGAGGCCTCGCAGGGTGTTGCGTAACTCCCGCATTGCCGGAGCAAGTTCAGCGGCGCCCTGCATACCCTGGTCCAGAGCGCCCTCATTTTTCGCCGTAAGCTCATCCAGTCGGGCGGTGGAAGCCTCCAGAGAATCCATGGCGCTTTGTGCGGTCGTGAATAGCTGGCGGCCTTCGTTATCCAGCAGGGCATTGGCCGTCGAGCCAAAACGGCGAAAGGTTTCCATCGTGGCTTCGGTCTGGCCACTGAGCTGGTCGAAACTGGTCACCAGGTTTCTCAGCGCTTCCCGCTGTTCCAGGAGGCCTGTCGAAATGGTCTCGATGTTTTCCAGGCTGCGCGTGAGGTGGCGGGCGTTCTCCGGCGACACCAACGCATTGGCGTTCGTCATTACCAGGTCAAGCTTGGCAAAGAGTTTTTCGCTGGTGGCCATCAGAGTGCTGAAGGCCGATGGCTCGGCGTGGATGGACGGCGGAGACGTACGGTTACCCTCCAGCGTGCGGCTTTCTGGATTACCACCCTGAAGCTCAATGCTCATGCTGCCAGTGATGTTGGTCAGGGCCAGACCGGCCCGGGTGTCTTCCTTGATAGGGACATCACTGTAGACCCGGATGAGCGCCCGGACATTGCGAGGGTCCTCCGGGTCCAGCCGGAGTTCGTAAACATCGCCTACCTCAATCCCACTGTATTTGACCGGGCTGCCTTCGGATAGCCCGCTCACACCACGATCAAAAATAACCTCGTACCAGGCGTACTCCCGGTCGGTGCTGGCTTTGGCCAACCACAGCGCAAACAGCAATGCGCTGGCCATAAAAAACAGCGTGAATAGCCCGATGAGGACATGATGTGCTCTGGGTTCCATCTCAGCGATTCTCCTGATTCATCCGACTTCTCTGCCGCTTGCTGACCGCGATCGTTGGGCAGCCCGGCCTCGTGGCCCGTGAAAATAGTCGCGGATCCAGGGGTCGTCGGTGTTTTCGACGATGTCCAGAGGACCTTCAACCAGAACCTGTTTGTCTGACAGCACAGCCACCCGGTCACAGGTACTGTATAGCGTATCCAGGTCGTGAGTGACCAGAAACACGCTGAAGCCCAGCGCGTCCCTCAGCGTCACAATCAGCCGGTCAAACGCTGCTGCACCGATGGGGTCAAGCCCTGCTGTGGGTTCATCGAGGAACAGAACTTCCGGGTCCAGTGCGATTGCTCGTGCCAGTGAGGCCCGTTTCACCATACCGCCGGAGAGCTGCGCGGGCACCATGGTGTAGGCGTTGGCAGGCAGGCCCACCAGTGCCAGCTTCATTCTGGCGAGATACTCTGCGTCCTCCCTGGAGAGCCTGGCGTGTTCGATCAGCGGCAGGGCAACATTTTCCTGCAGCGTCAGGGATGTGAAGAGGGCGCCACCCTGGAACAGCACACCAAAACGCCGCTCCACCCGGGACCGCTGGTCCGGGGAGAGCGCCTGCAACTCCTCTCCGAAGACCTCAATGACGCCTGAATCGGGCTGATGGAGGCCAACAATACTGCGTAACAGCACAGACTTGCCGGTGCCCGAGCCGCCAACAACACCGAGTATTTCCCGGCGGCTGAGGTCGAGATTCAGATTCGTGTGGACGTCGTTAGTGCCAAACCGGTTGCATAGCGCCCGGACCCTGATAACCACATCCTGTTGCGAGGCCCGTTGATTCACCAACCCATCTCCATGAAGAAAATTGCCGCTATGGAGTCCAGCAGGATGACCATAAAGATCGACTGTACCACGGCAGAGGTGGTGTGCTCACCGACGGATTCGGCACTGCCACTGGCCTTGAAACCTTCAAGACAGCCGATCACTGCGATAACAAAGGCGAATACAGGCGCTTTACCAAGCCCGACCAGAAAGTGAACGACGGCGACGTCGGTTTCCAGAATGTTGGTGATCTGGGGAATTGAAATGTCCAATACCAATACACAGACCAGTGAACCACCGACGATGCCACTGATCATGCCGACAAAGGTCAGTATCGGCAGGGAGATGGCCATGGCCAGAACCCGGGGGATAACCAGAAGTTCAATCGGGCTGAGCCCGAAGGTTCGCAGCGCGTCGATCTCCTCATTCGCTTTCATGGAGCCGAGCTGTGCCGTGAAGGCGCTGGCAGTTCTGCCTGCCAGCAGAATGGCCGCCAACAGCACGCCAAACTCCCGCAGGAACGAGAATGCCACCAGGTTGACGGTATAGATAGTTGCGCCGAACTCATCAAGAACGGTGGCACCCAGAAACGCGACCACCGCGCCCACCAGAAAGGTAAGCAGGGCGACAATCGGCAGCGCATTGAGCCCGGTCTGGTGGATATGGGCCACCAGTGAGGTCATACGCCAACGCCGGGGTGTGGGCAGGATGGTTGCCATCGTTGCAAGTATCTGCCCGGTGAAACCCATCAGCAGGCGTTGCTGGCCCCAGTATTCCGCAACCTGTTCACCCACCCGTGCAAGGAATGCGATAATCGCAGACCCCTGATGGGGCGGTTCTTCAACTGGCGAGGCAAGGGCCTCGCCTACGAGTCGTAAAAGATCCCGGCGCTCCGGCGGAAGCCCTGAATTATCACCGATGAGCTCCAGTAATCGTTGGGCGCCAAGAAGATCTGCCAGCAACGAGGCGCCGGCCGTATCCAATGCTTCAATGGCAGTCAGGTCCGGGGCGTGGTCCCCCGCTTTCCGTGAGGCGAGGGCGGTGCCAACTTCCTGCCTGAGCCTGGCATAGTTCGGCAGTGTCCAGTCGCCTGTGACGACGAGGCGATCGGCTTGATAGTCTAGCTGGCCGGGTGAGGGCATCCGGGGTTCCTGTGCCTGTGTTCAGGGAAATTTGTGGTGTGTCCCTGATACTAGCTGAAATTCTACCATCGGGCTGCCTCTTACTTGTGTGAATAATAATCAAGAACCTGAAGCAAAACAGAAAGTTGAAAAAAGAGGTTGACGCAAACGGCCGAATCCGTAGAATACGCCCTCGTTGACCAAGCGGGAATAGCTCAGTTGGTAGAGCACAACCTTGCCAAGGTTGGGGTCGCGAGTTCGAATCTCGTTTCCCGCTCCAATCAACACAGTCTCTCAATGCCCACCTGAGAGCATAAAAGTGTCGAATCCCCTTCGAACTTTTACCGGCGCGGTGGCAGAGTGGTTATGCAGCGGACTGCAACTCCGTTAACGCCGGTTCGATTCCGACCCGCGCCTCCATTATTTTTCCATCTACTTATTCCCCCAAGCAATTCTTCACTTGCTTGCGTCTGTCGACGCTTGATTCGACCCTGAGCTGTTTTCCTGAAATCTGATGCATCGACTCCAGGCGCCCCTGCAGAAACACCTGAATCACTACCTTTGACTGTTTTTTAGAAGCTTCGCTTGAAGTGGATGAGCAGCTACGGCCGGGAACCTTCAGCCGGGGCACCGAGCTTGGGCTGATCACCGATCTGAGCTTTGGCGCCCGGGAACAGATGGGCCTCATCAGCCATCTGGCCTATTCCGATCTGCTGCGGGAAGCAGGAAGGCCAACGCTGGTGATCCTGGACGACACCCTGGTGCGCAGTGATAGCGACCGCCTGGAAGACATGAAACGCATCCTGTTCGATGCGGCCAGTCGACATCAGATAGTGCTGTTTACTTGCCATCCAGAGAAATGGCAGGACCTGAGCGTGCCGCCTGTGGCTATTCAGGCATCGAAGGAACAGCGAACTCAGCCCCTGTAGCCGGCTTGGTGAGGTTAACACCTAAAAGTCTGTTGGCCGCGTCTTGTCCGCCTGGTAGCCTGGTCCAGATAGACTTCAGGCTAATTAGTTGCAAGGGAACCATTTAATGAAGGATACGCTGGCCTATTACAACAACAATGCCGATGCGTTTGTGGAATCAACGTTTCTGGTCAGCATGGAAGAGCTTTACCAGGAGTTCCTGCCGCAAGTTCCTAACGGTGGACACATTCTTGATGCGGGCTGTGGCTCTGGCCGGGATGCATTGTTCTTCAAGCAGAAGGGTTACCGTGTTTCTGCGTTTGATGGTTCAGACGCCATCGCCTCTCTAGCCCGCGAAAAGACCGGCTTATCGGTTCAGCATCGCTATTTCTCGGATATATACGAATCCAGTACTTACGATGGTATATGGGCCTGTGCAAGCCTCCTTCACTTGCCACTTGCCGAGGTACCCGAAGCCATTGGCCGATTGTGGCGTGCCCTGAAACCGGATGGCGTTCTCTACATGAGTTTCAAAATTGGGAAGGGGGAACGCAACCACAATGGCCGGCACTTTACCGACGCTGATGAATCGATAACCCAGCAGTGGATTCAGGACCTGACGGGATTGGAAGCCTGTCGGATGTGGCGCACTGATGACCAACGACCCGATAGGAATGAGCAGTGGTTGAACATTCTTTTGACCAAGGTGCCGGTTTCACCGGATAAGTTAACTACGGGCGGTAAAGAACATCATTTTTTGCCGAAATTGTGCCAGGCAATTAAAGCTGCTGATCAGGTAGATATGGCAGTAGCGTTTGTAAAAACCACTGGCTTGAATCTCCTGTTCCCGGATTTGGTGGGCGCGCTGCAGCGGTCCCCTGATCCGGCCCGAATCCGCATTCTCACCAGCGATTATCTGGATATTACCGACACAGAGGCCCTTCGAAAGCTTGTTCTGTTGCATGACCATGGTGCCAAAGTGCGTGTCTATCAGAGCAAGGGGAGTAGCTTTCATCTGAAAGCCTATCTCTTCGCTGGTCATGCCGAGAATCAGCAAATGTGGGGCAGGGCGTTTATCGGCTCCAGCAATATCAGCCGACAAGCGCTTCAGGCCGGGTTGGAATGGAATTATCAGGTGGATTTCCCGCCCGACTCTGGGTACCTCGAGGCTGCCAGCAGGTTCGATGAACTGTTTCAGCACCCAAACGTGGTGCCACTCACTGACAACTGGATCGATGATTACGAGAAAAGGAGGAAGCCACCAGAACAGTCACTGGAACCAGGCAGTGATGAGAAGCAGGAAGTTCCAACACCTAATGAAGTGCAACAGGAAGCGCTAGAGGCGCTGGATCTGACCCGCCAAGAGGGTTACCGAAGAGGTCTGGTCGTGTTGGCAACGGGGCTGGGTAAAACCTGGTTGTCTGCCTTTGATGCCGTGCAAATGGGCGCACGCCGAATTCTGTTTGTCGCCCACCGTGAGGAAATTCTTTATCAAGCGGCTGAGACGTACCTGCGGATCAAGCCGAATAGCCGTGTTGGTTTTTACATGGGTAAGCAGCGCGATCGAACAGTGGACATCCTTTGTGCTTCGGTGCAAACACTCGGCAAAGAAACGCATCTGGACCGATTCGACCCCCGGCATTTTGACTATATCGTGGTCGATGAATTTCACCATGCCGCAGCACCCATCTACCATCGGCTTTTAAGTTACTTTGCGCCCCAATTTCTGCTGGGATTAACGGCAACCCCAGACCGGACAGACCGCTCGGATATTCTGTCGTTGTGTGACGACAACTTGGTTTTCGAATACCCGCTGTTTGACGGTGTTAAGGGCCAATTCCTGGTGCCGTTTCATTACTACGGTATCTACGACGAGACGGTCGACTATGCTGAGATCCCCTGGCGCAACGGAAAGTTCGATCCCAATCTGCTTGCCAATAAGCTGGCTACTTATGGACGCGCCAAACACGTTCTCAAAGTATGGAGTGAAGAGAAGCAAAGCCGGACCTTGGCCTTTTGCGTTTCACGGGTTCATGCTGATTTTATGGCGAGCCAGTTTGTAAAAAAAGGAATCAGGGCGGCAGCCGTTCACGGTGAATCTGAGATGTCTCGTGGCGAAGCCTTGGAGAATTTGGAAAACGGTCAACTCGATGTGATTTTCTCTGTCGACCTGTTCAACGAGGGTGTCGACCTGCCCGCCATTGATACGGTGCTGCTCTTGCGCCCGACGGAATCCAAAATCCTGTTTCTTCAGCAAATTGGCCGGGGTCTACGGAAAAGCGTGCCCACTGGGAAAGACAAGCTCGTGATCCTGGATTTTGTGGGTAACCACCAGAGTTTCCTGCATAAACCTCAGGCCCTCATTGGCCAGGCGATGAATCACCGACAATTAGCCGAGTTTGCCAGGAAAGCTGAAAAGAATCAGTTGGACCTGCCAGACGGATGCTTTATCAATTACGATCTGGAGGTGATCGACTTCCTGAAGGGTCTTGATCATCAGGGCGCTGAAAAAGACTATCAGGTATTGAAAGATACATTGGGTCGTCGTCCAACACTCAGCGAGTACTATCGTTTCGGTGCCAGTATCGCTAAAACTCGCAAGTTGCACGGAAGCTGGTTTGGATTGGTTCGGGACATGGAAGATCTCGCCGAGATTGAGGCAGAACTATTGTCCCGCTACGAAACGTTTCTGCTGGAAGTTGAAACGACGGCCATGAGCAAATCGTTCAAAATGATATTGCTAGACGCGTTCCAGCAGTTAGGCGGATGGCGTAGTCCACCAAAGCTCTCAAAACTGGCCCAAACATCCTGGGAGACACTGAAACGCCGCCCCAGGCTTTATCAAGAAATTGCTACTTCAGTGAAGGACGCGGATGGTTCCTCGGCGCAATGGCAGCAATACTGGAAGAAGAACCCAGTCGATCATTGGACCAATAAGTCGCCAGCTGTTTTTGAGATCGAGAACGATCAATTTAAGCCTGTTATTGGGCTGGAAGGTGAGCAGATACCGCCTTTCGAGGAGATGGTGCAAGAGTTAATTGATTATCGTCTGGCTTCCTACGAAGCACGGCAATCTTCCAAGCAAGAGCAGTCTTCGTCTGAAAATGTAGTCCCGGTCACTCCTTCTGGAGCGGAGTTGCCTTACTTCCCATCCTTGAAGATCGCGTGTGGCCACTTTAGAAGCAGTAACGCTGAAGAACCGGAGTACAGGTCCGTCGGATTGGGTCATGGGCGAATAGAGCCAACTCGCCATTTCATTGCCAGAGCTTCGGGTAACTCCATGAATGGCGGAAAGCAGCCGATCCAAGACGGTGATTATCTGTTGCTTGAGCGGATCAAGCCGAATCAGGCTGGATCGATAACAGACAACACGCTTGCGATTGAACGGATGGATGAGACAGGCGACACGCAATATCTTCTTCGGACGGTTCGTAAATCCCCCGTAGGTGAATATCGGCTCGAAGCTGCTAATCCAGAGTATGAAGACATTATTGTAACTCCAGAGCTTCTAGAACAGTTTCGAACGTTCGCACGCTTTCGTGAAATTATCGATCCATTGGAAATGGCTCTCGGACAGGAAATCCCGCGAGAGGAGATTCCGGAGCTATTCGGAGTGACTTTTAATCCCGGCAATTGGCAAAGCGGTCACGTCTTTCTGAAAGATGCGAATGCGCATGTTTTGCTTGTAACGTTAAACAAGCAGGGCAAAGGGGTCCAGCACCGCTATGTCGATCATTGGATTGATGAGCAAACATTTCATTGGCAGAGTCAGAACTCAACCACGCCTCAAAACAAGCGCGGTCGGGAACTGGTCGAACACAAAAAGCTTGGACTCTCAGTGCACCTATTTGTCCGCGAGAATAAGCTGCGTAATGGCAAAGCTGCGCCCTTCACGTATTTTGGTCCAGTTGAATACCAGAGCCATGAAGGTAGCAATCCAATGAGTGTGATATTCAAGCTCAGGAGTTAGGCGTTCAATTTCAATCGTTACGGTACCGTCCGCGCTGAAGCATTTCATTATCGCGAGAAACAGCCCCAGGCTCAAAGACCGCCTTTGCGTAAACCACGGTTAGAACGGAGAATTGCCAAAGCATCACGACCATCACGGGAAGTTTATTCATGCAAAACGCTCGCATCGCCATTGTTGGCGCCGGTCTGGCGGGTTTATACGCCGCTTATTCTCTTGAGAAGAAGGGCATCAAAGACTATGTCATTCTGGAGGCCAGGGAGATTCTTGGTGGGCGGATTGCTTCTACGATCCACTATGACGGTAGATCGGATTTGTCAGGAGCGGAGGGTTTCGATCTAGGGCCCGCCTGGTTCTGGCCTGCATTCCAGACCGATATGGCACGACTGGTAGACGAACTCGAACTAGAGACTTTCGAGCAATTTGAAACCGGCGATATGCTTCTGGAGCGTTCATCGAATCAGCCGCCTGAGAGAGCACGTGGGTACATCAATTCTCCGCCATCTATGCGAATCGCCGGCGGCATGTATACCCTCATTGATGCGTTATACGGGCGGCTTGATTCAGCGCGGGTTGTGAGAGGACAGGCGGTCCGGCACCTGCGCATATCAGAACCACATGTCGAGTTAGTGAGCGAAAACGCGAGAGGAGAAACCTTTAGCCATTTTGCAGAACATGTGCTGTTGGCCATGCCGCCCCGATTAGTTGAGTCTCAGCTTACGTTTTCGCCCGCCTTGCCGAACGAGCTTGCAAGAAATTGGCAGGAGACAGATACCTGGATGGCCCCTCACGCAAAATACATTGCCGTGTTCGATCGGCCTTTCTGGCGAGATCAAGGGTTATCCGGAGAGGCTCGAAGTGCGCTCGGGCCGATGGTTGAGATCCACGATGCCTCTACTCTGGGAGGGAAGGGGGCCTTATTTGGTTTCCTGGGCGTGCCTGCTGACGTGCGCAGTCGTGTTCCTGAGGAAGAGCTTATTACTGCTTGCCGCACACAGTTCGAGCGACTGTTTGGTTCGCAAGCGGAGAATCCAGAGGCAGAATTTATCAAGGACTGGGCTAAAGAGATTTACATCGCCACCGACAGGGATCAAAGATCCTCTGGCGATCACCCTATGCCTGCCTTGTCGCCGAGCTCAGGTGCATGGGTTAACCGAGTAACCGGAATTGGCAGTGAGTGGTCACGTGAGTTTACGGGGTATCTGGCCGGCGCTATTGATGCGGTAAATCGCGGTTTAGATTCTTTTTAGGAATGTTCGCGGAAAGGGGCAGAGCCCCGGCGCGAGCTGAGCTTCCGCCCGAGCGCAGGGAATAGTTGCCGGGTTATTTCTATTTTTCAGACGAGGATTCGTACTCGCGAATCATGGCAGAAAGCTGGTCTTTCAGATTGAGGCGCTGTTTCTTGAGATCCTCCAGATGCTCGTCAGAGGTGTTCTCTCCATCACCTTCGAAATGGTGAACTGCATGATCCAGCTCATGGTACTCTTCAAACAATTTCGCGAAATGATTGTTGGTGGTTTTCAGGTGATGAATAGCTTCTTTTGAGTCTGGGAATTCATGAATCAGATCGTGTTTTTCCAATGACATAAAGACAATCCTTTTGATTGCGGGGTGTGTTTAAATTTGCGCTGCCAACGGCAAACAATACGGCAAGGTGATGACCAGTGACAAGCCGCGCAGGCGTAGGCATTTTCGCTCATGATTGGCAGACGATCAGCTGCATGCCACCCACCGCCATGAAACGCTTTATGGGCTCTAATAATAAACGTGCTGGGCGGCCAGGCCTGGTATTACCAGCAGATTTTTCGGCTTGCAGATGACGAAGAGGTGGATCCGGACCTGGGCATCCTCAAGGCCGTCGGGGCTTACGTGAAGGATGAACTGAGCCGGGCCCGGCGGGTGAAGAAGGCCCGGCTTATCGCAAGATGATTCTCTGGATCGACCGGGGAATAAACCGGGTGATAAATTCAGCAGCGTAGGTCTGTGGCGTAACCAGATATCGAGGCTTGGGACGTCCCACTTCCGCAGCCCTGTAAATCTTTTTGGCGACGTCCGACGCACTGGCTGTAAAAGGCTTGATGCTGGCGCCTGGCGAGAGCGCTGCTTCCATCGCTTTGTACTTTTCCCGGTGCACGGCGCTTGCCCGGCCAAGCAATGGCTGCAAAGCGGCCAGGGCATGTTCTCTGAACCGTGTCTTCACGGGGCCCGGAAGCACCAGCGAGACACTTTCCAGACTTGTGCTGCCCTGTTCATCAAACCAGAAGCTTTCATGGGCCGTGTTCATCGCGGATTTGGCGGCACAGTAAGCGCCTTTCATTTTCTGGGGCGTGATGGAGAGAACGGAGCTGACCGCGATGACCCGCAAGGGTATGCCGTGTTGTTCGCAGAGCCTCAGGCAGACAGCCGCCAGCTTGATGGGGCCGAACACGTGGGTGCTGAATTGCTTGCTCCACATGGATTCGGACAGGTCGCGAAGCGCCCCAAATTGCCCATAGCCAGAGTTGTTGACCAGAATTACCCGCTCGGCCCCGGCGATTTCGCTGTCCAGCTCGCCCGCAAGGCTCTCAATCTGATCAAAGGACTCAAGATCCAGTGTCATCTCGAGAGCCGCGGAGTCCACACCTGTTGGCTGCCGCGAGAGGGCGATAACCCTGTAGCCTTTTCGGAAGAAGAGGTCGCAGGCCTCACGGCCAATGCCGGCGCTGGTGCCGGTTATCAGGGCCAGTTTTGTCATCGCAATATCCGCTTCCTGATTCTATCCATTGAGAATGTCTTAAAGAGACACAACCGCGCCGTTCGATTCTGCGGATTCGAAAAGCGCCGACATTTTTCGCATCGTGCACTCCCGCCACCACCTTGGTGGCAATTTCGGCGGTACCAATGATTCCCCAGCGAATTTTGCGATTTTCCATAGTCAGTCTCCAATCCAGCTTTCCTGGTCCACGATCCGTTTGAGCTTATACCCTAGAATGGTTGGACTTATCGTCCAGCAATTCGACCGAGGTCAGGTCAGGACTGGGCTGCTTTGAGCCTGTTTTTACCCGTGCTTTTGGCCTCATAAAGTGCTCTGTCGGCAGCCGTTATGAGGGTCTCCAGGCTTGTGCCCGCTCCTGGATAGGATGCAAGCCCGATACTGAGGGTTGTGGCGCTGTGGTCACAAAAGATCGCTTCAACTTTTTCCCGGATTCTTTCCGTTATTTCTATGGCTGAGACGATGTCGGTTTCCGGCAGTCCGAAAATGAACTCATCGCCACCGTATCGCCCCGCAATGTCCATCTCTCTGAGGTTGTCGTTAAAAATCTGAGCGACTTGCCGTAATACATTGTCGCCACTCTGATGGCCTTCAGAGTCATTAACACTCTTGAAGTTGTCAAGGTCCGCCATAATAAGGACAAGAGGCTTACCACTACGCCTGGCCAGTGCCAGCTCTTTTTCCATGACACTCTTAAACGTGCACAGGTTATACAACCCGGTCATGCTATCAATGCGCGAGAATTGCAGCAGCAGGTTCAGTTGTTCACGATCAATTACCACAGGTTGGCTGTGTGTATCCGGTGCTACATTGATCATATAGTCGAGAGCGGCTACCTGAGTGCCGGGGTCTCTGCCAAGCTTTCGCTGGAGATGAGCCCGGTGGTGCTCCAGCTGTTCGTGATGAAGCTGTGCAGCCAGGCGATCGAAACACATACGAGTGAGCTCATGCATCAGCTGTTGCTGGGCATCCTGATCATGGGCGCCATCTGCCCCTGATGCAGACCTGGTCAGGGGCTCTTTGCGCTTTGGGTGATGCGGTAGTTGGTATGCCACCCTTGATCACTCTGTGGCAGCGCTTCGATCGCCCCTGATGTTACCTTCCCGATGGGAATTCAGGTCGTAAATCTGAATCGCGTTATCGCCAATTTCCTGTGCTTCGATACACAACTGACGAGCCGCCTCGACCATCAGGGTTGTATCCCGTTTACAGAAATCGGATGGCATGATCAGTATTCCGGCCGAAAGGCCAAGACGAAAGCTCCCTTTCCCAGCTAGCTGGAATTTGGCGCGAATGATGCCGATGAGTTTGAGTGTGACTTCAATGGCCGAACGCTGTGCGGTCTCCGTCATAAACATGACGGATTCGCCTTTGCTGATCTGATAGAGAGGGCCGCTTGCGGATGTCAATTGCCCGATTATTCTGGTGGCTTCTTCGAGGCAGTCGTTGAGAACGTCTGGATCAGGGTCAGATTCAGAAGCGCATCCCCTGAGAGACAGGTAGGTGAGACTGAATCGCGATGGCTCTGGCTGTTTTTTAGGTAGCTCGGGGTTAAACGGGGGCTCGTGCCGTGTGGATATTTTCACGGGCGATGCAGCCGACCGCACCCTCGGGGTCAGACGAAAATAGTCGGGGATCTCGCGGATAATAAACACCAGCTCTGTCCCATCCGCTTCCATATTACTCATTTCCGCAATCTTTATGCTCACGATGGAGGTGTTCTTGCCACGACGGAGCCTGAAAAGCCCCTCCAACATTGTGGGAATGAAATGGCCGTTCACGTGTGACTCGGCAATTGGCTCAGAGGGCGAGAGGGGCGTTAGCGCGAGAATCCGGTCAATGGGCTCCCCAAGAGCTTTGTCGAAACTGACATCGAGTATGTTTTCCGCTGCTTTATTAATGTAGGAGATGAGGCCCTTCTCATCGGTGATTGCTATACCTTCCTGTGTACGCTCGTAGAGGTTCGATGCAATCTGTGGTGATCTTTGAGAAGATTCACTGTCTGACAGTTGACGGCAATGGTTCATAATCTGGCTCATGTCCTCTCCCAATATTATGAAAGCAGGCGCTTGTTATGCCCGGACATCCTGGACAAGGGCACGAAGTATTTTCCAACCTGCGAAGGAACTATAGGTGTACCCCAGTGTTTGAGAAATGGGGCAGAGCTTTAAAGAAGTATAAGTAAAACCTTTAATTCAGGCCCTGACGAGCCGAAACATAGTCACCTGGCAGAGTGGGTAAACTTGTGTGACTGGATTCGAGCGGAGCGGGTGCCAGTCTTTTTAAGTAAGGAACGATTGAGACGCTATGCATAAGTCAGAGGCCGACACAGGCCCAAAGCCAACCGAGGAACACCTGCCAATTGTCGTGCTTGGCGCCTCCGCCGGCGGTCTGGAGGCATTGAAAGCGTTTTTTTCGGGGGCGCCGGACAAAGCCGGGTGTATCTATCTGGTTATTACCCACCATAAAAGTGAAAAACAAAGCATGTTGCCCGAATTGCTTGCCCGCAGTTCCGGTAAACGGGCAGTGGAAATTGCCGATGGTATGGCGCCGGAACCTGACTGCATTTACACGAACCCTGCGACGGAGTGTTTTATCACGCTGGAGGGGGGGAAATTCAGGCTCCTTAGTGCGCGTGAAGCGTCGACGTATACCCCGCAGCTGGACAAGTATGGCAACTCGCTAATGAAGGTTTACCACCCCATCGATTTTACCTTCCAGCAATTAGCGCAAGAGGTGGGGGGGCGGCTGACCGGTATTGTGTTGTCAGGGTCGGGTAGCGATGGCGCCATCGGGCTAAGGGCGGTAAAGGGCCAGGATGGCATGATCATGGTACAACAACCGGAGTCTGCCGAGTTCTCAGGTATGCCGGACAACGCAATAGCCACGGGTCTGGCTGATTTCATTCTATCGCCGGAAGACATGGGCGCGCAGTTGGCGAGCTACCTCCGCCATCGCAAAACGCTCAGTCTCGGTAAAGGTGGGGAAGAACTGATTTCGGCCGACCAACTCCGCCAAATATGCGAATTGTTACGGGAAAGAGTCGGCCATGATTTTTTGAGCTACAAGCCTAATACGATGAAGCGCCGGGTTGCTAAGCGCATGGCCTTGCACAGACTCCGGAAAGCCTCAGACTACCTGGAATATCTCTACCACAACGAAGATGAGGCTAACCATCTGTTTCGCGACATGCTGATTCGTGTGACAGAGTTTTTTCGGGACCCTGGACTTTGGGATTACTGTCGGAACGACCTGTTTCCTGAAGTTTTGCAACAGCACGATTACAGTGACGGCTTTCGGGTCTGGGTCGCGGGGTGTTCTACGGGAGATGAGGCCTATTCGATTGCGATTTTGCTGAATGAGGTGCTTCGCGAGAACAATCTCACCATGAGGGTTCACATATTCGCCTCAGATCTTGATGCGGAAGCCATTTCAATCGCCCGGCGAGGCGAGTACCCCGCCGGAATTGTCAATGAAGTTCCAGAGCCGTTGTTGAGCCGCTATTTTTCCTACAGCGAAGATCGGTACAAAATTCACAAATCGGTTCGCGAGCAGATTATCTTCGCGCCACACAACGTTATCAAAGATCCGCCATTCACCAACATGGATCTGATTTCCTGTCGCAATCTTCTGATTTATCTGAATCAGGATCTGCAGGCTGACCTGATCTCCCTGTTTCACATGTCGCTCCGAAATAAAGGCACTCTGGTGTTGGGGCCCTCAGAATCGGTCGGAGAAACATCCACGGCTTTTAAGACGGTTAATTCCAAGTGGAAAGTCTTCAGACGCAATCCTGACATATTCTCCGAACGGGTACCGATGCAGTACTTTCACGGCGGGCGGCGCACGGACAGGTCGCTCTATCACGCCCAGGCCACGGCGCAGCCCCGCTTAAGCGATCAGCCGCCCATTGCCGAAAAGGTATTGAAGTTGCTGGCCAAGAAATTTGCGCCGGGTGCGCTTGTCATTAGTGAGCGCGGTGATATTTTCTATCTACATGGTGATGCCGGAAAATTCCTGGAGCCGGCCGAAGGCAAGCCCCGTTACAATATTTTTGAAATGGGCAGAGGTGATTTGCCGAGAGAACTGCCCGCCATGATGCATTCAGCCGCGTCTTCGGAAGGCCGGATTGTTGAAAAAAAGTTCAAGATTGATCCTTCTGGCGATAGTCACGTGCTTGTGGGTGTGGAGAAACTGCAAGCGCCGGAGTCCATGCGCGGGCTCTTTCTGATCTTTTTCCATGACATCGAAACGACGAGCACCAGCCCGACAGTGACAGCGGAAGCTGGAGAGTCGCAGGACGAGGATGAGCCTGCCTCACAGGTTTTTGCACTGGAGAGGGACCTGGAGAAGTCGAGGGCCTCCTACCGGGCGTTGTTGGAACAGGTTGAAGACCAGAACGCAGAGCTCAGATCCGCCGTTGAAGAATTGCAGTCGACGAATGAGGAACTGCAGAGCAGTAATGAAGAGCTGGAAACTTCCAAAGAGGAAACGCAATCGCTGTACGAGGAGTTGAGCACCATCAATTCGGAGTTGGTTGAAAAAGTGAACAGCCTGTCTGATGCCAACAACGATATGGCAAATCTGTTGAATAGCACGGCGATGGCGATTCTCTACCTGGACAACGAGCTTAAACTCAAGCGGTTTACACAGAAGGCCAAGGATATCGTTGCCGTCCGGGAGTCGGACGAGGGGCGCCCCATCGGTGAGCTGGCCATTCACCTTAAAGGTGAACAATTCATTGAAGACGCGCGGTCGGTATTGTCTACACTTAGGGGTATCGAGAAAGAGGTAAGGACAAATCAGGGAGGCTGGTACCTGATGAAATTGCTGCCTTACCGCACCCGGGACAACGTCGTGGATGGTTTGATCTGTACCTTTGTGGACATCAACGAAGTAAAAAGGAGTAAACGCTCGGAGTCTCATTTTCGGGAGCTTCTGTGGCAGCTTCCTCGCCCTTTTTTGTTGGTAGACTCTACGGGTGTAGTTGTACAGATCACGGTAGCTATGGCAAAGGCCCTTCAGCTGGACGGGCAATCGGTTGAAGGCATGCGGTTAACCGATGCTGTCAGGGAGCCGCAATCCTCTGACGGTATAGAGCAGTGTTTGAAGGCTATTTTTGAAGGCAGGCAGAAGACGTTGCAGTTGGCGGTTCAGCCAATCAGAACGAATAGCTCGGCAGAGGCTTCAACCCTGCAGCTGGAAATCAGGAAGCTCCCCGTGGCCTCCTCTGAATCAGAATTAGCATGGGTGGGTCTACTATGAAAGAGTCGCGCAACGATTATGATGCCTTGAGCCGGGATCTCCGTGCGATAGCTGAAACGAAACTTCGGGAACGAAGAGCAAATGGCGAAGAAGAAGAAGAGGAAGAGGAAGAAGATCTCAAGAGCCTGGTCGAAGAACTGAGCATTCATCAGCTTGAACTCGAAGTCCAGAATGAAGAACTGAGGAAAATCCAGCACGACCTGCGGGCGGCTCACGATCGGTACGCAGTACTCTATGACAAGGCCCCTGTGGCATTTCTGACGCTTTCGACAAAGGGCCAGGTTCTCAACTGTAACCGTGCCGCTTCGACTCTGTTCGGGAGGCCGCGAACTCATATCATCGATCACTTCCTGCACGAATTCGTAGCTGCAGAGTGTCAGGATGCTCTTCATCTGCACTGCTATGCTCTGATAAATCATTCGCAGACTCAGGCAACGGCACTCAATTTGAAAACCAGTGGTGATGTGCCCCGGACTGTCCTGCTGGAAAGCGAACTTGACAGCCAGCTTATCCCGGGGGAGCTCAGTTGGTTTGCATCACTGACGGACATTTCGGACCAGAAAAAGCTGGAGGCGGAGCTATCCAGCCTCAACCGTGAGCTTGAGGAACGGGTACAGGAGCGCGCGAGGCAGTATCTGGCCAGTCGTCAGGAGACGCTGGCGGTTTTGAATGCGGCAGCGGATCCCATTATCACAATCGATTCAGAAGGCCTGATCCAATCCCTGAATCGCGCCACCTGCAGGGTTTTCGGCTACGCTGAAGATGAATTGTTGGGCATCAATTTACGTACTCTGCTCACGAATGCTGGCGTCGATGTCTTCAGGCGAGCGTTAGAGGACTGTGCGGAGGAGGAGGTAGGTAAGGCGCCGAAAGTGCGCAGGGAAGCTCTGTGGCGAATGAAAAACGGCACAAAAGTCCCTGTTGAGATGGCCCTGGCACGCATCGATGAGGCCAAGCATTTCACCATCGTTTTGCGGGACCTGCGAGATAAGAAGCGCCTCGAGTTGGAAGTGATGCAGGTGACAGAGAGTGAGCGCAGCCGGATTAGCCGAGAGCTTCACGACAGCCTTGGCCAGGAACTCGCAGCCATGTCCATAGACACCCGGTTGATCGCTGAGGACAAGGCCGGGATTGACGAGGCCACGGCGTCGAAATTCCGGCGATTCAGTGAACAGCTGCAACGATGTATTGTGCAGCTTAGAACGATCATCTTCGATCTTGCTCCGATTGACGTTTCAGATGGTGATCTGGTAGACGCTCTTGAGGCGCTGGTGCGGAGCATTCCGGAACAGGATGACCTCAAGTGCAGCTTCCACCTCTCGCACTCTGAGTCATTGATGGCGTTACCTCGCGAGACCGAAATACAGTTGCTCAGGATTGCTCAGGAGGGAGTACATAATGCCCGCAAACATTCCGGTGCCAAGCAGATCGTGGTAGCGCTTTCCGGAAAAGGTGGTGGTGTCGAACTCCAGATTATCGATGATGGCCGCGGGGTGCCTCGGAAGAAGCGATCCAGCTTCGCGGGCCAGGGGTTTCGGATCATGGAGTACCGTTGTAGCCTGATTGGAGGGGAACTGGAGATCATGAACTACCGCCCGAACGGCACCAAGGTTGTGTGCCGGATTGAGCAGGCTCCAGCCTCCGAAGAATAGGGTGATGACCATGAAAACCACCATAATGATCGTGGACGACCACCCCATAGTCAGGGAAGGACTTGCTAACCTGATTGGCCGGGACGATCGCTATCAGATTGTCGCCGAAGCGGCGGGGGCGACTGAAGCCATGAGGTTTATAGAAAAGAAGCCGCCCGACATGGTTATTGTGGATCTCACGCTCGCGGAGGGCAGTGGCCTGCAACTGATCAAACGAATCCATTCGGAAAAACCGGCCATCAGAATCCTTGTTGCCTCCATGCACGACGATATGATCTACGCTGAGCGCTCATTGAGAGCCGGTGCCAATGGCTACATCAATAAAGAGCAGGCGGCATCAAAGCTCATAAGCGCCATAGAGGAGGTGTTGCGAGGCAATATTTACCTGGATCCAGCCGTGGCATCCCATATTGTCCAGCGCCGGACGCAGAAGCAGTTTCCCGTTGGGGAACGGCCAGAAGACGTGTTGTCGGACCGCGAACTGGAAATTTTTGCATTGCTGGGCAAGGGGCTCTCCTCGAAGGAAATCGCCGGTCAGCTAAGTGTTAGTCCAAAGACCGTGGACTCTCATCGCTTTCACATAAAAAAGAAGCTGGGGGTTTCCAAACATTCGGAACTATTGCAGCGGGCACTGGCATGGAAAACAAATGCCAGCGATCCCCCGGACCAGGATAATGTTCTGATAGGAGAGTAATGGGTGCACCTCAGGGATCTTGTTATCCTGCTTCCCATCCTCTGGCGTCATCCCAGTCTTATATGATTCAATGATTAAAAGCTAGTAAGGTCAGCCAGCAAAGCTGGTTTTGATACCTCGGCGCCTGGTCAAAGACAATGAGTATAGACGATAAGAAGGTCAAACGCCGGCGCTCAGCGCTTCGAGGCCGGCAACTCGAACCAGTTTTGTTGTCGGAGTTGCGGGACCTGATCGGTGACGAACGTATTGATTCGTCGTTGCGTGACCGCGATCGTTTGATCGAGCATCTGCATACAGTGCAGGACGATTACGGTTATCTCTCCATGCCCCACCTTCGCGCCTTGGCCTCCTTCATGAATCTGCCAATGGCCGCCATCTATGAAACGGCTACCTTTTACGCCCATTTCGATGTGGTTCACGACGAGCAAACGCCACCACCGGCAATAACCCTGCGTGTATGTGATTCGCTTTCGTGCCAACTGGCCGGCGCAGAGGCGTTGCATCAAGCGTTATTTGATGGGGCTGATCCCGAAACGGTGAGGGTACTGCGCGCGCCCTGCATGGGGCGCTGCGAAACTGCGCCCGTGGTAGCCGTTGGGCATCATCATGTGCTGAATGCCAACGCCCGGAATGTTGGGGCCGCGGTAGAGCAGCGACAGGTTCAGCCAGAGGAGATCTCCTGGCAACGTCTGTCGGATTATTGTTCGTCCGGTGGTTATCAATTGCTGGCCGATTGCCGTGAAGGGCGGGTGAACATTGAAGCGCTGAAGAAGGAACTCGAGCATGCTGGCCTGCGCGGCCTAGGCGGCGCCGGATTCCCCACCTTCCGCAAATGGCAGGCCGTACGGGCTGAGCCGGGGCCACGCTACGCGGTGATCAACGCCGACGAAGGTGAACCTGGCACTTTCAAGGATCGCTATTACCTGGAACGTGAACCCCACGGATTCCTCGAGGGCGCACTGGTTAGCGCCTGGGTGGTTGAGGCGAGGGCCCTATACATTTACCTGCGGGACGAGTATCCCGGGCTGCGCAGAGTGCTGACCGAAGCCATTGCCGAACTGGAAGCGGCCGAAATCGTCGCGCCGGGTTTTATCATCCTGCGCCGTGGCGCCGGGGCCTACATCTGTGGCGAGGAATCCGCACTGATCGAGTCCCTGGAGGGCAAACCCGGCAAACCTCGTCATCGTCCGCCGTTCGTTGCCCAGAAAGGACTGTTTGGCCAGCCCACCCTGGTGAACAACGTCGAGACCGTTTACTGGATTCCGCGCATCCACGCCCAGGGCGCCGACTGGTTCGCCAGCCAGGGGCGGCATGGTCGTCGCGGCCTCCGAAGCTTCTCGGTCTCCGGTCGGGTCGCGCGACCCGGGGTGCATGTCGCGCCTGCGGGCATCACCCTCAATGAGTTGATCGAGGAATACTGCGGTGGCATGGCCGAAGGGCATCGCCTGCTGGCCTATCTGCCCGGCGGGGCGTCCGGCGGAATACTGCCAGCCAGCAAAGCAGATATCCCGCTGGACTTCGACACTCTGCAAGAACATGGCTGCTTTATCGGCTCCGCCGCGGTGATCGTTCTGTCGGATCAGGACGATTTGGCCGCCGCGGCCTCCAACCTTTTGGGTTTTTTCGCGGATGAGTCCTGCGGGCAGTGCACTCCCTGCCGTGTGGGCACAGAGAAGATGCTCACGTTACTGGAACGCGATACCTGGGATGAGGAGACGCTCCAGCAGCTGGCCAGGGTGATGGCGGATGCTTCCATCTGCGGTCTGGGCCAGGCCGCACCCAATCCGGTACTGAGTCTGCTGCGAGACTTCCGCAGCGAACTCGCCCACAGCAACCTGATCGCCAAAGGTTAGGGGGAGGCAGCCATGAGCGATGCAACCACAAGCTTTACCCTGACACTCGACGACGTTGACGTTCAGGCCTACCCCGGCGAAACCCTGTGGCAGGTCGCCAAGCGCGCCGGTGAGACTATCCCGCACCTGTGCTTCAAAGACGTCCCAGGTTACCGCGCGGATGGCAATTGCCGCGCCTGCATGGTGGAAGTGGAGGGGGAGCGGGTGCTTGCTGCCAGCTGTATTCGCGAGGCAGCGCCCGGCATGGTGGTGCGAAGCGCAGCCTCCACCCGTGCCCAGGATGCCCGCAGAGCGGTGCTGGAATTGTTGCTGGCCGATCAGCCTGAACGAGCGCAAAGCCCGGACCAGTCCAGCCACCTGTGGCATACGGCGGATCAACTGGCCATCGATGCGGGTGCCGTGCGCCAGCGCCTCCCGGCCCTTTCAGAGCGCGACGAGCCCACGGTTCACCATGTTGCCCCGCGATCGGATTCGCTGGCCCATGCCCAGGGCCATGATGCCACTCATTCTGCCATGCACGTGAATCTGGATGCCTGCATCACCTGCGGCTTATGCGAGCGCGCCTGCCGTGAAGTGCAGGGCAACGACGTTATCGGCCTGGCGCACCGTGGTGCTGCGTCCAAGGTGGTGTTCGATTTCGATGACCCTATGGGAGACAGCACCTGCGTTGCCTGCGGCGAGTGTGTGCAGGCCTGCCCAACCGGGGCACTGATGCCCGCGACCCTGATCGATGCCCAGGGCCGCGGAGACTCCGCCACGGCCGATCGCACCGTGGATTCTGTTTGTCCTTATTGCGGGGTGGGCTGCCAACTGACCTATCACGTGAAAGACGAGCCTGCCAACGCCAAAGCAGGGGCAGGCGAGCACCGGGGGCGCATCCTTTTTGTTGAAGGCAGAGATGGGCCCTCGAACCAGGGCCGGCTCTGTGTGAAGGGCCGTTTCGGCTTCGACTATCCGTCGCACCCGGCGCGGCTCAGCCGGCCGCTGATCCGCCGGGAGGGCGTGCCCAAGGGGCTCGACCCCGACTTTGATCCGGCCAATCCGTTAACTCACTTCCGAGAGGCAAGCTGGGAAGAGGCACTGGATCTTGCGGCCAGCGGATTAACCCAACTTAAAACACAACACGGACCGGATGCGCTGGCCGGCTTCGGCAGCGCCAAGTGCTCCAACGAAGAAGCCTGGTTGTTCCAGAAACTGGTGCGTACCGGTTTCGGCTCCAATCACGTTGACCACTGCACGCGGCTTTGTCACGCCAGCTCCGTGGCAGCGCTGATGGAATGCCTGGGCTCTGGCGCCGTCACCGCCTCCTTCATGCAGGCGCTCGAGGCCGATGTGGTGATCCTTACCGGCTGCAATCCGGCGGTGAACCATCCGGTGGCCGCCACCTACTTCAAGCAGGCGGCACGAAACGGCACCAAGCTGATCATCATTGATCCCCGGGGCCAGGCGCTGGATGCCTATGCCTGGCGTAGCCTGCGTTTCTCGCCGGGCGGCGACGTGTCACTGTTTAACGCGATGCTCAATGTGATTATCAGCGAAGGGCTCTATGACCAGGCCTACATTGATGCCCACACCGAGGGCTTCGAGGCACTGGCCGCCAGTGTTGTGGATATGACACCGGAGGTGATGAGCCCGGTCTGCGGCGTTGAACCAGAGGTTATTCGCGAAGTGGCCCGCGCTTACGCGGAGGCCGACAGAGCGATGATTTTCTGGGGCATGGGGATTTCCCAGCACGTGCACGGTACCGACAACGCCCGCTGCCTTATTTCCCTGGCACTGGCATGTGGCCATACCGGCCGGCCCGGCACCGGCCTGCATCCTTTGCGCGGGCAAAACAACGTGCAGGGCGCATCCGACGCTGGCTTGATCCCCATGGTACTGCCGGACTACCAACCGGTAGGAGACGCCCAGCTGCGCGCTGCCTTCGAAGAACTATGGAACACCGAACTGGACCCGGAGCCCGGGCTCACCGTTGTGGAGATTATGGACGCGATCACGGCGGGCACGATCAAGGGCATGTATATCCTCGGCGAGAACCCCGCGATGTCTGACCCGGATCTGACACACGCCCGGGCCGCGCTCGGTTCCCTGGAGCACCTGGTGGTGCAGGACCTGTTCGTCACCGAGACCGCCCAGTTTGCCGACGTTATCCTGCCTGCCGCCGCCTGGTCGGAAAAAACAGGCACCGTCACCAACACCAACCGGCAGGTGCAAATGGGCCGTGCCGCGCTGCCGCCGCCAGGAGAGGCAAAGCCCGACTGGTGGATTATCCAGGAAATTGCACGGCGTTTCGGGCTGGGTTGGAATTATGCCGGCCCCGAGCAAGTGTTTGCCGAGATGAAGCAGGGTATGCATTCACTGGATCATATCTCCTGGTCCCGCCTGGAACGCGAAGGATCGGTGACCTATCCATGTCCGGCCGACGACGCCCCAGGGCAGGACGTTGTCTTCTCGGATGCCTTTCCACGTGCCGGGGGCCGGGCCAGGTTCTCTCCAACCCGGCCGCTGCCGCCGGACGAGCCAGTGGATGAAGCCTATCCCATCGTGTTACTCACCGGTCGATTACTTGAGCACTGGCACACCGGCGCCATGACCCGTCGCAGCCGGGTACTGGATGAGCGGGAGCCCGAAGCTGCGGCCTACCTGGCACCGGCGGAGTTGGCGCGCCTGGGCGTCGAAGCGGGTGATGCTATCGACGTTGTCACCCGGCGCGGCAGCATCACCCTGACGGCGCGGGTGGATCAGACAATGGCCGAAGGCATGGTGTTCGTTCCCTTCGCCTTCGTGGAGGCGGCCGCCAACATTCTCACCAACCCGGCGCTGGACCCGGACGGGAAGATTCCGGAGTTCAAGTACGCAGCATGCCGGTTGAGCCCGGCCTGGCTTCCGAAGTAGACCGTCTCATCCAGAAGTTACTGATAGGGTGTCCAGTCCTGCATGCTGAGCTCAAACTCCCCAGCCTGCCGCCCGGAGACAAACAGGCTCACTGATGCCAGTTGACTGGTTTTCAGTGGCTCTGCCTCTGGCACCGTCCGGCCTCGCCAGGTAGGCACGAAATCACTGAACGGAAGCCGAATGCGGGTCCACTTTCCGGTCTCAGGCGTGAAGCTTTGCTGGTACACAATGCTGCGCCTGTCTGTGCTGTTGCGAAGCCCGATCTTGTAGGTCTTGCCGTCGCCCAGGGCAAGAAGTTCGATGCCGGTGTACTGAGAGGCATCGAAAGGTTCCGGCAGGTCCGCTTTGACGGAGGCAAATCCGCCGCCGTTATCCAGTCGGACAATACCGTGAAAGATGCCAACGCCGTCCTCTGAGCGAACAACGGTGCCGTCAGATTGCCCACCCATCACTCGGTCACCGAGGGGCTGCCAGATGAACTGGCTTGGGTTCGGACTGAACGAAACAAGTGTCGGGGTTTGTTTGGCGTTTCCGGAAATATCACGGCTTTGCATAAGGTTACCTCTGCTAGCGACGGACCGGCGCCATGCCCAGGTGAGGCGCCCTTTGAGGCGGCATAGGCTATGGAGCTGCCAATGCCAGCGAGACCGGCTAGATCGTCTTCAGCCAGCTTGCGACCGCCTGACCGATCTCTACCGGTGAGTCTTCCTGGATGAAATGCAGCCCCTTTACAGTGACTTCCTGCTGGTTCGGCCAACTACGACAGAATTCGCGTTGTGCCCCGATCAGGATGGAGCCCGGGCCGGCATTGATGGAACATATTGCGGTTGAGGATCATTCCTCAGGATAGGCGATTTGCTTGCCGTTTACATCGGCAAATTTTTTCTCATAGGGCATGGTTTCAGACAGCATGAAATGATCTCCTCAGGATCAGGCTTCAGGACGAAGCGGGGAAGGCCGTTTGACAAAAACTTTGACGCTCAGTTGTTTGGCCACTAGTTTGATCAATTAAAGCACAACAATGAAGCGTGATGATGTGCGGCTGATGTCGCGCAGGGTACCGACAACAACAACCATGAATGAGCGGCCCGGATGGGAATATTCCGGCGCCACAGGGAGGGGACATGAAGATAAACACGAAGCACCTGACCGCAATTATGCTCTGCGTAGTAATCGGAAACGCCCAGGCGGAGACGAATTGGGATATGCCAACGCCTTACGGTGATTCCAACTTCCACACCGTCAACATTCGCGAGTTTGCTGAAGACGTGAAAGAAGCCACCAATGGTGAGCTCAATATAACGGTTCACAGCAGTGGTTCCCTTATCAAGCATCCTGAAATCAAGAACTCTGTTCGCCGTGGCCTTGTACCCATCGGTGAGCTGATCATGTCCCGGCTGGCCAATGAGGATCCGCTGTTCGAAGCGGATTCGGTTCCCTATCTGGCCAGCGACTACGATGAAGCCTGGGAACTCTGGCAGGCATCCCGGGATATGCTGGCAGAGCGCCTTGAACGCCAGCGCCTGAAATTGCTGTTTGCCGTGCCCTGGCCGCCGCAAGGCATTTATACGGAGTTCCTGGTGGAAACCGGCGATGAGCTCGAGGGTGTGAAGATGCGCGCCTACAACAAATCTAGCGAACGCCTGGCCGAGCTCTTCGGTGCGGTCCCGACTCAGGTAGAAGTACCGGATATTCCGGTGGCGTTTGGCACCGGTCGGGTCGACGCTATGATCACATCCCCGTCAACCGGCGCCAATACGCGGGCCTGGGATTATCTGAGCCACTTCAACCATGCTCAACTGTGGTTGCCGAAAAACATGGTTATCGTCAACGCCAAGAGTTTCGATGCGCTTCCCGAGTCCGCTCAAAAAGCTATTGAAACGGCCGCCGCTGAAGCCGAGAAGCGGGGATGGGAGGCCAGCAAGGCCGAGACAGATGCCAAGATCAAAATCATGGAAGAAAACGGCATTGTCGTGACCGAGCCCAGCGACGCACTGGTCGAGCGCCTGAAGGAAGTTGGTGAGACAATGGAGCAGGAATGGCTGGAGCGTGCCGGTGACGACGGTAAGGAGCTGCTGGAAGCCTATCGCGCCCGCTAGTTGTCGGATAGTCAGGAAAAACAACCCGGAGCATATCCATGCGCAGGTTTCTGGACTCTCTGTATCGATTCGGCGGCTACCTCTCGGCACTGCAGCTGGCGGCTATCATGGCAATGGTGGTGCTCCAGGTGTCCGGGCGGGTTCTCGACGAAGCCCTGCAGGCCCTGGGAATGAAATCTCTGGGCCTGCAGATACCGGGTCTGGCGGAACTCGCGGGTTTTCTGTTGCTCGGGGCCACCTTCACCGGGCTGGCCTATACATTGATGGTTGGCGGGCATATACGGGTTGACCTGTTGCACAGGGCGCTTCCGGAGAGTATTCAGAAAGCCCTGGACGTTCTGGTGACAGTAACCGCTTCGGCGATCACCGGATTCGCCATCTGGTACAGCATCCTGCTGGCCTATGACAGCTATGACTATGGTGATCTTTCCATTGGCATGGTTCCGGTGCCACTCTGGATACCGCAAGCCGTGATGGTGGTCGGGCTCATCTGGCTTCTGGTTGCCTTGCTCGATGTCTTGGTCGGGCTGATCACTGGTCGCATCCCCCATATCAAAGACCAGGCCCCGATGGAGTAGAACCATGGACATGATCTGGATGAGCCTTGCGCTCCTGGTCGGGCTCCTGATTCTGCTCGCAGCAGGGCTTTGGGTGGCTTTTGCTCTGACGGCAACCGGCCTGGCTGCACTGTATTTCCTCAGCAACATTCCGATAGGCCAGAGCCTGTCGACCTCGTTTTACGGAGCCAGCGCCTCCTGGGAGCTGGCTGCGCTGCCCATGTTTATCTGGATGGGGGAGGTGCTTTTTCGATCCCGGCTCTCGGAGGAGATGTTCAACGGTATTGCCCCTTGGGTGGGTCGCATTCCGGGCCGACTTCTTCATACCAACATTATCGGTTGTGGTATCTTCGCTGCGATATCCGGTTCGTCGGCGGCAACCGCGGCAACCATCGGAAAGATGTCAATTCCAGAGCTCACCGGGCGAGGCTATGATCGCAAGCAGGTTCTGGGCACTCTTGCCGGATCAGCCACCCTTGGCCTGCTGATTCCCCCATCGATAATCCTCATCGTGTACGGCGTTGCCACCGAGCAATCCATTGCCAGGCTGTTCGTGGCGGGCATTCTGCCGGGGTTGCTGTTAATGGTGATGTTCGCGGGCTATGTCGGTATCTGGTCCGGGATGAATCCCTCCGGCGTGCCCGCTGATGAAGAAGAATCCTTGCCGCTGGCGGAGAAGTTTCGCCGCAGCAAGCCGCTGATCCCGGTGGTGTTGCTGATTGTCGGTATCATCGGCTCTATCTATGCGGGATTGGCATCACCAACGGAATCGGCCGCGGTGGGTGTTGCCCTGGCGCACCTGCTGTCCTGGCGGGGCGGTTCCCTGAGCTGGGCGACCTGTATGGAAGCCCTGATGGGCACGGTGAAAACCTCCACCATGATCGCTTTCATTCTCGTGGGCGCCCACTTTCTGACGGTATCCATGGGTTTTACCGGCATTCCACGGGAGCTGGCAACCTGGATCAATACACTGTCACTCTCCCCCTACATGCTGCTCCTGGCACTGACGGCATTTTTCATTCTTCTGGGCTGCTTTCTCGATGGTATTTCCGTTGTGGTGCTGACGACTTCGGTGATCCTGCCGATGGTACAAGCCGCCGGGATTGACCTGATGTGGTTTGGAATCTACCTGGTGATTGTGGTGGAAATGAGCCAGATAACGCCTCCGGTGGGGTTCAACCTGTTTGTGATCCAGGGGCTTACCGGTGACAACATTATCCGGATTGCGCTGGCCGCGTTGCCTTATTTCCTGCTGCTGCTTGCCGGGGTGTTCCTTATCACCATTTTTCCGGAAATTGTCACCTATCTGCCCGGCAAAATGGGGAATTGACCGACCAAACCCTACTATACTCAGGCAAACGTCTGTCAGCCGTGTCAGGAGCATTGATCATGAAGCCAGAATTCCCCGGACTACCCCAGTTGCTGCTGGAAAAAGACCAGTCTGTACCCGCTTCCTGGGATCTTGATCCAGGTGAGGGTGTTCTAATTCTGGTGCCCGAAGACGACCGGGAGGCCATAGACCATACACCCTGGTCTGATTTCCTGGAAAAGCGCCTTTCTGCGTATCCGGAAACCGCCAATCCCGTGTTTTTGTCCACGCCTGATGGCGGGCGAGCCGCCGTTGTGTTCGTACCGGAACGCCTGCAGGCATTCAAAGCCCTGACTCTGTCGCGAAAGGTGATCGGCCCCCTGATTGCTGAACGGCTGGAGGAGGTCAATGTTATTTCCCTGCTGGATGACGATGAATCTTCATGTGCCATGGCCGAAGCCATTGTGGCGGCCGCACACGCAGCCCTTTTCCAACTGCCCAGAATTACGGGAAAACCTCCTGAATCAAACGCCCTGCGGGCAATCCGTTTCTTCGGGGCGTTTGAAGAGGCGGACTTTGAATACGCTGAGGCAACCGCTGAAGGCAATAATCTTGCTCGCTGGTTAACGCATCTTCCGGGAAATTATCTGACGCCCGGCATCTATCGGGAGTTTGCCGAGTCACTCGCCAGACAGGAAGGTTGGGACGCGCAGTTCCATGACTGCGATAAACTGGAAGAGTTGGGCGCTGGTGCCTTTCTCTCAGTCGTCGCGGCCAGCCCGGTCAGGGACGCCGGCATTCTTCACCTGAAATACCGCCCCCCCGGGGTTGAGAGGAGGCCCCTCGCTCTGGTCGGTAAAGGGATCTGTTTCGATACCGGCGGAAGCAACCTGAAAGTGGGCGGAAGCATGCTGGGCATGCATGGGGATATGCAGGGTAGTGCTGTCGCACTTGGCGCCTTTCTCGCCATTACCCGCCTGAAATTCGACCAGCCGGTGGATTGCTGGCTGGCTTTGGCGGAGAACCACATCGGATCCCGGGCGGTCAAATGCAACGATGTGATTACTGCTCTGGATGGCACGACCATTGAGCTGATCAATACCGATGCGGAGGGCCGAATGGTGCTTTCGGATACCCTGGCCCTCGTATGCCGGGAAAAACCCCGTGCCATTATTGATTATGCGACGCTGACTGGTGGCGTGGTGGCGGCTCTGGGCCAGCGAATGGCCGGCGCGATAACGAATCGTCGGGAGTGGGTCGAGCCGATTATCCAGGCCGGTGAGCGTTGTGGAGAACGGGTGTGGCCTTTCCCGTACGAGGATGATTACGATGAGGATCTGAAATCTAAAGTCGCCGATACGTTGCAGTGCAGAACTACCGGTCCAGGCGATCATATCTATGCAGCCCGCCTGCTGGGTCGGTTCGTTGACAAGGATATCGGCTGGGTTCATGTAGACATGGCATCGTCCGGCACACACACCGGCGGGCTGGCTCACATACCCACAGACGTCCAGGGATTCGGGGTACGCTTTGGGGTGGAGTGGCTTCAAAAGGTAGCCAGTGAGTGACGCAGGCGTATGGGGAAACTTGCCGGTCAGGTCTTACCTTCCTCAGCCAGCGCAATCAGGTCTGCCCGGATGTCTTCAACACTCAGTTCAGGCCTGAACAGCAGGCGAGCGTCGCCCTCACGGTCGAATACGTAAACAGCGCCGCTGTGGGAGACGTTGTAGTTGCCTTCTTCGTCCGGATCGTCGTAGCCGAAGGTGGTGCGGTAGCGCTTGCTCAGTTCTCGCAATGCCTTTTCTTCGCCGGTAAGACCGATGGCCCTCTCACTGAAGAAATCCACGTAGCTGCCAATGCGCTCCGGCGTGTCCCGTCGTGGGTCCACGCTGACGAAGACGATCCGGGTGTCGTCCTGCAGTTCGTCGGGCATGTCCTTGACGGCACGGGAGAGCTTCTGGAGCGTTGCGGGGCAGACGTCAGGGCAGGAGGTGAAGCCGAAGAACAGCATGCGGATCTCACCGTCGGTGTCATCGGCGGTGAGGGTATCACCGGAGGTATCTGTCAGCTCGAACGCCAGTTCCGGCATCAGGCCGCTGATGTCCTTGCCATGCCAGGATCCGTCATCGCTGAAACAGCCCGCCAGGATCACCGTTGAGATAACCACGGCAGCGATTGGCAGCATGTTGAGCAAACGTGAACGGAACTGGATAGTCATGAATGGGTTGCCTTCAGTTTTTCGGAATAGGGGGATACTTTGCCATCCTCCCGCATGGCGCGGCGAAGGATGATCAGTATGCCGAGAATGCTCATCATTGCCGGTGGAATCCAGGTGAGCAGCCCGCCCAGAAGCTGATCGGTCTCCGGCGCCATCGGCCAGGCGCGACCGCACACTTCGTAAACGTCGTACACCATGCCTCTGGAGAACACGATGGTGGCGCCAAGCACCATCTGCGGTATCGCCACCAGCGCCAGCAACAGGATGCGTTTACCATAGCCCAGAGCATCGCTGGTAACGGGTGAGCGGGGGTCAAAGATCAGCCACCAGAACAACAGGCCGTCCAGCAGCATGCTCCAGTTCATGATCCAGTAGAGATCGCGGCTGAGCATGGCGTCGAAATGGATCGGTGGCCAGAGCCAGAAGTAAATGAGGCCCACGAACAGGAAGGATGCAATGGCCGGGTGCTGAAGAAAACGGTATACCCATCCTAACGGCACCAGTGCGCGCCGGATACCGGGCTTGATCCGGCTGTAGAGAAAACGCATCACCGGCAGGGGGTTGGACAGCGCAATCAGGAATGGCCCCAGGTGGTGGAGGATCAGGTGCTGGCCCCGGTGAACGAAGAACATGTACTGGGAGTAGTAATCAAACCGGGTCTGCATGACGCCGTAGCAAATCATGACCCCGAACACGAACACCAGTATCCGGCCACTGCCAGGACGGTCTTCCTCGGGCATTCTGAGCAGCCCATAACCATAGAGCCCCAGCACGAGCACAAAGCCCAGTATCGTCACTGGTGAGAAATCGTAAGGTATCAGATAGTCTACGGCGGACATCGGGCGTGCCTTAATGCGCTGGCGCGGTGCCAGGGAATTGTTGTTGGAGCAGGTTCAGAGTTTTACCGGACTGGCGGTTAAATTCAAGCGATTGTTGGGTTACGGGTGTTATTGAGGATACCCGGTGATATCCCGTATTTTCCGATACAGCGGTTGCAGTTGCGGGTACATCTTCAGGTAGACCTCCCGGTAAAGGCGCTCGTACAACAGCCGGGATTCTTCCCGTGGATGAAATACATCGCCCACACGGGTCATGGCCGCAACCGCGGTTGCAAAATCCGGATGCAGGCCCAGGCCGACAGCGGCGTCGATAGCTGCGCCCAGGCCGGAGGTTTCGTAGGTATGGGGCCGTTCTGCCGGCAGCCCGAAGACGTCAGCGGTCAGTTGCATGGCCGCGTCGCTCTGGGAGCCACCCCCGGCCACACGGAGCTTGCGAATGGGAACGCCACTGCGCTTCTCGATGCGCTCCTTGCCTTCCCGCAACGCGTAGGCCAACCCTTCCAGAATGGCACGATAGATGTGGGAGCGGGTGTGGACATCGCCGAAGCCGATGATGGAGCCTTTTGCCTCCGGCCCCGGCTGGCGAACGCCCGGCGACCAGTAAGGTTGTAGCATCAGGCCCATGGAACCCGGTGGCACCGCCCGGACCAGTTCGTCGAATAACACCTCCGGTTCAATGCCTTTCTGTTTTGCCAGTTTCTGTTCCCTCAGGCCGAATTCCCGTTTGAACCAGCTCACCATCCAGAAGCCCCGGTAGATCATCACTTCTGTGGAATAGTGACCGGGCAGGGCGGATGGGTAGGGCGGCATCATCCGTACCGGTTCGACATAGCGTTTACTGGTGGTGTTGATCGTCGCTGTGGTGCCGTAACTCATGCAGCCGACTTCCGGGCTCAGGCCACCCGAGCCAAGGATCTCACAGGCTTTGTCCGAGGCTGCCGCAATCACCGGCAAGGTTTTGGGCAGTCCCAGGTGGGTCGCGGCGTCTGTGGTCAGCTCGCCGATCCGGTCGCCGGGTCTGACCAGTTCCGGCAGCATCTCCGGTTTGACCGGCATGGTCTGCCATTTGAAATCACGCTTGCCGGCCCAGCGGTGGCGTTTGTAGTCAAAGGGGATATAGCCCACCTGGCTGCCCACAGAGTCACGGAACTCGCCGGTCAGGCGGAAATTAAGATACCCGGAAAGCAGCAGGAAATGGCGTGTTCTGGCCCAGATTTCCGGCTGGTTCTGGGCTATCCAGTTGGCCTGGGTTTTCTCGCGGAAACGGTCGACGGTGGGCTCCAGGCGCAGCAGCTTGAACAGCCAGCCCCAGGGGCCTGTCACGGGGCCTTCCACTTTGGCGTGGCGCTGGTCCAGCCAGATGATGGCCGGCCTCAGGGGTTCGCCGTTTTCGTCCAGATTGATGACCGTTCCACGCTGGGTGGTCACCGTAACACCAGCCACCTGGTCGGGATCGGCGGTGGTGTTCTGCCACAGCAGTGCGCATGCCTTGCCCAGGGCCTCCCAGAAGTAGTCCGGGTGCTGTTCCGCCCAGCCAGGCTGCTCGGAAAAGTAGGGCTCGATGTCTTGCTTGCCTTTGCCCACCAGATTTCCACAGGTGTCGAATAACAGCGCTCGAACGCTCTGGGTGCCGTTGTCGATGGCCAGAATCAGGGCTTCTTTGGGGCTCATGTTGCCTCGCGGCCTGTTTCGGGCACTGAGTAACTGGCCCGCCAGATACCAAGATAACGTTCCTGCTCGCGTACCCAGAGGTTGTCGTCCCAGCCCAGGATTGGTTGGCAGACCTTGCGAATTTGCGGTAACAGTTCCTCGCCACCGGATGGCAGAATCAGGCCGAGCCGTGTACGGCGAAGCAGCAAATCATCCAGATGGACGACACCGGTGTTAGCGGCGGCCCAGGTGAGCTCTGCCCACAGGGTGTCCGACGGTGCGATGGTGTCATGAGAGCCGGCATTCAAAATCTCACCCAGTGCCGGTCCATAGAAACCTTTCAGCCGCTCCCAGTTCCGGTGACTGATGCCTTGTGGTCTTTCCAGGTCGGTTGGCGGGGAGAAAACGCGAGCGCCATTGTCCCTGATCGAGAACCCCGGCATCTGGTTTTGCGCCCGCTCAAGCACCTCTCGTGCAATGAGCCGGAAGGTGGTGAGTTTGCCACCTGCAATACTGATTAGCCCATTGTCTGACCAGACAACATGCTCACGGTTTTCTTTCGAGGGTTTTACCCGCTTTCCGTCCGTGTTCTGTTCGCTGACAACCGGTCGCACGCCGGCCCAGGTCGCGATGACGTCCCTTTCGATGATGGCACTGGCGGGAAACAGGGTGTCCGAGATCTGCAACAGATACTCCAGCTCTTCCCGGGTGATGGCCGGCTCTTCGGAAAGGCTGTGTTCATGATCAAGATCGGTGGTGCCCAGAACCGTCGTGCCCTGCCATGGAAACGCGAACACCGGGCGTCGGTCTTGCGGATGAAACAGGGACACTGAACAGGAAACAGGCAGTCTGTTGAAAGGCAGAACCAGGTGGCTGCCCCGCAGTGGCCTTATGCGGGCTTTGCTGTCGTCAGCCTGCTGGAGCTGTCGCGCCCAGGCGCCGGTGGCATTGATAATCAGTGGAGTGCTGACGGTGAACGTCTGTCCTTCCGTTCCTTTGTCGCGCAGCTCAAGGCCGGTTACGGCCGCGCTGTCGCCGTCACGAAGAACCGACTCTGCCTGAAGATAATTCAGGCACAGGGCGCCATCGGCCTCGGCCTCTTCAATCACCCGCTGCACCAACCGGGAATCGTCAGTGACGGCATCGGTAAACCCGCTGGCGGCTAACAGGTTGTCGGTTGCCAATCCGGGTACCCACTGCAGCGTTTCGGCCGGTGACAGTCTTTGTCGTGAAGGCGTGCGTGCGATTTTGTCGTAAACCCGCAACAGAATCTGGAACAGCCGGGGCCCTGGAAACTGTTTGCGGTAATGGGGCATGACAAATCGCAGTGGGTCGATCAGTCCCGGTGCCTCCGCCATCAGCCGGTCCCGTTCCCGCACGGCGTCTTTGGTGAGATTGAACTGGCCACTGCCCAGGTAGCGCAGGCCACCGTGAACCATTTTCGAGGAGCGGCTGGAGGTGCCCCAGGAGAAGTCATTCTGTTCCACCAGCAGCGTACGCAGGCCGCTGCCTGCCGCTTCCCGGGCAACACCGGCACCGGTGATACCGCCGCCAATCACGACTATATCAAACTCAGAATGGCCGTTCTGGAGCTGTTCCAGCTTCTGCGCACGGGTCAGTGACATGATCATTCAACCAGGGTCTTTGGGTTTAACAGGCCTGCCGGATCAAAGGTCCGGCACAGTGAGCCAATGGCCAGCATACCCAGTTCGCCTTTCTCCACCGGCAGGAAAGGGGCGTGGTCCTTGCCGACACCATGTTGATGGCTGATGGTGCCGCGGTTGTTGACGATAACGGCGGATGTACTGTCTTTCAGGGTCTTCCATCGTGCCAGGGTTTCATCGTAGCTGTCGGCAACCCGGAACACATAGGTGGTGTAGATGCTGCAGCCCTGGGTATAGAAATGCGAAAGATGAGTGAAGACATGCACTGACTCTTTCTTTTCATTCAACCGGTTACGAAGGTTTTCTTCAATCCGGTTCAGGAGATTGTCCACGTTATCCCAGTCGGTCGCGGTTTCCAGGGTGTCGACGGCGTAGCCGAGCTGCCAGAGTGCCTCTCGCAGATAGGGCATGGTGAAGCGTTTAGCGGCCCATTTATCGCCCAGTTTCTTGCCGGTGTAGATGCCATCGTATTCACTGCAGATTGCCCGGGTTTCTTTCAGGGCATTGTTACACTGGCGTTTGCTGCCGGTTATGCCGAAGGTCATCATGCATTTGCCGTCTTTTGACCCCCGCAGGGAAAGATAGGACTCGAGCATGCCAATCAGCGCAGGATGGCCCGCCAGGGCGAGCTGGGTCTCGGTTTCGGTGGCATTGCTCAGGCGCAGCATGGAAAGCTGAGTGCGGTTCTGAACCAGCTGGCGACATGCGGTTCGGGCCTTGTCCCAGTCAGGGAAAAACACCACGTGGAAGCTTTCATGGGCGGGCAGGGGCGTGACACGTACTTTCACTTCGGTGATCAGACCGATGCGGCCTTCGGAGCCGAGAATCATCTCGCGGATATCCGGTCCGGCACTGGAAGCGGGAATGGTGGGAATATCCAGCGTACCCTTCAAGGTCTCGATGCGGCCACCGGCGAATAACTGCTCAATGCGGCCATAGCGTAGTGACTGCTGACCACTGGAGCGGCTGGCCACCCAGCCGCCAATGGTGGAAAGCTCGAACGACTGGGGAAAGTGCCCGAGTGTGTATCCCAGTGCCCGCAACTGGGATTCTACCAGCGGACCCGGCGTGCCGGCACCGAAGGTGGCAATCTGGCTTTCCCTGTCCAGGTCGATAAGCCGGTTCATGCGCCCCATATCCACCGTCAGCACCGCGCTTTCACTATTAACGGGATTGATATGACCGGCAACACTGGTTCCGCCACCGTAAGGTATTACTGAAATACCATGCTCCTCGGCATAGCGCAGTAGCGTTTCCACGTCCTGAGACGATTCCGGGTAGGCCACGCCATCCGGAAATACGCCGAAATCGCCGCTGCGCATGGCAAGCCAGTCAGCCAGGCTCTGGCCGCGGGCGTGGCGCACCCGGTCTTCTGCGCTTGTGACCACGTCGGGGTGCTGTGGCAAGCGGCTGGCGGGCACCTGCGCACAGGCTGCTTCAAGGGACGTGTCGCTGAGCGGGGCAGCCTTGCCGATGCGCTCCTGAAGGAACTGGCGTCCCCCATCGGGTAGTTCAAGGTTGAACTGGTCGTCGCCCCAGCCGTTCCAACGTCGCATATTGGCAATCCTTTAACAGTGGTTTGAATATGCACGGAATTGTACCGGCATTTATTGAGGCGGCTATGTCACCTGGCGACAAGTGTTGTGTCTTATGGCGTCACCGGAGGCTGTCGATGAGCCGGCTGTTGAGGTTCTTCCAGTGAGAGAGCCCCTCGGCATTGCCGATACGCTGACTGTTGTCTCCAGAACGATTGAGCCAGAGACCATCGCCATTGAAACTGTATACCGGTTCAAGATCAGTGCGTTGCGATGCACGTTTAATGTCATTTATGAGGTTATCGAGTATCAGCGGATCTGCATCCGGCTCCGGGTACCAGGCCAGCACCATGTGCGCCTGGTTGAGTTCCAGGGCCTTGACGTAAACGATTCGCAGCTGTTCGTCTGGTACACCCATGGACTTCAGGGTCAGGTATTTGGCGATGGAGAAATCCTCACAGTCACCACCGTTGGTGGTTAACAACTCAACCGGAGTGGCCCAGTAGTCTTCCTCGCCCCAGTGCACCATATCGCTCACGAAGCGGGCACGGTTAAAAAAGGAATTGACCAGCCTGAGCTGACGGTCGACGGGCGCGTTTTCAGCCATGTTGTGGAGATTTTGCCAGGTTTCCAGGCGGCCGTGGGCCTCATCACCAAACTCGGACCGCACGTAGTCCATCAAGCGTTCACCGAGCTCAAATGCCGCCACCGTCAGTGTGGTGACCATCAGCAACATGGGAAGCAAAGAGAGCAGAGAGAAACGGCTTCGGGGAGTCAGTGCGGCCGTCTCCATGGTATCCTCAGTTGTTGCTTCTCAGGCGTTCACGAAGCTGCTCCAGCCGCCGGCGAATTTCTTCCCGGCGTTGTTCACTGCCGCCAGACGATGAAGACTGGCTTGTACCTGCAGGCCCGGCCTGCGTCTCTTCCGCATCCGTGATCGTTTGGCTGGATGCCAGGGAGACGCCAGAGCGATCTTCATCTGCCGGAAAATAGAGGTTTTCCAGTTTGCCTCCCCTTTCAATAATGACACGATTGGCGCGCACGGAACGAAGCGTGGCATTGCCGGGCAGCTCGTCGCCTACAAGATAGGCTTCGGTATTGCTCTTGTCGTCTTCGATCAGCGCGCTGCCGGGAAAATCTCCGGATGCCGCAAGCACACCCCTGAGGAACAGCCGCAGGTTGGTTTCCGGCAGGTTTTCGGTGTCCGCATCGGCCTGACTCTCTATCTCGCCGGCTTTGCCGAACAGGTCAAGTGAGGCCAGATTGATGTCCGGTTCCTGCGGCATACCGGCCGTCGCCTTTGTATTTGTTGCAGTAGCCGTGGCTGCGGTTGTATCGGTTTCAGTCTGCCAGAAACGATATCCCTGCCAGGCTGTCACAGTCACCATGGTAATGCCTGCGACGGTGGCGAGTATCAGTGGTAACCTCGAGCTGGTTAAAAGCATGGATTGTCCCGAAAAGCGCTGATGAGAGCCGGCAAATGGCTCACAGGTTATCAGACTGAAAAGTTTTATTGGCAGTATAGTGTATAGAGTTATTCAGCGGTTCCATATCCTATGGTAGCCTTTCTGAATTAATTGAATAAAAAGGGATTCTGGAACTCTCGTCTTCCGGCCCCGGCAACAAAGCGAGGACGATCTTGGACACAGATACAGAACTTCAGCCGCAGGATGCTCCGCTGGGCCGTCTTCCTTTCACGTTTGCCAAGCGCAATGGCGTGATTCTGACCCGTGATGACCATGGCGAACCGGTTATCCTGGTGCGCCCCGGAGCTGGCCATTCTGCGCTTGCAGAAGCCAATCGCATCAGTGGTGGCCGGGCCAGATTTTCCACCATTGAGCCGGCAAGATTTGATGCTGCCCTGAACGCGGCCTACCAGAACGATTCCGCCGAAGCCATGCAAATGGTTGAAGGCATCGGCGACGATATGGACCTGGCGTCCCTGGCTGACTCGGTACCGGAAACCGAAGACCTGCTGGAGCAGGAAGACGACGCCCCCATTATCCGGCTGATCAACGCAATCCTGACGGAGGCGGTCAAGTCCAGCGCCTCGGATGTGCATATCGAAACCTATGAAACCCGCCTGGTGGTGCGTTTCCGGGTCGACGGTGTGCTGCGGGAAGTGGTACAGCCCAAGCGGGCCCTGGCACCGTTACTGGTGTCCCGTATCAAGGTTATGGCGAAACTGGATATTGCCGAAAAGCGCGTTCCCCAGGACGGTCGCATTGCCCTTCGTGTCGCTGGTCGGGAAGTGGATATCCGGGTCTCCACCATGCCGTCCTCCAGCGGCGAACGGGTGGTTCTGCGCCTGCTCGACAAGCAGGCGGGCGCTATACGCCTGGAATCCCTGGGCATGGCGGGCAACGATCTGAAGGTTCTGCGCAGGCTGATCTACCGGCCTTACGGCATCCTGCTGGTCACCGGTCCCACCGGCTCCGGTAAGTCCACAACCCTTTACGCATCACTGCAGGAGATCAACGACCGCAGCCGTAACATCCTGACCGTTGAGGACCCCATTGAGTACAACCTTCCGGGTATCGGGCAGACCCAGGTCAATACCAAGGTGGATATGACTTTCGCCCGGGGCTTGAGGGCGATTCTGCGCCAGGATCCGGACGTGGTGATGATTGGTGAGATCCGGGACCTTGAAACCGCCGAAATTGCGGTTCAGGCCAGCCTGACCGGCCACCTGGTATTGTCCACCCTGCACACCAACACCGCCGTGGGTGCCATCACCCGTCTCATGGATATGGGTATCGAGCCATTCCTGATATCTTCCAGTCTGGTGGGTATCGTTGCCCAGCGTCTGGTGCGAGTGCTCTGCAAGGACTGCCGGGAGCCCTACGAACCCAGTGAAGAGCACTGTGAGTTTTTGCAGCAGGACCCGGCCCGCCCGCCCACTATATATCGCTCCAAAGGCTGCGAGCACTGCAACCAATTGGGCTACCGCGGCCGTATAGGTATTTATGAGGTGGTTGAGGTGAACGAAGATATCAGCACCCTGATCCACAAGCGGGCAGGGGAGCTGGACCTGGAGCGCGAGGCCCGGCTCCACGGCCCGAGTATCCACGCCGATGGCGTTCAGAAAATCCTGGATGGGGTGACCACGGTTGAAGAGGTCCTTCGTGTGACCCACCGGAGCAAGTAGATTCATGCCAGCCTTCGAATACAAAGCTCTTGATAGCCGTGGCAAACAGAAACAGGGTGTCGTTGAGGCGGATGCACCTCGGGCGGTACGCCAGCAGCTGCGCGAAAGGGGGCTGACACCGCTGGCGGTTGAGCCGGCCACCGAAAAGCAGACCCGCAGCAATCCACTGAGCAGCCGGGGAGGCCTGGCAACGGCCGATCTTGCACTTGTCACCCGGCAGCTGGCAACACTGATACAATCGGGTATTCCCATTGAGCAGGCCTTGTCGGCGGCGTCCCAGCAGTCATCCAGCCCGCGGATTCGCAGCATGTTGATCGCCATCCGCGCGAAAGTCATGGAAGGGTACAGCCTGGCCGATAGTCTGGGGGAGTTTCCACGGGCCTTCCCGCGGCTGTATCGCTCCACAGTGGCTGCCGGTGAGCACGCAGGGCACCTTGACCTGGTTCTTAATCGCCTTGCGGATTACACCGAGGCCCGTCAGGAGTCACGGCAGAAGATCCAGCTTGCAGCGATCTACCCGATGATTCTCAGTGTTGTTGCCATCTCCATTGTGGTTTTCCTGCTGACCTACGTGGTGCCGGACATCATTGAAGTGTTTGTGAAGCAGGGGCAGGAATTGCCGGCACTGACGTCGGCTATGCTGGCGGTGTCGGATTTTTTGGGAGATTTCGGTGTCTATCTCCTGATACTGATTGTCGCCGCCATCGCTGCGTTCCGGTGGTCCTTGCGCAAGCCGGCGTTCCGGATGAGGTTTCATAAAGGTCTGCTGAATATGCCATTACTGGCAGGCATGGTTCGTGGCGTAAATACCGCCCGTTATGCCAGTACTCTCAGTATTCTGACCACCAGCGGTGTTCCCCTGGTGGATGCGATGCGAATTGCAGGCGAGGTATTATCCAATGATTACCTGCGCAAGGAACTGAGGGACGCGGCCAGGAAGGTGAGCGAGGGCGGTTCCCTGCATCGCTCACTGGATCAGACTGGCTATTTCCCGCCGATGATGCTGCACATGATTGCCAGCGGGGAGGCCAGTGGCGAACTGGACAGCATGCTGGAGCGGACAGCCACCATGCAGGAGAAGACCCTGCAATCAAAGATCGCGGCCATCGTGGGCCTGTTCGAGCCCATGATGTTGCTGTTAATGGGGGTGGTGGTCCTCATTATTGTGCTGGCCATCATGCTCCCGATTCTCAACATGAGTAATCTGGTTGGCTAGCCCGTAGTCCAGGTGTTGCCTGCCGACCCATTTTCAAACCCAGAGACATGGAACAATGAAGAGCAAGACAATGAAATTCCAGACTGCACAACGGGGTTTTACCCTCATCGAAATCATGGTGGTAATGGTCATCCTGGGCCTGCTGGTAGCCATCGTGGCGCCGAACATCATGGGGCGAAGCGACCAGGCCAGGGTTACGGTCGCCGAAACACAAATGAGCAATATTGCCAACGCCCTTGACCTCTACCGCCTCGACAACAGCAACTACCCCTCCACACAGCAGGGCCTTGAAGCACTGGTTTCCAAGCCCAGTGGCAATCCAGAACCGCGGAACTGGAACCCCGAGGGCTACCTGAACAGTGTTCCCGAAGACCCCTGGGGTAACGAATACCAATACATCAGCCCCGGCACTGAAGGCCCTTATGACCTCTTTTCCTATGGTTCGGATGGCCGCGAAGGTGGCGAGGGCGATGACGCCGATATCAGTGTCTGGAACGTCAGGGACTGATTGTGCGATCCGGGGCGCGACACTCAGGCTTTACGCTGATCGAGATTCTCGTTGTCCTGGTCGTGATAGGTTTGCTGGCGTCACTGGCGGTTATGACCATGGGCGGCAGCTCCCGGGATCGGGAAATGGAGAACGAAATACGGGAGTTGTATCTTCTGATGCAGACCGCCTCTGAGCAGGCAGTGCTCAACAATACCGAGCTGGGCCTGATTCTGGACGAGGAAGGTTATCGCTTTGTCGCCTGGGAAGACCTGAGCGGAGAGTGGAAAGTCCCGGGGGAACCAATGTTCCGGCTGCGGGGGTTTCCGGAGTGGATAACGGTCACGGAGTATATCGAAAACGACACGCCCAGACTTGCCTCCGAAGAAGACCGCCTGCGGCCTGACGTTGTGTTTTTCTCCAGTGGCGAGACAACGCCGTTTGAACTGGAATTCACCCTCGGCAGGGACGATTCCAGGATGCATACCATCGCTTCGGATGGATTTTCCCCGATGGAGTGGCGTCACCCGGGTAGTGAAGGAAACAACGACGCATGAATACCCAGCGCGGCTTCACACTGATCGAGGTTCTGGTTGCGCTGCTGGTGTTTGGCCTGATTGCAACGGCTGCCGCTGAAGTGGGCAGCCAGTATATTTCCAGCTACGAGCGCATACGGGACAAGACCCTGGCAGGGTGGGTTGCCGATAACCGCATCAATGAACTCCGGCTGCAGGAAAACCTTCCGGAGATCTCTGAAAACACAGACGACATGGACTACGGCCCCTTCCGCTGGCAGGTCAGAACGGCGGTACTCGGCACTGAAGATCCGTCCATATTACGGGTAGAGGTCACCGTTGCACGTTTCCGCGGGAATGAATCCGATCCCCCGCCGGTGCACACTCTGTCTGCCTTTATTGGTGACAGCTGATGTCCGTTTCGGCGCTTGAAAAACTGCGGTCAGGGCGGCCCGTTGTCCGCAACGGCTTCACGCTGATGGAAATGCTGATTGCGGTCACGATTACCGCGGTGATTGGCCTTGGGGTCTGGCAGGTACTGGGCAACGTGGTCCTGTCCAGGGACCGGGTCAATGAAGTCGCCGATCAGTTCGATTCCGTTCAGCGCACCATGCTGCTACTCGAGCGGGATATCACACAGATCGTCAATCGGCCCGGCCGGGACATATACGGCGACTACAATCCGGCACTGACCAGTCGTGAAGATGATTTTGCGCTGATGCTGACCCGCCAGGGTTGGCGCAATCCGCTTGGTACCCGCCGCAGCACGTTACAGCGGGTTGCCTGGGAATACACCGGTGACGAATTGCGTCGCCGCTACTGGGTTTCGGTTGACCAGGGTCAGGAAGATAACAGCCAGGATCTGATGCTGCTGGCGGATGTGACTGATTTTACGGTTCGCTTCCTGGACGACCAGCGTAACTGGCGCGACGACTGGCCTGACGAGACCAGCATGGCAAACATGACTCCCGGCAGTCGCCCGGATATCCCGTTGCCGCTCGGTATTGAAATTACCCTGACGCATGAGCGCTTCGGGAAACTGGTGCGGACATTTACCCTGCCAGATTTCGACAACGGCCAGGCCCAGGGCATTATTAATGCGGCCAATGAATCGCAAGCTGATCAGGACGACACAGATACCGAGCAGCAGGGTGACGATACCGGGCAGGACAACACTGCGACAGGGGGGCAATGATGCCTGAGACCAATGCCCTGATGCTTCGCGCACCTGCCAGTCGCCAGGGTGGAGTGGCACTGATCATGGTGCTGCTGGCCATGGCCCTGGTGGTCATGCTGGCCAGCGGTATGACGCAGCAGCAAAGTGTCCGGGTGTTTCGCGCCAGCCACTATCTTGCCCAGCAGCAGGGCCATAGTGTTGCCCTTGGGGCAGAGGCCTTTGCGCGGCAGATCCTTGTGCGGGATTTTGAGGAGGACAAGGAAGACAATGCCATGGTGGATAGTCTCGACGAGTTCTGGGCCCAGAATGCCGCGATACTTCCCATCGATGACAATGGCGTCGCTGAAGTACAGATTGATGACCTGGGCGGGCGGATCAATCTCAATGACCTGGTACGCGGTAACGGGCAGGTTGATCCCCTGGTGCGCGACCGCATAAACCGTCTGCTCCAGGTACTGGAGATCACCACGGTCAATGTCGATGCGCTCATTGACTGGATAGATCCGGATGACCAGACCGTCAGCGCCTACGGCGCGGAGGATGGGCAGTACCTGATGCAGGAGCCTGCTTACCGGGCCGGAAACCAGCCTTTCGTCACGGTTTCGGAGTTGAGGCTGATTGATGGTATGACTGAAGAGGCCTATCAGGCGTTAAGGCCTCATGTAACAGCCTTGCCGGTTGCGGGTCTGGGCATTAACGTCAATACCGCTTCCGCCGCCGTGTTGCGCTCCCTGCACGAAGAGCTGACACAGGTCCAGGCAGGCGCTATTCTTGAGAAACGCCAGGAAGAGCGCTTCGAGACGGTCCAGGATTTCCTGGCCCAGCCGGAATTCGCCGGCCTGGGGCTCAAATCCACGGGCCTCGGACTGCAAACACGTTTTTTTGAAGTGGTGTCCCGGATTACCTACGATGACCGGGTTGCCAATCTGGTCAGCACGGTTTACCGCAGTCCCGAGGGCGAAATGCAGACAGTGCACCGTGATACCGGCCAGAAAAACCGGATAACGAAAGAGCCGTTCAGCATCTCCGAAGAGTAGCTGGAGAGTGGCTGGAGTGCAGCTGAGGCCCCTGGAGTACCATCAGTACCGACAATAAACGCCCGCAAAGGTCGAAAAGGAAACTGCTCAGAATGTCATATCGCCTTTATGTCAGGCCCCGGCCACCCTATGCGGCCCCTGACACCACTCGTGACGTCACACCGGGAGCCCAGCTGTTCAACTGGGTTCTGCTTGATGCCAGCGGCGATGCCCAGGCTCGCGGAACAGCGGACCCGAAAGAAGAGATTGAACAGACGCTGGCCCAGAACGACCTTGAGAACGTTCTGCTGGTTGGATTGATCCCGGGTGAAGAGGCGCTTTTCTGTGTGGCGGATATTCCGGCCAAGCAGACCAGGTTTGTATACCAGGCATTGCCTTATGCGGTTGAGGAACAGATTGCCCAGGATATCGAGAATGTTCATCTTGCCCTGGGCAACCGCACCGAAAAGGGCTTCCGGGTGGCGGCGGTCGATCACCACCGGATGGCCGAGTGGGCTGCTATGTTCAGCGGATGGGAGCACCTGAAGCTTGAAGCGATCTACCCCGATGCCGGCCTGCTTCCCATTACCGACGGTGGCTGGTCGATCTGTCTGGATGGTGAAACGGCCATGTTGGCGAGTGATCGGGGCGAGTGGCTCAGCGTTCAGGCGCGTAACCTTGCGATGTTTGCCCAGACCCTTGCACGGCCACCTTCTGATGAGGTTGTACCTGAGGTGCCAGTGACGGTGTACGGCACTCAACACGAGTTTGAACACCAGCAGGCTGACCTGGCTGAGCTCAAATCCTCCGGGCGACTGACGGTGAAAGAGCAGGCCCTGGAGCTGATGCCGCTGGAACTGCTGGCCCATGCCCATCATCACCATCTTTGCCAGCCGATCAATCTCTGCCAGGGTGAATACGGCATTCGTTCTCGTAAATCCAGCGCCCTGGCCCCCTGGAAGCCACTGTTCGCCGTTGCCAGTGTCTGGTTTGTCATCCAGATCGGTGTCGAGGTAGGCATGGGGGTTTACCACCAGCAGAAAGCTGACCAGCTCCAGCAAGAGGCCATGGCGATTTATCGCCAGGCGTTTCCGAATGATTCAAGAACGGATGCGCGTAATGTGCGCAGGGTGGTTGAGGGCCAGTTGCGCCAGATGCAATCGGATGGCCCCGACGCCGGGTTTATTACCCTGATGAAATACACCGGCGAGCAGTACTCAAAAATCCCCGATGCGGGCTCGGTCGTGTTCAACTCGGTCAATTACAGCCGCAATCGTGGAGAGCTGGCAGTGGATGTGCGGGCAGACAGCTACAACAAGTTGAGTACCCTGAGAAACGGCCTGACAAGCCAGGGGCTGAGGGCGGAAATCGGCTCAGTGGTAAACGAATCTGACGGCGCCCGCGGTCGTTTGACGGTCTCAGGAGGATAACGTCATGTTGAACAGAATCGGGGAGCAACCAGCCGTCGGTAAACTGATTGCCCAGTATGATCAGTTGCCGCGCAGGGACCAGCAGGCGTTAACCGTTTTGGCGATTGCGGTTTTGCTGGGCATTCTTTATTTTGCCATCTGGACACCTGCGGTAAGTTTCCATGATGACGCCATCAGCGAGCGGGAACGTTCCGCCGAGCTTCTGGCCTGGCTGGAAGCCAATCGCGATTCCCTTCAGAGGCTGTCCGGCGTCAGTAGTGGCCAGGGAAATGCCGCGGTTAACACCCCGGAAGACGGCCGTGCGTTGATGTCGCTGGTTACCCGCAGTGCCGGAGAGGCAGGGCTGTCGCTGCAGCGCTTCGAGCCTAGCGGTGACAACGCGATTCGGGTCTGGCTTGAAGGTGCCCCCTTTACCGAGGTGGCAAGCTGGCTTGAGCAACTGAATACCGGGCATGGTGTCCAGATAGATCAGGCCTCCATGGATCGACAGAACGCCCCGGGCATGGTATCCGTACGCCTTACGTTAACAATCTGAGACGAACGCTGGAGAACACAGGATGATTGACGGCACAGACAACAAGAACAGCGCGGAGGCGGCTATTGTCCGTCTCGATGCAAGTGCCCGTAACGAAGCCATATCGATATTGGTCAGCGCCTATCGGGATGAACCTACGTTCCAGTACCTGTTTGATCACCGCCGGCCCGGTTATGAGCAGCGGGTAAGGGCCACGGTGCGGGAACTGATCGATCTCTACTTCGAGCTGGACCAGGACGCCATTGGCGTGATGGTGGATGATACGCTGATGGCGGTTGCGTTTATTGGTGAGCCTGAACTCAGGCTGAACCTGGCCGAGCAGATCAGTTGGCGCATCCGCATGGTACTTACCGCCGGCTTTGCCTGCACCCGCCGTTATCTCGACTACCACCAGAAAATCAAGGAAATGCTGCCGCAACCCCTCGCGCACCAGTTGCCGCTGATGGGGGTCAATCCCAAATACCAGAATAAGGGGTATGGGCGGATGTTACTGTCCGCTGTGGAAAAACTCTGCGCAGAAAACCCTAGCGGTAGTGGTCTTGTTCTTGATACTGGCAACAGCCGGTATCTGCCGTTTTACGAATCGGAAGGCTTTCGCAGCCTTGGCACCATTCGACTGGGTGATTTTGAAGACCACATACTGTTTCGTGAGGTCCACGCCGGAGAGGCCGTAAGGGCCCCCGGATAAGCAAACAGTCTTTTTTGCATTACAGGAGACGCTGTGTCTGACAAGCAGGATTTCGATCTTATTATTATTGGCGCCGGTTCCGGCGGTGTTCGACTGGCCCGGATGTCTGCTGCCAAGGGTGCACGTGTAGCTGTAGTTGAATCACGTTACCTTGGCGGAACCTGCGTCAATGTAGGCTGCGTTCCCAAAAAACTGTTCGTCTATGGGTCCCATGCCGGCGAGGATATCGAGGATGCGGCCGGGTATGGCTGGAATGTGCCTGGTGACCAGGTCACTTTTGACTGGACCCGGCTGGTGGCCAACAAGAATGCCGAAATCGAGCGGCTCAATGGCATATACGGCCGCATGCTGGAGAACGCAGGGGTTACGGTTATTGAAGGGACTGCCTCACTCGCGGATGCCAATACCGTTGTTGTTGGTGATCAGACCTTCACCAGCAAACACATTACCATTGCGACCGGCAGCTGGCCTGTGGTGCCTGAGGTGCCGGGCAAGGAATGCGTCCTTACCTCAAACGAGATGTTTTACCTGCCGCAACTGCCAAAACAGGCTGTGGTCTGGGGTGGCGGTTACATTGCCGTGGAGTTTGCCGGTATTCTTGCCGGTCTAGGGGTGGAAACAACTCTGCTGTATCGGGGGGAGCTCTTCCTGCGGGGGTTTGACGACGATGTCCGGGACTTTACGGCGTCGGAGATGCGCAAGAAAGGTATCAACCTCCGTTTTGGCGTCAATATCGAATCCATTGAGACTGACAACGCTCACTATGCCGTCGACCTGACCGATGGCTCTCGCCTGAATACCGGGCTGGTCATGGCAGCGACGGGCCGCCGGGCGCTGGTGGACGGCCTTGGCCTGGAAGAACTGGGGGTTCAGCTAAGCGCCTCCGGGCACGTGGTGGTGGATGACCATTTCCAGACCGCGGTTCCTTCCATTACGGCGTTGGGTGATGTGATTGGCACGCCCCAGCTGACACCGGTGGCCCTGGCCCAGGGCATGGTGCTCTCGCGGCGCCTGTTCGGGGATGGCAAGGGAGAAATGGATTACAGCAGCATCCCCACAGCCGTATTCTGCCAGCCCAATATCGGCACGGTTGGCCTGACCGAAGCAGAGGCTCGGGAGGCCGGCCATAAATTGCGCATTTACCGCTCCGAATTCAAACCCATGAAGCACACCCTCAGCGGGCGGGACGAGCGATCGCTGATGAAACTGGTGGTGGATGATGAATCGGACCGCGTGCTTGGTGCGCATATGGTAGGGCCGGATGCCGGCGAGATTACCCAGGGAATCGCTGTTGCCATCAAGGCAGGGGCCACCAAGGCACAATTTGACAGCACCATAGGTATCCATCCGACCTCTGCAGAAGAGTTCGTCACCATGCGTGATCCCGTGGCGTAACCGCGTTTAGGCCGCTGTTTACATCCGTATCCAGCGGCTGAGCACCTGTCTCAGGTTTTCTTTTCTGACCGGCTTTGAGAGGTAATCGTTCATTCCCGCTTCGCGGCAGGTCGATTCGGTGCCCGGCAGTGCGTCAGCGGTGAGCGCAATGATCGGGGTACCACCCTGGCCGTTACTCTTTTCCCACTCCCGGATGCAGCGGGTGGTTTCGTACCCGTCCATCACCGGCATCTGGCAGTCCATCAGAATCACGTCATAGCCGGAGTGGTTGGTCTGTACCAGCTCCAGAGCCTCCTCACCATTGATCGCGGCATCGGCTTCAAATCCCAGGCGCCTGAGCAGGGCAGTAGCAACCCGCTGATTGACCATATTGTCTTCCACTACCAGCGCCCGGGCCTTGCCTTTCCCGGTTATCAGCGGGCCCGGATCTCTGGGGAGGGCTGAGGCTGGCGGGGTTGCCAGCTCAAACGGCAATTCGAAACGGAACGAGGAGCCCTTGCCAAGGTCGGTTTCCACCTCTACGTGGCCGCCCATCAGCTCCACCAGCCGTTGCACCAGGGAGAGTCCCATGCCGGTTCCACCGTAACGCCTGGAATGACCGGTTTCCAGCTGCTCGAAGGAGTTGAAAATATCGTGAATCCGTTCAACGGGAATGCCGCAACCGGAATCGGTTACGGTGCATTTCAGGACAACGCAGTTTTCCTCCAGCGAGAACCAGTCGGCCTGAACGTTGATGAAGCCGTCGCCAGTAAATTTGATGGCATTATCAATCAACCCGGCGACGATCTGTCGCAGTCTGGAGGCATCGCCAAGCACCAGGGGATGGTCTGGCCATTCCCCCACGAACTTGGTGGATAGTGTCAGGCCCTGCTGTTCGGCAATGTGACGATAGCTTGCCGTACAGTTGGTGATCAGCTGTTGCAGGTCAAATTCACGGCTGTCCAGTTCCAGCGTTCCACGGTCGATGTGGGAGTAATCCAGAATATCGTTGATAACGGTCAGCAGGTCCTCGGTGGACTGGCGTGCGGTTTTCAGATAATCAATCTGGCGAGGGCTCAGTGGTTCCTCGGTGACCAGTTCAATCATGCCCAGCACGCCGTTGAGAGGGGTGCGCAGTTCATGGCTCATGGTTGCCAGGAACTCTGATTTCGACCGGTTGGCCAGTTCTGCCCGCTCCCTGGCTTTCTCTGTCGAGGCAAGTGTCTCGTCCCTCGATTGCTTCAGTGTTCTCAGATGGGTGGCCAGCGAGTTCAGGCTTTCTTCCAGTTCGCGAATTTCACGGGTAGTGCCGGTGCGGCTGACCGGAACTTCTTCATACTCCCGGTTGGTCAGTTTCGTCACCCGCCTGGAGAGACCGCGAATGGGAAAAATGATGCTGTTGAGGGAGTGGTTTACGATCAGCAACGTAAACAGCAGCAGTGAAAAGCCAACGGCAAGCGATGTCCAGAGGATGTCCTGACGACGTGCAGCCAGTTGTTCCTTGTTAACACCAACCTGAACGGTGCCCACCCTCAGGGCGCCGGCGCCGAACCCATAATCCGGTTCAAACCACTCTGTCTCGCGGTCTCCACCCAGATCTACTGGCTGCTGCAGAATTTCCGATTCGAACACATCGAAGGTTTCGTCCGGCGTTGTTTTTAGCGGCTGTTCGGTAGACACAAAACCGACCTCGTCACCCATCAGGTTGGACACCCTGATCCATTGTGCCCGGCTGCGGCGCAGCGATTGCGAGAGAATCTGCTCAAGGGCTGCGGTGTTGCCGGATACCACCGCGTACTCAACAGCAGGAGCAAGGCTGTCAGCCAGCATCTGGCTGCTATCGGCCAGATCCTTGCGGGCATCATCGAGCCGTGCCGAGGTGAAAAACACCATAAGTACAACGAACATGACGATCGCCGGCGCGGCCCCCAACAGCAGAAGCTTTCTGGAAAGCGGGGCCTGCTGCACGTCTGGTTGCTTATTCATCAGCAGCCTCCTCGGGCCCGGCAAGCTGCTCCATTACCGATGTAATAATGTCCTGCCTGTCAGGCAACGGAATATTCAGGGATCTCGCCACTTGCAGGTTCAGATCGATACTGAAGTTTTCCGGATAAGCTGGCGCAGGAAACTGGCCGCTGGCCCGGTAATCTTCGATGTAGTCCGCTGCCAGTTCAGCAATCCGGGTCAGGGGTGTGTAGGTGGACGCCAGTGATCCCGCCTTTACATAAGCCTGACTCGGGCCAATGACAATCCGGTTGCGCCGGTAAGCTGTGAGCAGGATGTGCTTGATGGTTCTCGGGTTGTAGATGCTGCTGTCAGGCGCAGCGAGAATGAAATCCCCGTAGCTCAGCGCCCGGATCAGAGTTGGTATCAGCTTGTCATCGGAAGTGACAACAAATATTTTGCCCTCCATTCCATAGTCGGGAAGCTGTTCCGTTACCGGCTCATATATTTCAACCGTATCAGGGCGTGCCAACATCGCCACCCGGGTGGCTTGCGGCAGAATGACCCCGCCGGCTATGGCCTGCCGCAGAAGGGGAGGGTTGTAAAGAATGCCAGAGATGGAACCACCGGAGCGATCGGCATAGCCGTCGATGAATGTCTCATCCACGAGCAGTGCCAGGATAGGTACGCGTTTGTCCTCCTGACGAACGCGGGTAAAGGCCTCGGCGCCAAGGGCAATAACGGGCGTTGTCGTATCCTGGGAGGTTTGCCCCCGGCTGAAAGCCCGGATAACCGTTGAACTTCCCAGTGCGTCTTCAAGCAGGGATAGCATGCGGCGGTTCAGGGCATTATTCGCGGACCCGGCAAGGTAGACCAGTGCACCGGTGTCGGATTGAGCGACTGCAGGATGAGGTGGCGTGACAACCAGAAAAAGGGCAAGGATAACCAGATACCATCTGGTTACAGGCGACGCTGTTCTTGCCGGGTTGTTCGGGTTATCTGGTGCTTTCATACCATCCGGGGTCTGATGACGTCCGTGTTGTTTCAGAATCTTACGCCCGCTTCAACGAAGAACTGATTGTGATCTTTGATAATGTTGTCCGGGCTGAGAGTCGGGTCCGTGTTCAGATAGTGTTGCATGGTTAACGCCAGTTCGTAACTGTAGCCGGTGTGAAAAACCTGCCGGGCCAGCCGGAAATCGGCCCGTTCGAACTGGGAACGGCGGAATTCGTCGGCAAAATAGAAAGCGGCCGAGGAGGTCAGGTCAAACGGCAAGTCCTGAATCCACGCGAAGCTTCCCGAGTGCCGGACAGATAGCCGCCCCAGCAGATCGATGGCGTATTGTTTGTCCCCGGCATCACGGTCATTTTCCCCGGTGTAGCGTCCGTCCTGATCCAGGTAAGCATAGGTCACGCGGAGTTTGGTGCCCGGGAAATCCAGGGATGCTTCTACTTCGAAACCCTTCTGATCCAGTGCGACATTGTTATCAATGGTCCAGTCCTCTTCATTAATAATGCCACTGATCATGTCCCTGAGTTGATCGTTAAAGTACCGGACCTCCAGAGAAACAATAGATGAGTCGAGGTAGTACTGGCCGAAATAGCTTATTTCCCGTGATGTTATGCGCTCTTCTTCAAGTGTCTTGCCAAGCGTGGATGTAGCGGGATTTACCAGGTCTTCCACAAGGAACCTCTGGCCTTCCGCGGCCTCGAAGGGCGGCCGGACGTTTCTGACGCGATAGGACCAGTCCGGATTCTGCTCGAAGGCATCCGGTGTCCGGACAGCCCTGGAGTAGACGAAACGCAGGGTATGATTGTTCGAGAGGATAAAGTTTGCAGCAAGTCGCGGGGAGAAATACACCTCATCCGTTGTGGTTGTTTTCTCCCAGTTGCCACCGGAATTCAACGTTAGCCAGCGAAAAGGTGAGTATTCGAGGTTGCCGAATACCCGCGACTGGTAGTTATTGCCGCGGCCGTTAAAAAATGTCTCGGACCGATAGGTATCCTTGCGGTAGCCCAGACCGGAGACAAGTTTCAGGTCCGGACTGAACAGAATGGTATCCTGAATCTCGAACTCCAGGCGGGACTCTTCAGTATCCTCATTCAGGTTGGCCTTGAAGGGATCGGTATCGCCCGGTTCACATGCCCTGAGCTCGGGGGTTGGTGTATTCGGATCACGAATGTCGATGAACTGGTCCTGGGGAATGCAGATGGTCCACCTTTGCCTGCGATCGTAATTCTGGAACGACGCCTGAACATGGTAGAAGTGGCGTTCCGAGGTGGTAACGTTCAGCCGTGTCTGGAGGTAATAGTCGTCAACCAGGATATCAGGGTCCCGGTCCGCACCCAGCTTGCCGGTTTTGCGCGCGTCTTCCTCGTCCACGCCATCGACAATGCCGGCTCTGAAATCGAGATCATAGTCGTTGCTGAAAACAAGATTGCTGTCGTAATTGAACGTGTTCATATCGTACCCGTCATGAAACGGGTAGACCTTGTTGTCGTCTACCTGCTCATCGAAGCCATCTGACCTTCGCTTTTCATAGGCCAGACGCCACTTGTAGTCGTCAATGGCGTCGCCCACAGAGCCGAATGCCCGACGGTAGCCCCGCGAACCCGAGATGGCGCGCAGTTTAACGCCAGCGGTGCCCTCGGGCGCATGGGTAATGATGTTGATGGTGCCCAGGAATGCGTTGATGCCATAGGCTGCGCTGTTGGGGCCGCGGCTGATCTCAATCCGCTCAATCAGTTCCAGCGGCACCGGCATGGAATTCCAGTCCATGTCCGACAGGCTGGGGGTATAGGCGGTGCGACCGTCAATCTGAACCTGCAGCCGGCGCTGCTCATAGTGTACGGTTCCGTGGTAACTTGTAACCGGCTGGTTACTGCCTACCGAATTTACTGTCATGCCTGGTACCAGGCGGAAAACCTCGACCAGGTTCATGATGCCGAGATCCCGGATCATGTCTCCGGTAATGATGGTGGTTGTGCCAGGAACCCGGGACTTCGGTTGTCTGAGCCGGGTAGTGGTCAGAACTTCGGGAATAGCCGAGCCCGCTTCAAAGGCTTCAGGGGCGTCACTGAGGGCCGTCAGGTCATAGGTTTCGGGAATATCGTCCTCTGCTTCCGCCGTTGTAGCGGTGGCAATGACGCCAGCCAACAGGATGGGAATCAGGCGAAGACACATCCGGGAACGCCCGGGAAGCTCCGGATTTTTAAAGGGATAGTTCGTAACGGACATGGGTGTCGTTTTATACTTTGCCGAGTGTTGGACTTTTTTTTATTAACTGCTCTACCTTTATCCTAAGTGACGAGATTACATTTGTCTCTCAAAAATGTAATGATTTTACACTGAATGAGTTGTAACTCTATGAATTGTTGGGAAATATTGGGCATAGAGCCCACCCGTGACCGGGCCCGGATTGATGCCGCCTACGAGCGGCAGGAGAAGTTTGCTTCTGAGGAGGAGCTGGAACGCTTGCGTCAGGCCTATCGTGAAGCCACTGGCGGCGAGTCTGTCGTGTCCGGGGTCGAACCGGAAAAAAGGGAAGAGGCAAACCAGGCTTCGGAGCAGGCCGAACCGGCCGAGCTGGATGCGTCTGAACAGCAGATTGTGCGGGAAGTGGTGATTCAGATCCGCGCCCTGCTCAATGATTCCCGCCGCAGCAGTGACCCGCAAATCTGGAAGGCCATTCTTGGTGAGCCGCCAGCGGATCAGCCCCGGATCAGGAAAGAAATAGGCCGCGCCCTGGAACAGCAGGTACGGCCGATGGCCGAGAATGGCACGTTCCCGGCGCCTGTGGTGGAGTTTCTGGCAGGTTGGTTTGACTGGTACAGCCTCCGCGATACGCCTGAACTCCAGGCAGAAGATGAAACTTTTTCCGATAGATCCGGTGCAGACCAGGGGCCCCAGGAAGAGTTGCCGCCCCAGATGGTCAACTTCTGGCCAGCGGTCATCGGCTGGATTGTAGGCCTGGCAATCCTGGCGACCTTATTCAGTGGAATGGGCGGAGGTGGCTGACGCCGCCTCGATCTTGCTGCGGTATTTTTGTGCCAGCATGGCACCGACGATGACCTGAATCTGGTTGTAGCACATAATCGGCAGCACAATCATGCCGAACCCGGGATGCCCGGAGAACAACACCTTCGCCATGGGCAGGCCTGACGCCAGGCTTTTCTTGGAACCACAGAACACCACCGCGGCTTCATCTTCCAGGCTGAACCCGAGCCTGCGAACCACAAACATCGCCATCACCATAAAGAACCCGAGCAGTGCAAAGCACAGTGCTATCGCCAGCAGGATGGCGTTCAGCGGCAGGTTTTGCCAGAGGCCGCTGGCAACCGAGTGCGAGAAGGCGGAATAGACGATCAGCCAGATCACACACTGGTCATAGCGGGAAGTGAGGGTCTCGTGGCGTGCCAGGAAGCCGCCCAGCCACGGTCGCAGTCCATGGCCGACTGCGAATGGCAGTAGCAGCTGAATCACGATGTCGCGGAGCGCTTCGGCCACCGAGAAATTGCTATCACCGGACGTGCTCACGAGTAATAGCAGCAGGAACGGCGTCAGCATCATACCGAATACATTGGACGCAGCAGCGCTGCAGATTGCGGCAGGAACGTTGCCTCTTGCCATTGCGGTGTAGGCGATGGAAGAAGACACCGCGGATGGTAAGACCCCCAGATAGAGAAAGCCCAGACCCAGGTCCGGCGGCATCCAGCTCGGTGCAAAGCGGCTGATCTCATTAATGGGCAGCACCACCAGCGGAAAGAATACGAAGGTAAACGCGGTAATAATGATGTGCAGTCGCCAATGGGTGGCGCCAGCGACAATCTGCTCGCGGGACAGTGCCGCACCGTGCAGGAAGAACAGCAGCGCAACCGCCACGGTGCCGGCGGTTGCCAGAGCGTCGGCGGCATCGCCACGAACGGGCAGGAAAGTGGCCAGAACAATGGCGCCAAGCAGCAGGCTGGTGAAGGTGTCGAGGCGGAATTTCATGGCAGCCGGCTTCCCAGGGCGTCCAGGCTTGGTTGCAGCAGAGCCCTGGCCAGTGCTTCTGCCTTTGTCTCATCCTGCCGCCGGATAGCCGCCAGTAACAACTCATGATCTTCCTGAGAAGGCTCGGGGAGTTCGGAGTCCAGTTCTGTCTGCTCGATGGTCAGCGCGACCGCATGGGCAAAATAATCGTACAGCTCGGTGAGGGCAGGGTTGTGGGACGCGGCTACCAATGCTGTGTGAAAGGCCTGATCATGGCGGATACGGTCCTCGATCATGTCACCGGCCTTTGCCCGGTTATCCAGGGCAAGGGTCATCCTCTCCATATCCTTCGAATCACGACGCTTCGCTGCCAGCTTCGCCGCTTCCGTTTCCAGCATGATGCGCACTTCCAGCTTGTCTCTCAATTCAGAGCGGCCGATTCGTCGCAGGGTTTCTCCGGCATCTTTTGTAGCCCGAACGTAGGTACCGTCGCCCTGGCGGGTTTCCAGCATGCCCACATGAACCAGTACCCGGACCGCTTCCCGAACCGTGTTACGGCTGACACCCAGCGATTCCGACAGGTCTGCTTCCACGGGGAGGCGGGCACCTATGGCCCAGTGACCGTCTTCGATGGCGTGGCGAAGGCTCTCGATGGCCGTTTCGACCAGAGAGCCTCTGGTAATTCTTGCGAGTTTCATGTTTAAGATCCTGACAGCTGATGATCCAATCATCCTATGAATATCCTGGCGCTGTCAAATGCTGGGCCGCAGCAGGCTGTTATTGCGAGGGTTGGAGAAACTCGTAGTCGTCAGGGTCTACCTGCTGGGTGGCCTTGCGGTAGGTGAACGTAAAACCGGGCCAGTTGACGGTATTTTTGCCGTTCTTGTCCAGGTACCAGGACTGACACCCGGACTCCCAGACGCTGTGTTGAAGCTTCTGCTGGATAGTGGCGGAAAAATCCCGGAGCCGGTCCGGTTTCACATCCATGGCGACGCCCGGCTGCGCCTGTAGTGTGTCAATACAGCTGAGCACGTAGCGAACCTGGGACTCCAGCATATAGACAATGCTGTTGTGGGCGAGGTTGGTATTGGGGCCGTAGAGCATGAACAGGTTGGGAAAGCCTGAAACGGTGATGCCTTTGTAGGCTTCCGTGCTATTGGCCCAGGCCTGATTCAGTGACACGCCACTACGCCCGGTGATTTCCATGGGCGACAGGAATTCAGAGGCGGCGAAGCCGGTGCCGGCAATAATGGCGTCTGCTTTATGTAAGGCGCCGTCGGAGGTCACAATGCCGTCTTCCACGACTTGTTCGATGCCGGTGGTGACAAGGTTTACGTGGGGTTGATCCACAGCCGGATACCAGTCGTTGGAGATCAGGATCCGCTTGCAGCCTATCTTGTAATCCGGGATCAGATGCCTGAGCTTGTGCGGGTCGCGAACCTCGCTTCTGGCAAAGCGCTTCGCTTGCCAGGCGAATATCTCAAGCAGGCTGTTGAAGCGGGTAAAGGCCAGGGCGCGGCTTTCGTTCTTCCAGTAAATCAGGTACCGGTAAAAGCGGTCCCAGGCCGGAATCTTACGGAACAGCGTCTGCTCCCATCGGTAAAAGGGCCGGTCCGGTTTTGGCAGTACCCAGGCGGCGGAGCGCTGGAACAGGCTGAGGGATTGCACCTTCGGCACAATTTCCGGCACAAACTGGATAGCACTTGCGCCGGTGCCGACCACCGCAACCTTCTTTCCGTTCAGGTCATAACTGTGATCCCAGCGCGCGGAGTGGAACATCTTGCCGGTAAAGCTTTCGAGGCCCGGAATCTCTGGCCAGGCGGGCTGGTTCAACTGGCCAGTGGCGGTTACCACAATATCGGCGGTATGCGAGTCGCCATCCGTGGTTGTGACCGTCCAGGTGTTGGTGCTTTCGTCAAACACGGCTGTGGCGACTTCCTTGTTGAAACGGATGTGTTCAGCCAGACCGTATTTGTCCACGCAGTGCTGCATGTAGCCGAGAATTTCCGGCTGCAATCCGAACTTCCTGGACCAGTCGTGCTTGGGTTCGAAGGAGAACGAGTAGAAGTGGGACTGCACATCGCAGGCGGCGCCGGGGTAGGTGTTGTCCCGCCATGTGCCGCCAATACCGGATGCCTTCTCCAGCATGGTAAATGCGTTGATGCCCGCCATTTTGAGCTGAATGGCCATACACAGGCCGCCAAAGCCTGTGCCGATAATGACCACGGAGGGTGTCTTGCCACTGGCGCTGTCAGCCATGAAAGCTTCCCTTTAGCAGGTTTCAGGGTTCCTGACAGAGTATACGGGTGGTTGTCCCTCGGGTAGTTGGCTTTACCCTCCAATGGGAGTAGTCAGAATGATCATTTTAGAAACGGATCAGCGCTGAGCCCCAGGTGAAGCCGCCGCCAAAGGCTTCCAGCAGGAGCACTTCGTTTCTCTTGATACGCCCGTCGCGAACGGCGGCGTCCAGCGCCAGGGGAATAGAGGCGGCAGAGGTGTTGCCGTGCTTGTGGACAGTGACCACCACCTGGTCCATGGACATGTTCAGCTTGCGGGCCGTGGCGGAAATAATCCTCAGGTTGGCCTGGTGGGGCACCAGCCAGTCAATGTCTGACTTCTTCATCTGGTTGGCTTCCAGGGTTTCATCCACAATCCTGCCAAGGGTGTTCACGGCAATCTTGAAGACCTCATTGCCCTTCATGTGCACATGGCCCTTGCCAGCGCGAACCTGGTCGAAGCCATCGCCAATGCCGAAGGGAACATGAAGCAGGTCTTCGTATTTGCCATCGGCATGAATGTGTGTGGACAGGATGCCGGTTTCTTCGCTGGCCTCCAGCACCACCGCGCCGGCGCCGTCGCCGAAGAGCACGCAGGTGCCGCGGTCTTCCCAGTCCAGAATGCGGGAAAACAGTTCCGCACCCACCACCAGGACGCGCTTGCTGCTACCGGTTTTGACGAACTTGTCGGCGATCGACAGGGCATACACGAAGCCACTGCACACCGCCTGGATATCAAAGGCCGGGCAACCATGGATATCAAGCCGGGCCTGGAGGATGCACGCTGAGCTCGGGAAAATCTTGTCGGGTGTGGACGTGGCGAAGATGATCAGATCAATGTCGTCGGGCTTCAGGCCAGCGGCTTCAATCGCCAGTCGGGAGGCTTTTTCGGCCAGATCAACGGTGGTTTCGCCTTCCACGGCGATGTGCCGCTGCTCGATTCCGGTACGCTCACGAATCCATTGGTCGCTGGTGTCGACAATCTTTTCCATGTCTTCGTTCGTCATGACATTTTCGGGCAGGTAGGAGCCCGTGCCGACAATTCGCGCGTACGTCATGTGCCATAGTCCTCGGGTAAACAGGTCAATGTCCAGATTCTTTCAATCATCCTATACCTTATTGATCGCTCCCAGCTATTAGCGGTTTGTCAAAGGCGAGAGCAGTGGGCTGAATGCAACGTTGGTAGTCAGGCCATAATCAGCTATACCTGTATAAAGGAATCCCTGTTGTGAAGGAGAGCTGCTGGTGACAGACCTTCCCCTCGGCATGAAGTACTACCTGTTAATTCTCACCTCTAGCCTGATTGAAGACCTCAACGACTATGGCGTCAAATGGGTTGCTAACGAGCCCGGTGTCGCCGGCCGTGATGTAGAAAAGGCATTTTTCAGCGCCCGCGCTATTGAAGCACGGCTTCCGGACGAACCCGGGCAGGCCGATCCCCGGCTCTGGCCAGAGCTGATGAAGTCCATTCACACGATTCGAAGGGTGCTGGATGTGGTCGAAAAGACCACGTTTGACGAAGTCATTGCCGAAGCCATGGAAACGACCTCCAGCATTGCCCGCGCCGACATAAAACAGGTATTCGAACAGAAACGAGCGGCAGGCGAGGTCGATTTCCGCTTGCACGGCTTGCTGAATACCCGCCCAACGGCCGATGAACCGGACCCGGCGGTGAAGGAAGCCTTCATGCTGAAGCGGGCACGGCGCTACCAGAGCTTTATGGAGTTTGATGGCGCAAGCCTGAACGATGAGGAAACCGTAATACTGGGCGATGCCAAGGCCCTTGCGCGTCACATCATGGATGGAGACCGCGACAACCGGCGCATTGACGCCTTGCTGGTCATGGGCGCCGTGCTGATTGAGACCGCCAGTGTAAGGCTGAAAACAAACATTCCCGGCCTGATTCGTGATAGCTTTGATCGCATGGCCACCAAGGCCGCCATGGCGCTGGGGGCGATCGTCTACCGCGATAAATACAGGGATTTCAAGCAGTCCCTGGGCCTGGAGCCACTGGATTCGGATTTGTAGATTTCCTGAAAATCAGCTGTTCGGCTGTTCACAAATCCCGAGCAGGAATGGCATTCTGACTAACCACTCTGCGACAAGAAGGAGACGAGGTAATGGGCATTTCCAACCACGAGCTTCACAACGAATTCCCGCAATTCAGGGAACTGATCGACGAGTTAAAAGAGAACGACCTGACGTTCAAGGAACATTTTCGGCATTACGCAGAGCTGGACCAGGAAATCGAGGGGCTCGAGCGCCGCGATGCACCGATAGGTGATGACAAACTGCACCGCATGAAACAGAAACGCCTGCAATTGAAAGATGACCTCTACAAAACGCTCGTGAACAAGTCCAACGGCGCAGGATAGGTATAAGTCATTAGGCTTCCGGGCCCCTGAATGAGGCTGAATAGTGGTTTCCAAGTATGGGGCCGGGAAGGCATTATCCATAACATAGGTAACTAACAAAGACCGGTTACGGTTTACCCCTTTTGTTCGTACCTATGAGTGGATGATTGAAATGAGCAGAGCAGCATCACTATACAAAGGATGGAGAATGAAGCGTAACTTCCTCCACCTTGTCCTGACCATGGAGCCACGCCTTCTCAAGGACGTTGGCTACCCGCCCGAAGTTGTTGAGCAGCGTCTGAGAACGCCGTTCTGGAAGTTCTCGGCATAACGTCCCGGCATGGCTGAGAGCGACTCAGTCAGGCTGAATTCAAGGGATGAGAGGGTTGAGGTCAGATCAACCAGCCAAACAGAAAATCGAACACGGAACTGAAAAAGCCGCCGCTGCTTTGAGCGGGCGGTTCAGACACGTCCGACGTTTCTGAAACCTCCGGATTTCCCGCCGCCGTTGGTTCGTCTGGCAGCTGGAAATCGGCCTCAGGCGATTCCTCAACGGTTGAGACTTCAACTAGTGTCTCTTTCTCAGGCTCAGTTTTTGTCTCAGGCTCTGCCACCGTCAGTTCAGGTTCAGGTTCAGGAATGGATTCCGCCACAGGCTCGGTGGTCTGGGCTGCCAGCTCAGGCTCAGCGGTGGGTTCCCTGGCTGGAACCACTTCGGGTTCGGCCGGCGCGGACGCCACAGGTTCTGGTTCCGGCTTCTCCTGAACGACTACTTCCGGCTCTGGCTGTACTTCGGGCTCTGGGTCAGGTTGTGCTACCCGTTCGGGCTCAGGTTCGGGCTCAGGTTTAGGTTCCGGCTCGGGTGCAGCAGCCATCCGGCGGCTGGCACTGCCCGAACCGAAACGCTCTTCGCTCAAGCCTATCGCAGCCATGGCGGCCTGGCGATCGGGAGCGGCATTATCGCTGATGGTGCTGTTGTCTTCCGGGGCGACCCCCAGCGCGGATAACGTTTGCGGGTCGAGATTGCCAGTAGCCTGCAACTCGTCGTTACCGGACTGATAGTGCCGGATGGCAGAGCGCAGGGTGTTATCCATCCACCCGTCGGCCTTGCCGATCTCATGGCCCGCACCATACAGGGCGTTTTCGGCGGCATAAATGGTCTGAGCGGGGCCGGCCTGAGCAGAAACTGCATACAATGAAGCCAACACTGCAGCTGCGGTAATACCGGGTGCCCGGGTAAAGCGTGATTGGCTCATGGGTGGATCTCTCCCTGATACTCTACGTAACTTTTTGTTGAGTATTGAAAGTATCAGTAATTCGACATGTCGCCCATGACGCAGTTAACACCCGTGAAAATGAACGTTAATTTGATGTCTTGAAGCGGCGCACCACGCTACCCAGATCTTCCGCCATATCCGCCAGTGATTTGCTGGACTGGTTCACATGGGAGATGTCATCAGTCAGTTTATCAATGGCACTGCTGCTGGCTTCAACGTTCTGGGTCATCTCGGCGGCCGTTGCCCGCTGCTGCTCAGTGGCGCTTGCGACTTGTGTTGTCATGTCCACAATCCGGTTCACCGCAGCCAGGATGTCCGTCAGCGCTTCGCCTGACTTGCCTGCTTCCTCGCTGGCCTCACCGGCCATCTGCTTGGCCCTGCTCATATCTACCACTGCGCCAGCCGCGCCACTCTGCAGATTGGACACGATTCGTTCGATATCCACCGTCGAGTCCTGAACCCGCTTGGCGAGATTACGCACTTCGTCCGCAACAACCGAGAAACCCCGGCCTGCCTCACCGGCACGAGCGGCCTCGATGGCGGCATTCAGGGCCAGGAGGTTGGTTTGTTCGGCAATCGCCTGGATCACTTCCAGGACGTTGCCGATTTCACCCGATTCCTGTTCAAGGCGCTGAATACGTTTTGAACCTTCCTCAATCTGCTCCCCAAGCCTGTTTACCGATTTGACCGCCGTTAAAACCGTCGATTGTCCGGTACCTGCCAGCTCAGCAGCCTGACGTGCGGACTCATCGGTATCACTTGTATTGGAGGCAATCTCGTCCGACGTAGAGACCATTTCCTGCATGGCTGCTGACACCTGGGTGACCTGGTCTCTCTGTTGCTCTGCATTTGCGGTGGTACTGTCGGTAATGCCGGACAGCGATTCGGATTCGGTGCTGAGTTTCCGCGATGACACAACAATCTTCGAAATGATGTCTTCCAGAGTTTCCAGGAACGAATTCACGGCAGCAATAAAGTCGCCGATCTCATCCGGACGCCCTTTGGTCAGGCGGGTAGAGACATCGCCGTTGTTATTACCGATGTTCTCCAGGTAGCCCAGGATTTCTGCTCGCGCACGCTTCACGCTGGCCCCCATCATTCGGCTCATTAGCAGAGCAACCACCAGGCCCAGAACAACGGAAATTATAAAGGCGGCAAGTATCAGTGTCAGTGCGGTTTCGGTTTCCGCTTCTGCCTCGTCCGCCACTGTTTCCAGTGAAGTGAACACTTTTTGCTCAAGATCCCGCGCCAGCCCTGTAATCTGCGGCCCCAGTACGTCAAGCTTGTCCTCTTTCGTGCGGATCATCGTTTTCTGTTGTATCAACAACCTGTCGACCGATGCCTGGTAGTTCTCGAGCGCCTCAATGGCCGTATCAAAATACTGCCTGACGTAATCCGGCACCGTATCCATATCCAGAAACTCCAGGGCATCCGAGACATCCTCCATGGCATAACCGAGGGCCGTTTCCGAGGACTCGTTACCGTCTGCAAAGAAACGCTGTGCCGCCATCCGCATCAGGAGCGTGTCGTGAATCAACTGCTCCAGAACCACTCGCAAGCGGCTGTCAGGCTCGCGGTTGGTAACCCCGTCAATGGCTCTGCGTAATGCTTCCGATGCATCGGGCCCGTATTGGTCGAGTTCATTGGCAATGATGGATTTTACTTGCTGTTTGGCGGGTACCAGTTCGTTCTTGAAGACACCCACAAATTGCAGCGTTGTCTGCTCAATCTCTCCGACAAGCTGTGTCCGCTCTGCATTATCAATAGCCTTCCTGGCATCCGAAAGTTCTTTCAGAAAATCCGATTCAAGCTGCTCGAAACGGGACAGAATGTCGTCGTTACCGGTGTCGTAGTAATCAAACACCCTCAATCGCATGTTGTAGAGATTGATCAGGACACCTGTGGCAATAGACGTTTCCGGGGCCAGGTCCCTGGCAACGGTACCCATGCGCTCGTCCAGCATCTGAAATTCCCTGACACTGTAGAAAATGACGAGGGCAAACAGCAGAAGAATGAATACAGGGGCAATCAGGAGTTTCCCGCTTACACCAAGACGACGCTCAATTCCTTGAAATGTGTTTACAGCCACTGGTCTGCCTCTTTTACCATACGCGATATCTTGCTTAACGACTGGCTGCAGATAATCTCGAGCCAATCGCTTCGATTTTATTCAACTCTATTCAACAAAGTTCGCCTGGCTGGCGATCATGGGTGAGAGTTTCAGGTTCCAGTGCTTCATGCCGCTATCGCTGTAAACATAGTGGCCGCTCAAGGACTTCATCTTCGGAATGCGGTTCGGCTTGACCCCCTTCAGTATCAGTGATGCGAGGCGTGATGCGGTAAGGCCTTCCTGATGGGCGGAGATGGTGAAGCCACCAATGGCTTGCTGCTCTCCGATGAAAATATCCCAGAACGAGAAGATGGGCACCTGGCTACGTGTAAATGCCTCACCGATCAGGTCTTTCGGCTCGATATAGTTTTCCTCCGAGTCCCGGATGGTGTGGTGCGTACCGACCACAATGGCGTCGTACTGTTCGTGGGCACTGAAAACCGACTGCAACCAGGTGTCTTTGTCGTTGGTGAGGACAATGTCCAGTTGCGAGCCATACACCTCGGCGCTTCGCTTTTCGCCAAAGTATTCATTGATCGCATTACGCATGGTGGGTGAATCATCCATCAACACGAGGAAGCGTTCATCCACCCTGAGTACCTTCTGCAAGTGGCGAATGCTCTCAGCGAAGAACGGACGTTCCAGTATGCCTGCGACCAGCTCATGTTCCAGGGTAGGGTGTTGGGCAGGCCCGCCATTTACCCCGAGGAATACAACAGGAATCTGCTTCTCGACCAGGTGGCTCGCCATCAGTGAGAATGCATTGTCATCGCCAAGGATGGCAACGTCGGGCTGAAGCTGTGAAATCGATTGCTGGATACTGGCTACTTTCTGTGGCCATTCAGATTTGGGTAAACGTTTGGTGTCCAGTTCAAAGATATGGATGTCATGGTCATCGCCAAGTACTGACTGGACGGCATCGACGTAATCCGCATCCCATTTGTATCCAAGGTGGTAGCTTTGAATGACGACGACGGTTTTCGCAACACACAGGGGGCTTGCCAGCAACAGGGCCAGTAGGAAAAAGCGCATGGAAGTACCTTATTGTTCTCTGAACGACGGATTTGCACCCGTTCTTTCTTGTTGGTGATGCGTCGTTTTTATAGTTATCAGAGCCTCCCAAACAGAAACTGTGCCAGTTTCTCAGCACACTGTTTTTTCAGGTTTTTTGCGACAGTTCGGTGATAAATTAGTGATGAAACAGGCATGGCTGTCTGGTTCTCGGGACAATTATCTGAATTTCGGGATAAAAGTGTCGGCTTATAAGGACATCTACGTCCTGAATTACGGACATCCATCAAGGAACCTGGCGCGTAGGGGCCGGTAGTGGAAGTCATGATGTGAAGCCACGGTACCGCTACTGTAAAAAAGCGAAATCATCAGATACCCTGAAAATCATCAACACTGGCGAGAAGACTTTATGAACGTAGTCATCATTGGTGCGGGGATTATGGGAACCACTTTTGCCACCTTGGCAAAAGAATTGGCACCCGATCTTGATATCACCATTCTGGAGCGGCTGGACGGTCCCGGCGCGGGAAACTCTTCTGCATTCTGGAACGCCGGAACGGGCCATGAGGCCAACTGTGAGCTTAACTATACCCCGGTGGATGAAGAGGTCATTTCAGTTGAAAAAGCCTTGAAGATCCATGCGCAGTTCAACGTTGCCAAGCAGTTCTGGGCGCATTTGATCGAAAAGGGCGCCATCAAGGACCCCAAGACTTTTATTAATCAAACCAAGCACTGCACCATCGTTTCCGAATCCGCCATTGAAGAACTGAAATTGCGATTCAAGGAAATGTCGGCTCATCATTTTTTTGAGCACATGCGTTACTCGGAAGACTTTGATGAAATAAAAAGCTGGATTCCCTACACCATGGAAGAGCGTCCTCGCCATGAAAAGATGGCGGCTACCGTCATTGAGACAGGCACAGACGTTAACTTTGGTGCGTTAACGGCGCAAATGGCGGCGCATGCAGTGAATGATCTGGGTGTAAGAATTGAATATGGCACTCATGTCAAGCGCGTTCACAAGAGCCCGACCGGCCGCTGGGTTATCGAGGCTGTTAATAAAGGTGGCCCCATTCAGCACAGGGCAGATGTGCTGTTTGTAGGGGCCGGTGGGGGCGCATTTCCACTCCTTAAAAGGAGCCACCTGCCGTTTCGTAGCCGGTTTACCGGATTTCCTGTTGGCGGGCGGTTCTTGCGGGCATCGATCAGCGAAGAACAGGCGAAACATTACCGGGCCAAAACTTATGGTAAAGCCAAAGTTGGCGCGCCCCCCATGTCTGTTCCGCACCTCGACCTGCGCGTGGTGGATGGTAAGCACTATTTACTTTTCGGCCCTTTCGCGTCATTCAAACCGGTTCTCGAGAGAGGCCGTGGATTTTTCGATTACCTTACCTCAATCCGTCTGCATGATGTCCCCGGCTTGCTTAACGTTGCCCTGGAGCATTTCCCGCTGGTCAAATATCTGATTTCGGAGAGCTTCAAAGGCGAGAAGAGCATGTTCGAAGAGTTGGACAGCTTTGCGCCTGGCTTGAGTAAAAAGTTTGACTGGAAACCGATTGAAGCGGGCCAGCGCGTGCAAATCATCAAAGACGGGGATCTGCAGATGGGCACCGAAATCCTTGTGTCCACAGACAAAACCTACGGGACACTCCTGGGGGCGTCGCCCGGGGCATCGGTTTCACCCGAGGTTATGTTGCGCTGTCTCGAGCAATTGATACCGTCCGTATTTTCCAAAGAAGAAGCCAGGCAAAAGAGGAACGAGATTTTCCCGGAGGACGATCTGGATACCTTGATCAATCAACCTGATCGTTACCGGGAGATTCGCGATGCAGTCAACAAACAGTTGGGCATAGCCCGGCCCTGACCGTTTCCCGGGGCCGGGGGGCTTTCACGAGTATGGCTTCTGGTCGATCAATAATTGACGCCAACTGGCTTCTGGTACCGCGTGGCTGTAAAGAAAACCCTGACCTTTTTTGCATCCAAGATGCTGCAAGGTTGCTATACTTTTTGTTAATTCAATACCTTCAGCAACGACATCGGCATCAATCGCCGCGGCGATGAAGATAATTGCCTTGACGATGGCCTGGGCGTAGGCGCCATCGTCCAGTCGGGAGACAAAGCTCTTGTCAATTTTGATTTCGTCGAAGAAGTAGTCGTTTAAATGCGCCAGTGACGAGTAACCTGTTCCAAAGTCGTCAAGGGACAGGCGGACCCCCATTGCGCTGAGGGCTTCCAGATCCTTCTTCAAATCACGACCATGGTGCTCGAAAACGCTTTCGGTGATCTCCAGGGTCAGCTCCCCCGGGGCGACATTGTACTCGGTTAGTGCCTGGCGAACCTTGTCGGGAACAGAACCGAGTTGAAACTGGATCAACGATACATTGATCGAAACCGGGCAGACTGCAAGCCCCGTATCTCGCCAGGCCTTGAGATCCCTGCACGCCTGGCGTAGCACCCAGTCCCCCAGAGGTCCGATGAGCTGACTTTGTTCAGCCAGCGGGATGAACAGGCCCGGAGGGATAAAGCCTGCCTGCGGATGATTCCAGCGCAGCAGGGCTTCCGCTGAGATAATGCGGCCGGTCGCCAGATCAACCTGGGGCTGATAGTAAAGCTCAAGTTGATCGGCTTCAAGGGCATGCCGTAGCTTGGTTGTCAGGTCCACGGTTTCGCGGGTTTTCTGCTCGAGGGCTTTTGTGTATTGGGTCCAGGGCAGCGGCGAATTATGCTGGCTTCGATGCATCGCCAATGCGGCGTCTGTCATCAGCTTTCGGGCATCGCCTCTGCTGCTACGGATTCGAGCATAGCCGAACGATGCCTCAACGTGGAAAGCAAAGCCTCTGATTTCGAAAGGCACGTCGAAGACAGCCGCCATGCACCTTTGTAATTGACGCTTCGTGCGCTGGTGCTCAAGTAGCGTAAGCACGGTGAATTCATCCCCACCCGTGCGCGCCACCAGACCACTGTGACCAACCTCCGCTGTCAAACGACGGGCAGCCTCCCGCAGTACCTCATCTCCGACGTCATAGCCCCGGGTATTATTTATTTCCCTGAGCGCCTTTATGTCCACCACTACCACAGGGCTCGCCGGATGAAGGTCCATTGCTTTCAAGAGCTCGTCCAGGCGCTGGGCAAAGCCTTCCGGGGTCAGAAGGCCGGTCAGCCGGTCCTCGTAAGCGGCTCGCTCGACTTCCTTCTCGGCGCGCTTCAGTTCAGTGATCTCCTGTGAGGCGGCGATCCACTCGATGAGATGATTATTGTCATCGAACACGGGCGTGACGCAATCCAGAAACCACCTCGGAGACGAACTTTGACCGGATAACTCATAGACCACTTCAAACGGTGTCACGCTCCTGAGGGCTTCGCTCCATTTGTCCTGGAACGCCAATGCAGCCTCTGGCGTCAGAGCGCCGCGGATTGCTGCCAGATCGGGCAGACCGCTCAATGACGACAGTCCAGCGAGCTCTAACCATTTCTCGGGCACGTCCTTGAGTTCACCTTTCGCATTCATAAGCCAGATGTACCCGGATTGCGTTCTGATCAGGCTTTCGTAGCGGCGCTTTTGCCGGGCCAGTGACTCGAGTGCCAGGAGCTCTCTGGTCACATCGAGCTGAATACCGATTATGTGAGAGAGGGTGCCATCATTGGTACGGATAGCTCTGAGCTTGATCCTGTTTTCGAAGGGCTCTCCGTTTCGGCGAAAGTTGGTTACCACAGCCGTGCAGTCTGTACCGCGGGCCAGGGCATTGCGAATAATCCGAAGACCGGGCTGATCGTGAAGATCTCCCTGAAGGAAGCGGCAGTTGCGACCCAATAATTCCGCTTTTGAATAGCCTGTCATACGCTCGAACGCGGCGTTGGCATAGACGAGAGGGGCGTCTTCAAGGCTGGGATCAGCGATGGTCACGCCGCATTCGATTTCTGCAAAAGCAGCTGCAAGAAAAGGCGTTTGCCTCAGGAACATCAGTTCATTGGCGGCTTCTGTTGCCAGGGAGTGCAAGAGCGCCACCGCGCGCTCGCAATCAGTGAGGTGCTCGCCTGCAAACGCAATCACAGTTGTTAATGATTGTTGGTGGGGGAGACTCAGGGGTTCGACTGCAATGAAGGCGGCCGCGGCCAGAGCCGTGTCGGGTGGCGGCACTTCCGTCCGGGGAATCCCGTCAGCCAGTGTTGCCTGAACGCTGTCGAGCGTCAGCAGCAGCTGGGCGGCTTCGGGGTTGCCGATATAATGGTCCGGAGATTTTCCGTCTTTGACAATGACTGCCGCGCAAACCACCGAGCAGGCCATCGCTAACGCTTCGGTAAGGTCCGTGAACAACTCGTCGTTGTCGGGCGTCCCTGCCATAAATCTCTCCTGAAAACCGCTGTTACACGATTGAATTGGCAATGCTACGGAGGAAATTGTTGCTGTGTTCCTGTCAGTAACCACTACTTCTAGCAAGATAGTACCTGAAAGCAAAACTTTTAACCGGAGTTTGAGCGGCTGTGCTGCCAGGCCGCGCATCACCTAACCGGATTGTAACAACCCGGCAATCAACTACCCCCCGGTACTGGTTGTATAATGATCAGCGGCTATTGAGGCGTTACCGGGTCAGGGACATTCTTTGTCGCTCATCTTTTCAAGCAATGCTTGCCCCCTCCGGCGTTGCCAAGCAAGCAGGAAACTGTCATGGCAACCGTTGATACCGATTCCAGAAGAATCCCCCTGGCCCAGCTGGACATCCCACTGGAAAGAGATCTTTTTCTTCGTAATTTGATACGTGAACTGTCCGGTGTGCTGGAAGACGTCGTGGGGCTTAGAGAGGCCGCGGGTTTTATCAGTATCGTTGGCCAGAATATGGGGAATCAGATGGACCTTGATTATAAAGAGGCCCTGGGTGTTTCCAGGCTAACCCGTTCCCAGGTTGCCGACGTGCTCGTGGACCTGAAACGCAGAATCAAGGGCGACTTCTACATTGTCGAACAGAATGACGATCGCATTGTGCTTGGTAATCGGGCCTGTCCTTTTGCCGAGAAGGTGGTCGGGCGCCCTTCCATGTGTATGATGACCAGTAATGTGTTTGGCATCATCGCCTCTCAAAGTCTTGGTTACGCCAAAGTCACGCTGGAAGAGACAATAGCCCGGGGCGATCAGGGGTGTCGGGTCGTCGTTCATCTTAAATCCAACGCAGAGTCTGAAGCTGCGTCAGGCCAGGAATACTTTGAGTCTTTAACTTGATGGCTGATTCGGACATGAATCATAAATCGCTGGAAAACCTGCTTCCCGAGCCGCTCCTTCTGCTTTCCGCCCAGGGTCGGGTTGTTGATATGAACCATGCGGCCCGGAAGGCATTCACTGCTCTGGAAAATGGACACCAATTGCATGAACTGGCTAACGATCCGGCCAGGCTGGACTCCTCGATAAGGCTATGGGTTCGGAGTGGGGATTTTATTCGCGGCCTGGTCACAATCAGTAGCTCCATCGGCGAACGTTACATTACCTATGGAGCCAGGCTTCGGGCAGATAGGGGCTCTCCTGCTCAGGTTATCGTGCGCTGTTATGTCGAGAGTAAGGCCAACCAGCGTTTTGTCGAGATTACCCGACGCGTAAATGCCCTGAATCGGGAAATCGCTTGTCGCAAGAGAGTAGAGAGCCAACTGTTTGCTGAAAAGGAACTGGCACAGGTCACACTGCATTCCATCGGCGATGCCGTGATCACTACTGACAAAGAAGGTCGGATCAACTATCTGAATCCCGTTGCAGAAGCCCTTACTGGCTGGTCCGAAGCCGAAGCCCGGGGGCTTCTGATGCCGGAGGTTTTCCGTATTATCAATGAGCAGACTCGCGAGCCGGTAGAGAATCCGGTAGTGCGGGTATTAGCCAGTGGACAAACTGTAGGATTGGCAAGTCAAACGGTGTTGCTGCATCGGGATGGTACAGAGTTTGCCATTGAGGATTCGGCTGCGCCCATTCGGGACAGGAATGGCCGGCTTATCGGGACTGTCATGGTTTTCCATGATGTCACCCATGCCCGCAGGCTCGCGGCAGAGGTGTCATACCAGGCAAGCCACGACAATCTTACAGGGTTGCTCAACCGGCATGCCTTTGAGCAACGGCTGCGGAGCCTGCTGGAGGAACCGGTGGGACTGGATGGCTCCCACAGCCTTATGTTTCTCGATCTCGACCAGTTCAAGGTGATCAACGATACCTGTGGACACATGGCGGGTGATGCCTTGTTGCGCGTTCTTGGGCCCGTTTTTAAGAAACACCTTAGACAGTCTGACCTGCTGGCACGCCTGGGGGGTGACGAATTCGGCGTATTGCTTCAGGATTGTCCCGCGCCCGTTGCCAAGCGGATTGCCAGAGCTCTCAAAGCAGAGCTCGAAGACCTAAATTTTACCTGGGAAGGCAAGCCCTTCCGCGTCGGCCTGAGCATTGGCCAGGTTAACTTCAGCGACAATAGCTGGTCGCTGGCCGACCTGCTCAGCGCCGCCGACAACGCCTGCTATCTGGCCAAGGAAAATGGCCGCAACCGGATCCATCTCTACAGCATGGACGACCAGGCTCTTGCTCGCAGGTTTCGGCAAACGCAATGGGTGGGACGTATCAGTGAGGCGTTTGAGGAAAACAGGTTCCGCCTGCATTGCCAGGCCATCGTGCCAACCTCCGTGTCTTCGGCGCAGCCTGAAGAGGGAGCGCATTTCGAACTGTTGCTCCGTCTCCACGATAAAGACGGGAAACTGGTACTGCCCATGGCTTTTATCCCGGCCGCGGAACGATTTAGCCTGATGGTCAGAATTGATCGATGGGTGCTCCAGACGGCCTTCGCCAAGCTTGCAAAGGCCGGACCCGGAAACGTTGCGACCTGCAGCATTAACCTGTCCGGGGCATCCCTCGGGGATGAGGGCTTCCTGCCGTTTATAAACGAATGTTTTGCGCGCTTTGATGTTTCCCCGCGAATTATCTGCTTTGAGATTACCGAAACGGAGGCCATTGCGAATCTGACCAAGGCACGTTTTATTATCCAGAGCCTGAAGACACTCGGATGCCGTTTTTCCCTCGACGATTTCGGGAGCGGGATGTCGTCCTTCGGCTACCTGAAAAACCTGCCGGTGGACTACCTTAAAATCGATGGCACGTTTATCAGGAACCTCGTAAGCGATCCTATTGACCATGCCATGGTGACGGCCATCAACAATATTGGCCATGTGATGGGGTTGAAGACGATTGCCGAATTCGTCGAGAGCGCCAGTGTCTTGCGGGTGCTGAATGAACTTGGTGTGAATTACGTGCAGGGCTACTATATTGCAAGGCCCGAGCCTCTTGAAACCTACCTTGCAAAATTGAAGTCACCAGCGAGTCAGGGCCTTGGGATAGCAAAGACAGGGCTCTGATCCACCCAACCCGCAGGGAGAAATCTATGGACCGCCGAATCAATGTGACGTCGCCACTGGTCATCCTCCACGGCGACGAAATGGCCCAGGTTGCTTTCGAGCAGATTCTCGAAAAATTCGTTACTGCGCGCCTGGACATCCGGCTCGAGGAAATCGACCTGTCCGCGGAACACCGCCTACTGACCAATGGTCAGGCAGTGACTGACGCCATCGATGCTCTTCAGCGCCATGGGGTAGGGGTGAAGAACGCCGGCATGACCGTTAACCGCCAGCAACTGGAGGAGCTTCTCCGCAAGCATCCTGATGTGGACTCCGACAACCTTCACCCACTGGCCACCAAATCCCCGAACGGCGCCATCCGCAAAGGCATCAGTGGCAATATCACCCGTGAGGACATCCAGTTCCGCAATCTCAACATCCGCCGCCCGGACTGGATCGGTCGTGACATCGAAGTAGACACCATGGAATGCGGCGGCATCAAGGACAGCTTCAACCAGTTGTCCCAGGCTACCGGCGTGGTAAAACTGATGTTCGTGGGCCGTAGTGGCGACCCGGTGGAATTGCACCGCCGTGAAGTCCGCAAGGGAGACCCCTGGCTACTGGCCACCAACGACGTTGAGGACGTAAAAGCCTGGGCTCACCGTTTCTTCCAGCGCGCCATCGACGAGAAACGGGATGTCTACCTCGGCCTGAAAGACACCGTTATTCCCGGCTACGACGGTGCCATGCGCACGGTGATTGAAGACATCTATACAAGTGACTACCGCAAACAGATCAAGGAGCTTGGGCTCAACTACTACTACGAGCTGATTGATGCCCAGGCCGCGCGCATTGTCTCAAACCCGCCAGAGCGAGCCCTGTGGGGCGTACCCGACAATACCACCGGGCGTAAGCTGTTCAAACTGGTCAACCACCTGCGGGAGTTCGGCATTCCCAGTCGGGGTGCCCACGTGTCCATTTCCCGCATGAGCGCCGGTGGCGGCGATCAGTACGGCAGCTTCAACATGCCGGCGCAGGAAGACGGCATCCTCAAGGTAATTGTTGACGGCGACGAGAAACACGCCCGCCGTGTCATGAAAGGTGACCCCATTCTACTCATGTCCAACGATCGTGAAGCCATCAAGGACTGGGTGTCCCAGGTGTTTCGCGATGCCTCCCGCAAGGACAAAGAGGTCTATTTCGGTCTCAAGCGCGAGTACATGGAATACGACGAAGTCTTCAGCGACGTCATTACCGAAGTGCGGCGGGAACTGGCCCGGGATCACACGCCTCCGCCGTCGTTCATGATCATGCGTCCGTCCAGCCAGCTCAAGAAGATGATTACTGATCCCCCGAGAAACGCCCTTTATCCCTCCCAGAACCTGGACGGCGACATCTTCTCGGACATCTCGGCTGCACTCGGCGGCAGCCTGGCCACCGCCAGCTCCATCATCGAGAGCAAGGACGGCACCATGCTCTTTGAGGCGCCCCATGGCACCGCCCATGACCTCTACCTGAAATACCTGGAGAGCGATGGCCGTGACGCACACTTTAACCCTTCTGCCCTGATTTTCGCGCTGGCTAACGCCCTGGAAACCCTGGGCGAGCGCGAGGGCAATGCGCCCCTGAGTGAATACGCCATCAACCTCAAGGCGGCACTGACCGACACCGTCGACAGAGGCATTGTCACCGCCGATCTCAAGGGCAAGACCGTCGATCCGGATTCGGAGCAGGTGGTGGATATGGCAGGCTTTCTGGACGCTGTAGAAGCCGCGCTCCAGTAATATTCCGCTTGACCAATCCTGTCAGGCGGCCTTAACTTGAGGCAACGGTACTGCCGGCAGCCGCCAGTTTACGGGGCGCCGCCGGGCAGGATTCTGGCACCGGTGGTTGGCCATTGATGGCCACGGGCAAAACCTATAAGCAGGGAACGCCGCCATGTCACACGCGGAACAGCTTTACCCGACTCTCGTTGTGGAAGCCAATTCGCCGGAAGACTGGCTGGATGCCTTCAGGGAGGTCCGGCTCGCCAGCGAACAGTTGTGCAGTCCGCTGGAGACGGAAGATTACGTCATCCAGAGCATGGACGACGTCAGTCCGCCAAAATGGCACCTTGCCCACGTTACCTGGTTCTTCGAGGCCTTCCTGCTAAAGCCGTTCCTTAAGGGTTATGTACCCCTGAACGAGGCTTATGACCACCTGTTCAATTCCTATTACGAAACCCACAGCAACCCCTTTCCCCGGCCCCGGCGAGGCCTGCTGTCCCGACCGACGGTAGCCAATGTCTATCGTTACCGTCGTTATGTGGATGACGCTATGGGATTGCTACTGAATAACCCGCCTGCGGAGCATAGCCAGGCCATTGCAGAACGGGTCTGTCTGGGCATTCACCATGAACAGCAGCACCAGGAACTGCTGGCGATGGATATCAAGCACATACTGGCCCAGAACCCGCTGCAGCCGGTCTACAGTAAACGTTTGCAGGCCCCGCCCGGTGGGCAGCCGATGCCCATGGGCTGGCGGGCCTACGAAGGTGGTCTGGTTACCATCGGCCTGAAAGAGGATGGGGTCGAGTTTGCGTTTGACAACGAACGGCCGGCCCATCGCCAGTACCTTGAACCCTTCGAACTGGCTACGCGTCCGGTGACCAACCAGGACTATATACGTTTCATGGAGCAGGGCGGTTACCAGGATCCGGCATTGTGGCTCTCGGACGGCTGGCACCTGATCCGGGAGAACGGCTGGACAGCGCCCCTGTATTGGGCCAGGGATGGCGAACAGTGGTACCAGTTCACCCTGACCGGTTGGCGCAAAGTAGACCCCCTTGCGCCGGTATGCCATGTCAGTTTTTACGAGGCTGATGCCTTTGCACGTTGGGCGGGGGCTCGCTTGCCGACCGAAGCGGAATGGGAGCAGGCCGCAACCCACACCCGGAACCGGACCGGCAATTTTGCTGAGAGCGGTTATTTGCAACCCGTTGCCGCGGAGGCTGGCAGTGCGAGCAACCCGAATGACGCGCCGTTGCAGATGTTTGGCGATGTCTGGGAATGGACGGGCAGCGCCTACCGGCCCTATCCGGGGTTCAGGACTCTGGCCGGCAGTCTCGGTGAGTACAACGGCAAATTCATGTCCGGGCAGATGGTACTCAGGGGAGGGTGCTGTGCCACACCGGCCAGCCATATCCGCCCCACGTATCGAAATTTCTATCCCCCATCGGCCCGCTGGGCCTTTTCAGGATTCAGACTTGCCAGGGAGGCCACCCGATGAACGCGGCAGAGATTCATTTTCACAATCAGCTGACTGAAGACCATTGCCCCACCATGGCGGAAGAAGTGCTCGCGGGATTCACCTCGAAACCGAAGTACTGTTCCCCAAAATACTTTTACGATCAGAAAGGTTCAGTGCTTTTCGAGAAAATATGTGAACTTCCTGAGTATTATCCCACCCGCACCGAGGAAGCTATTCTGACCCGTGCCATGCCCGAGATCGCAGCCCTGGCCGGCGAGAATGCAACCCTGGTGGAATTCGGCTGTGGTGCCAGTCGAAAAGTACGGCTGCTACTGGAATCCATGTCGGTGCAACGTTATCTGGGTATCGATATATCACGGGAGTTCCTGCTCGAAAGCACCCGACGTCTGGCGGCAGACTATCCCTGGCTGGAAGTCCACGCCGCCTGTGCCGACTTTACCCGGGGCTTAGCCCTGCCAGAGGCGATCGATCCCCAGCGATTGGTGGGTTTCTTCCCCGGATCGAGCATCGGCAATTTTACGCCGGACGCCGCAGAGGGCTTTCTTGACAGCCTGCATCGATTGCTGCCACCGGGCAGTGGATTGTTAATCGGCGTTGACCTGGTGAAGGACCATCAGACACTGGAAGCTGCCTACAATGATGCAGACGGCATTACCGCAGAGTTCAACCTGAACCTGCTTGACCGTTTCCAGCGGGAACTGGGGATCGCCTTCCGTCGGGAATTGTTCCGTCACCGAGCTTTTTTCAACGCAGAAAAATCCCGCATCGAGATGCACCTGGAAAGCCGGATTGCTCAGGTTCTGCAACTGAATGGGCACACCATCCGTTTCCGCGAGGGTGAATCGATCCACACGGAGAACTCCTACAAATATTCTGTGCCGGGCTTTCAGAGGCTAGCCGCCCGGGCCGGTTTCGCGAGCCGCAAGGTGTGGATGGACGAGCATGGCCTGTTCAGCGTGCATTACCTTACAGCCTCCCCGGGCGAGTAAACTCAGTGCCCTGCGCTTGCTCCCGCTGCACCGTGCACGCCTTCGACGTAGTGGATGTAGCTGACGTAGTCAGTGACGAACTCACGACCCTCCTCTACGCTTTGGTCGGCGCGCGCCCGAGCGTTTCGTGCCTCTTCATAACGCTCGCGAATACCATCTTCGATCTTGCGGGTGATGTTTGCGACCAGGCGATCAATCTGTCCGTTCTCCAGCGCCGCATCCGCCGCCATCAGCCCCGGGTCGATCTGCCCGGAAGGCTTGATGCCGGTGAACGGCGCACCCTCCGAGGCACGATGAACCTTCACGAGCGTGGCGAACAGATGCCGGTCGGCGATGTTCCGCGCGGTTTCGTTCTGGCCCCTGACTTTGCGCACGTCAGCGAACACACGCCTGATTTCTGCCTCGTCCTCGGCGGGGACCCATTTCAGCAGAGGCGTAACGTCACCCGCCTCCAGCGCTGTGCGGGCCTCGGTAATCACCGGGCCATCCAGAGCATCGCAATGGGCATGGGCGCTGCCAGCAAATACCAGGCTGAAGATGCCGACCGCAGCTGCGGAAAAGACGGTTCTACGTAGTTTGGTTTTCATGGACATTCTCCTCGTAGTGCGTTGATTCTCGCGATCACCGAATTAGGTACCGCTTGGAAACCAGCCTAGGGAGAAACTCTCGGAAAAGCGTTCGCGTGCGTGAACTCGGCCCTCCGTCATGACCTCGAAAAAAATCACGTAAAATCAGTTGACTGGAGGTTCGAACTTCCCGAAAACCGAAACTCGAACCGATTGGCGTGGCGTTCAGGGCTGAGGCTCGTCACCAATGTTCCCGTGGAGGGCACGATGGCGATATTCACTGGGAGTGAGCCCGGTATCGTTCTTGAAGGCGGTGTTGAATACAGACTTCGAGTTGAAGCCCGAATCGTACATGACTTGCAGGATATTAGACGTGTTGGCCGGATCGGCCAGTCGTGCTTTCGCCTCCTCCAGGCGATGGCTGCTGACGAACTCGAAAAAATTGCACCCAAAGCCCTGGTTGATCACCCGCGAGACTTCTCTTGGGGGCGCATCGACTTTTCGCGCGAGCTGCTCCAGGGTCAGGTTAGAGTAAAGGTGCGGCTTTTTCTCGCGCATCTGCCACTCCAACCGGTCCTTCAGTGCTTGATCAAACTGTGGTGCCGTCTCCTCCGCCAACAACGCAGCCTGGTCGGCTGCAAGTCCAGAGAAGATGACCGGTTGGCGAAGGGAATTCACCATCAAGAAGTTGATGAATACGAATCCGGTCACGGCGCCGGCACCGGCGACCCACTCCGTTCCCGGCGCGTTTCTGAAGACGTGTGCGGTGAGGCAGTAGAGCATACTCACCGTCCAGGCCACCGCGTAGCCGATCAGGAGCATCCGCAGCCACGCCAGTTGCTTGTTCTCGATGCTGGAAAATATCTGCCGAAGGCCGATGCCGAAGCGGGTGATTGCGCGAATCGTGGCGTACAGGTAACCGAGAAAGACAGCGTGGATCGCCACTGCGAGGAGGGGGGAGGTCAGCACGCCCGGATGGTCACGCTCCAGCAGAATCCGCACTTTGGTCCCGGTTGGCTGCAGATAATACTCGACCAGAAAAATGGCGCCGACAACCCAGAACAGCAGGGTATGCACGAGGTGCTCCTTGCGCAACCGGAAGTCCTGATACATCAGCGACTGCGCATACAGATAGAGTGTCCCCGCTTGCAGAAGCCCGATGAGCGTCCCGAGGTAGGCGAAGTTCGGGTGTTCGAGCGCGAGCCCGCTGCTGTAGAGGAAGATTTCACCAAGCCCGGCGGCAAAGAAAACCAGCGTAGCGACCAGGAGACGATTGCTGACGAGCCCGACGTTGGAGGGAAGCAGCAGAAAAATGGCCAGACTCAGGGACTGAATGATGCTCGTCAGTAACACCAGGTCGGTAAGTGTCAGATACATGCCACATTCAACTCCGCCTCAAAGCCGTCCTGCCGTCCTGTTGCCGGCGACCGCAAATGCATTGTCATACCTGCACCCGTGGCAATCGCATCGGCAATTGCCAGGCCCAGGCCGGAACCCGTCGCATGTGTTTTTGAACGTGCAAACCGGTTGCGTAACAGGGCGAGCTGGTCCGGGGGAATGAGGTTACCGCCATTGCGCACCCTTAACGTTCCGTCCGCTGCCATGCTGACCTCAACGGGCTGTTCCCGGGAGCCATGCTTGATCGCATTCTCAATCAGGTTACGAACCAGGATGGCGAAGGCATCGGGATCAAGGAAGGAGGTCACTTCGCTCTCGGGCAGGGTCAGCGTAATGCGCCCCGGGGCCTGGCTTTCAAAATCACTGACAATCATTGCCAGTATGGGCACGAGATCGTGCCGACTTTGCGATATGGCGCCGCCTCCTTCGGCTTTCGCCAGTTCGAGCAGTTTTCCGGACAGGACCGACAGGCTGCGCAGAGATTCCTCAATGTCGGCAATATCAGCTTTCAGTTGGTCACTTTGAATCCGGGTTTTCAGCCGCTGTATTTTGGCGAGTGCTGTTGCCAGGGGTGTCCTTAATTCATGGGCACTGTTCGCGGTAAAACTCCGTTCTGTCTCCAGAGCGCGGTGCAATCGTTCCAGCAGCCGATTGACGGCCAGGGCAATAGGCTCAAATTCCCGTGGTAACTGATCGCCGGCAACGGGTGAGAGATCTCCGGCGCCACGAGATTCTATGGACTGCTGGAAATCGACGACCTTGCGCAGGGAAAGCCGGACGATCCACCAGATACCCAGCAGGCTGACCGGGATCAGGAAGGTTAAAGGCATCAGCAATGCCAGGCCTGCTTCCAGCGCGGCTTCCCGGCGGTGAGCCAGAGGTTCGGCTACCTCGAGATAGATAGTCTCGCTGACGGCCGAGGCCCCATATATCCGGTGTGTCGACGTGTTCGAGAAGCCTTCCTGTGGCAATGGTCCGAAAACCCGGGGATCAGCGTCGTGAGACTGGAGCAGGAGGTTGCCTTGCCGGTCTCTGACCAGGTAAGTGAGGTATTCGTCATGGTCTTTCAGGGCAGGGGCCCGTTGATTCCTGGCTCCGTTTTCCCGGTTCAGGATGTCGGTGACGGCCAGTGGCAGTATGCGTTGGGCTGTTTCTTCAAGGGCGCTGTCAAACACCTCGTTCATTTCGTGCTGTGCCACGAGTCCGGAAGCGGTAACACCTAATAGCCAGAGCAGTGTAACTCCGAGCGTGAGTCCGATGCCCAGGCTTTTTTGTAGGCTGGTTTTATTGGTCATGTGTTTCCAGACGGTAGCCCATACCTCGGACGGTTGCGATCGCGTCCCGCCCCAGTTTTTTACGCAAACGGCTGACATAAACCTCAATGGTGTTGCTTTCGATTTCAGCCCCGAAGGCGTAAAGACGATCTTCCAGTTGCGATCGCGATAATAGCATTCCGGGTCGGTGGATGAAGCCCTCGAACAGGGCCCACTCCCGAGCAGTAAGTTCCACTGGCTGGCCGTTGCGACTGATGCGGTGATCACCAAGATCGACCTCCAGATCACCCACGCGAATCAGCGGGTTCGGGTTGCCTCGGTAACGACGGGCTACCGCGGCCACACGGGCCGACAGCTCGGAAAGATCAAAGGGTTTTACCAGATAGTCGTCGGCGCCGGCGTTCAGTCCTTCAATCCGGTCAGACACCTGGTCCCTGGCGGTGAGGATGATCACGGGTGTCGAATAACCGGCCGTCCTCAGTTTCCTCAAAAAACCGAAGCCATGGCCGTCCGGCAGGATCAAATCAAGCAAAATCAGGTCGTAGGCCGTTGTCTGAATACTCGCTTCGGCAAAGGCCAGGGTCTGCACCCAGTCCACTGCGTGGCCGTCATCAGCAATCTGATCCCGCACCGCTTCGCCAAGCCCCTCGGTATCCTCAACCAACAGTACCCGCATAGTTCACCTCTGATCCAGCCCTGGGAGAAAGATACTACAGCCGGAACCTGACAGCTGCCTGAATGGCTGACCTTCAGGTGGCTGTCAGGTTCGGGAGATAGCCTTATCTCAATTATTTCAGCTGCCTTTCGGAGGAGAAGTCATGATCCGGATCATTTTACCTTTTATTATCCTGGTTTCCGGCCTCTGGGCCTGGAATCTGGCGGCAGGCCCAGAGGCCGGTTCCCCCTGGGGCGTTTATAACCAGAGCCTGTTACTCAGCGGGTGGTTGGCCATCGCCTTGATGTCGCTGGCCATGATGCTGGCGCTGCGACCCGCCTGGCTGGAACGACCGCTGGGCGGGCTGGACAAAATCTATCACACCCATAAATGGGCCGGCATTCTCGCCGTGGTATTCGCCGCTGCCCACTGGCTGATTGAAACGGGTGACGACGTAATCGAGTCGATTTTCGGCGAAGCCGGTGAGCATGAGCCGCATTATTCCGGGTTTATAGACACCATGCGCGATGCTGCCGAAGACATTGGCGAGTTCGCCATTTATCTGTTGTTCGCCATGTTGCTGATTACCCTGTGGCGCAAGTTCCCCTACAAATACTGGCGCTACCTGCATCGGGTTATGCCCGCGCTTTACCTGTTGCTTGCCTTCCATGCAGCCTGGCTCGCTCCGTTGCAATGGTGGCGGCAGCCCATTGGTATGCTGCTGGCCGTCCTCCTTCTGGGCGGTAGCATCGTCAGCGGGCTTTCGCTGGCAGGGGCACATTCCTCTGTCGCGATTCCATAAGGAAGCGTTTCAGTTTCGCTGATCTTTGCGGAGCAAGGCCGGGCGCGTTCAGGCCAGTGTCAGGTAAACCTCATAGAGTGTTGATCGTGGATTCAACAGGAGACATCCCATGAAAACCAAACCCGTGATTTTAAGCCTCACTTTCTTGCTACTGAGCGCACCACTGCTGGCCGACGATGACTGTGATGACCCGGTGGCCAATTGGCAGCCGCGGGAGAACCTGCGCCAGAAACTGGAAGCTGATGGATGGACGGTTTATCGCATCAAGGTGGATGACGGTTGTTATGAAGTAAAGGGCCTGGCTCCCCAGGGATTCCGTGCAGAGGCGTCTTTTGCACCTGCCTCCCTGAATCTGATGGAACTGGAGCGGGAAGAAGACGATGACGATGATGATGATGAAGATGACGATGGCAGATACCGCAACCAGACGCGCGATGCTGCGCAGGGCAATGGCCAGGGGCCGGTTCCAGGCAACGGCATTGTCAAGGGTCGCCCCAGCGTAACCGTGGAGTAACCCGTCGATTCTTTTTACCGGAGAGACTGTATGAAAAAGATTCTATTTGCTCTTGGCCTGGCGATAGCACTTGCTGTGCCCACTGTTGCGCAGGCTCGTGAAGTGACGTTCACAACCGAATTACTCGACTACGGTGGCGATGGTGCCTACCTGGCGCTTTACCTCACGGATGCTGCCGGCAAATACCAGGGCACTCTATGGGTTGCAGGTAAAAAAACCAAGTACTACAAGCACCTGAGCGGTTGGGCCCGTGGCAGTAGGCTGAACCCGGCCGAGTACGATGGCCTGACCGGTGCCAGCATAACCAGTGGGCGCACCCTGAAAATCACTCTGGACCTGGAAGACGCCCTGGTCGACACCGGCTACGAAATTCGGGTCGACACCTCCGTTGAAGATATGCGGGATAACCGGGCGGATATCGCCCTGCCACTGACCAGCGAAGGCGCCGGGAAAGCGGTAGCCGGGCGTGGTTATGTTCGCTCATTCCGTTACGATTTTTGATCGGCTGGCAAGGAGCTTAGGCGATGGTGCGACAATTGCACGGGTTACCCGGCCTGGTGGCGGCAGTGTTCCTGATCACGACAGCAATCACCGCGGCGGTTCTGGCCCTGGCGCCCGCCATGGACAGGGCAGCAGCAGTGATCCCGCCTGCTGGCGAGGTGAATGTGGCGGAGCTGGCAGGACGGGTTGTGGCCCATTACCCGGGAACCGAACAAATTGAGCGTGGCTCTTCCGGCGGAGTGATCGTTTATTACAGCCGCGACGGCCAGCCCGGAGCTGACCTGGTCAATCCCTTGACCGGTGAGGGCATTGCGCCCTACGAGCCATCCGCTTTTTTCACCTGGATCAAGGATCTGCATCGCGCGTTTCTGCTGGATGACACCGGCCGGGCGATGGCCGGGATGATGGCCGCCTTGATGGTGCTTCTGTGCATCACCGGAATTCTTATGCTGGCCCGTCGGACAGGTGGTTGGGCGGCCTTGTTACGGCCGTTCGCAGGTTCCGGGAACAAACGTGTTCATTCGGAACTGGCACGGTTTGCCGTTCTCGGGTTGCTGCTGTCGGCATTGACCGGGAGCTATATGTCGGCGCAGCGCTTTGGGTTGCTGCCCGAAACTTTCGAAACCGGGCCGGCTTTCCCTGCTGAAGTTTCCGGCGGACAACCGGCTCCAGTGGCCAATCTGAGCGCCCTCTCGGAGGTTGATCTCAGCGAATTGCGGGAACTGGTGTTTCCCTATCCGGATGACCCCCGGGATGTCTATTCCCTGACAACCAGCAGTGGCTCCGGATTTGTTGATCAGGCGACCGGTGAACTGCTGAAGTACCAGCCTCGCTCTGAAAGTAGCGTGTTCCAGCAGTGGGTGGTCAGTTTGCATACCGGAGAGGGCCTGTGGTGGCTGGGCCTGATTCTTGGAGCTGCGGCGCTGACTGTGCCGGTGCTCTCGGTGACCGGGATAGGCATCTGGTGGCGCCGCCGGTCTTCCGAGCATCTTCCGGACAATGTCACTGTCTCTCAGGCGGATACCATTATCCTCGTGGGTTCTGAAGGTAATGCCACCTGGGGCTTTGCCCGGGAACTCCACGCCAGCCTGAACAAGGCCGGTTTCAGGGTGCATTGCAGCGAGATGAACGCATTGACTGGTCATTATCCTCAGGCCTCCATGCTGTTTGTACTGACCTCCACCTATGGTGATGGCGACGCGCCGACGTCTGCTCGGCGGTTTATGGCCAGGCTCGGTGACTTCAGGGCCAGGGAAACTCTGAAATACGCGGTGCTGGGGTTTGGCGACAGCCAGTTTCCGAACTTCTGTCAGTTTGCATTGGACGTGGATGCGGCGCTCGCCAGAAAAGGGCTGACTCGTCTGCATGGCATTGAGCTGATCAATCGGTGTTCTGCTTCGCAATTCAGTCAGTGGGGAGACACGATTGGTGAGCTAATTGGGGCTCCGCTTTCGCTGACCTACGATCCGTTGCCGCCGCCCCCGGTAAAGCTGGAGCTGGTAGAACGGGCGGATTACGGGCTCGCAGTGCAGGCGCCTACCAGCATCCTGCGTTTCAAGGCAGCAGAGCAGGGCGGTCGGAGGCTGAAGTTTCTCCCCCGAGCTCCCCAAACGTTGCCGTCATTCGAGGCGGGCGACCTGCTCGGCGTGATGCCGCCACATGGACAAGCTGCACGATTCTACTCCCTGGCATCTTCTGTGACGGACGGTGTCCTGGAAATATGTGTCCGCAAACAACCCGGTGGTCTTTGCTCCGGATATTTGCACCAGCTCAGGCCGGGGGATCATATTGATGGCTTTGTCCGCCCTAATCCGGGCTTCCGGCCAGCCACTGGTAATACCCCGGTTATCCTGATCGGAGCCGGTGCAGGGATTGGCCCGCTGACCGGATTTATCCGGAAAAATACCGGACGTCATCCTATGTATCTTTACTGGGGTGGACGCAGCTCGCAGTCGGATTTTCTCTACCAGCCCGAATTGGGGCGCTACCTTGAAGACCAGCGTCTGACAGGGCTGAACACGGCGTTCTCGCGATCTGACGAATGTGCCTATGTTCAAGACAAGCTCAGGCAAGATCAGGTCGCTGTACGCCAGATGGTTGAGAAGGGGGCACAGATTCTGGTCTGTGGCGGCAGGGGCATGGCAGTTGCGGTAAAACAGGTCATTGAAGACATTCTCGAGCCACTGCGCACTGATGTGGAGACGCTTCGAGCAGAGGGGCGGTATCTGGAGGATGTTTACTGAGTATGCAAACATACCCCGGTCCCGCCGAAACAAGGAAATCTCTAGTGGCTATTCGATTGACAGAAATCTTGCGTATAGACCATCCCATTATTCAGGCTCCCATGGCAGGGGTTTCAACACCCAGACTGGCAGCTGCGGTGTCGAACTCAGGCGCCCTGGGCTCTATAAGCGTCGGCGCAAGTAATCCTCAGGCGGCCAGGGCCATGATTGCTGACACCAGGGCGCTTACGGATAGGTCCTTTAACGTGAATGTTTTCTGCCACCGTCCCGCCATCTCTGATATTCAACGGGAAAGGCAGTGGCTTGGATATCTTGCCCCGTTTTTTGAAGAGTTTGATGCAGAGCCACCTTCCTCCCTGAGAGAGATCTACCAGACGTTTTCCAGTGATTCTGAAATGCTGAAGACACTGGTGGACGAACGCCCGGCCGTTGTCAGTTTCCATTTCGGGTTGCCGCCGCAGGGGCACATAGAAGCTTTGAAGAAGGCGGGTGTCTTTCTGATCGCAACCGCAACAACAGTGGAGGAGGGCGCACGAATCAAGGCAGCCGGTATCGACGCCATCGTTGCCCAGGGACTGGAAGCCGGTGGCCACAGGGGAATGTTCAACCCGGAACTTGGGGACCCCGGGATTCTGACGCTGGAGTTGGTGCAGGCGTTGAAGGCCCGGGTGGATCTGCCGGTTATTGCCGCTGGTGGCATTATGGATGGCAGGGATATCAGTAAAGCCCTGGCTCTTGGTGCGGAGGCAGCTCAACTGGGTACTGCTTTTGTATTGTGCCCGGAGTCATCAGCCAACGAAGGCTATCGAGACAGATTAAAAACGGTAGAACCTGGAGACACCCAGATCACCGCAGCCATCTCCGGAAGACCTGCCAGAGGTATTATTAACCGCATGCATCGGGAGATAGGCGCTTCAACCGCCCCAAGGCTTCCGGACTATCCGATTGCCTACGATGCTGCTAAAGCACTGCACGGCGTTGCAAGCGCAAAGGGTAGCGATGATTTTGCAGCTCATTGGGCCGGACAGGGGGCGAGCCGAGCAAGGGAAATGGCGGCAGCGGATCTGATTGAAGTGTTGGTGAGTGAGATGCACGGGAACGCTTGAGAGTACCGGGGGAATCGGTCGTCCAGGAAGCCCCTCCTGAGCTGAATCTCTTCAATTCAAGAGGGCGCTTTCTGGCAGCGTTTTCGTAGCAATGCCTCGAATTCCTCCTGGCGTAGGGGGCGCGAGAACTTAAATCCCTGGGCGTAGTCGCAGCCGACACGGGAGAGGAATTGCAATTGCTCGTCCGTTTCAACGCCTACTGCAACCACCCGGACGTTTATAACGTGGGCCATAGCGATGATGCCCTCCAGTATGGGGTCGACCTCGCCCCCCTGACCAGCGTCCTTGATCAGCTCTCTGTCCAGCTTGACGCTGTCCAACTTGAATTCGTGAAGAGCCAACAGGGAAGATGGTTCAATACCAAAACCGTCGATCGCCAGTTTTAGCGGCGAACCCGGTAAACCCAGGCTCTTGACCGGATTGAACCCAGAGGCTCGAAGATTGTTGAAAGAGGCCGGGGTGAGTTCCATCATGATCCCGCTTTCATCGCCGCTAGTTTGTGTCAGCCGCTCTCGCCATTGGTCCACAAGGCTTCTTGTCACAAAGGAGGCGGGTGATTCGTTGACGCTGATCGAAAGCTCTTGCTCATTCAGCTCGCGCCACCGCAACTGGCAGATCGCTGCCTGTTCCAGTACATAGGCAGTGATGCTGTCCGTCAGGCCGCTTTGTTCCGTCACGCCGAGAAAGGCGTCCGGAGTCAACAGGCCTTTGCGCGGATGATTCCATCGGAGCAAGGCTTCTGCCCCGTATATGGCGCCGGTGCGGATGTCGATGATGGGCTGGTAGTAGACCTCCAGCTGGTTATCCCGGAGAGCATCATACAGTTCCCGGCTTAACCGGATATCTTCTGATTCGCTCTTCGCCATCGAAGGCTCGTAAACCAGAACCTGGTGGCCTCCCTGTTCTTTGGCGCCGTACATGGCCTGGTCGGCATTGTGCATCAGTTGGTCGATATCCTTGCCGTCGTCGGGGAAAACGGTCAAGCCGATGCTGCCGGAAATGTGTATCCGGTGGGAGTCCACCTCAAACGCCTGTTCCAGACTTCTCAGAAAGGCCTTCGCCGCTTCCTCCGCACCCTTCCTGTCGGTTTCCTTTAGGATCAGGGTGAATTCGTCTCCACCGAGGCGGGCCACGGTGTCCATGGCCCGCACTACAGTACTCATGCGTTCGGCCACTTGCGTCAGAAGTCGGTCACCGGCCTTGTGGCCGAGCTGGTCGTTAGCCTGCTTAAAGCGGTCGAGGTCGATGAATAGCAGGGCAAAGGAACTGCCCATTCGTTCAGCCTCCAGCAGGGTCTGCTCAAGCCGATCCAGGAACAGCCGCCGATTGGGGAGGCCGGTGAGCAAATCAAAATTGGCACTTCGCCAGACCTGGTATTCAGCCTGTTTACGCTCAGTAATGTCCCGTGAGGTTTTGACGACAGCTTCAACCTCGTTCTGGTCGTTACTGACCGGGACCAATTGGCAATCGAGATATACCTCGCGACCAGACGGATAACAGTGATGATATTCCCTGAGCTGAGTCTGACCGGTAGAAACGGCTTTGGTGATCGCGTCGTGCAACCCTGTGGCCAGGTCCAGAGCCAACTCCCGTGGGGTTTTACCAATAACCTCCCGGTGCGGCATATTGACCAGATCGGCCATCGCGGTATTGATAAACAGGTACTTGCCAGCGGGGTCGAATATCGCGGCGGGGTCCGGAGAGGCTTTCAGCAGAGTTTCGATCAGGCGTGTTTCCTGTTCTTTGAGGGCTGAGAAGCTGGACACGGAATTGGCAATCAAATGGTCGATGGACTGGTTGAACCGCACCAATTCATCGATGTCCTTTGGGGTGAGGCTCTGCTGTTCATCACTCCAGACCTCGGTAACCCTGGCCCGCAGGGCGCGGAATTCCTGAACCATCTGAAACATCGAAAGACCTTGTTCGACACGATCCATGGCATGGGCTGACGAAGCGGGAGCTTTGCCTAGCGCCTTGCGGGCCGACTCGTCCCTGGTCTGGGGGGAATCGAGGTCTCGGTGTATGTACTCCAGCATCGAGCGAGCATGGTCCCTGAGAGCGGGGCTGTCTTCGCCCTTCAATTGCGGGGCGATTTTCAGAGCGGCTTCTTCCCAGTCTTCGAGCAGTTGCTCCATTCTCGTGTGGATGAATTGGACCAGCTTCATAGCGAGGGGCCTCCTCCGTGATATGGCGGCGCGTACCGAAATGGTTCACAAGCCGTCAACATCCGTGGCCCGTGTAGCCCGTTAAACGTGGTTTCAGAGCCTATGTCAGGGGTACATGTCGACTATAGTTAGGGTGATTAACCCGGGCAAGCTTACGAACGTGAACAACAGGCAACTTTAACATAACCCTGTAGCGTGAAAAGCAGACCTGCGACTGGGCCCGCGAGGCGGTCTCCCGGCACGATCAACCCGCACGCACATATTCGCGCCACCGCCCGGACAGCTCAAACGCGCTGAATTTTGTCTACAATGAATGGACCTACAAGCGAGGAGGCTCTTAAACACCTAAACGAACTCAGAAAGTGGTACATTTTCGACATGCCCACGACATTTGGCCAAAGGATCTGCAAGATGAAGCGACCAAAGTTTCTACAGGATTTGATCAAGCAGCTCTCACCAAAACTGGACTCGACGACCTATGTCTATTGCACAGTTCCTCGGGCAAAGTATGGCGAGCTGGAAAAGCTGAAACCTATTGTCAGCATTGCCGAACTGGAAGGTCTTACCCTGGTTATTCCTCTGGAGCAGGCCAAAGCCGAAGGCCTGGACTACTACAGAGTCTTCCGACGCATTACGCTCGAAGGCCACTCCAGCCTTGAAGCCCTGGGGCTCACATCCGTGGTAACAAGCCTGCTTGCAGAGCGGGGTATTACCACTAATGTCATAGCAGGGTTTTATCACGATCACATGTTCGTGCCCAGCGATCGGATTGATGAGGCCCTGGAGGCACTGAAGGAACTCGCCAGCAATCCCAGTGGCTAAATACACAAAGTGCCGAACAAACCAAAAATAAATTCCAGATTAGAGCCGGTCATCTGATCGCAGCTCCAGCCAATGCGATCGAATACACCTGATGATTACACCACGTCGTCCACACGATGATCTCCTATGTGGAAGAAAGCACCGGATATATCGGCAGCAACCAGGAAATGGGCTCATCCGAGGTTTTCCGATCAGCCCGTCTGGTGCGTTTCTTCGCGTTAATCGCGTCGTACACGCCTAGCGTCCCCACTTTTACCGGCGTGGTTGGATTGAGCACAATCAGTGGGGTGTGCGCTTCGCGCAGGGAAACCGGTTGATCGAACTTCTTTTCCTTTTCCCATTTTTCGCGGCGGGCATCCCGCTCGGCCTGGGACAGGCGCCAGCGAATGTTAACCATGGGTCGGACCACCAGTGTCCGTCGCTGGCGAAGTTCGGTGTCAGAAGGCAGTGAACGCACCCGGTTCAGCTCCCTGGAAATGTTCCATTGCCACTGAGTGGGATCCATTCCCTCCGGAGCCGGATCGTTCATGATTTTGTGGATGCGTTCGATAGCCTCGGATACGGTCACCCTTTTGATCTCTGTTTTCACTCCCCAGGTGAAACTGAGGCTTTGAATCACCGGCTTTGGGGGTAGGGCAGTGTAATGACGCACGAGCTGGAGGGTCACCAGCATGTGGTGATGATTGTGCAAAAGTTCGAACCGATCGTTTCGGGTACCCAGCCTGGGAATGAGTTCCTTGATCTGGTCTTTCAGGACGTTGGCCTGTGCGATCTGGCGATCGATCATCTCGGCGTTTGTGTCGCTGCAACGAACCACAATGGTACCGGGCGTCCGGGCAACAACTTTGGTGGAATGCTCGCCATCGCCATACCAGTCGGTCAGGGCGAACATGGCCCGGTCGAAGGCTTCGGTTCCGGTGAGCAGCTCCGGTTCTATGCGTTCCGGCAGGTCCGTTGTTTCACCTTTTTTCGGACGGGGAACGACAGCGACCTTTGCCAGGACAATGTCACACTGCCGCAAATTGAACTGAAGATCCGCCACGACGGTCTCCAACGCCTCAATCCGTTCGTTGATTTGGTCGATCGCTTCAAGTTGTGCTGAGCTGTACTGGGACATAATCGGCATCAGGTTTATTTCAATGCTCCATAATATACCAACATGCACTTACGGTTCTACAAGAGGCACAGCCTGATACTCCGCGTCATTCCTGCGACCTCGGCTTGCTTTGAAACTGGATAGTGGGAGGAGGGCAGGTTAACCCCGGAGGGAAAATGTCAAAACCCATCATCAGCAGGCGGTCATTTGACCGCCTGCAACCAAACAGACTCAACATTGGGATACATGCTTTTCGGGGTCAGGGTCATCCCGCTGAGCCGATAGATACAATAAAGTGTCAGAATGCTTTACGTATTACTCACTCCACCGAACCGCTGGTTAGCGTAACTCACTAAAATTATGCCGATACTGTTGGATGGCATGCATGTGGCTTGTTTTTCGTTGGTCTAAAAAGACCACACAACTCATGTCCGAGGGAATTATGTAGTCGTCGCGACAACAACAAAAAATGAGCAAAGGGAAGGGCACTATGAAGCAATTAAAAGCATTCAGGCTTGGTTTGGTAGTCTTTTCAAGTTTTATGGCATTTTCGGTTCTAGCGGCACCGCCCCCGTTGGTTACCGACGACCCCCACGACGAATCCCATGACGAATCTCCAAATCTACTGAGCATTTCTGACGGCTTCGTTCGGTCCGATCCGAGCGCCCCCCTCATGGAACGTGATGCAGCGGTAGCCGGCATCATCAGTGATGCGCCGTTCGCCAAAGTTATCAAAAACCTGGCTGAGGCCGGCCGCGGCGAACGACTTGCCACAAATGCCACAACCGATGTTTGGGCATTGGGCAACTATGCGTACACCGGCACTTTCAATGATCCTTGTGGCGGCGACCCGAACGCAGGCATCTGGATCTGGGACGTTCACAACAAAAACAAGCCGGAATTTGTCGATATCATCCAGTCACCGGTCGGTAGTCGCACCAACGACGTACGGGTGGCGTCATTAAGTTCGGGCGATATCCTGGTACATTCAAACGAATCTTGCGCCGGAGGCCCTGGCGGATATGAGGTCTTTAACGTTGACGACCCATCAAATCCGGTCCACCTGGCGTCAGTTCGAATTGACGACCCAAATCCTCTAACTCCATTTATCTTTGGGTCCATCGCCGACGTTGGTGTGCACAATCTTTGGCTCTTCAGCCAGGGTGCACAGGACTACGTGGGCGTAACGACCGAGACTTTGTACGGCAACTTCCACATATACGAGATCACTGATCCAGCCAACCCGGTGCTGGTATCTTTCTGGGGTGCTGAAGAGTTATTCGACCAGGGTGTAGTTGCCAGCGGAGATATTGGTCGAAACGTGGATGCCGCCCTCTGGCTTCTTGACGGATTTGGTGCTTCTGCAAACCGATTCCTGCACGACGTCACCATCACCGCCGACGGCACCAGAGCTTACCTTGCCAATTGGGATGCGGGCCTGGTTCTCCTGGACATCAGCGATCCGGCTAATCCTCAGGTCGTTTCAGTAGCCCTGGATCCAGCCAATGGCTCACTCGATGGCGAGGTCAACAGCCACTCAGTCTGGCCCAGTGAGGACGGCACGATCGTGGTCGAAGGTGAAGAGGACTTCAGCGCCTGGGAGGCCACGGTTGCCCCTGGCAATGTGACGTTCGGCAACGGCAACCCCATTCCGGGTGTGATGGCGGCAACCTCGACGGGCGATGCATTTGAAGCAAGCCAGACAGGCAACGGCGGGTTCATAACGGCCTCCAGCGTGGAAGTTACAAGTGGGCCGCTGACCGGCTCGGTCTTCGGGGCCAATGAATTCAGCGGAAACAACGTCCCGCTTGGTGAAGGTTCGTACGCAGGTAACTTCGTCTGGATAGGACAGGCTTGTAACGGCGATCCGATTCTCAATCCGCTCGGAGCCGGTGATATTGCTGTCGTTCGCCGCGGTGCCTGCTCGTTTGCGGAGAAGTCCGTGAACGCGTCAAACGAAGGAGCTGGCGCAATCGTCGTGACCAACAACAATACAATCTCTACACCTTGGAGCGGAATTCGTATCTGGAACTATTCCGACCCGGCCAATCCCGAACTGGCCTCGATTTTCGACACCGAGTGTTCGGCTTCGACCGCGCCTGGAGGCAATTGCGACGCCCGAGGAACCTATTCGAGCCATAATGTCCTGGTTGAGACCAGTGGGAATAAGGTAAAAGCGTATATTTCCTGGTATTCCGATGGTGTCGTGGTAGTGGATGTCACCAATCCGTATGCTCCTGTTGAAGTTGCTCGATACCATCGCGCCGGTGCCGAGTTCGAAGCTGAAAACGGCGGCATCCAGGATATCTGGGGAATTTACAAGGTTCCGAATGAGCCATGGATTTATGCGTCTGACCGTAACGGTGGTCTTTATATTCTTAAAGAGTACGGTTCAGGTTCAGCGAAGAAGGGTAAGAATTAACCGAAGCGGCGACTTTGGTGACTGGAGGCGGTGCTCGGCACCGCCTCGTCAAAAAGGAAGTCATAACAACTGATAGGGGTCGCAATCATGAAAAAAATATATGCCGGCGCCATTGGCGCTTTTGCAATCTGTGCAGCCTTCACTGCCGTGGCAGAGACTGAGAAAGTCGACAGCACTCTCTATTGGGTACAAGTTGACCCTGGGCGAGCTGTAGAAATGCCAAATGGTACGAAAGGCAGAACGGTTATGAGAAACCATGTAACCGTGGTTCAGGCAGATGGCGACGTGTCTAGCCAGTGGTGCACTGGACACCAGGGCGTCGATGGGTCAGGGCAAGCTGGAGGCGCCGGTTATTGCACGAGTATCGCGGACAACGGCGACATGCTGTACGTTTCCTATCTGCTGGGTTCAGAAGAGGAGCCAGCGACCTGGACAGTAATGGGCGGTACTGGTGCCTATGAAGGCGCCACTGGTAGTGGAACGTCGACCATTACGTCCCGTCGCGGCGATGGGCGCGCCTGGACCAGCCAAGCGCAGGGAAGCATCACAACCAAATAGTTGGTTTTGGATGGGCGGGGGCTCTCGAGCACCCGCTCACCGATGGATCGCGGCATCTCTGGACCGGTAAACGCGGAACTCAGAACGCGCGTCTCCACTGCTCCGTATCGATAAACCAGCGCTCTTCGTAAATCTTGTCGTCCCGGAAACGGAACAGCACCGACAGTTGGGAGCCACCGATCTTCGACGATTTCCATTCGACGATCGAGACCACCTCGCCGTCGCCTTCCAGGTGCCGAAGCTCCGTAATCTCGAAGCCCGGCGGGAGCATCCCGCCCAGACCGTCCAGGGCCGACCGAAACGCCTGCCGACCTTCCAGAGCATCGTCTTGTCCCGGCATCACCAAGACCATGTCCTCGACATAGTCTTCCACCAGGCCATCGAAATCCCCGGCGCCAATGGCGTCCCAACCTCGTTGTACAATTGGCGTTAGTGTCATTGTCTTCCCCTCCATCTGATGTTTTCGGACGCACGGTTGCGACTCACACGCGAGTGAATCAGAAGTCTCATCAAAGGGGCTTCTGTATTGACATTATAGTCTTTCCGATAAATCGCAAATGGGGGAATAAATTGCGTACCAGTGACGCCTTGGTAGAGGACTGTAAACATTTTTCTGACCCCGTGAAGCTTGCGCGGCCGATACGCTACGAAGTCACAGCAACGGCCGCCAGTAGCTGAATGCTTCGCGGTTCAACATGTGAATCAGGACTCTAACAATGGTAAACCAACGTATTTCGCCGATGTTAAAACTGGTGCTTTCAATCGGTCTTTTCTCCGGCGCCAGTGGTGTCACAGCAGCGCCGGGAGAAGAGAGTATTGCCCGGGGAGAAGAGGTCTACAGCCAGCAATGCGCCGCCTGCCATCAGGCCGGAGGTGAGGGCATTCCCGGGTCGTTCCCGCCTCAGAAGGAGCTCGCTGCAAACATTTTCAATGCCAGTGGCGGTATCGGTGGGCGAGACTATCTGGCCCATGTGCTGCAATACGGCCTGACCGGCCCGATTAACGTCGATGGAACAGCGTACAACGGCAATATGCCCGCCTGGGGCGGTTCGCTCAGCGACCAGCAAATCGCGGATGTCCTGAATTACGTGTTAACGGCGTTTGGCAATCGGGAGCGAATATCCCCCGATTTCCAACCCTATACCGCCGACGAGGTGAGCGCGCTCTCTGGCAAGGATCTCTCCGGGAAAGACGTCCACCAGTTGCGTCAGGCTGTCATGGCAACTGATGAGCAGAGTTCAGGCTCGGCCGCCTCTCAGGATGCGTCAGCTACTGGTACGGCGGCCAAAGTGTCATTAGAGCAGGCCGTTCCTGAACCGATCTATGCTGCAGTTCAGAATTCCGGTGTTGTTGAACGTTTCCCTTCAAAGTCCACCTGGCCGGGTGTGGAGGGCGCTCACTACACGGCGTTGAGCCCGGACGGTAAACAGCTGATGGTGTCCGGGTTCAAGACCGGCAATGTCTACATCATGAACACGGATAACGGCGAGATTCAGGCGAGCTTTCCAATCGGCAAGGTGGTGCAGGGCGTCAAAGTGTCCCCCGATGGACGTTATGGCCTTGCCGTGGCAACCACGCTGGGAGAAATTGCCGTCATCGATATGGAAACCCAGTCATTGGTCAAAAAGGTCAATGTGGGTGACACGCCCCACAACATCATTTTTAACGAGGATAGCAGCCTCGCGTACGTTACCTTACAGGGCGAGGGCGCATTAGCCGTGGTGGATATGACAACGCTCGACAAACAGCGCGACATACCCACGCCGGGGCTGGATAGCCCTCACAATATTGATATTTCCGAGGATGGCCGTCGGTTATGGATTCGTGATTTCGTTGGCCACGTGGGTGTGTTGGACCTGGACAGTGAGAAGGTTCTCAAGGTATTCAAGGTCGGCGCAGGCCACGGAGGCATCGACGTGATTCCGAACAGTCGGTATGTGGCCACGGGAGCCATCTCTGCTTCCCGGGTGACGGTGATTGATGCTGACAGCCTCACTGTCGTGGCCAACCCGGAAGTCGGCACCGGGCCCCATGGCGTGCGCGCAAGCGCCGACGGCCGTTACCTTTATGCGTCCGTGACGGCAGACAATCTGATCACTGTTATTGATGTGGAGTCCCTGCAGGTGGTACGCCAGGAACCTGTCGACGGCAAATTCCCGTTCTGGGTTGCTGTTCCCGGCAACCCCTGAAGGTACAGCCCCATATAGGCACTCATACAGGCACTCTATATAGGCACTATGGATGCGCAAAGCCCGGAGTAAACAGCAGTTCGATGCCCTGACTCGCCCCTGGCGTGACAGGATGTTCGCTGTCGCGCTGCGCCAGGCCCAGTCGCGGGAGGTAGCCGAGGACTGGACCCAGGAGGCCTTGCTTCGGGCGTGGCGTGACTTCGCGCAGCTTACGGATCAGGTGGCGGTGTATGCTTGGTTGCTGAAGATCCTGAATCGGGTGGTGGCTGATGACGTGCGGCGTAACGCACGGCGCGACCAACTGGCGCCGATGCTCACCACCGGCGACGCATTTTTGCAGCAGCAGGCCTGTACGTCCGCCGGACCGTTCGAGCAGGCCGTGCAAACGCAAAGCAATGACCAGTTCATGAAGGCGGTGCAGGCGCTACCGGATAATTTTCGCCAGGTTGTCTTGTTACGGGATATTGAAGGACTGAATTATCAGGAAGTGGGAGAGGTTCTGGACATTGCACAGGGTACGGTTATGAGCCGGTTATCGAGAGGGCGGCGGCTTTTAGCCAGCCTGCTCATCAGGACGGAATCCGCCGATGGATTGGCTGCAACCTCTATACACGGCGGTAAACCCACATGAACGATGTCGAAAAATCAGAAGCCGGGCGCTTTTCTCAACTCCACCTCGAACTTCAGGACTGGCTCGCAGGCTACGTGGATGGCGAGCTGGATGACCATCACACGGCCTTGGTGGAGGCGCACCTGGCCGGCTGTGAAGCCTGTCGTGGGGACGTTGCCCGTCAGCAGATCATGAGTCGGCGCTGCCAGGAGGTGCCGACAACCCGCATGCCGTTTGAGCTGCATAAGCGCCTGGATAATGCGCTTGCAGACGCACCGGATTACTCCGCCCCGGCCCCGAGAACAACCACCAGGTTCAATCTCAGGCAATGGCTGACCGGCTTGTACCGTCCAGCGGTGGTCGGTGCCGGAGGATGGGTAGTGGCACTGGTGCTCGCCGGGGTGCTGTTGTTGCCCGACGTGGGCCTCAGGAGTCACGACCATATCCGGATGGTGAGTGATGCGTTGGCAGACTATCAAAAGGTGGCTCTCACGGACCTGCCTGCGCTGGCAAATACCGCTGACATTTCAGCTCCAGCCAAGTTGGCAGGTGGTCGTCTACTTGCGACCTGGCACACCACCGTGGGTGGTGAGCCCGCTCAGGCCTTTGCCATGCGCCGGGGCAACAGTCTGGTGATTCAGTACCGCATTTCGGAACATGTGCTGTTCAGAAACCCTGACGTGCGGCAGGCCATGGCCACAATGGGCGGCTACCGTACTCACGAAAACCAGCTCGAAGTGTTGGCCGTGCCGATGAAGGAAGCCGGTTTACTGATTGTCGGGCCAGCGAATGCGATGCCGGCCACCAGTGACTTGGAGTTCGAATCTATTTAGACAGTAGACGACCACAACGAATCGGTCGTCTACGCTTTGCCCCCATCAAAAAAACCACTGGGCTTCCAGCAATCCCAGGTTGTTGAGCGCCCCGTATTCACTGTTGTCATTGCCGCCAAACAGCTGCACGCCAGCTGTCAGATACACCTCTAGGGACACCGGCAGTGTCCAGGTTGAGCGGGGATAGACCACCCAGCTGTGGTCGTCGGCGTTGCGGATGGCGACCACTCGGTACTGCCAAAACGGATTGATGTCCTGCCAAACCAGGAGGCCGGTGTAGTGACGGTCCGCGTATTGGGGCTCCCCGGCCGCCAGGCGGCTGAAAGACAGTCCCGGATCTGGCGCGGGCCGGCCGTTGTAGAAGTATTCCAGGGCAAGATTGACGCCGTTGCGGAACGACCAGTTGAGGTCCGCCACCGCTTGCCAGTAGCTGGCTTCCTCGTCGGGCTCGCTCCACACCGCTTCCATGCGCCAGCCGGTGCCGGCCAGTGAACCGCTGCCGCCGACACCAGCCTTGGTGACATCGGCGAAGGTTCCCGCCATCACACTGGCATCCACACCGGCCACGAAGCGCTTGACCCGGGCCGCGGTGCTGGCCTCGTCGTCCTCATGCTGCGGGGCATGCACGGCACTGATCCGGCCCAGGGCGCCCCAGGGCGTATCCCAGAGCAGGGCATCGACGCCGATGCGCTCATCCGGTTCCAGTTGCAGGGGGCTCACCGGGTTGAGGATATCCATGGGGTTCCAGATCAGCGCCGTGGACCAGTTCACCTGCTGCCGTCCGAAACGCCAATCCCCCAGCGGTGAGCGCCACTGCACCGTGCCCCGGTACAATTGGTGGCGGGCCACAAGATCGCCGGATTCGGTCAGCTCGCCCTGCAGGTCCCAGTATCGCGGATCCGGGGCGTCCTTGAGCAGCGCGAACTCGGGGCTGTCGAGGAAGCTGCCGGTGACCAGTTCCACATCGTAGGCCGCCTCCAGGGTCCAGTCGCCCTGGCGATAGTGCGGTTCCAGGCGCAGACGGGTGAGGTTCGACACATACGGATCGTCGTCCACCAGAGAACGCGAACCCACAGTGAGGTTCTTGAGCGAGCCGGAATGACTGAAGTCGGCCCCGGCGGGCGGCGCCAGCATCAGACTCACCGCGATTGCAGCGCATGTACGCTTAACCATGGCGAATCGCCTCCACCGGATCCAGTCTTGATGCCCGTCGCGCCGGGTACAGGGCCACCAGCACGGAGCAGATGAAAAGCAGCAGACCAGGCAGCCAGACGTGGTCGAAGATGAGCACCGGGTAAATCACGTCCGTTACTCCGGGAACGGCTTCAAAGGAGCGAGCGACGGCCGAGAGATCAATCCCCGTGTGGTTATACCAGACCACGATCAGCGTTCCGACTACACTGCCGGCGGCCATGCCCAGTAGCGCCAGAAACAGCGCCTCAAAGAGGATGGTCAGCACCACCTGGGAGCCGCGTGTGCCTAAAGCCAGCATCACGCCCAGCTCGCGGGTGCGCTCCATCACCGACATCACCATGGTGTTCATCACACCAATCGCAACCACCACGAACACCACCGACAGGATCAGGTAAAAGTCGATCCGGGTCATGTCGATCATTTGCATCACCACCGGCAACAGGGTTTCCCAGTCCTGGGCCACCAGATCGCCGGACAGGGTGCGGTTAAGGTCCCGGGCCAGAAGCGTGCTTTGGCTGCGGTCCTGCAATCGCAGGGCGATACGCGAGGCCTGGTCAGGCTGGAAACCGAGCAGGGTCCGGGCCCTGGTGAGACTGGTGAAGACGTACTCACTGTCGAACAGGTCGCTCCCGGTGCGGTAAATTCCGGCGATCGGGTAAGCACTGGAGGCGAGGTCACCACTGGCCTGCTGGACGGTGACGACCAGCTTGTCGCCCAGGCGGGCGTCCAGATCGTCTGCCAGTTTCTGGCCGATCACGATGCCGTCGCCGGCGGGTTCCACATAATGGCCTTCAACGATGTAATTCGCCAATCGGGTCACCTGCCTTTCCCGCTCCGGGTCCACGCCCACCACCTCCACCGGGCGGCTGGTCTTGGGATTGGCGACCATGGCCTTTACCTGCACCCGCGGGGCGATGGCTTCGACGTTGGGCCGCTGCGCCAGCGCCTGCACGCGGGAGGCGGTATCGGAGATACGCAGGGCCGGAGACAGATCCACATCATGGCCCCGCTGCATCACCTGCACATGGCCACTCAACTGTTGGGTGGAGTTGCGGATCATCTGCTCGAAGAAGCCATCGGTGAAACCGTACAGGAACAGATAGGCGGCGAGCCCGAACGCGGTAGCCGAGGCGGTGATCAGGGAGCGGCGCGGATTGCGGAACACCGAGCGCAGGGCCATCTGGGCAAAAATCAGCAGACGATTGTTGGCGGTGACCTCGGCACGGACCCGGCGCAGACGGTTGCTGGCGCTGCGATGGGCGTCCATGGCTTCCAGGGGCGTATGGCGACTGGCAATCCAGGCCGGCACAACGGCGGCCAGCAGGGCCACAATGACCACCACCACGCCAATGATCAGCCAACGGCCGGGACTGGTGGTGGGATAAACGATCCCGCTCAGCCCCGGCATGGTGTCCATGGCCTGGATGTAGGCGGTAAAGTCGAGGCCGTGGCTGGCGTAATAGGTGGTCACGGCCAGGCCCAGGATCAGGCCGAGGGCATAGCCCACCAGGGCCAGCAGGGTGGTTTCCATCAGCACCAGTTGCACAATACGAGACCCGGAGGTGCCCAAAGCCATCATCACCCCGAACTCCCGGCCGCGCTCCATCACGGACATCAGGATGGTGTTGACGATACCGGCCGCCACCACCACAAACACCACGAAGATAACGATGTAGGTCACCACGTTGTGGAAATCGACCATTTGCATCAGCGACGGCATCAAGGCGGGCCAGTCGAGGACTTCCACACCACGCTCGTCCAACTGTGTCTCCAGGGTTGCCACGACACCGGTGAGGCGGTCGGGATCATCCACCCGGGCGGCGATCTCCGTAACCCGGCCCCAGAAGGCATACAGGGACTGGGCTGCATCAAGAGGGATCTGCGCCACACCGCCGTCTATGCGTTTCACGCCGGTTTCAAACAGTCCCACCACCTTGAAGCGGTCGGCGCCAATGGAACCGTCCGCTGCCTGCACCACCAGGGCTAGTTCGTCGTCCAGGGCCACCTCCAGTGCCCGGGCGGCGCCCGTACCAAGGACGATTTCGTTACCGGATTGCAGATAGCGGCCCAGGACGATGGATCGGTCCAGCCGCGTGACGGAGCGCTCCTGCTCTGGCGCCACCCCCATTACCTGCAGGGCCCGGGACTGGTCGGCGAGACTGGCCAGGGCGTGGCCGGTGACCCGGGGCGTGGCGGCGTCCACTCCGGGGACATCGGCGATAGCCTCCCTCAGCTGCCATTGCTGCGGCAAAGCAATGTTCATTTCTCGATCGTCGTGGAAGCCGCGTTTGTGCACCTTGAGGTCGCCGGTCACGTAGCCGGTCATGTTATTGATCATCTGGGCGTTGATGCCGTCGATAAAGGCCCACAGGAACACCAGTCCGGCCACACCGACGGTCAGGGAGAGCAGGGTGATGCCAGTACGGCGGCGGTTGGCGCGCAGGTTGCCCAGGGCCAATCGCAGCCAGGCCATCATGACCGGTGCTCCTCACGCTCGATGCGACCGTCCTTGAGGTGCACCACCCGGCGGGCCCGCTCCATCACCATGGGATCATGGGTCGAGAAGACGAAGGTAACGCCGTGCTCGTCGTTCATCCGCCGCATCATGTCCAGCAGGGCGGCGCCGGTTTTGGAGTCGAGGTTGGCAGTGGGTTCGTCGGCCAGAACAATGGCCGGCTGGCTGACAATGGCACGTGCCACCGCCACCCGCTGCTGCTGACCGCCAGACAGTTCGTTGGGCAGGCGACCTTCCATCCCTTCCAGACCGACCTCTGCCAATATCTGCCGCGCCTTTTCGCGTCGCTCGCGGAACGGCATACCGCGCAGCATCAGCACGTATTCCACGTTTTCCTGGGCCGAAAGCACGCCGATCAGGTTGTATTCCTGGAACACGAAACCGATCTTCCACAATCGCAAGGCGGTGCGCTTCCTGCGGTTGAGGCCGGTGATCTCCTGACCATCGATCTGGATACGGCCGGAGGTGGGTTCATCCAGGGCACCGATCTGGTTGAGCAGGGTGGTTTTGCCGGAACCGGACGGCCCTACCAGGGTAGTGAATTCACCGGCCTCGATAGCCACGGAAACGTCATCGAGCGCTTTGACGGCCACGCTGTCCTGACGGTAGATGCGCGAGGTTTTTTCCACATTCACAATCGCCATGACGTGTCCTCACTGTGGATTGCGCAGGCGGCGCAAGGTGAAGAGCTCTTCCTCTAGGGGGACGTTAAACTCTATGGACTCAATCTCGATCACGGTGCGGGATTTGGCGTCGTCGGAATCCACCATGGTCCAGCGGGTCGGGATGCGGCGCCCGCCCATGGTCTCGATGGCGCTATAGGTCATTTCCTTCACCGACTGATCCCGCTCGCCGAAGTAGGTCACGGCTACGGGTATATGGTCATCGCGGATTTTGAATTCCAGGCGGCTCCACACGACCGGAGCGTCGGGCTTGGGGGTAGAGCGCACGAGGTAGACGGTCACCCCGTCCTGCTCCTCGCTGCCGGTGATTTCGTGGCTGTAGTCGTTGACGAATGAGCTTTCCTTGACCAGGTCGTCATTGCTGAAGTTGGAGCCCATCCAGGGTTGTAGCATCATCGAGGGCGGGATCTTGATGGTCCGATCCACCTTGGGCAGGTAGTTCCACATGGCATCCTTGATGCGTAGCGAGCCGATGCCGGCTTCTTTCTTGGGCGCGTGGATGCGGATCAGGGTTTTTTCGGGCCGGTCCATCCATGCTTCCAGGTCCAGCTCGCGGGTCCAGTACTCGGTCTCGATGCGCATGGTAAAACGGCCATGATTGGAATCGCCCCAGAGGGTGTCTTCCATTCCATCGACCAGCTCCTCGCCGCCAGGCGACGACTCGGCAGCGACCGCAAACAAAGGAAACAAGAGCAGGGCTGGGAGAAGCCTATTCATCACGAAGTCCTTTGTCGTTATCCTGAGACATGGCTACGTCCGACGATTACTTGACTCTTTTCCAGATTGAATCAAGTGACGTTGCCCCGTAATGACCTCCATCAAGTCCAGGGGCAGAACAATCATAAAAGCTATGAGGGTGGCGCTGCGGCCATTGATGCTTCTCTTGAGCGGATAGGGTCTGACTACATCGACCTAATGAGAATCCCCAGCCCGCAGTCTCGGGACCACTTTGGCGAGGAAGACCGGTTTGTGGCGGGAAACAGTCCAGCCCACTAGAAGTAAAACGATCCGTATATCCGTGTGCCCCGGTAAAGGTCGTCCACACGGCCTTTGAAATCGTCGTCATCTACATCAACCGCAATGGCCAATCTAGATAGTGAGGCACCCACAGAGAAATTCCGCAGCAAGCGGTACCCGGCGCCAACCTGAAGTTCTAGCAGGGAGCCACGGATTTTGTCTTCGAAGTCGAAGTAGAAGCTGTCAGTTCGGAACCTGGCCGTTAAGCGTGGTGTTACCGCGTAGTCCATCCTGAAACCAAAAACCGGCATGGGAGCGGTGGTAGACGCCGTTTCTGCGAAGTCTCCCGCAGATGAGGCCAGCCGAACCTCATAGTCCAGTACGTTGAAACCCGCAGATATCGCCAGCTCCACTCTATCTGCGTGATAAAAACTGTAGGCGTACGCAAGTTTGTAGATATCGTTATTGATAGAGCTGTCGATCTGGATACTGCGGGAGAAAGTCCGATCCCGAAAGGTGATTTCCCGCGTGATCACTCGGCTGCCATCGCGTTCAAGCTGGAAAACTGCCAGCTCTAGTCGGTGCCGGCTATTGAAGCGGTAATAAGTCTCGAATGACGGAGTGGTAATGGTGGAATCTCCATCAAGATCATTCTCGAAATCAATGGTTGTGCCAATGCCGGTTTTTGCGCCGCCCGCAGAAAACGACGTGTCTGAGTCGAAGACAAATAATGCCCCCAGCTGGATCATTCCACGATCGGGAAAGTTCTTGCCATCGGTCTCGGCCGAAAATGCTTCAGTTGAGGTCAGGGTGGTTCCGAGAAGTATCGGTAAGCAGGCGAGCTGCAGTAGCTTTTGCAGTTTCATGCGATCAAGCCTCCGGCCTTTTTGTGTTCTGACAGGACGGCTTAATCTGTCTGTTTAACTGATTTTAGTTTAGTTCGGCGATGGTGATGAGCAACCCATTTTGTGTAAAAGACGGGGCGACTACACGCCAGAAAATTCGTGAATTTTGAAGAAATCCAATCAAGGCTTGATGCAAGCAAAGCTCAATTGCTGGGTCTTGTGACTGGCCCGATATTATTCCATGTGTTCCTAAACCCTAAAAAGTGACCTAATCTGATAAGGCCATTGAATCCTTTGAAAATCATCCGAATTGCTGGAGATTAGCCAGATGAAAACAAAACCATCGATCCTGCTCGGTCTTGCATTAGGCATTGGGGTGACCGGATGCTCTGCAATGAAATCTTCTGAGCCCTCTGACACTGTCACAAAGACATCCGACTCACCAATGGCTCAGTTTAAATGCGCGGACCGTAATGGCAATGAATATATTGATCAGTCTGAGCTCGTAAATTTGCGCCAATGCGGTATCGGAGAAGATCTCGCTTGTGGGAGTGTTCCAGAGTCAAGCAAAGAGCGACCTGCGAAAACCGACTTCGATCTTGGACTAAGATTTCTGCAGATTACAGACGCTGACGGAGACGATCGGATCAGCAAACTGGAATTTCGGGCTCATTGTAACGACGACGAATTTCGTACTTCTTATTAAAATTTAGTACGTTCTGTGGCTACTCTTTAGCACTTTGAATAGGTGCAGGTGTATGAAATTGCCGATGCATCAGGGCAAGATAATGGCGATAAATGACTGACGAGTACCGCTATCAGCAACTGGAAGGCTGGTTATTGAAGGGAATCCTGGACCAGCGTTGGCGGTTGGGAGAGCGCCTGCCTTCGATCCGAACACTGTGTGCCGAACAGAAATTGTCCAAGGCAACGGTTCAGCACGCCCTGCAGCGACTGGAGGCCCAGGGCCTGATCGAGGCCCGCCCTAAAGCCGGCTACTTTGTTTCCTTGCAGCCGGACGGAGTGAAGAAGCCGGTTAGTCGTGCCCGGATAGAAGCCCCACGCCCGGTAAATGTCAGCGATCTGCTGCTGGATATCATGGGCCGTAGTGCGGCGTTTGATTTACTGCCGGATCTTCACCGTGGCGACCTTCCGCCAGGAATAGTGACTCTGAACCGTTCGATAGGCCGGGCACTGCGGCGCCAGAAGGGCGAAGACTCCCAGTATTACGATAAGCCTGCAGGGTTTGTCGGCTTGCGGGAGCAGTTGGCGCTCCATCATGCCAGGCGAGGGTGGGCCGTCTCACCGGAACAGCTTTGCATCACCTCAGGTTGCCAACATGCTCTGTTTCTGGCGTTGATGGCATCCTGTGAGCGTGGGGATGTGGTCGCTGTCGAATCCCCGGGATTTTATGGTGTATTGCAACTTCTGGAACAGCTTGGCCTTAAAGCGGTGGAAGTGCCCACGTCCTTGGAGACGGGCATGGACATGGATAGCCTTGAGGAAGTACTTGAGCGTTGGAAGGTAAGAGCCTGTATTGTATCTCCTTCATTTTCGACACCGGGAGGTGCGTTGATGCCGGAGCCCGACAAAAAACGCCTGCTTTCGTTGGCGGAACGGCATGACCTCGCGGTGATCGAAGACGATATCTATGGAGATACGGCACTTGGTCGTTCTCCTGATCCGCTGAAGGCCCTGGATGGTGAGGACCGGGTGATCCTGTGCAGCTCTTTCTCCAAATCCCTGTCCCGGGATTTGCGGCTTGGCTGGATATCCGGTGCGCGATGGCACGACAGGATCCTTCACCTGAAGCTGGTCACCCAACTGGCCAGCAGCCGCTATCTCCAGCAGGGCGTGGCGGACTACATGGCCGATGGCAGTTTCACCTCCCATCTTCGCCGTCAGCGCCATGAACTGAGCGCTAACAGGGACAGGTTGATTGCGTCGCTCCATACCTGGCCCGGGGAGGTGCGCGTCAGTACCCCGCAAGGTGGCCTTACCGTCTGGGTGGAGTTGCCGGAGACGGTCGACACACTGGCGGCATACACGAATGCCCTGAAGCACGGCATCATCATCACACCGGGCCCGCTGTTTTCGGTATCTGGCCAGTTCGAAAACTGCGTGAGAATAAGCTTCGCCCATCCCTGGAACGAATCCCGAATGGACGCTCTCCGGCAATTACCCGGTTTACTGCACATCGAGTAGAAACGTCTGGCCGTATCTGAAAAACTGTACCCATCAACATTATAAAAAGTGAGACTGTGCCCATTAGGTGCTAAGCATTACTCTCCCCGCCAGTCCAATTATTGTCGGGGAGAGTATCCGTTGAGTAACGCCATTCCTGTTCGTAACCTTGCCGTAGGGCCTGACGACAACGGCAAAATCCACACCCGTAAGTTCCAGGGCTTTTTCAGACGCTTGAGAATTGCCGGCGGAACACTTCTGTTTACCCTGTTTTTCGGCACCGTGTGGTTGTCCTGGGGCGACCGCCAGGCGGTGTTGTGGGACTTGTCCGAAAAACAGTTTCATATATTTGGCAGCACCTTCTGGCCCCAGGACTTGGTACTTCTGTCCGCTATCCTGCTCATTTGCGCCTTCGGACTGTTCTTCATAACGGTCGTTGCCGGCCGCGTATGGTGTGGCTACACCTGTCCACAAAGTGTCTGGATGTGGGTATTCATGTGGGCCGAAAGGGTGGCAGAAGGTGACCGAAACCTACGCAAAAATCTGGATAAGGCGCCTTTGTCACCATCGAAGATCTACAAACGGGCGTTAAAGCACGGAATATGGCTGGCAATCAGCCTGGCAACCGCTGTGACTTTCGTTGGCTATTTTGCCCCAATCCGGCAGCTGGTTACGGATCTGTTCACCCTGCAGGTCACTGGCATGGCCGCGTTCTGGGTGTTCTTCTTCACTGCCGCCACCTATCTCAATGCCGGCTGGCTTCGCGAAAACGTCTGCCTGCACATGTGTCCCTACGGGCGCTTTCAGTCCTCCATGCTGGACAGGGATTCCCTGGTCATCAGCTACGATGCCCAGAGGGGAGAGAACCGGGGGCCCCGCAAAGCCGGCTCGGATTACAAGGCTGAAGGCCTCGGTGATTGTATCGATTGCCAGATGTGCGTTCAGGTCTGCCCAACCGGCATTGATATCCGAGATGGCCTGCAGATGGAATGCATCGGATGTGCGGCCTGTATTGATGCCTGCGATTCCATCATGGACAAAATGGATGACCTTAACCCCGTTTTAGTACCGCTCATTGTCAGAAAAATCCGGCTCTAATTGCGGTTCCAGATAACCTGAAACAGCGTGTTTTCGGGCGTAGTCAGAGGGCGTCGACCACCCCAATGCGGAGTGGGGTCTGACTTGATTATAGAACGTTCTCCAAGCCTCAATCTTCTGCTCGGCATCTGTCAGTGACAGGAACCAGTTCTCGTTCAAGCATTCCTGGCGGAGTCTGCCGTTGAATGACTCCACAGTCGCATTGTCCGTGGGCTTGCCGGGCCGAGAGAAATCAATTTCTATCTGTCTCTCATAGGCCCACCGGTCCATGACCTTGCCGGCGAATTCGGAGCCGTTGTCTGCTTTTAGTAGTTTCGGGTTACCTCGAAAACGAGCGATCCGCGTCAGTGCTTCTTTGACGTCTTCGCCTTTCAGGCTTTGTCCGACGATGATGCCAAGGCACTCCCTAGTGAACAGGTCAATGATGGTCAGCAACCGCAGCCGGCGGCCGTCAAACAGGGCATCCGATACGAAATCCATGCCCCAGATGTGATTGGGAAACTCGCCCTGAGACACGGGCTGCCGGTTCTTCGCAGCCTTGTTCCGCCTGGGGCGTTTCAGGCGCAGAGACAGGCCCTGCTCACGGTACAACCGGTACACGCGTTTGTGGTTATCCTGCCATCCTTCACGTTGCAACAACACGTGGACACGACGGTAGCCATAATGGATCCGCACCTGGGTGATCTCCCGGATCCGCATCGATAGCGCAGAGGCGTCACGAGTCACCGATTTGTAGTGATAGGAGGCTCTGGAGAGTCCCAGGACCGCACAAGCCTGCCGCTGGCTGACTCCGAATCGCTTCTGGAGATCATCGACCAGCTGACGCTTGCGAGGCGGTCTCAGATCTTTTTTGACAGCACATCCTGAAGCATGGCCTTGTCCAGGCTCAGATCCGCCACCACCCGTTTCAGGCGCTGGTTTTCCTCCTCCAGCTGCTTCAAGCGTCTGAGTTCGGAAGGCCCTAGTCCGCCGAATTTCTTGCGCCAGGTGTAAAACGTGGCGTCAGAAATACCCATTTTCCGGCAGACTTCCGGAACCGGCGTTCCCAACTCCGCCTGCTTCAGGGCGAAGGCAATCTGCTCTTCGGTGTAACGGGATCGCTTCATGGCATGACCTCCTGTTCAAGGGTCTATCATGCCGGATTTTCCAGTTTTAAACGGTTAAGAATTCCGGGTCAGGGTCATGGACTATGCTCCGGGCCTTATCCGTTATACCAGTGAAAGGGAACTGGAAGGTGGACGACTGAGGATCCTCCGCCCAAGGCTGCTGGGATACGGCGCTCTGTTGGTGTCGTTTATTGCCATCTTTTCCTGGGCGATGATGGTCAGACCCATGGTCGAGTTTGGTGTGGTCAAAGACAGGGGACTGTTCCGGTTCGACGAAAAGGGGAATATTGAGAACAGCTATATCCTGAAAGTGCTCAACAAAAGTCAGGATAGCCAGACCTTCGAGTTAAGTGTCAGCGGTATGGACGGCCTGAGCCTGATCGGACATCAGAACATCGTCGTGGGTGCGGGCGAATGGCGTGAAATGCCAGTATCGGTAACCGCGGTACCGGAGGCACTTGATCGTGGCGTGACTGATATAGCGTTTTACCTGGACTCAGTAAACGACGGCGGCCAACGTCTGGTCGAAATCAGCCGCTTTATCGGGCAGCCGATGGCGCCGTAATCGGTGTGTTCCTAAAAGCACTTATTGAACGACCACAAGAACTTTTTTGTCACTGGCTGATGCCGAACACAAGGTTGAGGTTTGGAGAACGTTCTATAATCAAGTCAGGCCTCATTAAGCGCTCATAATTTTTCGATCTGAATTCTGTTGGAGATAGCTTATTCACCAATAATTGATCTCTCTAACTGGCACTGAGTATAAGCTGAAATCACACATGCATTATACGAAGCCACAGTTCGAGGTAATGATTTGAAACACTTGGTTTCGACAGTGGTTATTGTGTTCTTCTCCGCGACCGCAGCAGGCGATGTACTGTCAGTTCATTGTCCGCTCGGTTGTCCGTCAGTTGCTATCGGCAATGACGTGGTGTTTGGGCATGTCTATGCACTATCCAACAATCCAGACACAAAGTTTGCAGACTGGGTTGCTTATGAAGTTAATGTCTTGAATTTTGGACCTTCACCTGGGCGTGTGTGGAAAGCCGACCCTTTGATAGAGGGCGACAAAACTCTTGAAGAGGATGACTACCGAGGAGCGAACGCTAGCGCCCTTGAAGCAGACCGCGGACATCAAGCTCCTCTTGCGTCGTTTGCAGGTTCGCATTACTGGCCAGAGTTGAATTACCTTAGCAATATCACTCCCCAAGATAGGGATTTGAACCAAGGACCGTGGCTCGGATTAGAGGAGGCTGTGCGTAATGCAGTCAGCTACGGGAATTCTCTTTACGTTATCACTGGCCCACTCTACGTCCTTTCGATGATAACCCTGCCTAATGCAGATGAGCCTCATCTCGTCCCAAGCGGTTATTTCAAAGTCGTTTACGACAAGGATAGATTGGGAGCCGGTTTTGTTATGCAACAGAATGTCGACAGAGGGAAGGACTATTGCGAGACAAAAGATTCATTGCTTGATATTGAAGCCTTGAGTGGTGTGAAGCTGCCCCTGTTAATTGAAAGTTCGATTATTTATCAAAGGCTTGGATGCTAGGTTTGAAGGGCAAGGAGCGGTATAGCCGTTGTCCAGGCTAGGTGGGCCTCCCTGTTTTTCTGAGCACCCATTCCAAACCTATTAATTCAGCATCCCTTTACTACCTTGCTTTTCACCAACAATTTTTTACAGACTTTCAAAATTGCTGGAGGGGTATACCGTCGCCGAATTGTTCGAGGCCAAGAGTGAGGTTCTCAGGCTGCGTGCCCAGACGCGACGGATTGGATCTATCACCAGCCACTTAATTATGACTGGAAATGCAGCACCGTCGCAGAGAATGTTTGCTATGTTTCTATCTAATATGACCCCAACTGCACTTGCAGGTGGTAACCGGTTTCCTTCATGGACGCATTAAAAATGAACGCTACAAAGAAATGCCCCCGATCCAACGGTTTTTTGATCGCCACCATCCTTGCCTTCCTGTTATTTGGCGGGTGCGCCTCTGGCCCGGAGGTAACAAGCGTTCGCAAGTCACCCGACGTTTCGCAATCCCCCCGGAATCTGCTGGTGCTGGCGATCAGTTCCGATGAGGAAATTCGGGCAGTAATGGAAAAAGCCCTGGTGGCCCGCCTCAAAAATGCAGGATACCAAGCTGAAGCCTATGGCCCTGTGACGTCGATGCCCTGGGACGATCCCGAAGCGCTGCAAAAGAGGGTTCAGCAACGGGGGCAGCCACAAGGGGTCGACGGGGTATTAACCGTTTCTCTGGTTAGCAAGAAAAAACAGATTGACCACATTCCCGGCCAAGTCGTGTTTAATCCAGTAGTAACAAGCATTGGACCGCTCGCGTCCGTCACCTATATGGAAACCATGGTGATACCGGAACGCTTTGAGGAATCAACCCGATACGTTTTGCGTACCACACTCTTTGACAGTAAATCCGGCGACTCCATCTGGCAGATGTTCTCCAGTACCGTCGACCCGAAATCCTTGGAACAGGCCACCAGAGACTTTTCCCGCGTCGTCGTTCGCGAACTACAAAAATCCTTCACGGAATGAGCGCCCCCTGACAAGCCGTACTCCCTCGACCACACTGAATACGAACCATATCTCATCGAATATCAGGGCTATGGTTTGGATGACCTGTTCAAGCTTAATGCTGAAGTGGAATCGGTTGTCGACTTTAGGGGAACGACGGTCCACTTCAGGGGTAGGATACGAACTGATGACCCTGGAATCGAAAGGTTGCGACCAACGACCTATCTTCATGCCTACATTCGTTTCTCGGGTCTGCGTTCTGGGACTGATTATTCAGAACACGCTAAGACACTCAAGGTGTTAATCGACCATTGTGCCGGGCAGACCATTCTCGTATTCAAGAACGTCGACTCTGAGTGGAAACAGCACGTTGATTCATGGACGCCTCAGTAAATTGAACCGGGGGACAGAGTTGAATTCTTTCCCCCGACTATAACCTGTCCCGCTGTAATTACCCGATCACTTGAGCCAGGGCACTTTTTCACGTTTTAAGGGGGCAGTCAGTCCAACTAAATAGTTAATATACCTAAGCTGAAAAACGTTAGTCTAGAAGAGAAGGCTCAATGCCAAAACCGTTAATTGCCCATTGAACCCGAGTGAAAACGAACTTCTAAGGCCCTGTTACGCTAGAGAAAACCAGCCAGAGGGTAGACGTTGTGACAACGATACCCAAAAGGGCAGCCAATCCGTCGTGTGCTAACAGGGCCAACCCAAGCAGGGTGAGCGACAGCCCCGCGCCAACCGCGGAGAAAGGCACAAGCTCCATCGGCGGCATCATTAGCGCTATAACAATGCTGATAAGGGCGATGACATAAACCCCAACTCCATTGATGAGGAAGGTGAGGCGTGGACGAAGGAAGAAGTCAATAAATCTGGCGGGGCGAAGCATCCAGCGGCGGGACGTTTCAAGCTTGGAGCGAGATACGGAGCGATTGAGAAGCCAAGCAGGAAGCCAAAACGATCGCCGACCGAATAACAACTGCACCGACACTAGCAAGATCAGTACGGCCATAACTGTAGGGACACCCGGGATACTTCCTATGGGCAATAAGGTGACGAGTCCGGGCAATAAAAGCAGTGGCGCAAAAGAGCGACGCCCCAGCGCGTTTACCACCGCTCTGGTAGAGGTATGGTCACCGTCATGGTCTTCGGCTTTTCCGATGCGCGTCAGGATGTCTTCAAGACTGGCGGGCTCTTCCATTACGATCCACCTCTGGGCGCTGAATGGTCTCCGTGAATTTACCATCCCCAGGCGACCCCCATCCGTGCGGTAACGGACTGTCGGAGGTGTTGGAGTTAGCATAGAGTTGCCCGGGCCAGGGCATTCCTACCGGGTTGCCGGTAGAGCAACCGATGTGCAAGTGAGGATCAAAATCCAGTCCTGACAGGTCTAGCCTGCGCACCAGCACCCCTGCGGTCCGCGCCCCCTGGCAGAAGAAGGCCTCCGCCAACGCTCCGCAAAAGCTATCGGCGCGGGGGTGCCTACAAAAATTCCGGCTTCGAGACAATTGCTAGCCGATCAGTTGATTTTCGTTACGCTTCTCAATGGCCTGAATTTTGCCAGCAGCATAACTGAGTGTAACGGCTAGAGTGAAAAATGCCGCCAAGCCGCCAAACAGAGTAATTACAGGGATAATGTTCATTAGTTCAGAAACCTCCAGTGGTTTGTCGTTGTGGCGTGCTTCCGTTTCCAGAAGCCTTTCCTATCGATCAGGTTCAGCGAACACAATTCGTTGGCTGCCACATAGGTTACATGCTCATCATTAGTGTACTAGGTATAGGCTCTCCAAGCCGTATGGAGAAACCATTACTCGGTAGACGAACACAGAAAGTACTAAATTCGGCATCCAAGTCAGAAATACCGCGAGCGGCGCGGCCCCCCTCGGGACGAATATCACCAGAGCCCGGATGTATTAAACGTGTCTCAGAATCACCATAATTCAACTTCTGTGGTTTCTTTGAGAGCTCCCCGTCCTCCGGCAAACAGGCTTTCTACGTTGCCATTAGCGCCAATATGTAAACGGACATTGATAACGCTAGGTGAGGGCGGTGACATCCAGCGTCCCTGCTCAAGTGAGAACTCCGCTTTATCGATGCCGAGATGCTCCCGCAGATAACATGCTAATGGGCCAGCAGCCATGCCCGTAGCGGACTCTTCCTGTATCCCATACCGGGGCGCGAACATTCGGGCCCCTGCGTCCCGTCCATATTCGACGCCATCAAAGGAAAAAACGTAAAAACCGATCAAATCAAGAGCGTCACTGAGCTTCTCAATCAAATCAAAGTCTGGCTGGAGACGCTTGATAACCTCAGCGTTGCGAATACCGATCACGACAAAGCTATTACCTGTATTCACGAGTTTTGGCTCGGCCCCCGCAATCAGGTCAGCGCTGGTTATCCCGAGAGCAGCGAGAACCAACTCCAAATCGGCATCAGTTAATTGCTCGTACCGGGGGGCTTTTTGCTCCATATACGCCAAGTCGCCCTCCATGTTTATTGAGCGTCGTCCATCAATCGTTTCCTTGGATGACTGATCGTGGGTCAGCAGACCGTTTTGACGCAGATAACTGAATGTCGCGATCGTCGCATGGCCGCAGTGAGCGATCTGCCGGGCTGGCGTAAAGAATTCCAGCTTTATATCTGCTGACTCAGACGGAGAAACAAAAGCCGTTTCCGACAAGCCGACAGCCGCCGCGATCTTCTGTTTTTGCTCATAACTGAACCGCTCAGCGTTCAAAACAACACCTGCCGGGTTTCCACCGGAATCGCCGTCAACAAAGGCACTTACGATTGGAACTTCAATCTTCATGGTGGTTTCTCCTTAGTGCTGATCTGGTTTGTGTCACCTGAATTCTTTCAGTCGACGGTGATGGGAACAAACGGGTAAAATGGTTCTATGCTTAATTAAAAGTTAACCGTAAGCTGAGCGAATCCAATGCAGAAACTCCCTCCACTCAGGGCATTACAGGCCTTTCGCTACGCCGCCAGAGAATTGAGCTTCAAGGCCGCAGCGGAGGCGCTGAACATTTCCCAAGCGGCCGTCAGCACCCATATCCGTGGCCTCGAAGATTTTCTGGGTTTGAAGCTCTTTGTTCGTTTAACCCGGCAAGTGCAATTGACGCACGAAGGCAGGGCGCTTTCAGGGTATGTAGAAACGGGATTTCAAGAGCTGGAGAGAGGCATAGCGCTGTTTGCGCCGAATTCTGATCCCGGGCGTTTAACCGTGGCAACGGTGCCATCCTTTGCCAGTCGGTGGCTTGTTCCCAGAATTGACTCGTTCCTGAAAGCTCACCCGGAGATCCAGCTAGGCCTGCAACCCAGCGTCCAGTTGGTGGATTTTCAGGGTGATGGTGTCGACCTCGCGATTCGTTTTGGGAGGGGGGACTATGCCGGGCTCGAATCCAGACCATTACTCGAAGAGAAACTGCTGCCGGTCTGTCACAGCATGCTCATTGATAACGAGCCTGTGACGCCCGAGAGCCTGGCGAGGCTTCCCTGGCTTATCGATCAATCGATCGACATGGAAAGCTCGTGGATTGCGTTTCAGGAAGAGCTTGGCATCGAAATATCTGAAAGCTCGATAACGCTGCGAGTTACAGAGGGAACGACGCTTGTAGAAGCCGTGCTTGCAGGCAGAGGTATTGCGTTGATGCGGTACAGTCTTGTTGCCGATCTACTTAAAGCCGGCTTGCTTCAGTGCCCAATCGACATTTCGGTGCCGTCGGAATACCAGTATTACCTCGTTGCACCAGAGGCAAAATTTCGCACGGACAAGGTTCGTGCATTCGTTTCGTGGATTACCGGGGAAGTGGGCTCAAATTAGCGCTGAAGACCCGAGCTAATGGCCAATTTTGGGGGAGACATCAACTCCCCCTTAAATCAATGTCCCAGTATATCGGTTTCATTTTTCTTTGCGTTTTTCTCCTTCTTTTTTTCCTTGGCGGTTAAAAGCGGTTTCTTTTTAGTGTCTTTTTTTCTGTCCTGGCTTTTACTCATGCGGTCTGTCCACCTCTGTCTGATGCCCATGCTTTCAGCATCCAGTATGAACCCAATTTCGAGTAACTGATAGGATTTAGAGCGTGGCTCACACATTGGCAATCGCTCACTCGACCTGGCGCTCGTGAGGAACTTTCCAGGACTCAGCCGGAGGACGTTAAGAAGAAATACTACAATCATGGACGACCACAGAAAGTACTAAACCCTTCCCAACCACGAATCAGTAACTTGCACCCACAATTCCACGCAAAGTACTACACAAACTTAAAGTGAATTCTAGAATAGAGGGCTAGTTTCGATTTGCACACAAAGTACTAAATTAGGCGTCCAGGTCACGACTGGAAAAGGTCAGGGCAGAAGGGAGTTATGGTTAACCGACTATTCCATCGTTGCCTCTCGGGTACTGTTAGCGGTACCCCTTAAGAAGCCTGTTGCCGGACCCAACCAGTAAGATCGCCAAGCCGGATAACAGGGCGCTGCCGATAAATGTCGCATGGATTCCAATCAGGTCCAGCAATATTCCGCCGAGCCCGGCGCCCAAGAGGATAGACGCCTGAATGGCGGCAACGATCAAGCTGCCTGCTGCCTCGGGTGAATCATCAACATTCTGTGAAAGCCATGCCATCCAGCTAATGGACATTGTCGTTTTCATTGCTCCCCAAACGGCAAGCAGCACCGCCCTGACAGCCACAAATTGCCCAAAGCCAAGTAGTCCCAAAGTGACGGCCGCCATGACCAAGGGCACCAACTTCAGCAACCGGGTAACGTGGTTATTGGCAAACTTCCCACCAGCCCATGTACCAATAAAGCCGCTACAGCCGAGTACCAGAAACAACTGGGACAGCGTGATCACATCAGCACCTGCGACGTTTTCAAGGAAGGGGCGCAGATAGGTAAACATCGAAAAGGCACCTGCAAATGTGAAGATCACGGCTGCAATACCCCGAGCAAAATAAGGGCGTTTTAACACGTCTAACAGTGAGCGGAATGATTGCCGATCATTTGCGGGCATGGAGGGCAGCACAAGGAGTTGCCACATAAGAGTCACGGCAACAATGGGAACCAGAACCCAAAATACCCCGCGCCAGCCGATGATTCCACCCAGGTAACTGCCGATCGGCGCGGCAAACGCTGCAGCGACAGCCTGGCCGGTATACATAACGGCCAAGGCTCTGGACACGCCTTCCTTTGGTACCAACCTCATGATAACTGCCGCTATGAAGTGGAAAAAGTTTCGGGCCTCTTCGCCATCGTGATCGCATCACTGGCGTTGAGTGGGTACGCCTATCTGCAACATCCAAAATTTGGTGCGATTGCAGAGGTAGCTAGCCTGGATCGTTCGCCAAATTACGTCGATGGTCGATTCCAGAATCTGCAGCCCGACCCGGAAACAACAATTAATGAGGATGACCAGAAGGGCTGGATCGATATGTTGATGGGCGCCGACAACGACAAAACCCCGCCGGGCCCAGTGCCGACAGACGTCACTGACCTGAACAGCCTTGACAGGGCAGAGGACATAGTCGTTTGGCTTGGGCATTCCTCTTTTTTATTCAGCTTGCCGGCAAACGGATATTTATTGATCCAGTGCTGAGCCAGAACGCGTCACCTGAACCTTTAACGAATGAAGCCTTTAAGGGCGCAAGCCCGTTTATCCCTGACGACATTCCCGATGTCGACTATCTGTTGATCTCCCATGAATTGGGATCACCTTGACCATCCAACCCTGATGGCCATGAAGGGCCGTATTGGTGACGTCATCGTTGGCCTGGGCGTCGGTGAGCATTTTCGCTCCTGGGGGTTTCCCGAGGATCAGATTTATGAGGCGGACTGGGATACAACTCTAAACCTCGATGAAACTCTGGCAATCCATATCTTACCGGCCCGTCATTACTCAGGCCGCTGGCTTGAAAAGAATCAAAGCCTTTGGGTGAGTTTCGCCCTGGAAACAGCGGATTGGAAAATATTTTTCAGCGGCGACAGCGGTTACGGCGAGCACTTCAAAGCTATCATCCCTGCTCATTAGGTCCGTACTAATATGTTCGTAGATGGTTTTGTTAGGTTTCTTTGCCACTTCACAGCCATAGTCAAAAGTTTTTTTCGGCGTCGGTATGTGTCTAAAAAAAATTCTTTGTTTGTCTTTTTTCATTTTTCACCTTTTAGTTTTATATATTTAAATAGCTTAAATACACGATATTTAATTTAGAAAATAAATTCATTATTTAGTAATAAAAAAAATTCCGAGCAATCAGTGCTTTACAGATTTTAAATTGGAATATAGATTGCTTTAATTTATGATCATTCAGATGCGTTAATAACTGATTGCTAATAAAATAATTGAGAAATTTTTATTATTTGTTATGAAAAGTGACGGCAATATCATTGGCCAAGTGCTATGGGGTATTACCGTTTGGCTCAGGGGCCATTCAAAGTCTCGATAAAGCCTGTCTAATCGCTTTTTAGCAGATGCTTGGCGGGCGAATTTCATACTGGCAATGTCTTGAAAAAAAATGTCGATTTTTTTTACGCCGGATATTTCAATATCTTTTATCGAAATTTAAATACATTTTAATACAATGACATATATTTACTGGTATGGAATTTGCGCGCCAAAGAATGAAGCTTGGGATTCTAACAACTCTTAGAAATGAGCCATGGATTTTGAGTAAAGAATAATTGTTACCCTCTGTTTCTTTGCTTTATCAATGCCTGCATCAAGAAGCTGTCAGGCACCAAAGAAATCGAGGTACTTGCTAGCGTAGAAACTGGCTTACCGAAAGCCAGCCTAAGTTACTTGTATATACCACAAACACATTATTAGTTGTTATGCGGCAGAAGGGGACCTTATGGCACAGGGCAAGCTGACATTGACAGACAGGCTCATCGAGGGCTACGAGGTCGCGAAGAAGCCGATCGCCTACATTGTTATGCTCGCTGCGCTTCTTCTCCACTCGCTGCCGCCTGACCTTCTGCCTGCCAATGTAGCGGAGCTTTCGTACTCGGTTCTTCTGGTAGTTCTGGCCCTGATCCTCATGCAGATCATGTTCGAGATATACGAGAAGGTCGTAAAGAGCCAAAAACAAATGAACATCATTTACTCGAACGAACTCCATACCAAGATTTCGGAAATTGTTTCCAACGAACGCGTCGTCACCATTAAGTATCTTGGTGTCGCCGGTCGGCATGGCTGGACGAGCGTTCTCGAGAAACTTCTGAACGAGAATGACCCTGACTCGCTGATCGCCAATCGTACGCAATTTCAGATCGACATTGCACTTCTCGACCCCAATGAGTGTAAGACGAACGAGCGAATCTACCGTCGTTTTCAATCGGTTTCATCCATATCTGAAACCGTCAAGTTCACCGCGAAGCATGTTGCGGAGATCGCACCAGAGTCCGAACTAAGACTTCACTTCTACAGCCATATGCCAAACATGCTTGGGTTCCTGATCAATGATAACTACCTTTTCGTCACATATGCATACTGGGAGTACTTGCAAGGTGAGCTAACGCTTCGAGCTGGCGGTACCGACTACTTTGTCTATGACAAGAATGACGATTTCGGTGGTCAAGACATTATCAAGCGGTTCTCGGGTTGGTACGACTTCATTCTCGAATCAGAAGAGGGCGCCCTGTAACGAGGGTTGACCCGCCCCTCGCTTAACACACATATGCTTTCTCGGGTTCAATAGGCAAAATACTCAGGGCACTCGGCCAAGCAGTCACAGTAGTTCCACTGAGCGATCCCCATTCAAGCGCAAAGGGGCTCCGCGCATTGTCACTTTTGAACATCCGAAAAACATTACTGTAAAAAATCTCAAAAACACTACAGAATCATAGCGTGGAAAGGTTTAGCACTTTGTGTTGTCGTTCAATTAGTGGACGACCACAGAAAGTACTAAACTTCCGTTACCAAATAACAGTGACTTACCCACTAAAATCCACACAAAGTGCTAAACAAACTTGAAGTAGATTCTAGAATAGGGTGTTTCTTCCGGTTTCCACACAAAGTGCTAAATTCGTCGTCCGGCTCAGAAGCCGGATTTTTCCAACTCCGGGTGGACCTGAAACGGGGTCAGGGTCAGGCCCGCTGGACGGATTGCAAGTCCAGGCAACTTCTTTCATCTAGTCATTAGAAAATTAGGCTTAATTGCCCTAGCACTAGAAAAGGCCATAAGAGTGGACTATACCTTATGGGCAGGATGCAGCCCGTTCTGAAATTTAATCTATACTGCTTGAGTCATGAGTCCCAGGTTTTAGAAGAGAATGTCTAAGTCACAGGAATGACTCTCGAGAAGTCGGCCACGTTTTAGAATGTTTTTTCGGCAAATAGTTAAGCCGAGGCTGTCGAGGGCTATCCATCAACCAAGGAGCGGATGATGCTTTTACAAATAACAAGGCGTTCTTTTCGGATAAATGTCGCCTCACTGACCTGGGTATTCTTGCTTATTTTCTCCCCGAATGTTTTTTCGCAAGACGGGGATGCGTCTTCTGAAACTGAGCAACCGTTTGATCAGCTTCTTTCAGTCCTCCGCAACCTAAACGCATATGAGCCATTCGCGAACTCCAATGACTATGATGCTATTAACTCAATCGTTTCTGAAATTGAGGCAGTCGCGCGTGATTCTAAAGAGAGTCCAAAGTTTAAGGAGGAAAAGCTCACCGAACTGAGGGACATACTCGCAAAAAGAAGAACTGAGTTCTTGGAGTCTATTAGGGAAACAGGCGAGGACGTTCTTTCTGAAGAATATAGAAAGAGCATATTGGACGTTTGCAATTTTGATCCCGCAGCTCAGGACGCGCTTGATAATGAGATTCGCGCAATAGCATCCCTCAATGATAGAGCAGATCAAGAGCGGGCCGCGAAACGCCTCTTAGCCCCAAATAAGCAGTGTGAGGATACGCTGCTACTTGTTGCGACATCTCTCGATGACGATATTGCGAAACTAAGCGGCGAAATAGATGTGCTTGATCGCCGGGTAGAAGAGCTTCGAAGTGAGATAGAGGACAGCCCCGATGATTCCACTCGCGAAGAAAAACAAAAAAAACTTCAGGGCGTGCTGCAAGAGCGGGAAAGAAAGAAGCAGATCATTGAGAAAAAGAAGAAAGTCCGTGGGGAGATAGATGTTGGCTTGTTGTTATCGGGTATTGCCAATATCGCGGTCGGATTCGCGATAACTGTGTTCTCCGGTGGCACTCTTTGGCCTGTGGTTGGGCAAGCTCTAATGTCTGGCGGCGCTGCAATGGTCGGGAAATCTCTTGAGCCTCTCCTGAAACACGAGGAGGTCACCGAGCGTGAGGTTGCAGAAACAGGTAAATATGAGCGTTCTGTGAACGACGCGCACGAACCATCGGACATAGAACGCCGGAAGGCGTCGAACAGTCCGGCAGTTAGAGGGTATTCCAATATATCGCCCGATCAAAACGGCAACTTCGCTGTGTACCAAAACGTGGATGGTTCAATAAAAGTTGTACAAGTCGAGCCATTTAAAGTTGTTGCGACTATTCCCCATGACTTCCCCACGACTGCGGGAAATGAGTACGGGATCAGCAACCTTTCCGGCGTTGCCCAAATGAAGGTAACTGACATATCGGATGTTCGGACACGAATCACTATTAGGTTTACCGGAAGAACCTCTGACGGTAAGAATTTAACCGGCGCTCTCATCGAGCATTCGCAGGAGCCGGGATTCCTGCTTGCATTTGAGTGAGCAGCCGGAGCGTTGACTATGAAAGGGCTCATCTCACTCGCGGAACTGTTCATATTGATCTCAATATTGTTTCTGATTCAAACAGTTGTTAACTATGCATCCCATTCGGGCGAGCAAGACACAAAAGTCGAAGACTACGTTGTATTATCAATCTCCCAAGTACCTTCCGGAGGGCATTTTATCGATCATATCCGCTCCCTTCAGATTGGATCCCAATTAATGATATTCAATCCGCAAGGGTGCAACCCTAGGTTTGGTCCGCCTCCTCCGCATCCGAATGTGGCTGCATTCAAAAGTTCAGAGGGTGATCGCTGTGAGTCGTTTTCACCCAATGTACGAAAGGAGTATATCGGCCAAAATAAAGACGAAGTAAGTAAATTTGTTGAAGCAGTTGAGGTGTTATCGAGAGTTGACGTGGCATTCTCAAATACTGAAGGAAAAGCTACAGGCTCTCAACGCTGGCCAATTGATATCACAATATCGTTTCGACCTGTCGAACTAGAAGATGACGTCAGCATTTCGGTTTCTTATTGTTTGTGTGGATTACTATCAGATGCGACTACCCTCAGGGCTCCTTCTATTTGGAATCTTAATACTACCGAACTCGTCAAACCCCATCCGGTCGTCGTGCGCGGAACTTTAGTTTCGGACCGACTGCAGAGGGGCTTACATCTCGATTATTTTCACTATTCTGCCCCGAACAACAATGGAGAGTTGAGTCAAGCCTTCAAAGTAACCCGTTACGATTTACATGCGGAATCGTCGTGCCCGAAAAAGAGTAGAGCGGACGCTGTCCGCGTTATTGAAATTTCCGCGAATAAAATCGACCTATGAACGCGAGGAGGAATCCTGCGATTGTAATGATCGATGTATTCTCGATTTTGGCAATTTCCGTTTTTGTTTTATACACAGTGTCTGCAGGCTCGTCTTCATCAAGTGAACGCCCAGATGTTTGTATTGTAAATGTTCGACTAGCTTTGACTGCAGACAGTGCCATGAGGGCGAGGCTACCTGAACACCTCAGTGAAATGATCCAGTTCTCGGTTGCAGGGTCATTTTCGTCGAACGAGAATAGAAAGTTCGTAATTCAGACGACACATGGGTTCCAACTCATTTTAGAGAACCCAAGCTCAGATCCCGTTCGATTAGTAGCAGATCGAATCATGGACCCAAGGGTACTGGGGATGGATATTGAAGGAGAAGCAGAAACGGTTGGTGGTAATGTTCGGCCAATAGAGGGATATGTTGGACAGTGGAATGACCCTGAGATATTTGACGGTTGTGATCGGCCTTAGTGCCAGCTTGGCGCAGGCAGATACAAAAACAGAATTTGAAGCGGTGGCTTACCGAAGTGTTCCTTATGGTAAATATTTCTATGAGAACCAATTAATTAAAGGCGGACCTGCGGTTGCTGACTCCTTTTATTACCTTCGGACTCTTGCGATTGATCCTGTGACCGTTGTTGCCGACACCGAGTTCAGAGGTGCTTGTTTTATATGGGGTTTTGTTCCATCGGAGGGTGGACTTACACCGTTGCAGACTAGTGTAGGGAAGGAAGCCACGAACTTTTCGATTCGGAATCAGAACCGCTGCATGGGATACGCTTGGGAAGAGGCCGATCGAGCATACCTTGTGCTTCTGGCTCAGCACGGCGGTCAGCGGATTGGCCAGCTTCACCGCTTCCCGTCAGATTTACTCTTTTCAGTGGAAGATTTGCAGTTGAACGGGAACCGATGGCAGCTAGACGCCCGTGCTGTCGGTACCACTCTTTACGCTAATCACGAAACATCAACCACGTTTGAGCGATTAGGCTTATATGGTGATCTGGCTAATGGCGACTCTATGCGTGCGATTGAAGTAGTTGATGATAATTGGCTTCTCCATGTCTATTGGGGGGAAGGTTGGCATCAGCGTTTTGAAATTTGTATTCCAGAGACTAGCGATTCTAGATTCAAAGAGTTAACCGCAGGTACACAAGAAATGCTTAGCGGCATAAACGAAGAAAACTTAAAGCGAATATTGGTTCCTGCAGCGGTATCTAATAACGCTGGGCAGCATCCCTTGCCTTATATCCTCTGCAAGTAGGGCGGTTAATCAGAAAGGCGACCAAGCATGAGTGATGAGAGATGGCAGAGCACGGTTTTTGTGAGCGATATTCCTCTAGGACGATTTGCGATCTCAGTTGCCATTATCGTTCTTGCATACATACTCTCTGTCGGCCTTTTTTGGCTTAGCCCTGGACCGGACATCGGAGATGCGCTTCCAGACATTGATTCCTGCACCACTCGAAGCACGATTGAAGATTTCAAAATTCTAACGACTTGTCAGATTGACGAACCCGCGAAAGTCTCATCGATTATCTACATTGATCGCGGCGTTCCACTCGTAACGATCAATTCTGTTCGCAAAGAAACAAGTCTGACGCTCGAATGGGAATATGCGTTTAATTTGTTTAGTGGACTAGATCGAACATTCGGCCCTCGCGCTTGGCAAGGTTCATCGAACATAGTCCGCTATCTGGAGGGGCCCTGGTGGGCACCAACTTCGTGGGAAACCGTTTACGACTCGCCAATCGGAGCCATTTCACCTCGAATAAAGCAAATACTTCAACGAGCTATCTTTGTCTACGACGACAATATCAAAGATGGAGTAAGAGACCTTATCGCGAACCGGGTCGTAACAGACATTTCCCGTTCCATAAACATGGAAAAGGTGGATAGGAATGCGAAAAAGTTAGCGCTTTATAGAGGACCAGTGCAGTTCGTTACACTCTGGATCTTTCTCATCACACTGTGCCTGATGCTGCTGGGGACGAGATATCGGGAATACCGAGAGTCGGCAGATATCGTTGTTCCCCTGATTCTTTACGTAGGTTTTTTTGGCACATTGCTAGGGATGTCTGGTGGGCTTGGTATCCTCGGTGATGCTGACCTTACAGATGACCTCTCCAAGGGTATTCGTCTTGGTCCAATTGGGAGCCAAATTGGCTTAGCGTTGAACACTACTTTATATGCAGTCTCTCTTTTTCTCTTGGCTTCTTTGATGGATTTCCTGTTGCGACATGTATTTCCTGACGCCTCGACGAGTTCTTGATGCTCATCCGGGCCGCCTCCTGGCATAGCTTGAAGGTTCAGTGGCAGTTAGTGACTAGGGCCTCGCCATTTTTACCGGGGTAAGGCCACCCGGGGTTTGCATAGAGTCGAACGTTAATGCAGTCGGTGATCAAGGTCCCGGATCCTTATTGGGAAGAGAAAGGAATTAGTATGAAGAAGCATTCAATGATATTTGTAATCCTGGCGTCTTTCTCTTGCCTGATTTTTGCGGCAAATCCGAATGCTACGTATCGAGAAGCTCTTTACGACAGTCAAATATATGGTGATGGAAGCCCAGACCACGTTTTCTTATTTTTTGTCTATATCGGTTCAATCATTATTGGAGGGTGGCTGCTCTTCAGTAGTAGATCACCGATGGCACGAGTATTTTGCGGCGACAAGAAAGCTGAGAAGGATGGGCATACGTTACAAGCAAAAGGATGGTGTTCTGTATGATTTGGAGGGAAAAGTCGTAGGTATCGATCCAGAAAGGATAGACCCAGAGACTCTTCTTCTAATCGAGCGATGAGGCAAGGTTTGCCTTGCTCTGACCACAACTGACTTCCTATTCGGTGATGCGAATTCAGTGTTGGCTACTTTTCCATAAATACTCTGTCGCTACGTTCTTTCAGCTATAGGTATCCAACACTCTGCAACGCTTCTGCTAAGGACTGCTCAAGCGGCTCATCGTAGATCAATGTGGTCGAAGGGGAGGCGTGCCCCGCGATTTTTTGCGATTTTTAACAATCTACTCTAATGCTCGCGATTTACCGCGATGTTGTTTTACCTCTGGATAGAAATCCTCAGGTTTAATCGCTGCACCGGGCTTCGGCATAGTCTGAATACAAAATCTCGTCCCTGAACTCAAACTCTAGATTTAGAGTAGGCTCTTCGACTGGCCATAAAATCCTCAAGCTCAAAGCTCTTCTATGTGCCAGGACGCTGTGAGAGCAAGTATTCAAAGATCCAATAGAAGAAAGCGATAGATGACCTGCTCCCTGCTAGTTTGACCGGGCACTCCTTAGGTAAGGTCAATTATGACCTTAACCCCGTTTTAGTACCGCTCATTGTCAGAAAAATCCGGCTCTTGACCTTAACCCCGTTTTAGTACCGCTCATTGTCAGAAAAATCCGGCTCTAATTGCGGTTCCAGATAACCTGAAACAGCGTGTTTTCGGGCGTAGTCAGAGGGCGTCGACCACCCCAATGCGGAGTGGGGTCTGACTTGATTATAGAACGTTCTCCAAGCCTCAATCTTCTGCTCGGCATCTGTCAGTGACAGGAACCAGTTCTCGTTCAAGCATTCCTGGCGGAGTCTGCCGTTGAATGACTCCACAGTCGCATTGTCCGTGGGCTTGCCGGGCCGAGAGAAATCAATTTCTATCTGTCTCTCATAGGCCCACCGGTCCATGACCTTGCCGGCGAATTCGGAGCCGTTGTCTGCTTTTAGTAGTTTCGGGTTACCTCGAAAACGAGCGATCCGCGTCAGTGCTTCTTTGACGTCTTCGCCTTTCAGGCTTTGTCCGACGATGATGCCAAGGCACTCCCTAGTGAACAGGTCAATGATGGTCAGCAACCGCAGCCGGCGGCCGTCAAACAGGGCATCCGATACGAAATCCATGCCCCAGATGTGATTGGGAAACTCGCCCTGAGACACGGGCTGCCGGTTCTTCGCAGCCTTGTTCCGCCTGGGGCGTTTCAGGCGCAGAGACAGGCCCTGCTCACGGTACAACCGGTACACGCGTTTGTGGTTATCCTGCCATCCTTCACGTTGCAACAACACGTGGACACGACGGTAGCCATAATGGATCCGCACCTGGGTGATCTCCCGGATCCGCATCGATAGCGCAGAGGCGTCACGAGTCACCGATTTGTAGTGATAGGAGGCTCTGGAGAGTCCCAGGACCGCACAAGCCTGCCGCTGGCTGACTCCGAATCGCTTCTGGAGATCATCGACCAGCTGACGCTTGCGAGGCGGTCTCAGATCTTTTTTGACAGCACATCCTGAAGCATGGCCTTGTCCAGGCTCAGATCCGCCACCACCCGTTTCAGGCGCTGGTTTTCCTCCTCCAGCTGCTTCAAGCGTCTGAGTTCGGAAGGCCCTAGTCCGCCGAATTTCTTGCGCCAGGTGTAAAACGTGGCGTCAGAAATACCCATTTTCCGGCAGACTTCCGGAACCGGCGTTCCCAACTCCGCCTGCTTCAGGGCGAAGGCAATCTGCTCTTCGGTGTAACGGGATCGCTTCATGGCATGACCTCCTGTTCAAGGGTCTATCATGCCGGATTTTCCAGTTTTAAACGGTTAAGAATTCCGGGTCAGGGTCAGTTAAGCAGGCCAAAAAGCCAGTTAATTGCTAGGCTACTAACAAAGTGCTGTGTAGGAGTGACACATGGATGAAACCGGAACGCAGGTCGCAGAGACTCAGGCAATGCGCGAGTCGGTGCTGACGATGGCTGTCGAGGCTTGGCGATTTGGAAGGGTCTTCGATCGATTATTGGGGCGTCTTGAAGCCGGCGAGACCAAGCGCTACAGGAATCAATTTAACTGGTTCATGAGGAAAGTCGATGAGTCTTTAACTCAGGCCGGCCTTCGCATTGTGAATGTAGAGGGTCAGTCATTTGATCCTGGCATGGCCGCCACTCCGCTCAACATCGAAGAGTTCGACGCCTCTGATACGCTGGTTGTGGATCAAATGCTGGAGCCCATCATCATGGGTGATGAAGGAATTGTGAGAACGGGCACCGTGACGTTAAGGATCGCAGAACAATGAAGCACTTTGTAGGAATTGACCTGGGTACCACCAACAGCGCGATATGTTCATACGATGGCACGGACACGCGAATCTGGAAAAGTCCGGAGCAGAACGACGTCACTCCCTCAGTCATCTATATTGATCGTCGCGGAAACAAGTACGTAGGGAAGAGGGCGTACGATTCCGCACCCCACAGCCCGAAGAATTCAGCAATGCTCTTCAAACGATTGATGGGGACAAGCACTCCTGTCGAACTACCGGCAGTCAATCTAACGAAAACTCCCGAGGAGTGTTCTGCGGAGGTCCTCAAAGCGCTCTATGGCTACTTACCGGAAGAGGTCAGGAGCGATCCTGACACGGGAACAGTGATAACAGTTCCGGCTGCCTTCAACCAAATGCAGCGAGACGCGACTATGCAGGCTGCGAACATGGCTGGCATAGGTAACGTCGCTTTAATGCAAGAGCCTGTCGCGGCAGTAATGAGTGTTATGCGAGCCCGAAACGTTGATGGGATGTTTCTCATATACGACTTGGGCGGCGGTACGTTGGATATTGCGGTAGCTGAGAGCATGGGCGGCCGAATCAACTTGCACGCCCATGGGGGTATCTCTATGTGCGGCGGGCGAGATTTTGATCGTATGTTGCTTGGTAACGTTGTAAAGCCCTGGTTGATGGAAAATTTTAACTTACCAGAGAACTTTTCGACTGATTCGGAATTTGAGCCACTCATTAGGTTGGCGGCGTGGGCCGCAGAACGGGCCAAGATTGAGCTATCAGCGAGTGAGGAGGCCGTAATAAGTCTGACGGAAGTGGAAGCCAGAGCCCGTGATCTTGATGGTGAAGAGATTTACTTGGATATCCCGCTAACTCGGCAGACTATGGATGGGTTAATTGCCGATAGACTTTCAGAAACTATCGATGCTGCGCGAGATACATTGGCAAAAGCCAGCTTGAGCCCCCACGACCTCGAGCGAATAGTATTTGTGGGCGGTCCCACCAACTATAAGCCACTTCGAGATAAGGTTGCATTTGAACTCGGAATCCCTGCCAACACAGACGTTAACCCAATGACAGCTGTTGCAGAGGGAGCGAGTATTTTCGCTGAGTCGATCGATTGGAGTACGCAGCGGAGAAGTCGAAAGGGGAACCGGGGAACGCTATCAAATACTGGCAGTCTAGATATTTCGTTCAATTACATTTCTCGAACACCAGACGTCAATGCAAAACTTGCTGTAAAGATACCGGGCGAAATTCCAGAGGGCGCAGAATTCCAAGTCGATAGCGCAGACACAGGCTGGACATCAGGGCGTGTTCCTCTGGCCAATGGCGCGACATTAACTTTGAGCCTATCAAAGTCAGGTGAGAACAAATTCACCGTTTCAGTGTTTGATGGGAGTGGTGGGAAAATTCCACTCTCTCAAGACTCAATTATTATCACACGAACCGCTGCCACAGTTGATGCGATCCCCGCTTCGCATTCAATTGCGATAGAGGTGTTGAACAAATTGGGAGGGCGTCCTGAACCCGATTATTTGGTTCGGGCAGGAGATCATCTTCCGGCCAAAGGAAAGCGGATCTACAAAGCGGGTGAGTCTCTGAAGGCGGGAGCATCAGGGTCGTTGAACTTCATCCTCTGGGAGGGTGAGATTGGGGATCCTATTCGTGACAATCGTCCCGTCGGTTCGTTAAAGATTTCTGGTAGTGATTTTGACGAAGGCGTCATTCCCGCTGGTGCTGATCTTGAGTGTGAGTATGAGATTCTCGACTCCGGGAACATTGTATTTAACGTATCAATCCCGGCGATTGGAGGCACTTTCCATTCAGACCGAAGCTTTTACTCCCCGCAAGAAGGCATGCATGACTATTCGGCGTCTGCCGACTCTATTGTCCAGGAAGGCGAAAGAACGCTCTCTCGCGTTGACGATTTTAGCTCGAAGATTGACGATCCTAGGCTAACGAAGGCTAGTGAAAAACTGCGTTCAGTGAATAGTCTGGATGAGAACTCTGACCCTGAGTCTACCAAGCAGGCGATGGAAAATATCCTGGACGCAAAGCGTCTGATTGCTGATGTTAAAAAATCACATCTTAAGGAAACGAGAGCCATTGAACTCGAGAACGTTGTAGAGTTCTTCAACACTTATATTCGTGAGCATGCCCGTCCATCCGAAGCCTCTGCATTTGACGCTCTGGTCCATACGGCACGTACTGCAATTCAGGATAACGACACTAGCTTTGACCACCACCTTGATGAACTGAAAGGAAAGAACTTTGAGATTCTGTGGCGTCAGGATTGGTTCGTTGTGGATAAGTTCAAGTCTATGGCTCAGGCCCCCCAAGAATTTACAGATCAGCAGAAATATACTCAGTTGGTACAGGCTGGGGTAGAGGCAATGAAGAACGACGATATTCAGCGGCTTCGGACTGTCATCGCCGAGCTTGCCCAGATACAAGTCGGCATGGCTACGGGTGATGAATTATTTGATGCTGCAAACATTATTAAGGGCCACTGATGTCTACTGATCAGTGGCTTCCCAATGGCGCTGATTTGGGAACGGATTTTAAACTTCGTTCCTTACTGCAATCCGGCGACGGGTGGCAAATCTTTCGAACGAAGGGACGCAGCCTTGTTCTAGTTGTAGATGCTGCTCTTTTGGATTGGTGGTGTAGTTTGGCGCTGATTGAAAAAGATTTGTTCAGTGCGCTGAGCATTGGCGGGAAAGATTTTTTTTATCTTTCCTCCGGGGCGGACGCTACTATCGAACCGGTGTCTGCTGGAGCGGGGCCACAGACAAAAGCAGACGCCCTCAGCTTCGTTTATGCATGGAAGGAAACCAGAAAGCGCCTTCCAGATGGATCACTGCAAAACTCCTTGTTTATTGAACGATATTCTCGTCTGCTGCCTCTGACTTCTGAAGGTTCAGAGATTCCAGACGATGAGCTACTCGGCAGATGGCTTACTGGCGGTGTTAACGTGTCCGTATCTTCATTCCGACGCATCCACGCTCTTTGTGGATGGATGTCGGTAAGGGACTTAATTGACGTTGTTAGATCTGCCGGGTTCGAAGTACCGCCAGGTTCCGAACTTTTGGATAAGCCCGCGGCTCTCGGTTCGTCAAATGCGTGTTTACTGGGCAAGGATGAAAATAAGCGAAATGATGGTGGGATAGAAGATCCTCTCGTGCCCGAAATAAACGGCAATGCAGATATTCAGAGATCATTCAATCTTCCCGGGCGCGAAGCACTCGAGGATTTTTTCAACGAGCACGTTGTGGACATCATTTTCAATCCTGAGCGCTACCGAACAATGGGAATTGATTTTCCCTCCGCCATTATCCTCCATGGGCCGCCAGGGTGCGGGAAAACCTTTGCTGTGGACCGCCTGGTTGAGTTCATCGGCTGGCCCAGCTATGCGATAGATTCTAACAGTGTGGGGAGCCCTTACATTCACGAGACAAGCAAAAAAATATCCGAGCTATTCGACAAGGCTTTGGATAACGCACCCTCGGTCGTTGTGATTGATGAGATGGAGGCATTTCTTACTGACCGACGCTCTGGAAGTAGCTCTGGTCTTCATCATGTCGAGGAAGTAGCTGAGTTTCTAAGGCGGATTCCAGAGGCGATCAGTAACCGGGTGTTAGTTATTGGCATGACCAACATGATTGACATGATTGATCCGGCAATACTCAGGCGTGGGCGGTTTGATCACGTAATTGAGGTCGGTATGCCTTCGGCCGAGGAAATCAGGTCGTTATTAGGCTCGTTGCTTACAGGCATTCCTTTGTCACCAGGACTTGCGGTTGAAGGCTTTGTGAAGGCGCTCGTCGGGAGGCCCCTTTCCGATGCAGCATTCTTTGTCCGAGAAGCCGCTAGGCTGGCCGCAAAAAATGGCAAGGCACAATTGGATGACGAAAGTCTGGAAGCAGCTTTCGCCAGCTTGCCTCAGGAAAAAGTAACGCGCGCGACGAGTATTGGTTTTGTTTGGGGTGAGGAAAAGGATTAAATATGGACTTGTTTGATAATCCTTTTAAAACGCTTGGCGCAACACCCAGAGACGACCGCCGCCGAATCATGGAGTTGGCGGATGAGGGCGCTCTATTGCTAGACCCCCAGGAATGTTCTGAAGCCCGCTCTATTCTTACGATGCCGAGAAAGCGCTTGGAAGCGGAGTTAGCCTGGCTGCCCGGGCTTGGACCCAAAAAAGCTTCAGAGGTACTGGCGGCCGTTGAGAGCAAACCCAACGATCTTTTTTCTTTGGAGGGCATTCTTCCGATCGCCCGTTGTAATGCAGTCGGTGCTGCTTTAGCTCAATCCAATCTTACGGAACCTCGTGCTGTATCTGACTGGCTACTTGAGCTTGGTTGGGCGTTTGAAGATGTAGACCCCGAAACGCTTCGGCGCATCATTAATGAGGAGCGTGTCGTTTCCGGTTTCGCAGAAATCACCGATATTTCTATTGTTGAATCGGGGATTGCAGAAAGGAGGCGCTACTACCGTCAGGTAATGAAAAGTGCTTTAGGCAAGATGGATTCACTAGATCTGGTGAAAGCCATTACTTTGACCGTAGAGAAAGCAACTGAACTTGGCGAAGTTTCGGGGCCAAAGCTGCTTGCTGATCTTGTCGAATCATTTGAGGTCGAAGCTCAAGAGTTTTTGGAGCGGGAAGGGGAAAATATCAATCTTCTGATAAGCCGAGTAGAGGAAGCTCTCGACCTTGAACTGGCAGACGCTGACCTGGAGCCCATAATTGAGCGGCTCTGTCAGGTTACACGGAACTGGGATCTCGTTGCCCAGCCGATTCAGGTGGTTCAAAAAAGCCGTGGCTTACCTCATGAGGCCAGTCAGGACATAGCTTATTCTGTGCGAGCCCTCGCCGTTACGCTGAATAATGATTTTGCAAAACTTGAATTGGCCAAAAAGCTTACTGAGATGCTTCGACAAGTTTTCGCTGAGGTCGTCGACGTTGCAGACAGGGTTGCTGAGGATGCTGGAGCCCTCGATGATCTTGCGGAGCAACGCGAGAGACTGGTTGAAGATGCTGCGCGACAAGAGGAAGAGTGGCAAAGAGAAATCACCTATGAGGCCGAAGTTGGGGCTCTGTTCAAAAATAAGCTCCGCATTTCACCAGATGGTATCGAGTGGAAAGGAAGGCGCATTCCTCTTGATGATGTAACCGGGGTTCGCTGGGGAGGAGTCAGTCGTTCAGTTAATGGTATCCCCTCAGGAACGACCTATACCATCATGATCTTTAGCAAATCTCAGAGTATGGAGATTGAACTGAAAAATCAGGCTATTTACTCGAGCTTTGTCGATCGTTTATGGCGGTCTGTAGGTGTTCGGCTCTTGACCGAATTTCTCGATAGTCTCCGAACGGGGCAGAAATTCCGGTTTGGTCCACTGGTGGTAAGTGACTTTGGCGTGGAATTAACCAGACGGGGAATATTGTCGAAAGGGAGCGCTCAGTTTTGCAAATGGGACGATCTTTTGACCGGGACCGCTGACGGAGCTTTCCATATTGGCCATAAAGACGATAAAAAATTGGCGGCAGGCTTGTCGTATCTTGACGTCAATAACGTTCATATTCTTCAGGGAGCGATGAGCATCTTGTGGAAAAACGGGGGCGAGCGACTTAGCAGTATCTTGAACTCATGAGTCAGAAGGTGAAGCAACGATGGCTGCCGGCAGCAAGGGAAACAGAGGTTTTTCAGGGTTAGCGGATCTTGTTTCTGATCTAAGTGACCTAAGGCCGCTTGATGATTTACATAAACAAGAAACAACCAAAACACCGCCTGACAGGCAGGTAAGTAAGCGCGAGCCAAGTAGTGATCAGAACCAGGCTCCAACATGGACCGCTTCTTCTGATTCTGAAAGCTCGGCTGGCATGAGCGCAGATACACAGTTTGTACTCTGGGCGTTAGCGATCATATTTTTGGTGATTCTCTACGCGGCATCCCAAGGTTCTGACCAAGAGTCTTCGATTTACTCACCTAATTCTGACGCCAGCACCAATTCAGACTATGAGGGGGCAGGAAAAAATAACGACATTGAAGCTGACTTCTCGGACTTATCTTCTGAAGATCTAAATTCTGACTCTACGGTAGAAACTCAATCGGCAGCTTCAAATAGCTCCGAGCCAAGTCGCTATGACGATGTATTGCTGCGATACATAAAGCCTTCGGTGGGTACCAATAACGTCCTTTCTATCGCTGAAATTCGTTGGTGTGTGAGGGGGGGCATGGAAATCGAGGCGATGAGGGGTGTATTCAGCTCAAACGACGGCATAGACAAGTTCAATGCGATTGTTGATGACTACAACCGCCGTTGTGGAAGTTACAGGTATCGCGAGGGAAATCTGGGACTTGCGCAGCGTCAAGTTGAAGAGTGGAGGGCTGCAATAGAAAATGAAGCAAAGGACAAAGCACAACAAATGGATCAGATTGCTTTTACGTCGACCAATGCTCCGTCATCGTCTCTCTCTGGAGATTCCGCTCCCAGCAAAGCCATGGTTAAAGAAGCGCAGATGTTGTTGAGAGTGCTTAGATTCGGTCCTGGCGTAGCGGATGGAATTATGGGACCAAGAACTGAAGAAGCAGTGAGAGCGTTTCAGCGCTCAAAAGGAATGCACGCGACCGGTCAAATCAATTCGTTTTTATTACAAGAACTGAGACAAGAATATAGGAGGAAGTACCCCTCGCAATAAGACCTGCTTCCCTCTGGCTTACCCGTTTTCAGTCTAGTAAGGCTCAAGTAGGGCAAAAGGACCGGCTACTCGATAATAGAGGTAATTTTCATCACTTGAGATTAACCGATGTCAGCTTAGCAGTGCTCAAAAATGGCATACCCAAGAACTGAACGTTTCTGCAACTTTGCTTCGGTTAAACACACGGTCGAGAACTGACGCTGCGTCACTTTGATTGTTTACGATGGCACATCCGACTCCATGCCTATCCCAGTATTCGTCACTACCAAGCACTGCCAAGGTCTTATTAGCCGGCGCGAGGATGATCTGAGCTATAACCGACGCCCAATCATTAAGTTAAAGAGTTTAAGGAACGCACGAAACGCCATGGCCGATCAACCAAAACCCAGTCAGAATCATCTTCTGGCAGCTTTGTCACCTGAGGTCCAGGGTCGTTTGTTTCCGCACCTGGAACTTGTGCCAATGCCTCTCCGAGCAGTTCTGTACGAATCCAGACAGCCCATGCGTCACGTTTACTTTCCTACCGACGCCATCATCTCGCTACAGTATTTGTTGGAAAACGGGGCTTCAACGGCCATTTCAGTAGTAGGCAACGATGGCTTAATCGGCGTTTCTTTATATATGGTCGGCAGTGACTGTGCGCCAAGCCGATCGGTGGTACAAAGCGCAGGTCATGCCTTTCGGCTCCCCAGGCGAAAAGTTCAAGAAGAATTCAACCGCCACGGAGAGTTGCTTTTGTTGATGCTTCGCTACACGCAGGCTCTGCTTACGCAAGTTTCGCAGACTGCGGTTTGCAACCGAAATCACCACGTTTCTGAACAGCTCTGTCGTTGGCTACTTATTTCCATGGATCGGTTGCACGATAACCGCTTGACCATGACGCAGAGTTTCATCGCTGACATGCTTGGCGTTCGCCGCGAAGCCGTCACTGAGGCAGCGTTTAAATTACAAGGGCAGGGCGTGATTTCATATCAACGAGGATTAATCAAAGTACTTGATCGATCAAAGCTGGAAGAGCTGAGTTGTGAGTGCTATCGCGTAGTCCGGGATGAAAATGACGTACTGCTACATTACCTGCCACAGCGGCAGGTGATTAAAAAACCTGAATCCATTCCCATCGCTGTTCTCTAGGTGGAATGAGAAAAATTAAACATATGGGGAAGGAAGGAATGCTTCCTTCGTTTGGATCCAACCAAACGTAAGGCGTGTTCTCCGGACGCTTACAAACAAACACCTTTTGTGTGGCACTTCCATATGGCCAGGGTTCAAAGATCCGGATGACGCTGTCGCGCAGGTGCGGCGATCTATCGAGGCAATGCTTGAGAAGTCAGATGATGTCGTTCATGTTTGGGTCACGCACGACACGATTGTCGCCACTCTCGCGAGTCGGTTGCAGAAGACGCCATTGAAGCTCAAGGATTGGCCGGATTACCTGGGTGGGCTCACGATTCAACTGAGAGAGGAGAGTGGTCTGGAGATTTCCTACTCGGCGTCCGGACTGGCCCAGCCTGATACCTGAGAATGAAAGGGCTCAGGTATCTACTGGTGACGGTAGTGGGTTGTTGCTTGCCCCATTGAAACCGCACCTGGAAAGTTTTGAAAACCAGAAACTTAGATAACTTTTGGGCCAACCATGACGCACTCCTTCTTGAACAATTATTGCACTACGATACATCGAGAACGACTAGAGCGCTAGATGTGAGCGGATGTTGCGACATCTATAGTTGACCACCGTCATCTGTCTCGCTCACTCCAATCAGTTGGAACCTTGGTCTGAAATACGCAGTACCGGCCTAAATCAGATGCCTACGCTAACTGTCCGTCCAGATACCTCCGTACCGTCAATGGGTCATCGATCAGCACAGACAGGGCGGTCCTTCCATCAAATTCTCTGTTAGGCTTTTTGATCCAACTGTTTGCTTGTTGCTCCGTAGGGAAGAAGATCCTGAGGCTTTTGTAAACGCCAAAAATACAGGAAATTCGCTCCAGACATTCGTCAGAAAGTCCTGAATCAGAATTGCCCGATTCCCCAAGTAGCTCAAGCTCCTCGCGTTCTGATAATCCCCAAGCCAAGGCGATTTGGTGAAGTACTTTGAGTGCAGTCTCAGAGACGATCGCGGGATCAGTATTGGTAAGGATGTCTTGTGTTTTCTTCATGGTAATCCTTCTCGGCTTACTCGAGTTATTAGTCTGTTTGTACGCGCAGCTCTTGAATTTTCCGACTCTGACAAATGGACTTTTGCTTGCTGTTCTCAGGCCGCTCCAGCCCAGTCACTTTCCAGCGTTTTCCTGTTCATTCCATCGCTCAACGATCTCATCGATGTCCAGAGAGTTCTCCGTATCAGCACCGATTTCGTCGAAGACCACGTAGAGGCCACCTCGGCTGTAGTGACAATCTGAAATGACCAGCGTCTGATTATTATGCTTGGCAGCTGAGTTCATTTTCTGGAACAGAAGCTCTCGATTTTTCGTTGCCAATTCTTCCGAGTACAGAAAAATCAGGTTTGGATAACTGTCCGAAGGATCGGGCAAGGCCGTTTCCCATGTTTTAGCGTGTTCTATCATGTGCTGTTTTCTGCGGTAAACGCACAGCGAAGAAATCTTTTTTTGAACGTTTTTCATAAATCACCATAAGAAAGATATTTGTTATCAACAATATAAGAATATCGCCATATATTTATGCTTAAAATAAACTAAATACTTAATTATACAGTAATTAAATCGTTTAAAAGCAACGCTTTACATATTCTTCATCATAGTATACTTTCATGTGCATTGAAATTCATTTAGCTGATAAAGTATTCATATTATGGTCGACACAATGATTAAAGATTGGTTTATAGTTAACTCGAAAATGAAGATAGTGTATTGCACAAGTACTTCGGGAATTGTTGTTGAGGTCAGAAAGAGTCGATGGGCACCGGGGAACTTTGTATGCACAAACCCCGTTAGGGCTTTACCGGACAAGAAACAGTGAGTATCTATGCCAATGAGAAGGCCAGAAGGTCGCTTTACAAACTGAGGCGTTAATTGAACTACGTGCCGGTTAGCCCGATGAGTTTCTGGCGCGAAAAGCTCTGGGAGAAAAGGAATTCCATGTCCAATGATGGCTGGCTTGGTTGGCAATGTTTCGGCGAATTGAGGTGATTGATGCGAATTGTTTGTATTTCCGATACTCACAGCAAACATGAGGAAATCGACCATGTGCCTGATGGTGACCTGCTGATTCATGCAGGTGACTCACTAGCGCTTGGGTCTTTGTTCGATCTAGAGGACCTTGACGACTGGCTGGGTGGGTTACCGCACAGGCATAAGATCCTCATTGCTGGAAATCATGATACATGTTGTGAAGACAGAGCAGAAAAAGCTCAAAAATTAGTAACTAATGCGATCTACTTGGAGGACTCTGGCGTCGAAATCGAAGGTTTCAAATTTTGGGGCAGTCCCTGGACTCCTCGCTTTTTTGATTGGGCATTCAATGCAAATAGGGGCCCGCAGTTATTTGAGAAGTGGCAGAGAATCCCGTTAGACACGGATGTACTGATTACGCACGGTCCTCCGAAGGGCATCCTTGATACGGTTATCACAAGCGATGGCAGGGAGCAGGTCGGCTGCAATGATCTTTTCAGTCGGCTGTCTGAACTGAAAAGCTTAAAGGCGCACATTTTCGGCCACATCCATGGCGGCTATGGTACTGAGGTTCATGGCAGCGACAGGAAAATTCGGTTTGTAAACGCAAGCATCTGTACGGAGCAGTATGAGGCCTCCAATCATCCTATCGTTTTCGATATCTAATGGTTGGCTACGCTGGAGGGGCTGGCAACGTGGATTCTAGCGCCCCCCCTAGAGCTATGGGTCATTATTATTGACAATGCTGGAAGATGCATAACCAATGGTGCCGCCCCCTTCTGGTGACAGCCTCCGTCCAAATCTGGACTTACCCCGATACGCATGACACGCCCCAGCCTCACACAGAGGCCAGTTCAAGGCCGCTTTATTAGGAATTCAATCTCTATAGATAGGCAGGGGCCTTCAGTTAGCACCAGCTACTTGTTTCTCTGGATGCTTTATAGTCACCACGGAGGTTCCGTCTTCGTTGAAAGTGACCACGATCGGTGCTTCTGGAAACTTGGCAATCCTCACGACAGCGCCATCTCGAAGGTTAATTGTGCGCCAAGACGAGGCCTGGGCTACATCAGAATCAGCTCTTTGTTTCGTTGGCCCAATTGCTTTTTCTGTCTCTTTATCGAGAGCTGCTTGCCGCTCCTCTCTGACCGCTTTTCCTTCAGACGTACTAACCACTAGCGAGATAGATAAAGTTACTGCCACAACTAAAGCACCAACGACAGAATAAATATTATCGCAGATCGTCTTGCGCGTGTTTTTTGACCACAACCCCAAGTTTGAGCCAACCAAAACACCTTTAAGTGAAATACTCAAAACTCCTACCGCCCAAAATGTGATGAATACCCATTTCGGAAAATCGAGTGTCAGTATGGATGTTGCCATGTAAAACATAGCCAACATTGATGCTGTATATCCGACGATGTCGAGCATGCCAGCCAAAAACGTACTAAGGGCCAATCCAGAAGTTGGTTTGGGTGTATTTCCTTTTTCTTCCATTTCACTTTTCACTTGGGAATCTCAGTAATTGATTTTTTCCGACTGTACGTTTCTTGACTGTTTAGTTGCGGCTCGCAGTGCAACACGCTACGTCGTTCGCTATTCTGGATCATTCTGCTTAAAACCAAAGTAACATCTACCCATCGAACTATTTTGAGAGGGCCGAGTTCTTGGCCTCAGGAAGCTAGCAAAATATCGACAACAGTTCTACTAGAGGCGGCTAGTAATAACTGACCTGCTCCACTTCTGGGGTGGCCCCTGGACGCCCAGGTTCTTTATCTGGGGGTTCAATCTCGACCGGGGCAAAGACATTAGCGCCAAGTGGATGATGATTCCGAAAATTACCGATGATCTCATTACACTCGGCCCGCCTGCCGGGTTACGAGACACCGTCGTTGGACTGAAAGGGGACGCTCAAGTCGGTTGCATGGACCTGCTCAATCGCGTCTACCAGCTACCCCTAAAGGTCCAGATTTTTGGTCACATCCACGAAGGGTACGGCGTTGAGTTTCGAAGTGAACTAGGGACTCGCTTTGTAAATGCCTGCCCGTGCAATCGGTGGAATGAGCCTGTGAACTCTCCCATTGCATTTGATCTTTAGCCCCCTATCGATGCTGCTTAACTCAGAAACTCGCGCGGATGACCTCTTGCTGGCCTCTAGGGCCGGGTTTTGATCGTCCCTCGACGAGCCAAAATCCCGTTTTGTATTGGAGTACCTTTGAATCGCGACGGGAGCGAAGCGGACGCCACTGGCGTTGTCGTTTCCTTTCCATTCAGGGCAGCCCCAGTTGTCGTCCACCCTTGAGAGAGAGGTGCAAGAAGATTTCCATCGAGTGGAATCAGCGCTTCAAGGACGGAGCCAACGTTAAGCCTGCACCGCCGCATAACGGCTTTATTCTCCGGCAATAACCGCTAACGTCCTACAATGACCCGCAAATCAATGTGAGCATGGTCATTCCATGGGTACAAGTAAGGGCGCAATTGAGCCTGGGGTAGGGTTTCATCCACCAGCTTACCGATTGTGGTTCGGTGCATGCAGCTGGGGTCTGGATCTACGGACCATACACGCTGACAGTTGCATTGCAGGAATGCCGAACACCGCTGCGCCTTTTTCAACTCAGGCTCCGACAGCACAGCATAGTCCAACGGTGACTCAGGCCAGAACACCGCCTCTAGTTGATCGCTCTGATGCATTACCTCCAGAAGTTCCGAAGGCAAGGTTGGGGGGCGGAACGTCTCGCTTGATGGGTAGGAGGTTTGGTGGTAACCCATATTATTGTTGGCCGCTCGTTGATGAATCCATGACGCGAGCTTTACGAACTCCATGAAGGCGTAGTCCGAGGCGCGCAAGAACAACCATCTCTCAAAACTTGCTGAAGGGCGATAACGCCTGCCTTGCCCGTCTTCAAGATAGACTCCCTCCGGAATGTTGGGGTATTGGGAGTAGTGGGCAAACCGGCAGAGTTCATGATCACCGGGACCGCCACCCAAAGACGAGTTAATGAATTTGAGTGAAATGGCCCGACACCAAAAACTGAAGGCCATACAAAGGATGCAGGGGGAAGCTCCCTCTCGCACTTGTTCCGGGCGGATTGAACACAGGTCGTACCAAGTCAGGCGGTGTTGGATGCCGATGACCTCTTGCTGCCAGCGCAGGATTCGGCGGATCGCGAGAGCCACGAGAGTGAACACGGTCTGTTGCTGCGGATAGTACGACAATCGATAGTATTGAAAAATTGTCAGTTCTTCAGTCCTGGGGCCCGGATCCCACGCCATAAGTTTCGATTTCCGGGAACGCAAGCTGCGCTCGTGGGTGAGGACATGTAAACGTGATAACCGCTGGTTAGCCGCCCCGCCACGTTTTTGTGACTCGAAGCTGGCGTAAAACGGATGGTGCAGGCGTGGTTGTGTGAATCGAGGGGACTCGAGATTACTCCTGGGCCTCAGCTGGTTGTAGATGTCGTGTAACTCAGGGTAAGTCTGAGCCTCCCGCTTGGATTGGCAGCGCGCCAACCAATTATCGAGCCACTTCAATTGGCGGTAGGTGCGTTGCTTTAGCCGATGACGCCCCCGCATTAGCCAGGGGAGTGCGTCGCAGAGTTCACACTCAGGGTTTCGTCGGGAGAGGGGCCGATCCCAGCTCTGGCCACAGGCTGGGCAATGGTGTGAAAAGGGCACGTGATGGACGGGGCACAAGGATAGTCCATCGACGCCATACACCGAGGGATGAAACAAACGCCTGGCGCACATCACGCACTGCCTGACGGAACAACCTGGGGCGTCGCGCAACAAGTACGGCTCAATGCTGTCAACGGCCTCGGAATCTTTGATTGTCTCGATGTACGCCGAACAGTCTTTCAGACTGAGAAGCGGGTTCGCAACGATAATTCGCAGAGCCCTCGCGTAGCTGCTTTGGAGCGGATGGGCCAGCGAGCTGCCCGAGTTTACCCTCGGCCCCGTGAAAGTACCCGCTTTCTGTATTCCGCCGCCCATTATCGGATGACCTCGACAGGAAGCGCTTGCACGAAGTCATCAGCCACGTGAGTTATCAGCACGGCCTCGCGTAACAACTCATCGTCCACGTCCTTCCAGCCATAATACGGTAAAAGATCCGTTACCAAGATATTCAGTGTGCCGATAACATACTCCATCCCCCAAGATCTTAACTCACATGCCTTTGCGATCTCTGCATATTGCCTCCAGAGATCTTTGGAGAGGCCCGCCAAACGCCAACCCCCGTTGACGGCCTCGGGGAGGAAGGTGGCGCAATATGTGGGGCCATTTTCCGGGTAACGCAGGGTGTCATACTGCGTCATCAATGCCGTTAATTCGTCTCTAGTTCGGATGCCATGGTATTCGTGGAACCGTTGAAAAAACCGGCCCCGGATTCGCTTGTAAGCGCCTCCGGTCATGGCCTCCAAGAGCTTACGAGCTTCGGCCTTATTGCCAATGAACACGACCATAATCATTCGATGCAGCTGATCCAATCTATTGAACAACTCCGCGAAGGCGTTGAACTGGCGGGGTATTAAGTGATCGAACTCGTCAACGATCAGGATCGATGTGCGAACACCGGCCTCAGTTTGGACATCGCAGACATGGGTTAGAAACTGTTCCGCGAGGCGATCGGCATTTGCCCGCCCGGTGATGGGGAGTTGATGGTCAATGCAGGCTCTGCGAGGAACCTCCGCGATGGATTTGATGTCACGATCGACGATCGACATGTAAAAAACCGGCACCACCTTTCCATCACGCAGTCGCAGGCGATTGGTCAAGGACCTCGCCGACCAGCTTTTGCCGATACGCGGCGCTCCCACGATAAAACCACCTGTGGCACCAGACCAGAGCCATTCCGTCAAGACTTCCACTAGCTTATCGAAGGCGCGTGTCTGGAATTGCACCCCTTTCACGGTCAACAAGGGATGGCCTAATAGGTCGATGCTGGTCGCCTCGCCTGTCATCGGGAACCTCCCGGATTAAGGTCCATCGACCAGTAGTCGTATGGATGCCCGGTCGTTCGGTTCGTTACCAGGGAGCCAGCGTGGCTTCGCGTGGACCGCTCTGTCTGACTGTCTGTTGCTTCACTCTGGTCAGTCGGCGGTTTGGGCCAGAGGGCGGTGGGTAAACCATACCCTCCGACGAATTCCTGGTATGTGCTTAAATACCGAGCGGCATCCGTTGGGTGAGAGCACCGTTCCCGTAGGCGGAGAAGATATTCCGTCAGTGGATCCTGACTCTTACGAACCAGCTCGCGACAGTGTTGGAAAAGGTAACGGCGCGTCGCAATAGAGTGCGGATAGGATTGCCAGCTAACAGGACATTCAAGAGTTCCCAGTGCCTGGCCATTGAGTCGGTATGCTGCCAACTGACGAACATTCCGACGGTCGTATTGGATCAGTACCCTGGATTCCCGTCCAGGAAGTGCGAGTAACCCTGGGCCCTTGTAGCGGAGGTATTCAAAGTTGACGTACGGTCGCCGTCCAGGGGCGGACAGGTCATGTACGGTGATTTCCCTCGTTTCCAGAAACGGGTTCCATGCAGCGCGTTGATCGTCGTCCACATCCACCAAATAGGTCCGCTCAGCCTGGTAGCGCAGGGTCTCTAGCGGTGTTGCTCCGTTAAGGTAGGGACGGGGTCGATGGTTGGACTCGGCGAGGGTAACGTAGAGCGCATCCTCAAAATCGGAGAGCGAGATAGTCGGCACACCTTTGCGATTCTTCGCCGACTCCCGCTTGTCATCGGTAACACTTGAGCCAGTGGTGGAGTTTAGGCGATGAGTGAGGCCATGATTTACACGGTTGAAACTGGTTTCAATGGCTAGTCGGAGGGTAGGCGTTTTTGGCTTACCGTAACTTACTGTAGCCTTCAGTTTCCGCGTGCAAAACGCCTTGACGCTGAACGCGTGGTGAATCCAGGCATTGTCCAAGGCGATTTCACGGGGTACTCCAAAAGGCAAGCTCGGGTCCATGTTGGGAAAGGCTGGCCCAGGAGGGAGTTGTAGTCCATCCGTTGTGATCGCTCGCTCGGGGCAGGGGGTCAGGCACTGGAAAAGCAGCGAGAGCACGTCGTCCTGTGTCGCGTGGGCCTTCAATACCAAGTGGAACGCCAGGCAACAGTCGGTCGCTTTGTCAATGGCCGCGATCAGAGTGAATCGTGGTAACCGCAATGGCGGCAGGTTATCACCCAGAATGAGTTCAATACCCTGGGTTGATTCCTCACAATCCACGAGCTGTTCATCAATCTCGATTCGGTCGTAGAGCAGAGGCCGGGAGTGATCGGTTGCTGATCCGATAAAGGCCGCTTTCCGGGCCTTAAAAGCTTGGCAAAACAGCACCCAGCGTTCCTTTAAGTCTCGCCGAACTGATTCGTAGGCCAGGGACTTGGTTGTGTACGGATAGGCATCGAGCGGCATGTTCGCCCGAGCAAGCAGCGCCTTAAACAAACTATGATACGCTGCCGGTGAAGGAACCTCCGCCCAAGGCTGGTCCTTCAGTCGGTCTAGCAGCATCTGGTCCAATCCCTTACGAAGCCCTGGGACCTCTGCCAACAACTGAGCAAAACGACCTCGGGGCCGCTCACGGCCGTCGTCATTCACCGAGACGTGGACGCAGCGGGGTACTAGCCCCTGAAGCAAAGCGGGTGCCCGATTCTCAGACCCACCGAGACAGCGATCCAGAAGCTGGGTGATCCGCCCGGCACTTAGGCCTTCGAAATCCGCCACTGCGGCCTCCGTCGCGCCGTCCAACACCGCCCGAACCATTCGCACATTTCGCAAATACTCTGCCCGGTGTTTTTCAGGAACCAGAGAGGGATCAAGGGCTGGCCACCCGGAGATGTCCGCTAGCCGGGGGTAAGCTCGTAAGCGGTCACGCCAGTTCATAGGCATGGCCGTAACTCCGTCCCGAAGCCAAAGCGGTGCGTGGTGAGATCCGCAGTCAATTTGCCCCGGTGCATTAACCGCAAAAGGGCAATCTCATCAACACGGGAGGACTGGCGATCGCCCGGTAACACCCGCTCCCCGAGGCAGGTGCCTCCGTTTCGCACAACCTGATCCAGAAGCTCCAGCTCCCGGCATCCGGTGTCAAGATCGCGGTGGATGGCCAGAGCCTGAACGATCATTTGCCAATTTTCAGCCTCGATACGACGGGACACTACGGCCTCATTCGAAATCACAACAAATCGCATACGATGCGGCCGTAAAAAGGCCACCAGAGCCTGACGCCGGTGCTCATCGAATTTCGCTTTCGGACGCAGCTCCACGACTTCCTCTTGCCCATCACGCACGATGTAACAGTCCGGGGTGTAGTGGCGTCCGTTAATCTTGAAGAAAAACGGTTGCGGCACGTATCGGGTCACGGACGGGTCGCCTTCAAGCAGTAGCGCGTGGTAGTACTCCGCTAGGGAATGGAACTCACAAGGCTCGGCATGTTTGAGCAGCTGAGCGACCCGGTAATCGGTGGCAATCTGAAAACGGGGGTTGGTCTTGACCTGACAGGGGGTCAGGGAGGGTGCGCGAATTCGAACCGTCGTGTCTCGGTTATCGGGGAGGTTCATGAACACCTCCGACCATCGGCAACGCCCAATGGTTCGCGTGGCAGCCTTGCATCCAATTAGACACTTTACAGCCTGCCCGAAAGTGCCAAGGAGGAAAATTGGGGCTTGATCGTTTCTGGGCTGTGGGTCCGTCTAAGTTCGTCATGGTTTTCCTCCTAAATGCGTTTCTATTTTTATAATACATTGTCGGAAAATTCTAAATATCGCACGCAAATTAAAATTAACATGGAACGGACAAAAATATTGCTATTTAGATAAATATAAATAAATTATTGGAACAGCAGAAATGGTCGGCTCTTACATATATTTTTAACAATAATTTAAAATCATTAATTAACAGATAAATAACTGGTTTCTCAAGTGGTTGAATATCTTGAACTTATAACCTTTTATTTAAAGAGAAATTAAATATTCAATGGGATTTTCAAGTTTGTTTATGCCTCGCTTGAAAAAAACGATTTTTTATGAAGGAAGAATGTCGGGTTTAACGGATGGTTTCGTGATAATTCAGAGAATCTTTACTTGGATTTTTAATTATAAAACAGTCTAAATGGAATCGTGGATTAACGTCTCGAGGCGGGGGTGTTTAGCACGGAATCCGCCATAACTCGGTGGTCAGATAGCCCGGAGGTTGCGCGAACGCGCGCCGAAATGGGGGCGGCGTTAGCCTCAGCGGCGCTGAACGCCGAGTGCCGTTCAGGCTTTGGGGGCAATTTGGAAGCCTTACCAGCCCCTTGTCGACGTTGGTGTTGAGGTCGGAGGCCGGACCTCAAAAGAGGGCCTGCTGACCGGTGTGGTTAGGGGCGGAGGGCGAAAGGGGGCACACGGTGACCGATTGACGTTTGCTGCTTGTTCGTCAATCGCCTCCATTTCTTGCGGTTTTCCCGACGCTTGCCATACTGAAAGGGTCGGAAGAGGGCGCTTGGCGAGGCCTTTAATTCCACCCCGAAATTGACAGAACCCCGGAGGGGAAATGTCAAAATCCATCACCAGCGCGCGGTCATTTCCCAGAGCCCGACCCAGCAAGCGCCCGTTCGGCTTCGAAGAGCGGCCTCTGGTGTCGTTCCCGATTCAGCGCGTTGAGATCGACTGGGACCGGCTGATCGCCAAACGCCCGATCCTCCTCGAAAGCCTGGACACCATGCCCAAGTACCTGCTCAAGCCGGAAGTGCTGGGCCTGCTGGAGAGCGAGTCGCATCCCATGTACCGGCTGATCCTGGACTTGATGTGGTGCACCGGCGCGCGGGTCTCCGAGGTGCTGGCGATCACCCCGGCCAGCTTCCTCGACGACGGCTACGACTTCGGGGTCATCCTCAAGACGCTCAAGCAAGGGGCAGGGCGGCCGAGCAACCGGAGTCTACAGCGGTCCCCGAAGCGCTTCATCCCGATCCTGGACCGGGATTTTCAGACCCGGATCCAGAGCTACCTTTATATGGGGAAGTTTCGGAAGGACGAGCGGATCTTTCCGATCACGCGCCAGGCGGTCAGTGCGAACATCGATCGCTTAATAGAACACGTTGGGGGAGAGCCGCCGTTCAAGATCGGCTGTCATACCTTTCGGCACAGCTTTGCCGTGCATTTGCTGCTGCATGGACGGCCACTGAAGTTTGTGAGCCAACTCCTCGGTCATCGAAGCGTCGAATCCACAGAGGTGTACACGAATGTGCTAACGTGCGATGGGTCGCATTTTTTGGAATGCGTTGAATTTCATTGACGCCAGTTGAGAGAGATTGATTCACTTTAAAGGACGCACAGGAAAAAATGTAACTGGGTGCACAGCAACACCTCCTTTGGGATCAGTTGAAAAACTAATGCAGGGTTATTAAAAATGGACGACTTTACCTGGGACCCGCGTTGGGAAAGCATAATGTGCCCAACCGACACACGAATTCACATGAGCCCTTTCGAAATTGGTGATGAGGTTCGCCTTGAAGAAATGGTCACGAATTTGACCTTGTTGTCGAAATAGGCCATTGACGTGGAGTTTGTTGCAACATTCATCAGAATCGGTCTCAAACCGTGGACAGGGGTCGATGAAGCCTATAGAGGATTTAAAGTTTCTTTTTCAGAAAATCGCACTGTTAAAACAAAGCGTACCTGATATTTTTCTAGTTGATGAGTTATCTCGCGTTTGTTAGAGAAAACTATCTGGAATTATTTAAGATAATAAATAATAACTGTGCTAGCAAAATTAAGGTCTTTAAAATTTTCTGTAAGATAATAATCTTAGGAACAAACCCGAATCGATGAATCTCAGAGAAGACCGCTATATGTATAGGCGCTCCACCACATTCAAATTTTCAGGAATCGTTGCGTTACGAAATTCCTCAACAGCCGGTTGCATAAATGAGTAATTACGCCTCGTTCTCTATCCCAAAACCAAAAAATTGGCAGGACTTCGAGAACAACACATGTATCCTTTTTCAGTGTATTTTAAATGACCCGAATACTGGTACTCATGGGCGCACTGGGCAGTCTCAAAAGGGCGTAGATATTATTGGCCGTCGTGAAAGACAAGACAACCATTGGGTTGGAGTTCAATGTAAACAGAAATCGGAATCCCAAGAAGTCACAAAGAGCGAATTGGAAAAAGAGGTTCTCGAAGCGAAGAAATTTCGGCCTTCTCTCACAGAATTTATTCTTGTTACAACAGCTCCAGACGACCAAAAAATTCAGAAAGTTGCTCGTGAGATAACAGAAAAGCATCAGAAGGCAGGGCTCTTTTCCGTCGATGTTTGGGGGTGGGGAACCCTGGAAAGGGAAATCGCAAAATACCCTCTCGCAATCAATGCGTTTCACCCAGATTTAAATCCTTATACTGAAAGGTTAATCTCCCTAGGTGAGCAAAGCATCGCAAACCAGCAGGTACAAGAATCAAAACACGACCAGATGCTGGAACTCTTACAGCAAATGGCCGCTCAAAAATTGAGTTTCGGAGAAATTGCCACCGACAAAGCGTCCGCATCGACGGAGGCTGTTGACCAAAACATCCATAGCGAAATCGACGGCTATCGCGACCTTATTCAAAGAGGGAAGGCTAGGACCGCAAAAGATCTCTTGGAGGCTCTAAAAGCAAGAATTTGGGAGTCGGCTAGTGAGCGAATACGATTTCGCATTGTTACCAACATTGGCGCATGCCAACTTGAGCTTGGTGAAGAAAAGTTAGCGGCCGACAGTTTTCTTGAAGCACAAACAATTGTTGCAGATGATCCGGTAGGACTCGCCAATGTTGCGCTCGCTTACCTAATACTAAAAGAGCCCGAGAATGCGATAAGTTCTGCTAGAACGGCACTTGCGAGTGACCCAGCTAATGCAGCTGCTGCTAGTTATTTGATAGCAGGTCACATTCATGATGAGTCCGTGTCAGATCCGCTATCTTTGGTTTCCGACTCTCTCCAGGGCGCGGCCGAAGTCTTAGCAAGCGCTATTAATTTTTATGCTCGACGCGATGACCCAGCCTGGCGCGATCTTGCTCGTTCCGCGGCATTAAAACACGCTGACCAAAAACACCTCCAACGCCGGGCTGCGGAGGCTGTTTTGGATCAAGCCATGTTTTCCCAAGACATGATTATTGGAGCCGTATCGGGGAGCGATTTAAAAATCCAAGATCTACGCGACGCTGTGGCTGTATTGCAATCGCTGTGGAATGAGAGTTTTGAGGCAGAAGGTAACCTCACTGATAGCTCTCTCCCACACAACCTTTCCGTTGCGTTGTGGGGACTTCGTGAAACTGAGAAGGCTGCCCTGGTACTGGATCAGGCTCTCGAACGCTGCGTAAACACAGAAGAACTCCGAGAATTAAGAGCAGCACTGTATCTCGAAACAGGAGACCTCGAGGCCGCTCAAAAATTAATTGACCAGCAATCCCCCACGCCCGGCCTGATCATTATGCTTGCCCAAACGCTTGCTAGTCATGACCCGAAGCGGGCTCGGGATCTCATCGAAAAAAATGATTTCCGTTCAGCACCGGAGCATCAAAGATTAGCCGCAGATCAATTGATTGTGGAATCCTTTGTAAACGAAGGCCAACACGACATAGCTCTTGAGCGAGCAAAATGTCTTGTCAATGATTACCCATTCAGCATCATTCCGCTTATAGAAGTCGCCAAGATTCAACGAAAGCATAGTCCCTCGGATAGTGATTTGAGTCTATCCAAGGCTATTAGTGACCTTGGTAACGAATCGCGCTTCGCCGAACGCTTTATGCTCGCCAAACACCTTGAAGAGATTGGGCGCTATGATGACGTAATTGCCGTCATCAAAGACTTTGTAGACACGAACCATGACAGCCCTGCTTTACGCTTGCTTGTTTATGCATACATTAACGCGGACAGAAGGGCTGCGGCTCACGCACTATTAGATTCACTCTCTACAAACCTGAAATCAAAACCAGCTTATTTAAAAGCTCTAGTGGCAGTTAACGCTAATCGAAAGGATTTCCATGCTGCGCTTGAGGCTCTAGACCAATATCTTCAGGCTAAACCAGGCGATCTAGAAATGCGATTGCGTTGGTTTCAGTTCTGCCTACGCCTGAACAAACAGTCGAGGGTGCAAGATTATCTGGCGAGCGAAGGGGAACTGCTCTCTGGGTCACCGGAACAAAGGATTGAACTCGCACATTGGTTAAGTCAGTTCGGTTTTGAGCAAAGAGCCCTGAAGCTAGCTTATTCTATATTCCTGTATAATTCTGGCTCGCCGGAAGTTCACCTACGGTATGTAGGATTACTTCTTGCCCCCGGCAAGACTGATTCGATTCCGTTAGATTCAATGACCGTCCGTGAAAATGTAGCATTCGAAATTGATGATGGCCGAGGCAGGAGACTTTGGTTCGTAATAGAGCCAGAGGAAGGCCTTCGTAAGGATGAAACATATATTCCCCCAGAGAATGATATCGCCCAGAGGGCTATAGGCCTGTCTGTGGGCGACCTAATAGAGTGGGAGGGAAGCCCAGTTCCTTGGAAAGTGCTCTCCATTAAACATAAATATCTGCACGCGTTACATCGGTCGATGGAAAATTACGAGCGACTCTTCCCGACGTCCACTGGCTTGCGCCAAGTTGGGATCGACCTCGAAGCAGAAGAGCCGTTCAAAGAAGTAATTCAGAGTGTGAAAAGCAGACATGATCATGTGAATGGGGTATACGAACTTCTTGATGAAAAATCGATTCCTATTCACGTAGCCGCCAGCGCCCTGAATGCAGACATCATTGAGGTGCGCCACGGGCTACAGAAAGCTGGCCGAAAACACAAAGTGTGTACTGGAACAGCTGCCGAGCGCATGCAAGCCTTCAAGGCATTGGAACAGAATCAGGGGCGAGGCTGCGTGGTTGATGCACTTACTTTGGATATAATTCGAAGGCTCGCGATCGAAAATGTTGTTGAGACCGTGTGCGGTCCCATTTCCATTACCGGTTCAACGCGGGACGTCTATTGGAGCCGTCTCAAGCAAATGCAGGCGGAGACGGGCCCCTCTATGAGCATTCATTGGGAAGATGGAGAGCTTGTTCGCCAGGAGTTTTCGAGAGAGGAGTGGGACGACGCCATAAAATTGAGGGAAGAGGACCTTGCGTGGATAGATAATTGCGCAGAGATCATTCCAGCTGAAGGATCCCAAGATCCTACTGCTGATCTTCTTAGGTTAAATGAAGCCATCGGCCAAAATTTTATTGATGACATGGTTGCAGCTGAGGGGAGCGGAAGGCTTTTGCTTTGCCAAGATCAGGCATACCGAGTTCTTGGAGAAAAATCTCTTGGAGTTACAGGAGCCTGGCTGCAACCGGTTTTAATGGTCGCTCGCGACAAAAGAATGTTATCCAATGATGCGTACAACAAGGCTGTTATAGCGCTTTCTGAGATAGGGGATCAGTTCATCTCAATTGATGGTGGCAACCTAATATGGGCGGCGCAGCACGGAATCGAGGTATTCGACCGAGTCGTCCGAAGGCTCGGGGGGCCGGAAGCTGACATTAATTCTCACGTCCATGTCGCGAATAATTTTCTCGGGGCAGTGTGGTCATCAGATACACCTGTACCGCTTGAAACCCTCAAACAAACTTCAAGCCTGCTCGAAAACCTTCTTCGAGGAAGAACCGAGTGGCGTGGTATTGTAGCTTCCCTGATGCGACTGTTTAAGATTTGCTACGGGCGAAATGCGGAGCTTGAACGTCACGTAGTACTGTGGCTAAAGGGCCACTTTCTAATACCGTTTAAATAGATCTGCCATTTCTAGCAAAACCTAAGTTTCCTCTACGCCAGTTTTTCCATGGTCTCAATCTTGCGCACAGTCTGATAAAAATAGTGAACACAAAAATTGATCCCACGCCGTTGATACGTTTATTTGGATCGCTTTAACGAATCCGAACCTTAACTGTAAATTACTGACCAAGACTGTCTTTATTTTCAACGATGGATAGCTAGAAGCCAAGTGGAGTACGCTGGTCTTTTGCGTGAAAGAAAAGCCTCTAAGAAACCAAGCCATAGAAAGGTGGGAATAGGGCAATGACCTCCAGATTCTTAGATACTGAAACTATAGTTCTTTAATGGCTTTTTCCATCCATATATTATCAATTTTACTGACCATAATAGGTGAGGTTTCAGAACCAAATAAATGCAATTCACCCTCTTGTACTATCCCTGCTAATTCCATTAGTGATACTGGTTCATGGATCCACGCGAATACCGGACAGCCGCTGATTCCTCCTAGTGCAGTAAGCTCTTCCCAACGCCGATCACCTCGAACTTCCTCCTCAAACTCCTTTTCCATCAAACATGAAAAAGTGGAATCGCTAACGCTACTCACTAGACAGCCGCCATGTGAAAATGTGTCAAAATTATAGCCGTCCTTTGTTTTCGATCTGAAGCAACCCGGATAACCACCAAAATTCACGTATTGACCTGGCTCGATGATTACGGGGTTCTCAGCGAGCTGGATAAACCTAGGGTTTTCGCCCCATATAGTAAAGTTGTTAACTATCTCTCTCTCGACTTCAAAACAACAAAGGTCACCTGCGTCATCGACGAATTTTTTAGCCTTCACTAAGTTGAATTTTGTATTGCCAATTTGACAATAAACTTCACCACATATTTCTTTTTCAAGCTCTGTGACGACGTGCTGGTTAGTTACGCAAAAAAACCTATCCTTGTACTGCACAAGCGTGACAGTGGCGCTCCCAGGACTGACGATCCCACTTTTAGACAAACAGGAAATTGGGAGGGTATACCGCAACGGCATCCTCATAAGTTCTTTTTTAAATTCGGATTCGTCCATCATGCTCAAATTCACCAAGCCCAGAAAAGGAACTGGTATTGAATTTCAACCGGTTGTTCCTTTACCCAAACGCCTTCCTTTGGTAACGAGGCATCCTGCTCCTAAAAGCTACTCCTTATACCGGAGAATTTAAATCGGCAACGCTGTTCTGGAATGGTTCTTCGTGCCGGTCAGTTTAACTGTGATTGTGTTGTAGATACTTACCGAAAGGATCATCGCGTCCACGTTCGCAGTCGAAATCAAAGACGGGCAACGCTCTCGATTGGAAAGTCTCCCTCTATCCTGGCATCCACACTCCGCGAAAGCCGCAGTAACTCCACAGGTCGACCTCTATCCAAATGCGGGCTCCTTACTTAGAGCCTCCAAAAGCTTTTCTGTGGTCGTCCATTCCTGACTTCGAGTTTCCAAAAAGGTGAAATTGGCGGAAACCCAAAAAAAACCACAGAAACATAGCCATAGGCGAGTGCACGACGAATTCAGTACTTCTTGTGAAAATTTAGTACTTTCTGTGGCTATTCTTTAGCACTTTCTGTGGTCGTCCAATTAGACGGTGGCCGCCGGCGGTTCGACATATCCACTACTGCGCATAATGTATATTATGTTAAATACACTGTAGTGACTCGTTTAGTTCACGAGTTTTTTCCAATTCAGCCCTAGCCCAGTAACTGTGAGCTTTCCAAAATACACCACCGGGGATTATCCCTCTTTCTTCCGCGCAGTCTTAGGACATCAAAAAACATAAGTGAAGCCGACACCGATCTCCGCTTCATAATCATTCCGAGATATTGGGCTATCTGAAACGTCACTCCCATAGATTTCGTAAAGAGCTTCACCGAAGATCTGCCAGCTTTCGTTCAAGTAATTTCGATAGTTAACATTGAAACCTGTTGATCTATACCCGCTATCAACATCGGTTTCCGGAAGACCTGAATCTATGGATTGCCGAGTGTTCACACCAAAGTCCCGGTTGGCTAACTTACCATCGTGGAAAGTGACAACAGCGCCAACTTCCCAGCCAGTGCCGTTAGGTTGGCAACCCAAACAAGTTCCTGCGCCGAAAATCCCTAGCGTACCGATTTCTCCTGTCAATACACGGCCATCTAAAAAGTAACGCCAATCTTCTGCAAGGACATGACGCACTTCCAGCAGCAATGTTACCCCTGAACTCGATTCGCCTAATCCATCCAGTCTGCCATCTTCTGAATCACCCTCTTCACGGCCTTCTTCGTAGCCTACAGAGGCTTGAAACAGCCAGACATCCTTGGCCAATGTTCGCCACCCGATTGCTTCACCTGCCCAGAAAAAAAGATGTTCACCAGTTCGCCACTGAACACCCCCAGCGGGATCGATCTCAAACTCGAATTCGTCCGAACCCTCATAAGCAGTCTCATATTCAACGCCCAACCCAATCCCAACGCCCCAACCATCGCCATTTGTAAAATCGCTGATAGAAGGAAGCGGAACGAGAGGAGTTCTCATCTCCGTCGCATTTACCGATCCAAAACATGAAAGAGCGCTAAGAAATGTGGCGACTTGAAGGACTAATTTTTTCATGGTGTTTTTTCACCTATCAAGCGGTAGGCGGTAATACGACTTACTCATCACTATAGATGATTATTTTTAACTCGCGTGGCTGCAGCCTAATACCGGAGCATTCGTAAAGATCAGGCTGAATACTGTACTCCCCCAATTCCACCCATCTGTATCTGTTCGAAAAATGCTGCGGGAATAGAATTTCATGAGGCACCGGAGGTGAATCATGAATATCGAAGCAGTCCTTTCGTCCAGGCTGAAATTCTTTCTGGATCATCACAGAACTCGCACCCGACTGAGAGAACGGCTTAATGGCTTGCCAGCAAGAGAACTGGATCGGTTAGCATGGGATGTCGGCTTATCCAGAGCCGAACTGCTGCGCGAGGCCCACCGCCCGTTTTGGAAAACGGTTCGTTGAGCCCAGGCTTCTGTGCGGTCGCCTTTCCGGGCGTGACCTATTTTTAAGGATACAGCGAGCATCTCGAAACTGTACTATATTTTACAATATTTGACATTCTACCGGTTGGAACATGGAGGATACCCGGGATGGCGACGGAATACGCGTTCTTGCTCGATTCTCAGAAACCGCGACCAAATCATCTGCTTGCCACACTTAAGGCAGACAGCATGTCGCGTCTGTGCCCTCATCTGAAGTCCGTCTATCTTTCCGCGGGAGAAGTGTTATACGAGCCCGGCGTGAAAATAAACCATCTCTATTTTCCGACCGACTCCATCATTTCACTGCTGTACGTCACCCATGATGGTGCCACCACCGAAATCTCCGTGGTTGGCAATGAAGGTGTGCTTGGCGTGCCCCTGTTCACGGGTGGAGAAAGCACTTCGAGCCTGGCTGTGGTGCGAAGCGCGGGAGGAGCCTATGCGTTGCCAAGGGAGATACTGAAGGAGGAATTTGATCGTCACGGCAGGTTGATGGAACTCCTGCTGCATTACACACAAACGCTGATAACCCAGATGGCACAGACTGCCGTCTGCAACCGGCATCATCATATCGATCAGCAGTTATGCCGGTGGTTGCTGATGTCCCTCGACCGACTCCCGGGTAACTCCCTGCAGATGACCCATGAGTTTATTGCCAGCATGCTGGGTGTCCGTCGCGAAGGCGTGACCGAAGCCGCAGGAAAGCTTCAGAAGCTTGGTGTGATCACGTGCGGGCGCGGCAGGATTGACGTGTTGGACCGCGCAAAACTGGAGGACCTGTGTTGTGAGTGTTATGCCGTGGTAAAGAACGAAACTGACCGACTGCTTAATGTTAACTGGGGAGACTCCTAATAAGTCCTCCCCTACTCATAACTCGCCGCCCAACTGGTGCGCCCCAGCTCCGTGGCGCATGTCACGTCTGTTTCCGGAACGACTGTCACATCTCCCAGCTCCCTGGTGTCGTAATGAAACACACACAAGCGTGAGGCAAACTCAGCGAACGGCAGTGATGCTTCGCCGTGACGCTCACCATTACTCTCTGTGGAGCAGTTAATACCCTGGCCCCAATTCTGGCCACTGTCGTTGTTAGGATTAAAAAAGTAGACGCGCATTTCGCCATCGCGATCGAGGTTGACCCGGAGGATGGTTATGGCATGGCGTCCAACCAGGCGCCCTCCACTGTCGGTGACAGCGATACCGGCAGGTTGCGGATGGATAATGGGTATATTGCCGTTGTAATACGGATGATAAGAGGCGTAAAAGTGACGGATGAAGTCCTCATACTCATGGATTTTGCCTGTTTCCCGGCTTATAACACTGAGAAAGCCATGTCCTACCCACCAGCCATACATCTCCGGGTTGATCCAGCGGTGCAGATCGTCGTCGCGTACCCCGCACAGTCGCCCCATCTCGCCATAGATACGGTCAAGGTGAGGCGCCAGAATCAATGAAACCGGATCCACATCGGTTGGAGGCACTTTAGCAAGGCCGGCTTGCAGGTTCTGCGAGTTAACATGCTGACCTTCGAAACGCATGAGGACATCGTCATCGCGGGCGGCCCAGGCCACCAACTGCAACAGAAAATCGGCATCGTTGAAGGACCACATGGAAAGGCCGATGACCGACTGGCACGTCGGGTTATTACCCTGGCCCACACCCAGCGGTTGCCCCAGAAGGCTCAGTACACCGGCGAGAAGATACACTCGTGGCGGGTGCGCATCACCGAAAACCACGCTCAGCCTGTCGGACGCCGCCTGGCACAACTTCAGTTCAAGTTGCCGCCAGAGGCCTGCAGCGACTGGCGGCGTGAACAGAGCACCACGTTCAAGAAACATGGCCAGGCCATAGACGGCCTGACTGGTTTCCGGGTGGACCACTTCGTCAATCAGTTGGAGCACTATCTGTCGGTAGCACTGGAGCACATCGTTGCCTGTGATGCTCAGGCCCAATGCCATGGGTATCAGGTCATCCCGGTTATCCCGCAGGTGGCGCAGCAGCATGGGATGGTAGGGAGAAACCATGCCCGTTTCATGCATCGCGCTGGCAAAGCCTTTTGCCTCTTCAGATAACGCGATTTCGTCCATGGCAGCCAGGCGTTCGCCGTAGACTGCAAAGCCCGGATCGTCGCGACAGCCTTTGGTTGGGCCGAACAAGGCGCTGACAAGACGCGCTGCTTTGTGCATGCCCGTAGTATCTATTTCCGGATCAAAGAGGCACTTGGCAATCTGGCTGACCATCTGCTTGATGCTGTCAGTCTGTATCGGGCGCTGAGCCAGCAAACGGCGTACTTCGTCCACCAGGCTGTCGAGAATGCTTTCATAGCCCAGCCGGTTGAGCAGAAACTGGTAAAGCGAATTGACGATCTCACCCAGCCCTTGTGGTCGTTCCCTGTCCGCTTCGCTCATCTGGCCCGATAGCAGGTCCAGATTCAGTGCTGTCACCTGAGTGAGGAAGTTTCTGGCCTGCTCCGCTGAAATTCCGGGGTGGCGATAATCGCCCATGGCCACCGCTAGCAGACGAAGTTCGCTCAGAGCCTCGATTGCCGTGAAGTCCGGCGCTCCCTGGCGCAGCGTTCGTACGGCGAGTGCGGGCCGCAGGATGGCAGGTTGGCCCCAGTCACCGTTGGTAAATACGCCCTTGGCCTCCATTGCCGGCACACGGGCATAAAGCGCGTCCAGTCCGTCAGGAGCAGCCATAACGTCAAGTGCCGCTTCCAGCACCTCCGTGTTAGGCGCCGCGAGGTCGCTCTGGCGAGCGAGCGCAAGCTGTTCCAGGGCCTCGTCAAACCTTGCAACAGACGTATTGGTGTCTGGATCAGAATCGGGAATAGTCACATTGTCGTCCTTGCTTACCTGATGCGCCATTTGGAAATCTCCCAGCCACAAAGATGCTCTCAAGGCGGTTCAGAAGCAAACAATTCCGGGCTTTCGTTTCAATTTGTAACCAGGCCGACTATATTGGGGTTGATGATCTGGATGCACTCATCCTCCGTAAACCACAATACCCAACAGCTCGGTTTACCTGATGCGCTCCAAATTCAATGCAGTTTTCTGAGTAAACGAGTAAGGAGAAAAGCGAATGTCTATGACGTCGGAAAAAGAGTTACCACAAGAAGTTGCGGCCTGGCTCGATCCGGACATGGACTCGGTTAAAGGAACTGAGACTCCTAAGGATCCGAACAAGGGCTATATCGCCCTGCTGGGCTGGAGCGTCAATGCGATCAAGGCCGCACAGAAATTTGATCGCCGCTATGTCGTTGTTGCGCCCGAATGGGCAGCAGATTTCTGTACCGCGAACAAAATACCTTTCATACCATGGGATTTTATCCGTCTGAATGATCGGTCCATGGAGATTGCGGAAACGCTGAAGGCGGAAGGCGTCGATGTCGCCATCCCGCTGTTCGAAGAAACCGTTGAATGGTCTGGTGCCATCAACTCTGTCCTGCTCGACAGCCCTCGTATGTACGGGCAGTCGATACTGTTCCGGGACAAGGCTCTGATGAAGCGCCGTGCGCAGCTTGGCGGCATTCGCGTCGGGATCTTCGAGGAAGCCCACGAGAAGGAAGACATCGTCCGTTTCATGAAGCGTGTTAACCAGACACTGCTCAAGCTGGATGGTGACCCGGACGACCCGATTCACGTCAAGGCCTTCGACAAAGCCGGTTGCCTTGGACACCGGATGATCCGCACGTTGGAGGAAATTGACCAAATTCCAGACGAGGAATATCCTCTGCTGATGGAAAGCCACCTGAGCGGTTGGGAATTTGCCGTTGAGGCCTGGATCCACGATGGCAAAATCCAGTTCCTCAACATTTCGGAATACGTGACTCTGGGCTACTCGGTGTTCGTGCCCGCTACAAAGGAACTCGAGAGCTGGCGCAACGCGATTACCAAGCAGATCGAATTGCTGATCAAGACCTTTGATATCAAGTTCGGCCTGATTCACCCCGAGTACTTCGTCACTGCCGACGGTGAAATGTACTTTGGTGAGGTTGCCTACCGCCCACCCGGTTTCAAAGCCTTCGAGCTTATCGAGATGGCCTACGGCTTCAACGCCTACCAGGCTTCCATGTTGGTGTTCGATCCGAAGAGCACAAAAGAGGAAGTGGCGGCGTTCTTCCCGGAGGAAGTGGTCGGTGCGAAAGGCTACGCGGGCTGCTTCGGCGTCTATCCACGCCGTCGTGTGGTCAGCAAGCTGCAAATGCCTAAAGAAACCATTGAGCACCCCTATTTCGTGTCACACGAACTGCATGAGCCAACTGAAGAGACTGTTCCCGATCGGTCAGCCTTCGGTACTCATTGGGGCCTGGTGTTCTTCTTTGGTGACGACCCCATCACGATGCGGGATCTGCTGAAAGCTCAGGAGGACCTGGACTTCTATGTCTAGAGGTCAGCTAAAGCGATCCAGTGGTAGCATCGGCTTGTTATGGGTGACCACCCCACCCCGCAATCCATTTTGAGCCGATCGCCACATGCTTAACGAAAGTGTCCGCTTATTCTTAAGTGGACACTTTTTTTTGCTAAAAACCCCACTAATGAGGCGAGCTGAGTCTTCTATTCAGCAGGCGCTGAAAAAATGCCTTAGGGTCGGGTTGAGCAACATAGTGCCGGTACGCCTTCACCGCAAAGACTTCCGGGTCCAGCTGTAGGAAAATCCGGTTGATCTGCTTTTCATGCTGGAACGCCTGATTATCGAAACCCTCCAGCAACTGCTGCCGGAGTGTCTCTGGGAGTGTTGCGAGTTGTACGACATAGGCAATGTATTCATGGGCCTCAAGTGACGGCTTCAGCACTCGGAAGTTAGCTTGGGCCACCGCGTGAGCTACCTCGTGTGCCACGAAGCTTTGCCACATTGCACGGCACATGCTCCTCCCGAATGGCGGGTGGCGTTGCGCCATCAATTGCGCCTGGCTAAAACTGGGAACCTCGATATGAAAGCGCCGGGCATCGTAGGTGCCCTTAACTTCCTTCCCATGCAGGCTGAGGGGGCGATCCACCAGATCAAGGGTAAATCGAACATTGACGCGGAAACCCAGGTCACGCATGAATGCCAGTGCTGTACCAACCGCCTGGCACGCCAGTTTGCCGTCGTCCACGCGGTCACTGAACACGGTGACGCCCTGAACAGGGCACGCTACGCGGGTGGCGGAATAACCCGGGGCATTTGCCAGCGATAACAGGGCAACCAACAGCAACCGCATGCTAATTATTCCGTACCGGATGTTATCGACCCCATCGACTTGGCGCAAACGATCTCCTTTCGGTTTTTCTAGAAGGACCATGCTTCTTGGTCTAGATTTACTAATGAGGTAGCAGTATTGGTCAAGGCCTTTGGCAGTAATCTCGAACGATAATTTAATGATCGCACGAAAGGAAGCCGATATGAAAAGGACAATCGTATCAACTGCGCTTGCAAGCTGCCTCTGCCTCGGCTCTGCAATGGCACTGGCAGAATCCCATGGCAAAAGCACTATGCAACTGGCTGAAGAAAAACAGTGTATGGCTTGTCACACCGCCAGTGACGACGTACCTCGTTCGCCCTCTTTCCAGAGCATCGCCCAGAGGTATACAAAGGACGATGCAGACAAGCTTGTTCAGGTCGTTCTGACAGGTGGCGAGGATCACTGGGGTTCAGCAAAGATGCCTGAAATGGATGCTCGTGCTGAAGTCAGCGAGAAGGAGGCAAGAAAGCTGGTGAACTGGATTCTGGATATGCGTTCAGAAACAGAGTGAACCTCCGCAAATTCCAAACCTAATCAGGCCGGTGGCAATTGAATTGCCCCGGCCTGCACTTCCACTCGGCAGATTCGACTGAATTTCAGAAAAACTCGAACTCCAGATCCTGGTAGACCCGCCCCGCATTCTTTGCAGCAAGCTCCTCGAAGGTATCGAGGTAGGACCATTGGGACTGGTCGATGTTATAGGCCTCGTCCAGTCCACCCCCCTGCTCCAGAATTTCCTTAACAGCGTTCCGCAGGAATACGAGATATCCACGGGTTTCTTTGGTAACCACGTCCATGGTGGTCGGCTTACCGTGCCCCGGGATCACAACCTCCGGGTCCAACTGTGCTGTCATCTTGTCGAAAGATTCGACCCATGATCCGGTATCGGTATCCTCGAAAACAGCCAGCAAGCGCTGGTGGAAGCCGAGATCTCCGGTAATCAGCAGTTTTTCCTCTGGCATCCAGAGTGCAAGATCACCGGGTGCATGCCCCGGACCGAAATAATGCAGCTCGATCTTTATGTCACCCATGTCCAGGTCGTACCGGTCCTCAAAGCCGATATCAGGCACCGCAACGTAAGTACCTTCTGCTTTATCCTTGTTTCTGCGCTGCATGGACGCCAGTTTGGCAGCACCCTGGTGTTCGAATTCCTCAATCGCCTCGTTTTGGGCGATGATCGGAACGCCCTGGTCCCGCCAGTAACTGTTGCCCAGCATGGAGTGGCCCTGGGCGTTTTCATTGACCACGTATTTGACGTCTTTGTCGGTGATGCTGCGAATCGAATTGTGAAATGACTTCGCCAGCAGGTAGTTGTCACCGCCATTGAACACCACCACACCCTCCTGCGTGATGATGAAACTGAGATTGTTGTTATGACCGTGGTTTTCGTAAGTGCCCGGAGCGGTCGCACCTATTGCCGAGTAGACCCGATCCGATACCTTGGTGAGTTCCAGTCGGTCCGGAATGTCGCTGCTTGCAGCAACAAAGCCCGGCAGTAACAGTAAAACCAGAAACAGCCCACGAAAGCCCATTGTAATTCTCCTTCTTTCGAACTCACTGGAGCGAATGTCCATGCTATTCCGGGACTCTGAAAACCGCCTCGGATAATGCCGAGTCATCAGGCAGTCCAACGATCTTGCGTACTTCTCCATTCGAGTCTTTGTAAATAACGGATGGCGTTACTGCTACAAACAGACTTTCCATCAGCCGGTTATTGCTTTGGACCAGTTGCCGCAAGTCCTGAGGTATATTTTCTTCCGACTCAAGCCAACCTCCTGGAAACTGACTGTCATGGAATTCAAGCTTCCTGACCGGATCCTCTGCCCCAAGCACGCTGGCCGCTTTAGCCAGGCTGGATGGTTGTATGATACCGACCATGATATGTCGCAACTCGACGCCCCGCTCCAGATAAGGCTGCGCCTTTTGCCGGAACACCACACAGTAGCCGCAGTTGGGGTCTGAAAAGACATAGACAATACGTTTGGCGTCAGTGGGTCCTTCTGATACCCAGGCCGCATCCGCCAGTTCTTGCCAGGCACCGGTCAAATCCGGCTTAGGCAGCCAGTTTCTGAGGTGCGCGGCGCTGAGGTCCTGGCCAAAACCATCCACCATCTTGCCGATAATAACGTGTTCGCCGTCCGGCATAAGGTACAGCGAGATTGAATGTCCGTTTCTGCGGCCAACAAAGCCTTTGACTCCCCCCGGCGCGTCGAAGCTGGCCTCCACCTTGAGACCTTCATCAACCAGTACCTGGACAGCATCCGGATAAGCCGCAAAAGCCATGGAAGGCAACAGTAGAAATGTGGAAACAACTTTAATTACGGAACCTAACATATTGATAACCAGCGATTCCTTAAAAGAGAGATCAAAACGACGCCATTTCCAGATCCATTTCCACTGCAGCAACGCCTGCCAGAGCGCAGTTTTCATCAGTCTCGCCGGAAGGTGCGCCACTCACGCCGACACCACCGATGGTTTCACCGCTAGCCTGGATGGGAACTCCTCCGGCCGAGAGCAATACCTTCTCGACCTTGCCGACGGAAAACGGGCCGGTAAAGCGGTCTTCCAGGGCCGAGGTGGGGCTGGTAAACGTCATGGCGGTATAGGCCTTCCGGTAACTCACTTCCAGGGACAGATCCATAGCAAGTACGTCCCGCAATACCACCTGGGGATGCCCGCCCCGGTCCACCACCGTGACCGAGACCTGCACGCCCTGCTCCCGGCAGGTGTCGATTGCCGTTTTCGCGATGGTCAGGGCGGTATCCATCGAGAGTTTCTTGATCTGGACCATCACCGGCTGGTCACCGTCCTGCGCGCCGGCAATACCAGTGGTAGCAAGGGCTGAGACGAACATAAGGGATTTTGACAGCTTGGTTTTCATGGCACGCGTCCTTTTCAGGGCCAGACGATCATGGGTGAACGAGAACATAGCCTTTCTCGACCTCGTCCAGAATATGGGCAACCCCCACATCGACCGGGATGCTTTCAGGATGGAGAACCGGCCGATTCCCGGTGTCTCTTTCGATGGTATTGATGGTGTTCATGCACACGGTGAACCGGACGCCCTGGGCCATAAGGCTGGTGATTTTTTCCCGCCGGCTGTTGTCTGCATACATCAGGCGCACCCCCGGCCCGAACGTGGTTATCTCGATGTCAATCGTATCCGGGCCGTAGTACTCCAGCAGGTTGGCAGCAACGCTGAGCACCTTGTTCTGCTTTTCAGCCTCACCATCACTCAGTTGAAGGAGCAGGAATTTTTCGGCAAATGGCTTGCTCTCGCTCATCGGTTCGGCATGAAGGGTGCCCGCCGCTGCAAGCAGCACCAGGCCCAGCAGCACTGTTATGGATCCGCCAAAAAACTGTCTGCTCATCACTTATCCTGCGTAGTCTTCAATCCCCGGATTGCCAGCGACATTCTTGAGGGTCGGTGTGTTGAACTTGTCAATCCTGACTGTCTTTTCCGACCTCAGGTAGTCAGCAACCACGTCCCAGATTGGCCGCCCGGGCGCCCGAGAATTCACGGTGGCCCAGCCAGCGACCTTGTAGGATTTGTTGGCTTCGATCCGCTCGCCGTTATCCAGGCGCATGTCCGAGATCCGGCCGCTCATACTGGCTGTCGGGTCACAGGTGTAATCCATGCCACCAACGCGAACCATGTCACCGCCCTGCTGGTAATAAGGATCCTTGTTGAACAGGTTGTCAGCCACGTCCTCCATGATCAGTTTCAGGTCGGCACCCGACATCTCCCGGACATAGGTTTCCGGATAAGTGATGGCCGTGGCGTTCATAACATCCTCCATGGTGATGGAGTCGCCCGGTAGAACACTCGTCCCCCAACGGAATCCCGGTGACAGGGAGATCTGGGCATCAAGGACATGTCTCTGGGCATCACAGATCACCTGGTCCATGGTGCCGTTGAAGTTGCCACGGCGATAAAGCAGGTCGTCAGCGATGGCGAGTTTTTCGCCCAACTTGTCCATGTAAGGCGCCCGCACATCCTTGATAAAGCTGGTCATGGCCGCATCGGGTTTGATCAGGTCGGAAAAGACCGGCAACAGCTTGTATTCATAGCCCCTGACACCGTTATTCCCGATATCCAGGTCCAGTACGGCAACATATTTGCCGTTGGTACCGGCATTGCCTACCAGGGTAGTGCCGCCCGGATTTTTCACTTCAGTGGGCTGCGGCACTGCGTCATGGGTGTGGCCGCCCAGGATGGCGTCGATGCCGGTTACACGGCTTGCCATTTTGAGGTCCACGTCCATGCCATTGTGGGAAAGGACCACGACCGCGTTCACCTTTTCGTTTTCACGAATCTCATTCACCAGCGCCTGCATCTCGCTTTCCCGGATTCCCATGCGCCAATCAGGAATGAAATAGGACGGATTGGCAATGGGTGTATAAGGGAACGCCTGGCCGATGATCGCAACGCGCTTTCCACCAAGCTCGCGGATGGTATAAGGCTTGAAGACCCGTCCACTGGCCTCGTCGTAGGACTCAGCCCCCATGAACATGGCTTCATCGGACAGGAAAACGTTCTGGGCCAGGAATTCTCCCTTGAAGGCACTGAGATTCTTGCGAATCTGCTCTTCGGGATAGGTGAATTCCCAGTGTGCCGTCAGGATATCAATGCCAAGGCGGTTACTGGCTTCCACCATATCCTCGCCATTGGTCCAGAATGCGGTGCCGGAGCCCTGCCAGAGATCGCCACCGTCCAGCAGCAGCGAGTTACCGGCTCCAGCCTGGTCTCTCAGTTGATCAATAAGGGTCTTGAGATGGGCGAATCCGCCCAGTTTGCCGTACTCCTCGGCTGCCTCGGTGTAATCGAGGTAGGTGAACGCGTGGGAGCGTCGGGTACCGGATGGAAGTCCGAAATGATCCAGGAAGTGACTTCCCACCAGGTGCGGCACCTTGCCCTTGCTGGGACCAATTCCCAGATTGACGTTGGGTTCACGGAAACGTACCGGTAACAGTTGGGCATGAATATCGGTGAGATGAAGCAGTCGAACATTGCCGAATTTCGGTGCGTCGTACAGTCCCTCGCCGCCTTTGGCCAAAGCAAGTTTCGGAACGAGCCCGGCAACAGCGGCCGCTTGCATTGCCATCAGGAAGTCTCTGCGGGAAATTGTCACTACACTCTCCTTTCTTGTCGTTATCGGAGCTCGCCGGCTGCCCGGGGTTCCATGCCGGAAAGCCGGTCTTGTCAGGCATACAGGGTCAGTTACCTATGGCGGCGTTACGCCAGACCTCCTGTTGTTTTTTGCGCTGTGCGACGGACTCTTCAGCAAGTTTCAGGGCGTCGTCGGCCATGGCTTTGGCCTGCTCATGCTCACCATTGTCGGCGGCAGACTTTGCTGCCTTCAACCGGGCCGAAGTGACAGTCCACTGGAAGGTACCGGCGTCCTGATGGGTGCTTTGGGCCCTGGAATAGACCTCATTGGAGTCCTCTTTGGGGCCCGCCTGGGCGGCTAGCGGCACAGATAGCGCAAGCGAAATACCGATTGTCAGTAAAAGCCTGTTCATTGCGATTCTCCCTTTCCATTGCTGACTAAGGCCGGGTTGCCGGTCCGACCACGGGCAGACCATTGCTCATATAGGTCAGAAAATACTCGAGATTGCGGTATTCCTCACTTTGTGCCGGCAACGGCTCCGCGCGTACGTTGTTGTTACATCCGGCGAAACGGCGATGCAGCGTACCAAGCTCACCCCACTTCGAGCGGTGTACCGGAAAGTTTGCCGGTTGCCCCAGGGTCGGAGACAGCAGGTCTGCCCTGATCCATTTTCCCGGGTTCTGGACATGGCAACTGGCACAGGAGAAGTTCAGCTGGCCACGGCGGCTGTAATAGAATTCCTTGCCGTCCTGGTAGGCAGCCATCGCATCGGGGTCATCCGGAACCTTGATATTGATGGGTTTGCCCTGGGAGGTGGACGCCATATAAGCGGAAATTGATGCGATAGCCCCCTTCTTCCATCCCAGAGGCTTCTCGCCATTGGCTTCGCGGCAGCGATTTATGGCGAGCTCAAGGGTGATGACTTCATTTTTCCCGGCGTCGAAGTACGGGTAGTTCTGACGAATACCAATGCCGCCATTATCAAAACAGCTGGCGTAGGTCTTGCCATTGGCAAACGGCGTCTCGAACATCTCCTGACCTTCAGCAACGGCAAATTCATAGGGCGGAAAATCCTGCATGGATTCCCATTGGCTGCGGCGGTCTTCGTCCAGAGCGTACTGGCCATTGACGAATTCTTCGATCGCGACGTCCGGGAACATCTGCTTGAAGTATTCAACCGTTTCTTTCCGGTCTTCCTCCGGCGTAGAGCCCGCCAGAGCCTGAGGCACTGCCAGCGCCGCCCCGAGAGCGACCAGAATGATTTTCGCTTTAAGCATGTCCAATCCTCCTATTCGGCGATCCAGAGCTTACCCGGGCGCCGAAAATCTTCAGCCAATCGTTGCGGTGGTTGAATCGCTTTCGCCCTCGTTATCGACCCAGCTGATGGTGACCTCGTCCCCCTTTTTGCCGCCCTTGAATCGAAACTCCAGGAACGGATCTTTGGACACTGCCGGTCCCCAGTTGGCAACAAATACATTTTTGCCTTTATGGGAAACGGTCAGAACCTTGATGAAGTGGGGCGGAATGACATTACCTTCCGAATCCTTTACAAACCCTGAATCCATCGGGTGTCGAACCAGGGCTTTCAGCGATGTGACACCGCCACTTTCTACTGCACGAACTCTGATACTGGACGCCATTGTTGTTCTCCTGTCCGGTTAGCTGTCAGCCGCCGCAGCCGCCAACGGTCACTTTCACGTTCTGGGAGGCCTTGTAAGCCTTGCCGTCAGAAATCACGACGGCGACCACATCCGTCGTCTCCGCCATCTTCAGGCGATTCGACACGAACGGCAGTGCACCCTCCTGAATATCGAAATAGGCCGCCAGGGCGTTCGGGTTCTTGGCTACAAGCAACGCCATGCCGGTCACGTTCGGAAGTGTGGTTTCGACAGTCACCGGCACCACCGCGCCGTTTTGCGCAATGGTTGGTAAATCCATGGTGATCTGATCGGATTCACTCGCTTCCATGCCGTAGAGTTCAGCAATGGATTCATCCACCCCCGGAGTACTGAACGCCTTCTCCGGCCAGCCGGACGCATCGGGGGCGGTAGCCGCCTCGACTCTCAATGGCACGATGCCGGAACCCAGCGCAAAGCCGGCAACCCCTATACCCAGCATCCCCTTCAAAAAGCCTCTTCGCCTTTGGTCAGTCACGGTAACTCCTCCTCCGCATTTAGAGCGTATACAGGTAATCTATGATCCGGTTTATTTCTTGTTTACTCAGGATCATGTGTCGTCCGAATGGCGGCATTACCGTCATCGGGTTGAACTGGGTTTCGTCCCAGACGCGTTTGAATAGCATTTCCCGGTCGGGAAAGCGGGCCTTCATGTCTGCCAGTTCCGGGCCGATGTTGCCGGTCAACTTGCCGTCATCCATCTGGTGGCAGGCCAGGCAGTTACCATCCTTCCGACTGAAAGCGAGTTCCTTCCCCCGGTCAATATCAGCCTGGGTAGGTTCGGCAAACACCGGTGCCGTGGCACTCAGTGCGAGTGTGGTCAAGCACGCGGACATTAACGCTTTTCGCATCACGCATTCCTCCTGGTCAGCCATTATTCTGTTATCCCCTCGTCAAGGGGCCCGGTGGTGCTTGGCGTCAGGTTCTTGCCTTCAGCCGAGTCGGACACCGCTACCTCGTCTATGCAATCCTTCATGCAGCGCTCGTTGTTCACGACCGGCCGCGGGTCTTCCCAGATAAAGCCATCGCGATTGGGCATCTCTACCTTCGGTAGCGTCTCTTTGTTGGCAACAAAGTCCCCGTCCACGATGTAATTGAGATTCAGGACATAGGCGGTCAGCGCATAAACCTGGTCATCTGACAAAGATTGAGGTGCAAAAAACGGCATGGCTCTGTGGATGTAGTCCCAGAGTGTCGAGGCGTAAGGCCAGTAACTTCCCACCGTCTTTTCCGGACGGTCCTCGGCGAGACTGCCGTCGCCGCCTGCAAGCTTGGGGTAGCGGCCCATGCCTTCTCCGAAGGCACCGTGACAAGAGGCGCAATGAGTCTCGTAAACGGCCATGCCTTCATCGACGGTACCGCTGCCCTCGGGCAGCCCCGTGCCATCAGGGCGGATATCGATGTCCCAGGCGGCGATCTGTTCATCGGTCGGGGATTCCCCGTACCCGTAGTACCCGGCCTGCTCTGCAGAACCGGCAACGGGCATTGCTGTCAGAAGGATGCCGCAACAGGTGCTGGCGAGCAGGCGTGGTGTGTTATGAAAGCTGAACATTGACCACGCCTCCGTCGCCGTTGACTTTCCAGGTCTGGATCGAATTCTTGTGATAAATCGAGTTGGTGCCACGAGCCTGCCTGAGCTGGCCCAGTGTCGGTTGCACATACCCGGTTTCATCAATGACCCGTGATTGCAGCAGTGCCGGATTGCCATCCCACTTCCACTCAAGGGAGAACCGGGTCAGCGATTTGGACATAACCGGCTCCCGCAATTGGGCCTGCTGCCAGTTCTGACCACCATCAACCGAAACATCCACAGCTTTCACCTTGCCTCGGCCACTCCATGCCAACCCTTCAATCTGGTGAATGCCCTTGCCGCGCAGTGGCATTTCGGGACACGGCGATGTGATAACCGACTTGGCTTCCATAACCCAGGTGAAGCCATGGGCCGTGCCATCGGGCATCAGATCAGTGTACTTGGACGTTTCCTCGCGCTGCATCCAGGGCTTGTCGCCCACTTCCAGCCGGCGCAGCCATTTCACATGGGTATTACCCTCCCAGCCCGGTACCACCAGACGGATCGGGTAGCCCTGCTCGCGGCGCAGTGCCTCACCGTTCTGGGCATAAGCGACGATGACATCATCCAGGGCTTTCTCGAGTGGAATACTCCGGGTCATGGCGGCTCCGTCTGCGCCCTCGGCCAGCACCCACTTGCCTTGTGTCTTGATGCCAGCGTCCTGCAGCAGTGTGGAGAGCCGAACACCAGTCCATTCGGCACAGCTCACCATGCCGTGGAGGAACTGGAGGGAGTTGAGCTGGGCGCCACGCCATTCCATGCCGCCGTTGGCCGGACACTCTATAAAGTTGATCTGGGAAACGCTGGGGAACCGTTGCAGATCTTCCATGGAGAGAATGATCGGTCGTTCCACAAGACCATGAATCATCAATCGGTGTTGCTGAGGATCGATTTCCGGTCGGCCGGCGTGATGGCGCTCGAAGAAAAGACCATTCGGAGTGATGATGCCTTTCAGGTGCTGGAGTGGGGAAAAGCTGATTGACGAGACTTTGTCGGCGGTCAGCCAGGGTACGTTCCGGCGGATGACCTCCTTTTCAAAGGGAGACGGCACACCATACGGATCGGCAACCACACCTGGCCCGAGAGTTCGGGTCCACGATGGAATCTCTGGCGGATACTGCGTCGCTGCCAGGGCCTTCGGAGCAATGCCTGCAAGGGCACCTCCAACCATGGCACCACCAGCAGTAAACAGGCCATTCCTTAGAAAGCGTCTGCGTTCTGCTGAGGGTAAGCGTTCTGACTCTTCCAGGGCTAGTCTGGATACATCCCGGTCGAGTCGGCGAAGTTTGCCGAACATATTATTTTCTCCTCCTTCGATACCCTCGGGGGGCAGTCGGCCGACACTTCAGTATGGAACTGACGGACGGTCTTGTTGTTTCTGTTATAAGGATATAACTTTTGTTATAGACCCCTCGCGATCAGGTTACAAGTGGTTTTTGAATACGGATTCATTAGACCTTCGTGGGTAAAACCGGGTTCTGGATGCTGTTAATACGACGTGAACCATGGCCAATACAGGCACTTACTAGGTCGCAGAAAAATTGAAGGAGAATCCGAAATGCCTGCAAAAAAAATTAAAATCTTGATCAGTTCCGCCGGTACGGCTGCCGCAATGCTGATCGGTTCAGGAACGCTGGCTGCCGAATCCATGCCGGAATATCCCCCACTCACGATTCCATTTGAGGCAGACCCCGTGAGCGTGGACAACGTTTACTATTTTTCAGGCCACTCCGGGGTGCCGGGAGAGCAGAACGAAGGTTTCACGGCCAATGCCGGATTCGTAATCACCGAAAAGGGTGTGGTGGTGTTCGATGCCCTGGGAACGCCAAGCCTTGGCGCAGCAATGGTCGATAAAATACGCGAAATTACGGAATTACCCATCACTCAAGTGGTGATCAGCCATTATCATGCGGACCACGTATATGGGCTCCAGGCCTTCAGGGAACTGACGGAAGCGGAGGTCATCGCTCAGGAAGCCTCCAGTGTTTATGTCAACAGCTCGGATGCCGGCCAACGCCTCGAACAGCGTCGGAAGGCTCTCTCTCCCTGGGTAGACGATAACACCAGGTTAGTCGCCCCTGATGTCACCTTTCAGGAGGAAATGGTTCTGGAATCCGGTAGTTACCGGTTCCGTATCGTGCATGCAGGGCCCGCCCACTCGCCGGATGACAGCCTGATGATGGTTGAGCCTGCCGGTGTTCTGTTTTCCGGCGATATTATTCAGAATGACCGGGTTCCATACCTCGCCAGCTCCGAGGTGGACACCGGTAACTGGATGAACGCCATTGATAAGGTCAGGGAACTGAATCCCCGAATCCTGATACCGGGCCACGGCAAGGCATCGGAAAATGCCATGGAGGCCCTCAACTTCACCTATGACTATCTGGCGTATGTCCGGGATCGCATGGGGGCTGCGGTTGAGGGGTGGGTTGAGTTCGAAGATGCCTATGAGCAGTCGGACTGGTCCCGCTATGAGAACCTGCCGGCATTCGATGCGTCCAACAAGGCCAACGCCTATCGTGTTTACCTTGAAATGGAAAAAGCTGCGCTGGGTGGCGGCTAGAACAGAAGATCAGCGGACTGCAGTTGCCCGGGTGAATTTGTTCACTGAACTGATTTCCTCGCCGTTCCATATGAACTCATAGTGCGCACTCTGGATGACGCTGCGAACGTGTCTGGGCGTGAACAGTCCCCAGCACGTTGCACCGGGCTTCCTGACTGAGTGATATTGCAGCCCTTCGGAACCTGCCTGGTAAAGTTTGCGCCCGAAATTCCGTGAAGCAGCGTAACTGTCGGTGTCGTAGATAGGATCTTCAAAGGAGATCGTCGTGGCATCGTGGAGCGCCGTCTGCCCTACCTTGCATTTCAGCCCCCTGAAAACCAGTCGGTCGTAGTCCAGGCCATGAACGCCCTGCCAGTAGCGCGACTGGTGATAGGCAACTTCGGCAATGGCGGTATCAATGCTGTCACCCATGTACAAAACACCGTACTGGCCATCACTGAAGCGGCTACCTTCTGGGTTGACATGGGTAAACGGGCCGGTGGCGTAGGAGCATCCGGGGATCCCGAAAGGTATGTCTTCTTTTCGCACCAGGTTGAGATTTCCCAGCTCTGTCTGCAAACGGGGGTTGGTCATCGCCTGGAGTTCATACAGGGCCTCGAATTCGTCCTCATCGGCCACATCGTCAAACAGGCTGATGGGTGGGAATTTCGAGTTGATCAGGCGATACCCGTTCACAGTGTCCAGTCTGATGATGGGCGGCAACTCCTGGCTCACCAGAGGCCTCCGCGCAGAACGTCGATACGTTTGAAGGTTTCATAGAGCGCTGAGAACTGGCCGGTACTGATAACCTCCAGCGGGCTCTTGCCATTGAAATACGGGTTGTCGTTTTTCAGGCCCATAAAGCCGTAAACGTTCTTCGGATTCTCGAAGATCATCCGCAGAGACCCGTGAATGTTCACCAGGTAGCTCAGACGCTCGATCTGGTCGTGGGTCAGGTTGGCCTGCGCCGGGTTCTTACGGTACTTGTAGTACGCCGGTCGTGATATCTGCAGGATTTTCTGTACCTGCTCCGGCGTACAGCCCCAGCGGTCCAGAATCGTGAATACGGTTTTCAGGCCAACACCGGGGGCTCTGCTTTTCTCAACGGGTTCGAGCTTCTGTGCATTTGTCATAGTTGATACCACCCATTTACGCTTCTTCAGCCTGTCCAAGATGGTATCAGTATATACTTTTCGGGAAAATATGTCTATCTGGAGACTTCTGGGCCGGCTCAGTTGAGGTGTTTGTCGGCCAGTTCAGTCAGCGTCTTGTGTTCACACTCTTTTTCCGCGAGGAAGGCTTCTGACGAGTCGATCAGGATATTGTCATCACTCATGAATCGACGCCCCAAAAGCGCCGGATAGGAAAACTTGCCGCGGTCTGTAAGCGAAAACTCGGTGCTGTGCGTGGTGCCGGCAATGCAGAACTCCATATTGACCACGTAACGTCGCTGGGATGACGCACCTTTGCGTTTGATTTTAACGGTACGCTCCACCGGTAAACTGAACTCCAGAATGACTTCCTCCAGATTGGCTCCGTCGGCATTTTCCTGGTCCTGATGGTCAGCCAGCGGCAACTGGAAACTCACCCACTCCTCATCACCTTTTTCAAAGGGTTCGACATTAATCGCATGCAGGGATGACGTTTTTGCTCCAGTGTCCAGGCGAGCTTTCAGGCGCAGGCCGGTTTCTTCCAGTACCACCCACTCTATAAACCCGAGTCGTTCAGGGACGCTGTTTTCTTCATTATGAGCATCAGCCAGGAGTGTTGCAGGGCTCAGGAGCAGCGCTGCGGCAATAAACTTCACGGACTTCGGCAGCATTATGGGTCCTCTTTGGCGAAGTGTCTGAGTTCGGGAAAAAATCGCAAAAAACGGCGCTCCAACTCTTCGTCGTGTTCCTCGATTTCTTCAATAATTCCGCTGAACGCGTTTCTGAACCGGATACGACCGGCCACGCGGTCCAGAGCGTATCCGATATTTTCAAGATCCCTATAAGAGTGGAACCAGTCGTGATGCACAATCTGCCGGGTCACCCGTTGCATGGGTTCCGGCATCAATGAGGAATTGGCATCAAGCTCCCGGTATACCTGGTCAATAAAGGTATCAGATTCCACATGGCTGAAGAGTTTCCAGTTTCTTAACAGATAGTGATCGTAAAGAATATCCAGCGCGACACCGGCAAAACGGCGCCGTTGCGTGGAGAAAAGCCGTTTGCTGGCGAGGACTTCCGGGTGGCCATCGGTGAACGCGTCCACCGCACGGTGATGGTACAGCCCTTCCCTGACCTCGGCCGGCAGCTCCGAGGCAACGACGCCCCGGGCAAAATCTCCGAGCAGGCTGCCAACGCGGGCCTGGGGGCTGTCCGGTGCGAGAAAAAGATGGGCGAGATGATTCAAATGGGCTCCTGGAATTCTGGCTGCAAACAGGTAGCTGCCGCCAGAAAACCAGGCCGGGAATTAACCGGATCAGAAGCTGAAGGTTACCCCGAGACCAAGGCCATCAACGGTAGCGCCGTCTTTGTCATAGTAACGCATGTATTCCAGGTTGCCAGCCACTTCCGGGGTGATGTCGACATTGACGCCGGCACCGTACGAGAAGTCAGTTTCATCTTCGGTTGTTGTTCCCCGGACTGACTGTGCTTCCAGTTCAACGCGAGTGAAGCCGAAAACCAGATAGGGTGTCGCCGGGGATTCGTTCGCCAGGTTAAGAGTAGCGTAACCCCCGAAAAAGTTGTCCAGTGAGTAATCAACGCCACTATGGCGATCGTCATCAACACCGAAGCCGGCACGGGCTTCCAGGCCGAAGAATGGCGATACCAGTCCTCCTACTTTGGCAGAAAGCGCGCCAACGTCCAGTTCGTCACCGCCGTTTTCAATGTCGATAAAGCTGTAGTTCAGGCCTGCATAGAGGCTGCCACCACCAGACTTGTACATGTCAGCGGTCGCAGTCTGGGAAACGCCCAGCGCCGAAACCGAGGCAAGGCCCAACATCAGTGCAATTCGCTTCTTCATGCTCAATACTCCTTTTGGGTTGTATAACCACACTCACTATCGGAAGGTGCACCAGCCAGACGCCAAACACCAGCCGCAGGGTCCCGATTTACGCGGAATTTACAGTGATTTAATTAACCGGTAAGGCCCTGACACTTCGGGGGTTCTGCCTTGCGAAAGCGCTATGCCGCCTGTATTCTGTCGCGATCTCTTTGTTCAGCCGGCTTGAGCATCCTTTGAGAAACCTGAACCCTGTAATCTTCATTATCAGCGTCATGTTTATACTTCTGAGTATGTTCATGGTGTTGCCCGTGCTTCTTCTGGCAAATTCTGAAGCGCCGAATGCGATGGCGTTTGCCGAATCTGCTTCTATCTGTTTCGGGGTCGGCCTGCTGGGGATACTGACGACTTACCGTCAGGCGCGGGATCTCAAGCCCCGCTATATGTTTGTGCTCACCGTTTCCAGCTGGTTTATCATCGCCCTGCTCTCGTCCATTCCGTTCTATCTCAGTGACCTGGGGCTGACACCAGCCGAGGCGGTATTTGAAGGCACCTCCGGCATAACTACCACTGGCGCAACCGTGCTCACCGGCCTCGACACCATGGACCAGGATCTCCTGCTGTGGCGTTCGATACTGCAGTGGATTGGTGGTATCGGAATTATCGGTATGTTCGTTGCCGTGATGCCGTTTCTGCGCGTAGGGGGCATGCGGTTGTTCGCAACAGAGTCGTCCGAATGGACAGACAAGGCTCTGCCTCGAATGAAAACGCTCAGTCGCGGCCTGCTTTTTGTCTACGTCGGGTTTACGGTGATTGCCGTGACCACCTACTCGTTCTCCGGAATGAGCCTTTTTGACGCCTTCAACCATGGCCTGACCAGCATAGCCACCGGGGGGTTCTCCACCTCGGATTTGTCCATGGGCAAGTTTGATTCAAACCTGATCCTGCTGCAGGCAACGCTGTTCATGATGATTGGCAGCCTGCCTTTTTTCCTGTTTGTACGCGAGTTGCACGGCCAGCATGGGGTGCTTTTTCGTGACCAACAGGTACGCCTGTTTCTGACCATTTTGCTGGTTATTCCTGCACTGCTAACCGTTTATCGCTGGTATGTGTCCCCTGCGGAATTTGATCTGATAAACGGCTACGTATCTACCCTGTTCAATGTGACTTCGGTGGTCACAACAACCGGCTATGCTTCCGAGGATTACTCCGCCTGGGGCCCCCTGGCTTTCGTTCTGTTTTTCTTCCTTATGTTTGTGGGCGGGTGTTCCGGATCTACGGCCGGCGGGATGAAGATTTTCCGGTTTCAGCTTTCGCTCATCGTATTGCGGGAACAGCTGATGCGGCTGCTGCACCCCAGGGCCGTATTCACCCGGAACTATAACGGCCGTGCAGTGAGTGATGAAATCATCTCCTCGATGATCGCTTACACATTCATTTTTTTGCTGTGCCTGCTCATTATCACGATCTCTCTGGCAGCGCTGCAGCTCGACTTCATCACCAGCCTGTCAGGAGCCCTGACGGTTCTCACTAACGTGGGGCCCGCCCTCGGTGGCACCATTGGCCCGGCCGGCACGTTCGCGCCACTGCCCGAAGCTGCCAAATGGATTCTGTCTGTGGGTATGCTGATGGGGCGTCTGGAGATTCTCAGTGTGGTGATTGTGCTTTCACCGGCTTTCTGGCGCAGCTGATACTTATTTCAGCCACAGTACGGCAGAATTTTCCAGCGGCAGATTCAGGCGCTCGTCCCTGATCCGCAGGCGCGGGGTGTAGTGCCCGTCAGGGCGTGACGGTACCCTGCACTCATACAGGTAGCTGTGGGCTGATCCGGCGAGAGGGTGCTTCATGGCCATTTCGGTGACCATTCCCGGCCCATATGTGGAAGCCTCCGCCACTAATTCCACGGTAACACGCTGCTCATCAACCCCATCCAGATAGACTTCTACGGTGTAGGTCTGGCTGCCCTCCGACTCACTGGCATTGATGGCACTGAACCTCAGTCTTGGCCAATGCCTGAGGATTTCCCGGTACTCGGACACGATGGCTGCCGCTGTTTCCGGGGTACGCTGCTTCCCCTGCTCCATCATCGGCAAATAGAACCCTTCAACATACTCGCGCACCATCCGGTTGGCCGAATAAGTGGCAGTCAGCTGGTCCATGCTGGCCCGGATTCGCTGCAACCACTGCCGGGGGATGCCCTCGTTGTCGACATCGTAGAAAGCGGGGATTACCTCGTGCTCCAGCAGATCAAAGAGCTCTCCGGCATCTGACAGGTCGTGTTCGCCCGAGCTGCCGAGCTCCTCGAATGTAGCTCCTGGGCGGATGGCCCAGCCTACGTCGCTATTCCATGCCTCGGCCCACCAGCCATCGTACTGGGAAAGGTTAAGCCCGCCGTTTACCAGCACCTTCATACCACTGGTACCACAAGCCTCCCAGGGATGCCGGGGGCAGTTCAGCCACACGTCCACGCCCTGTATCAGTTGGCTGGCAACGCCTAGATCGTAATCTTCGATAAAAACCACCTTGCCTTCGACATCCGGGCGACGGGAAAACGCCTTCCATTGTCGGATCATGTCCTTGCCACGGTGGTCATAGGGGTGAGCCTTGCCGGCCAGCACAATCTGCAAGGGTCTGTCCCGGCTGGCCAGCAATCCCAGCAGCCTTTGCTGGTCTTTAAGCAACAGGCCTGGTCGCTTGTACTCCGTGAATCGTCTGGCGAATCCCAGGGTCAGGGTTTCATTATCCAGTAACAGTCCGCAGGCTGACGCGTGATTATTGCCAGGGCTCTGCTCGCAATGCTGGCTCGCCAGACGACGTCGCAGGTAATGCACCAGACGGCTCCGCTGTAGTCGCCGCATTTGCCAAAGGTCCTCGTCAGAGACATCATTCATCGGGCATGAAATCTGTAACGGGCGCCGCCACCGGTCTTTGCCGCAAGCCCGTGTCCAAAGCGCATCCGATTCCGGAGAATCCCAGCTGGGCGTGTGGACACCGTTGGTGACAAATTCCGCCGGAATATCCTCGGCCGGCCAGCGGGGAAAAAGCGGTTGGAGGATGTTCTGAGAGACTTTCTGATGGATGCGGCTGACGCCGTTGACTCGCCCACTCATGTTCAACGCCAGAAACGCCATATTCAGGCTTTGGTCGCTGTTTTCAGTCCCGGGTGTTGGACTCGACGAGCCAAGCTTTACCAGTTCTTCAACGGTGAGATCTCTGGTTTCGAGCCAGGGGCCCAGGTAAAGCCGAAGGAGAGATTCGGCAAAGTGGTCGAATCCAGAGGCTACCGAGGTGTGGGTAGTGAACAGGTTGGTCGCCCTGATGGCCGTACGGGCAGTCTGAAAATCCGTGTGCTGCTGCTCCTGCCAGCTGAAGGCCCGTTCAATCAGCGCCAGAGCGCAGTGGCCTTCGTTGAGATGACAAAGCGCAGGCTGAATATCCAGTTGCCTGAGCAGGCGCCACCCGCCGATCCCGAGTACCATTTCCTGCTGCAGGCGCTTTTCCGGATCACCGGTATAGAGCTCACTGGTGATCCCCCGGTCCCCGGGTTCGTTTCGCGGGTCGTTACTGTCAAGCAGCAGCAACTGGCACCGGCCCACTTGCGCCTTCCAGGCCCGCAGCCGCAAAGGTCGGCCCGGGAAGGGAACAACCACCCTCACCCACTGGCCGTCCTCGTCCCTCAGCGGCGAAACAGGAAGCATGGTGGGGTCGTTGTACGGATAGAACTCCAGCTGCTCGCCATCGGTGCTGATGGCCTGGCGGAAATACCCTTGCTGATACAGCAATCCAACAGCGGTCACGGGAATGCCGAGGTCACTGGCGGCTTTGAGGTAGTCGCCGGCGAGAACGCCAAGCCCGCCACTATAAAGTGGAAGGGACTCACATAGCCCGTATTCCATGCAGAAATAGGCAATTCCCTGGCCGAGATCACCAGGGCAGTCGTCGGAATACCAGGTGTTGGCGTGAACGAATTCGTGGTGGGCATTGATCTGATCTTCGTAGCTGTTCTGGAACGCCGGGTCCTCGGCCAACTCCTGCAGTCTGTCATCGGAAACACTGTTCAATACCAGCCAGGCGTTGCGGGTAGCTTCCCAGGTATCTTCGTCCAGAGCACGCCACAGCTCATCACTGCCGTGATGCCAGGTCCACCGGAGATCCAGGGCGAGCGTAAATAGCCCGCTCAGGGATTCCGGCAAGGATCGCGGAGTGTAGGCTGCCAGGGGCATAAATGAGGCTCGATCAGGTCTGAGATACTATCAATGAGCGGTGTAACCACCATCTATAACCAGTTCACTGCCAGTCACGAACGTGTCTGCAACCTTGTCCAGGGCCTGTTTGACCTCCTGCTCCTTGCTGACGTCGCAATGCCAGTAGCCGGCCTTCAGGCCACGCTCTGTCAGCTGGGTGTTTCAGTCTGTCCATGGACCTCTTCTCCTTGATGTCTCAGTAGGCTTGCTGGCGAGCGGGAAAGTAGTTCACTGGCCTATGGTGTTTGTTCAGCCATTGAATGAGTGACGATACGGTGAAGCTATCATTTTCAACCCCCTCGAAATCGACACCAATACCCTTGTCTGACTTGCGAACAACATGGACCGTAAGCCGGCGAAACTTTTTTTCGTGTTTATCTGGAAAGCGAAATTCAAGCTCCAGAGGCTGGTTCAACTGAACGTCTGTGTAGTCTGTGGCAATGAAAAGCCCTCGTTTTGAGGCATCCCGGATCTGACCGGTCGCCACGGGCATTCCACGCTTGTAAATCAGCAAGCCAAGCTTTCCGTGTATGCGTTTGCTGAGTCTGTGTTCCATGTCGCCCCCCCGAGTGACTCATAAAGAATGCTGATTGTTGAAACTGCCTGTTACTTATAGCGGAGTGTTGCTTACACCTATTTGATGTTGATCAAAAAACAACCGGACTTTATGGCAGACGGCGATGCTGCTGCACCAGTTCATCAACTTTTCTTGACAGGTCCTGGCTGCAAAGATTCCATTCCAGCTGCCATACCCAGTTGTTCACCACGGTTCCCGGTGTGTTGAACCTGGCCTCTGTTCCAAGCCCCAGAAAATCCTGCATGGGAACAATAGCCAGCGAGCAGACGGACCGGAAAGCGGCTTCAATCACCGACCAGGGCATGTCGTCGCCCGAAACACCCAGATAGGCATTAACGTAGCGCCGTGTGTGATCATCAAGGCTCTGGTACCAGCCAAGCGTGGTGTCATTATCGTGGGTTCCTGTGTAAACAAGATCCCGTGGGTGGTGATTGTGCAACAGGTGCGGGTTATCCGAGCTGCCGTCAAACCCAAATTGCATCACCGTCATCCCCGGCAACCGGAACCGTTTACGCAGCTGTTCCACATCATCGCTGATAATGCCCAGGTTTTCGGCAACCAATGGCAAATCCGGAAAACGGGTGAAACAGGCTTCAAGGAAGTGTTCGGCCGGCCCGGGCACCCAGTAGCCGAACCGCGGTTCCGGTGTCTTTGCCGGGATCTCCCAATAGGCCTGTAGTCCGCGGAAGTGATCGATGCGAATCAGATCGAACAGCTGGCGCTGGCTCTCAAGCCGCTGCAACCACCACCGGTAGCCTTCCAGGGCCATGGCTCCCCAGTTATAAATCGGATTTCCCCAGTGCTGACCATCGGGAGAAAAATAGTCCGGGGGAACCCCGGCGATCACCGTAGACTCGCCTCGGTCGTCAAGCTTGAACAGGTGCCGGTTGGCCCAGACATCCGCGCTGTCGTGAGCCACGAAAATGGGGATGTCGCCAAACAGCAATACGCCTTTTCGTCGGGCATAGTCCCGCAGGGCCTGCCATTGGTGGTGGAATAGAAACTGCTCGAAGCGGATCCTGGCAAGCCGGGACTGGCTTTGGTCAATAAAGTCCTGCAGTGCGCCGACATCACGGTCTCTCAGGGACTCCGGCCACTGAAGCCAGCTCTGAGACGACTGAACTTCGCGAATGCCACAGAAAAGGCAGAAATCGTCCAGCCAGTATCCGTTGGTTTCGCGAAAGCGTTGGTAGCCAGCCTGGTCAAACCCGTTTACCCCCTTCCCTTCATTGTTAAAGAAACGCTGTGCTGCCAGGGTGAATAACTGGTGCCGGGTGTGGGGGGCTGGCAGCACCAGTTCCTCCTCGGTCAGCAGACCCTCGTCCACAAGTTCCGACAGGTCAATAAAGTGCGGATTGCCAGCGTGGGCACTGAGGGACTGGTAGGGAGAGAGATCCGGGTGCGTTGGCCCGATGGGCAGTGTTTGCCAGATGGTTAGGCCGCTGTCGGCGAGAAAGTCGACAAAGGTGCGGGCGCTCGCACCGAGCACGCCCCAGGTACCCGGCAGACAGGTCGGGTGTAACAAAACGCCGGCCCGGCGGATACTGAACAGATCCTCGGCGCTGCTGTAAGTCATGCCGGTTTATCCGCTTCATGCCCGGGCCGCATGGCACCGCCGCGGGCCGGTTCTCCGCTACCCTGGCTCAGCTGCTGAAATACGGACGGCGGTGCCGGATAACCGATCATCTCGTACAGGTTAACCAGGTGTCGGCGGTACAGGTGCTCGAAATCGCTGACAATCTGAGCCGGGTTATAATCCCCGAACCACCAGAACCAGTCTGAGCCCTCGCAGATGGCCAGCTGTTTTTTCGCGGACTCTTTCTGCTCTGCATTGAGGCTGCCGTTATCCATCACCCGGTCGTAATGGATCTTGGCCTCACAGAGCAGGTCCCAGGCGCGATTTTTATCCGGATCACCAATCCAGGTGGAGAAGGTGCCGTAAATCCAGCTGCCGGCCACCAGATGGGGCAAGCGGATCGGTTCGGCTACCGTGTGCCCGATCAGATCGCTGTAGGTGGTCAGTTTCAGCTGCGAGTGGTGCGCAAGTACCCGGTACAGCTCATTCAGAAAATGAAAGCCGTTCTCCGGGTAGTATTCCCAGGCGTTCTCGCCATCCATAATGACGGAAATAACAGGGCTGGACTGACCCCTGGCCTGCCGGGCGATATTCTCCATGTGATGCACCAGGTCGCCAACAGCATCCTCCGCATGCCAGTCCGCGTAGTTAAAGCCGATCAGGTCAGACAGACCATCATCCCGGAAGAACACCGTCACCGGGGATTCACCGAAGGCGTATGGCTGATGGATGCCCGTATCTGGCAGCTCGGGATTCTGCTCCCTGGCCAGATTGAGGCTATTGTAAACCACGGAATCACCGCTGGCGGTCCAGCGGAAGTTGTGTTCACCAAGCAGATCCAGGGTGGCCTGACTGAGTCCTCCTTCGGAAGCCCAGCAGCCAACCGGCCCAATGCCGAAAAATCGATGAAAAACCGCTTTTGCCTGATGCAGCTGCCAGCCAGCTCGTTCGCTTCCGCCGGGGTAATCACTGTGTACGGGTAATATGATCTCCGGCATTGCTTCCCGGGCCGATTCCAGTTCCAGCAGCAACGGCAGCATGGCGTGTGTATAGGGGCTCATGGAGAGCTCCACCTGTCCCTTTTCGGCCAGGCGCCGGTATCTTGGCCCGATGCCGGACAATACATCGAAAATGACATCCAGCAGTGCCCTGCGTTCGTCCATGGTGAAGTTATAGCCTTTCTCCTGAAGGCTCTGAATGCAATGGTTGTCACGGCGGATGGTTTCACCCATCCAGCCCAGGTGGTACCAGACCAGAAGGTCCGACAGGAACCGGCTGGAGATGTACCTCTGCAATTCCGGTTTTTCCCGGTAGACATCGGCCAGCTCTGCCAGTTGCGTGAAAGCCGGATAGCGCCCGATGACCCGGTCGGCATTGGCGCGCAGGCATTTCTCCATCACTCCCAGAAAGGCCGGGGTACCTGGCTGCGGCAGTTCCTCTGCGACCAGAGCGGCCAACAGTGGGTCACCGATGTCCCCCGCGCCGTGGCGCCATCGTTCAATCTGCACCAGGTAGGTTTCGATCTGCTCAAGCAGGATCGGCGCAAAGTTGACCACTGCCCTTGCCTCAGGCTCATGTTCCAGGTGCGCCGCCATGTCGCTGTAATCCTTGATGGTGTGCAGGTACACCCAGGGAAACAGAAACTGACCTGTATGCATGTCCTGATAGGAAGGCTGGTGCATGTGCCAGCACAGCACGACCGGAATTCTGGTATCAGAGGCCATGGGGGTAATCCTGCCCGAGCATCTCGGGCGTGATCAGCACAATACCTTTTGGAGAAACGTGAAACCGCTTTCGGTCTTCTGCTTCATCGAAACCGATACGTGAACCCTTCGGAATGCGGCAGCCACGATCAATCAGAGCATTACGGATATGGCAGTGACGACCAACTTCCACATCCGGGTAAATGACCGAATCTGAGATGTCACTATAAGAATGAACTCTAACCTGTGAGAACAGAAGAGAATGTTTCACAACAGCACCGGAAACAATACAGCCGCCGGCGACCATGGAATCCACCGCCATTCCCCGGCGATTTTCGTCATCAAATATGAACTTGGCAGGGGGCAACTGTTCCTGGTAGGTCCATATCGGCCAGTGGGAATCGTAGAGATTCAGTTCGGGGCTGATGCCGATCAGTTCCAGATTGGCTTGCCAGAGCGCATCAATGGTACCTACATCCCGCCAGTAGGCAGGTTTGTCTTGCACCGGGTCGCGGAACGGGAATGCAACCACCCGCAGGCGCCTGATCACTGAGGGGATAATATCCTTGCCAAAATCGTGGGAAGAGTCGCCAACCGTCTGGTGATCGCGCATCAGTTCATCGAACAGGACCTGGGTGCTGAATACATAGATACCCATCGAAGCCAGTGCCTTATCCGTATGGCCGGGCATGGGCTTCGGGTTCTGAGGCTTTTCAACGAACTCGGTGATTCTCAGCTCGTCGTCTACGGACATGACCCCGAACGCCGAAGCCTCATCAATAGGGACTTCAATGCAGCCAACGGTGATATCGGCTTCGTTCTCGACATGGGCGGCCAGCATGGTGCCATAGTCCATCTTGTAGATATGGTCGCCAGCGAGAATCAGGACATATTCCGGTTTATGGCTGCGGATGATGTCGAGGTTTTGCAGAACCGCATCTGCCGTGCCCTCGTACCAGGAAGTTTCGATGCGCTGCTGTGCCGGTAGGAGTTCGACAAATTCATCAAGCTCACCGCGAAGAAATCCCCAGCCCCGCTGAATGTGCCGAATCAGGGAATGGGATTTGTACTGGGTGATCACCCCTACCTGGCCGATGCCGGAATTGATGCAGTTCGAGAGTGGAAAATCGATGATCCGGAACTTGCCGCCAAAAGGGACTGCCGGCTTGGCACGCCACTTGGTGAGGTCGTGGAGACGTGAACCCCGACCTCCGGCAAGTACCAGTGCGAGAGTTTGACGAGTAAGACGACTGACGAAACGTTTGGCCGTATGCATAGCTGCTTCCCTGAAAAAACCGCGCGCATGAGTTGCACTCGAAACGCGAGGCTCTGCCATGTATTTGACGCCTGTAATCATATTAGAACACTATCATGGAATTATGACGTAAAATTGCTGTGGGTCATTTTTCAAAAAGGCCCTGTGACGTCCAATGGAATTCCACCTGGTCAGGGGAAAGCAAGGTCTATGGACAGCCCAACGCTCAGCGAGTTTGACCTCCATCTGTTTGCCGAAGGCCGGCATTGGCACATCTATAACGTATTGGGCGCCCATGTTTGCAAAAACCGGGGGGTTGAGGGCGTACGATTTGCGGTCTGGGCCCCACACGCCCAGGCAGTCAGCGTCGTAGGAGAGTTCAATCACTGGGATTCCAGCACCCACCCGATGAGCCTGCATGACAGCACGGGTGTCTGGTCCTGTTTTATCCCGGGCATCAGTACCGGAACCCTTTACAAGTTTTCCATCACCACCGAAGACGGCCGCCAGCTGTTAAAAACCGATCCCTACGGCCAGGCCTTCGAATTGAGGCCCGATACCGCAGCCATTGTGGCCGAACGCGGCCATTTCCGCTGGGGTGATGGAGATTGGCTGGCCCGGCGTGCCCAATGGAACTGGCAGGACTCCCCCATTTCAATTTACGAGGTTCACGCGGCTTCCTGGCGCCATCACGGCTCCGGACGATGGCTGACCTATCGCGAGCTGGCCGACCAGCTGATTCCTTACGTGGTGGAACTGGGTTTCACTCACATTGAGCTGTTGCCGGTCACCGAGCACCCGCTGGACGAATCCTGGGGTTATCAGACCACCGGTTACTATGCGCCAACGAGTCGCTTTGGCACACCGGATGACATGCGCTATCTGGTGGACCAGTGCCACCGGAACAACATTGGCGTGCTTCTGGACTGGGTTCCGGGGCACTTCCCCACCGATGAGCACGCCCTCGCGCTGTTCGACGGCAGTGCCCTGTACGAGCATGAGGACCCGCGCCAGGGCCGACACCAGGACTGGGGCACCCTGATCTACAACTACGGTCGGCATGAAGTCCGGAACTTTCTCATTGGCAGTGCCCTGTTCTGGCTGGATGCCTTCCATATTGATGGCTTACGCGTGGATGCCGTGGCCTCAATGCTCTACCTCAACTATTCCCGCAAGGAAGGCGAATGGCTGCCGAACGTTCATGGCGGCCATGAAAATCTCGAGGCGATTGAGTTTTTGCGGGAACTGAACCGTGTCTGCCAGAGCCGATTTCCGGGAACCCTGATATGCGCTGAGGAATCCACCTCCTGGCCGCGGGTTACCCGCCCGCCAGAGATTGGCGGCCTTGGCTTTAACCTGAAATGGAACATGGGCTGGATGCACGACACCCTGGAATACCTTCAACAGGACCCTGTCTACCGCCAATACCACCACGACAAGCTGACCTTCGGCCTGATCTATGCGTTTACAGAAAATTTCCTGCTACCGCTGTCCCACGACGAGGTCGTACACGGTAAAAGCAGCCTGATCAATAAAATGACCGGGGACGAGTGGCAGCAGCGCGCTTCATTACGCTTGCTGCTTACCTACATGTACAGCTATCCCGGCGCCAAGTTGCTGTTCATGGGCGGCGAATTCGGCCAGCGCCGGGAGTGGAGCGAATCCAGGGAACTTGACTGGTCATTGCTCGCCTATCCGGAGCATCAGGGCCTCAAGCGCCTGGTGCAGGACCTGAACGGCCTTTACCGCCGGGAGGTGTCGCTACACGGTGAGTGCTTCCGGCCTGAAGGGTTTGACTGGATTGATTGCCATGACTCGCCCCAGTCCGTGATCAGCTTCCTGCGCACAGCCAACGGTGAAACATCGGTCATTGTGGTCAATTTCACGCCGATGCCACGACACCATTACCGCATAGGGCTGCCTCAGAGTGGCACCTGGCAGGAGATTTTCAATTCCGATTCCGAGTATTACGGTGGCAGCAACCTGGGTAACCCCTTGCCGATGCCTGCGGACGAAAAGCCCTGGATGAACCGGAACTGGTCCCTGGAGCTGACCTTGCCACCCCTGGGCGCGATCATTCTGAGGCCGGCGGTATGATCCGGGTTCTGTTCGCCACCAGTGAAGTCTACCCGCTGGTCAAAACCGGTGGGCTTGCGGATGTGTCTGCCAGCCTGCCCGAAGCACTCTGTAAGCTTGGATACGACGTCCATATTCTTCTGCCAGGCTACCCGGCCGCTGTCAAAGCCGCCAGAGACGCGGGTTCTCGCAGAAAAACCCGCTTCCGGATCGGGCAATACGAAGTTAGCCTGTGGCAGACCCGGCTTCCTGGCACGGCGGTCACACTCTGGCTGGTGGACTGCCCGCCATTGTTCGACCGCCCCGGCAACCCCTATCAAAATGAAAATGGCCAGGACTGGTGGGACAACGCCCATCGTTTCGAGCTGTTTGGCAGGGTCGGTGCCATGATGGCCGTTGGCGAAGCCGGGGTGAACTGGCGGCCGGACCTGGTGCACTGCAACGACTGGCAGACCGGGCTGATCCCTGTGTTTCTCGAGCACTACTCCCATCGGCCGGGGACGGTATTCACCATCCATAATCTCGCTTATCAGGGCATTTTCTCTCACGAAACCTTTCGAGCCCTGGGGTTGCCCGATTCACTCTGGCGCTGGGACCAGCTGGAATTTTACGGCCAGCTGTCCTTTATTAAAGGCGGTCTTGTTTTCAGCGATCGCATTACCACCGTCAGCCCGGAATATGCGCGGGAGATCCAGTCGACGGAATTCGGTCATGGTCTTGATGGGGTTCTCAGACACCGGGCCCACAGGCTCACCGGGATACTCAATGGTATTGATACCCGCGTCTGGAACCCGGAGGAGGATCCGGAACTTGCGTTCCATTACGGCCGCGATCACCTTAAAAACAAAACCCAGTGCCAGGCCCAGTTGCAACAGGAACTCGGCCTGGAGGTCAACGGCGGCCCCCTGCTGGGATTTATCGGGCGTCTGGTGGAACAGAAGGGGGTGGACTGGCTGATTGCAGTCATGCCCGAGTTACTGGATCGCGGCTGCCAATTCGTAGTGCTTGGCTCTGGTGAAGCCCGTTACGAGGAACCGCTAAAGCAGATCGCCCGGCAATGGCCCCGCCAGATGTCCCTGACACTGGGTTACGACGAAGGGCTTTCCCACCGCATTACCGCCGGATGCGATATTTTCCTGATGCCCTCACGGTTCGAGCCTTGTGGCCTGAACCAGATGTACAGCCTTCGCTACGGCACCATTCCCGTGGTACACGCGGTTGGAGGGCTTTCTGACACTGTAAACGACCCTCTGGAGGCAGGCATCGGTAAAGCCAACGGTTTCCGGTTCATCAAGGCCGATGAGCAGGCCCTGTTGGCAACGATAAACCGGGCATTGGAGAATTTCAGGAACCGGAAGTCGTGGCGCCGGCTCCAGGAGAATGGTATGGCAGCGGACTACTCCTGGAAACAGCGCGCCCGAAGCTACGGCAACCTGTATCAGAGCATTCTCAAAGAGCGTGACATCTAAAGACTGGATTAGCGCGAGCGTGTGCCCGCCCGGAGGCAATTGATATGGATAAAGCAACGGAATTCAGACTCGAGGCCCACCCCTTGGTTCCGGAGGCCCTTGAGCGTCTTGAAGAACTGGCCAACGATCTGTTCTACAGCTGGGATCACGGGGTTCGTAGCCTGTTTGCCAGGATAGACCTGCGCCTATGGCAGAAGGTTGAGCATAACCCGAAACTCTTTCTAAGGCGGGTTGCCCAGGACCGGCTTGATGAGACGGCGGAGGACCGGGCTTTTCTGGCCGAATATCGACGGGTACTGAGCAGTTACGACGCCTATCTGGAAGCGGGTCCCGGACCGGAAGTCACTGAGAAACTGGATCCGGAAACCGCATTGGTGGCCTACTTTTGCGCCGAATTCGGTTTTCACGAAAGTTTTCCAATCTACTCCGGGGGGCTTGGCATTCTCGCGGGGGATCACTGCAAGGCTGCCAGTGACCTCGCACTGCCCTTCGTGGCCATCGGCTTGCTGTACCAGCAGGGCTACTTCGTACAGAGCATTGACGCCCTGGGCCAGCAGATCGCCCGGTATCAATCCCATTCGAGTGACGAACTGCCAATAACCCCCGTTGAAAAAGATGGTGAGGTACTCAAGGTCTCGGTGCCCTTCCCCGGCCGTAATGTTGTTGCGCGGGTGTGGGAGGCGCGGGTAGGCCATATCCGTTTGTACCTGTTGGACAGTCACACCGAGGAAAACAGCCCCGAAGACCAGGAGCTGACACTGCAGCTTTATGGCGGGGACGAGTCCACACGGATCAGTCAGGAGATGCTCCTGGGTATCGGCGGGACACGAGTGCTTGAAGCTCTGGGGCTCCAACCAACAGCCTGGCATATCAACGAAGGCCATGCCGCGTTTCAGATACTTGAGCGATGCCGACAGGTTATGGCCGCCGGTCTCGGCTTCGAAGCCGCCCTGGAGGCCGTTGCCGGTGCAACTCTGTTTACCACCCACACACCGGTAGCCGCCGGCCACGACATCTTTCCAAGAAGCCTGGTTCAACATGCCCTGGGGCGATATCTGGAAGAGTCCGGCCTGGACTTCGAGAAAGTATTTGCCCTGGGCGCCAAGGACGATGACGACACCTTCAACATGACCGGCCTTGGCCTGCGCGGCTCACGCTTCCACAACGGTGTCAGCAGGATTCACGGTGGTGTGGCGTCCCGGATGGAGGGCGATATCTGGCCCCAGGTTCCACCGGAGGAAAACCCGCTGGGCTACATTACCAATGGCGTGCATGTGCCTACTTTTCTGGCACCGGAATGGTCAAGCCTGTTCGACATCCAGGCCCCTACCTGGAAGAGCGAACAGCGAAACCCGGATTTCTGGGAATTTATCGACCGGATTCCGGATTATCACTACTGGAGTGTCCACAAAGCACTCAAACAGCAGATGGGCGAGTTCATTGTTCGCTGCCTCAAGCGTCAGCACAAACGCAACGGCACCGGTCATTCAGTGACAGAGCGGATGACCCGGCAACTGATCTCTACGGAGAAGGACACTCTGGTGATCGGTTTTGCACGGAGGTTTGCCACTTACAAGCGCGCCACCCTGATTTTTTCCGATCTTGACCGGCTGGAGCAGATTATCACCAACGCAGATCGCCCCGTTGTGCTCGTCTTCGCCGGCAAGGCACATCCCCGGGACAACCCGGGCCAGCATCTGATCAAGGTTATTCACGACCTGTCCATGCATCCCTCGCTGATGGGGCACCTCATTCTGCTGGAGGACTACGACCAGGCCATGGCCAGGCGACTGGTCAGTGGCGTGGATGTGTGGCTCAATACGCCGGAATATCCCAAGGAAGCCAGCGGTACCTCCGGTGAGAAGGCCGCCCTGAATGGGGCCCTGAATCTGAGCGTTCTGGATGGCTGGTGGGGTGAAGGTTACGACGGCAAGAATGGTTGGGGCATTCCGCCCAGGGATACCGAGCTGGATGCCGAATTCCGTAATCAGGAGGAAGCACGCGACCTGCTGGATCTGCTGGAATTCGAGGTGGTACCGCTATACTACGATCGCGCCTCCCAGGGTTATTCAAAGGGTTGGGTAAAACGTTCCAAGGCTTCCATGAAAACCATTACGCCGATGTTCAACAGCCAGCGTATGGTAATGGATTACGTCAACAACTATTACCAGACGGCATCCACGCAGGGCGCCCGGCTGATGGCCGACGGCGGCGAGATGGCCACGGGGCTTGCAGACTGGAAAGCAAGGGTTCGGGAAGCCTGGCCCGGGGTAGAGATAAACGTTGTCGGGTGTGTCGAGTGCCGTTGCCCGCATGACGGTGCTGTAGAGCTCAGGGTTGAAGCATGGCTCAATGGCTTGACCGCTGCCGATGTACGCGTGGAGTGCCTGGTCAGCCCGGAATGTACCGGAACCCATAAAAACTCCGGCCCCCCGAGCTTTTTCCTCGAGCAGGAAAGCGAGGCGGATGGCCGGACCGTTTTCGCCACGCAGGTCCAGCCTTCCTACCCCGGGCTGCAGACCCTCAGGCTAAGAATGTATCCGTACCACGAGGCGCTGACACACCCCCTGGAGATGGGCGCCATGCTCTGGGTCTGAGCCCGTGCATGGCACGGCTTTAAAGAACGTGATTGCGGATAAAACGGCCGATATCCTGTACTTCCTCAAGGCACACACTGTGCTCCATGGGGAAGGTCTGATAGGAAGGCTTGAAGCCGAGTTCCTCAAGCTTCTCCATGCTCAGCCGGCCGAGTGACTCCGGCACCATCGGATCATGGGTGCCATGATAGATGTTGATGGGGATGCCACGATTGGCCTCTGAAATCTCAACGGTTTTCGCGGTCGCAAAGTAGGTAGACAGCGCCAGAATACCGCCCAGGCGCTTCGGATAACTCAGCCCCAGTTCATAGGCCACAGCGCCCCCCTGGGAGAAACCCGCGATAACGATGTTCTCGCTGTTTACACCGCGTTCAATTTCACGGTCCACCAGTCTGGCTACGGCGTCGGATGACGCCATCAACTGGTCCGTATCCACTATCCGGTCGATGTCCATGGCCTTGATGTCGTACCAGGCCGGCATTGTCATGCCGCCATTGATGGTTACAGGTATATTGGGCGCGTGGGGAAAGATGAAACGGACCGCGGCCTCTTCCGGTAATCCGAGTTCCGGCACTACCGGCTCAAAGTCGTGGCCACTGGCACCCAGGCCATGAAGCCAGATAACCGATGCAGTCGGATTGGGTCTGGTTTCCAGTTCAATGTATTCGAGTTCTTTCACAAAATACCTCGGGTATCAGGAATGTTCCGATGATGAATTCGTCTTGCCGTTGTGGGCTTCCAGGGCCGTTACCACCGGGTTGGCGTACATATCCAGCAGGTACGGGCGGATGGCCGGGTCGCACGCGTCGAGCCTTCGTTCCATTTCGGCTTCGGCCGCTTCTATTTCTGCCGCTGACCATGCCTCTGCTGTTACCACCGCATCGCTCACGGAATCCCTTGTAGCGTGTGAATCCGGGTGGATGCCCCTTTGTTGGTACGCCACCAGGTTTGAGGTATGCAGGTGGTAGTTGGCGTGCATCTCACGGTCTATCCGCGCAGCCAGATCTTTCGGGTTGTCTTCCGCGTCAGCAATGGGGGCACCGAAATGCACATGCACGTGCCCTTTGAAGCCGGTCAGGCCCTTCATGATCTGATCCGTATCCTCTCCTTCCCGCTTGGTGTACTCGCCTGTCCGGTCATGCGTCTCCAGTGCGCGAGCCTTGTCCACATCGCAGGGGTCGTACTCATAGGCAATGGACACCGGAACAATATGCAGCCGGTTCATGGCCTCGGAAAATGCCAGCCCGCTTTTTTTCTTGCTCATGTAGAACATCTTGATTATGGCGGGATCGGTGAAATCCAGACCATTCTTGGCGCGGCCTTCCCGCTGTGCAATCCAGATGCTTTCGTTATTGTCGATGCTGTGACTGATAAAGGACGAGAGCATGATATAGGCGTCGCGCATTTCCCGCGGGCTGGTCATGTTGCGGCGCACTACAAAGCTTTTATTGAGCCTCATCATTTCCGCGAAAACACGGTTGGCCAACAGATTGTCGCCAATGGCAATCCGGGTGGTCTTGAAGCCGTTGGCAAACAACAGGTAGTTCACCACCATGGGATCGAAAACGATATCCCGGTGGTTGGAGATAAACAGATGAGCACTGTGTTTGTTCAGGTTCTCCAGCCCGCTGTGGGTGACACGGGTGGTCGTGTGGTCAACCAGTTCGCCGACATAGCCTGACAGCCTGGCCTGGAGATCATCAATGCGGGTAATGCCGGCAAAGTGACTGAGCAGCCAGCGCTTCACCCATATCCGGAGTATGGAGGGTGCCCATTTCGCCAGCGTAGGCGATTTGAAGCGGCCAATCATATCCAGAAATTCCGGGTCCCGAACCAGTTTGTTGATCGCATTTCCGGTTTCATCGTCCGAATAGGGACGAATGGCGTCAAATTCCTGCATGGAGATCCTGTTTGTTGGGTGCAGAAAAAAGCCGCATTGTAGCCGTTAAAAGGTTTGTTTGTCTCCGCCGATTCCGTGACGTGATTCTGGTATCATGCACAGCCTGCCAGAACGGCACATTTTTACCGTCAACCAACACCGCCGGCCAAGTCATGGATTTTGCAGAACTAAGCACAGTGCGCCCCCGTGTTTCAGATCAGGACCCGGAAGAAGTCCTGCATCGCATATTCGGCTACGAGACCTTCAGACCACTGCAGGGTGACATTATCCGTGAGGTGGTCAACGGCGGTGATGCGCTGGTGTTGATGCCCACCGGCGGCGGTAAATCACTGTGTTACCAGGTGCCTGCCCTTGTTCGTGCCGGGACCGCGATCGTGATATCTCCGCTGATTGCATTGATGCAGGATCAGGTGGCCGCACTGAAAGAACTGGGAGTGCGGGCAGCTTTTCTGAACTCCACGATGGATTTCGAGCAGGCCCGTGATACGGAAAACGCCCTGATGACCGGGGAGCTGGACCTGCTGTACTGTGCACCGGAACGCTTAATCCAGCCGCGCACCCTGGATTTGCTGCATCACGCCTCCATTTCCCTGTTTGCCATTGATGAGGCGCACTGCGTATCCCAGTGGGGCCACGATTTCCGTTCCGACTATCTTGAATTGAGCCGGCTGGCCCATGAATTCCCCACTATACCCCGCATCGCACTGACGGCCACGGCAGATGAGCGAACCCGCAAGGAAATTGCTGAAAGGTTGTCACTGACCGAAGCCCGCCACTTTATCAGCGGGTTCGACCGCCCGAATATTCAGTATCGCATTGCGCCTAAAACCAACGCTAACAAACAATTACTGGACTTTATTAAAGCAGAACATGATGGTGACTGCGGCATCGTCTATTGCCTCTCCCGCAACAAGGTAGACGCAACGGCGAAGATGCTCAGCGACAAAGGCTACACCGCACTGCCCTATCACGCCGGTCTGAATGCCGGAGACCGGTCGCGGCATCAGGAGCGATTCCTGCGTGAAGATGGTGTGATCATCGTGGCCACCATCGCCTTCGGCATGGGGATCGATAAACCGGACGTGCGGTTTGTTGCCCATCTGGACCTGCCCAAAAGCCTGGAGGCCTACTATCAGGAAACCGGCCGTGCCGGCCGTGACGGAAAGCCTTCGACTGCCTGGATGGTCTATGGCCTGCAGGACGTCATCAAGCTGCGCCAGATGCTTGAAGGTTCCATGGGTAACGACCACTTCAAGCGGGTCGAGCGCCAGAAGCTGGACGCCATGCTGGGCCTGTGTGAGGTGACCAGTTGCCGCCGCCAGGTCCTTCTGCGCTACTTTGGCGATACCCTTGAGCAACCCTGTGGCAACTGCGATACTTGCCTGAACCCGCCGGAAACCTGGGATGGCAAGCTTGCCGTTCAGAAAGCCCTTTCCTGCGTGTTCAGAACCGGACAACGGTTTGGTGTTACCTATCTGATAGACGTTCTGCGGGGCTCAGAGAACGAACGCATTCTCCAGTTCGGGCATCAGGCCGTGTCCACCTACGGCATAGGTACCGAGTTGTCGGCCAACGACTGGAAATCGGTGTTCCGGCAACTGGTGGCCAACGGCTACCTCAGGGCAGATCCGGAAGGTTACGGTGCGCTCCAGCTCACAGAGGAATGCCGGCCATTGCTCAAAGGCGAAGTGCCGATCCAGTTGCGTAAGGACCCGGTGGTCAAATCCTCCGGAGGTCGCAATTCCTCAGGCACATCGGGGCGTCGCAAGATTGCCGACCAGATAACCGACAAGGCTGGATGGGAGGCTTTACGGGCCTGTCGTAAGGCTCTGGCGGAAGAAAAAGGCGTGCCGCCCTACGTGATCTTCCACGATGCCACGCTGTTCGAGATTCTGGAAAAACGCCCGAACAGTCTGGCTGAAATGGCCGAGATCAACGGTGTGGGTGCTGCAAAGCTGGAGAAATACGGAGATACTTTCCTGGCCGCCCTGCGGGAGCTGGACGGCCTGTGATTCGATGAATTACGAAGCCTTGAATCCCTTCTTGCGAACCCGGTACTGGGCAACAGAAGTCGCCACGTGATTGCCCTGTTGGTCGTACAGAGTGCCCTCCAGTGCAAACGCAGCCCGGCCGGTCTCATCTGCTTCGGCCTTGATGGCTTCAACCGTCGCTTTATCCAGCGAAAACTCCACAAACACATCTGAATTGGCCGGCTGCAGGAATTGCAGGGTCATCTCCTTGAGGATCGGGGTATAGGCCGGGCCCAGATCGAACAGGGTAAGTACACCACCGGGTATTTCAGCCACCAGAAAATAGGCGCCGGCATAAAGGCTGCCAAAGTGGTTTTTGTTGCCTTTCAGACGTATTTTCGCTTTTACGAAGCCTGGCCGCACTTCTTCTACACTGAAACCATTGCGGGGCGCGAACGGGATCGAAAGCCCGATAATCCGGTTTACAGCTGCATAGCCACTGGTTTTTCGCAGCCAGGCCAGCGGCTGTGTAATGCGGGCTTTCGGGTCGGACGCAGATACCCATTGTCCCGTCACTCCGATCAGATTATCGATTAACGCCATGTTTTGCTCTCTCCTGAATACCTCTATTTCCGGCAGGCCGGACCAACAGGCGTAGATAATTACAGCTCGGCGAAAGCATCCGCAACTATTTTTGCCGATTTCGGTCAGCAATTCCTGTTACGTCCGGGAAATTCGCCTAAACTGCTCTGGTGTCGCAGAAAGCCAGGGCAAGGAGAGTGCGAATGAATGCAGGAGGCAGCGCCCTATGAAATCGGGACGTACGGGTTGGATGTTGGGCCTGGTGTATTTATGCTTCGGCGCCGGTATCGTATTGTCTGCAGAACGGCCCGCCTTCATCGGCGCGGCCAATGTCTCCCCACATAACGAGTACCGCCTGTGGTATCGAAACTACGACAGCCCCCCTATCCGTGCCCTGGTTTCTCTGGCGTTTGAAAAAACCCCCGAATACGGTTCCTTCAGCATAATCCGCAGCCCCGAAATGGCACAGGGTCGGGTTGTCCGGGAGCTGGAACAGCCGGTATCCACGCTGGTCGATATTGCCAATGTCGCCACATCCGATAAGCGCGAGGGCAACCTCCTTGCCATCCCCCTTCCTATAGACGGCGGGTTACTGGGGTTCAGGGTCTGTGTGGTACTGCAGGAATCACTGCCAATGTTTGAAGGCATCAAGAGCGTTTCAGATTTGCAGGAAGCCGGAATCCGGGTTGGCCAGGGTACCCACTGGCCGGATACCGACATACTTGAGGCCAATGGCGTAAAGGTGATTACCCATTCACGGTACGAAATTCTTTTCCGGATGCTGGAGAATCATCGGTTTGAGTGTTTCGCGCGAGGGGTCAGCGAAGTGCTGTTTGATCTGGAGATGCAAGGCAACATGAACCTGGCCATCGAACCGGACTTGCTGATTGCCTACCCCATGCCATCCTACTTTTTTGTCAGCCGCCGTGACCACGAAACCGCCCAGCGTTTACAGCTGGGCATGGAACGGGCCATCAATGACGGCAGTTTCGGCAAGTACCTGGACCATTTCTACGGCAGGGCAATGAAAGCACTGGACCTCGGAGAGCGAAAAATGCTCGTACTGAACAACCCATACCTGACCGAGGAATCCCTGGCCATCGGCCGCCACAGCCTCATGAATCTGCAGCGGCGCATCAATAACCTGTCTTCGTCAGACGAAGCCGACTCAGACTTTGAACCTTGAAACATTCTGGCTGAGGGCTGTTCCGATCGATTCTATCTGCCCACTGTAAACGTCGTTTTCACTGGCAGCCTTGGCAGCCTCCTGCCCCTCATCTGCAATGCGCGTGATGGACGAGTTCAGCTCTTCGGTGACCGATGTCTGCTCCTCAGACGCAGTCGCAATCTGGGACGTCATCTGGCTGATAGACGTGATGGCATCTGCAATCCGGTTTAGCGCTTCCATGGCGTCCTGAGCCTTTTCCATACTGACATTAGACACAGCCGTTGATGCCTTCATAACGTCAACTGCATTGTTGGCACCACTCTGCAGACGTTCAATCATGTTGTTGATTTCTTCAGTGCTGTCCTGGGTGCGGCGGGCCAGATTGCGCACTTCGTCAGCCACCACCGCAAACCCGCGACCCGCATCTCCTGCCCTTGCCGCCTCAATCGCGGCATTCAGAGCCAACAGGTTGGTCTGCCCGGCAATACCCTGAATCACCTCCAGCACCGAGGTAATGTCGGTCACGTCTTTGCCGAGCTTATCGATAACTTCTGCGGCGGCGCTGATCTCTTTGGACAGTTTCTGCACGGCGTCCCTGGATGCGGCGACGGTTTCCAGCGAATCGCGGGAGTCAGAGTCGGCGGTATTGGCAGCATCCGCGGTCTGTTGCGCGTTTTGGGCAATCTCGCCGGCCGCGGCAGACATTTCGTTGATGGCCGTGGCCACCATATCAACTTCAGCCTGCTGTTTTTCGACGCTGCCGCGGCTTGTGCTGGCGGTCTCCCGCAGAGACGCTACGTTTTCCCCAAGCTCTGCGGTGCCCTTCTGAACATCCCGGACAACGTTCTGGATGTTTTCAACAAAGCTGTTGAATTCCCGGGCCAGTGTGCCGAATTCGTCACTGGCGCTATCATCCAGGCGCTTGGTCAGATCGGCCTCGCCACTGGCGATGGACGACATGGCGCGGTTCAGCTTTCTGACCGGAGCCATCAGCACACGTATGCCGAGATGCAGAACAACCAGCGATACCAGCAGACCAATAACCGCAATCATAAGCCCGGTCACTCGTGCCGCCTGTACCGGCGCGTTGATTTTATCTTCATTGATAAAGGTGCCGAGATACCAGTCAACGCCACGGGCGCCGGCAATGGGGTGAAAACTCGCTGTCCAGCTGACTTCGTCCGACTCATAGCGGTGGGTATCGCCGCCGAGCTGGGGCGCTTCGCCCAGCAGCACGCTGATGTCCTTGCCTACCAGATCCTGGTTCGGGTGAAAAAGAACGGTACCGTCATCACTGATCAAAGCCGCATAGCCGGTATCAGCCAGGGTAATGGCAGAGAGGGCCTGTTCGATGGTTTTCAGTGCAATATCACCTCCGATCACCCCTTCATAGTCTCCGCGTTTCACAGGCGCCAGGGTTGAAATGATGGTTCCGCCCGTGCCTGCATCCAGGTAGGGTTCAGTGAAGGAGGCGGTTCCGGTCTGTTTCGCCTGCTTGAACCAGGGGCGGGTGCGTGGGTCAAAGCCATCCGGAAGAGTGGCTTCCGAAGCATCGTCCTTCATCAGCATATAGCCGTCATCCCGGCCGACATACACGTCGATAAAACCACCCCCGGTTGTGGCTGCAGCCAGTATCACCCGAGCCTCCTGATCAGTAGTGACGGATTCCAGTGCCTTTGCGGTTGCTTCGGTCATGGTCAGGCGGGTATTGAGCCAATCAGCGATACTGGACGTACTCTGGGCCACTGCATCTTCGATCAACGCATCTACATAGGTATCGGTGGTGCTCTGCAGCCTCAGGTTGCCACTGAGGGTAAATGCCCCCATGACCAGCACCAGCAGTATTCCGAAGGCAATGAGCAACTTCTGGCCGAAACTCAGATTCATTATGCGGATCCTTTTGATTCATTCGATACAGGGTATGCGAGCCTACCGCCTTCGCACCCTGTGTTCTGTATAGTTTTGTTTTCGGCTTTTGCTGCGAAGTCTTTAGCGCGATCTGATAAAATAGGAACTTTAGTCAACGCATTCTGTCTGCGTATTTTTCCCTGAATCCAACCGGAGCCGCCGTATATGGCCCATGAAGAACTGCATCTCAACCTTCGGAACCTCACCATTGATGACTACCCCCAGCTCCAGAAGCTAATGGACAGGGTTTACGATGATATCGGCGGTGCCTGGCCAGAAGACACGATCAAGGCGCTGGTTGAGCAGTTCCCGGATGGCCAGATATGTATAGAGGAATCCGGCGAGCTGATCGCCATAGCGCTGACGGTCTGTGTCAAGTATGAGCGTTTCAGCAACCCCCACACTTACGACGACCTGATCCTCCGCAACGAGAAGCTCTGGCATAACGACAAGGGCGATTCCCTTTACGGCCTGGACGTATTTATTCACCCTGATTATCGCGGGTATCGCCTTGGGCGGCGCCTTTACGAAGCCCGCAAGGAACTCTGCCGTTCGATGAACCTGCGCGCCATCCTGGCAGGCGGTCGGATACCGGGGTACCACAAGTATTCCGATCGGTACTCGCCCGAGGAATACATCCAGCGGGTGGATCGTAAGGACATTTACGACCCGATTCTGAGCTTCCAGCTGTCCAATGACTTCCAGGTTACCCGGTTGATGCACAAATACCTGCCGGAAGACGAGAAGTCACTGGGTTACGCCACCCTGCTGGAGTGGCGGAATATTCTCTACACCCCACCCTCGCCGGTTCTGAGTGTCAAGAAAACCCAGGTACGGCTGGGTGCGGTGCAGTGGCAGATGCGTGAATTCACCTCCGTGGATGAGGTTCTCGAGCAGGTTGAGTATTTCGTCGATGCGCTGTCGGATTACAAGAGCGATTTTGCGTTATTTCCGGAGTTCTTCAACGCCCCACTGATGGGCCTGACGGATCAGATGGATCAGACCCGTGCTATCCGTTTCCTGGCCGGTTTTACCGAGCAGTTCCGCAACCAGATGTCGGAAATGGCGGTCAGCTACAACATCAACATCATCACCGGTTCCATGCCACTGCTGGAAAACGACCGGGTGTACAACGTGTCCTACCTATGCCATCGGGATGGTCGCGTGGATGAGCAACGCAAAATCCACATCACGCCCCATGAGCGGCGTGACTGGGTTATCGAAGGTGGTGAAAAGTTCCAGGTCTTCGAGACAGATGCCGGCCGCGTTGCCATCATGATCTGCTACGACATCGAATTTCCGGAACTCGGGCGTCTGGCCGCGAGTGACGAAGTGGACATCATCCTTGTGCCCTTCTGGACGGACACCAAGAACGGCTACCTGCGGGTTCGCCACTGCGCCCAGGCCCGAGCCATTGAAAACGAGTGTTACGTGGTGATCACCGGCAGTGTGGGTAACCTGCCCAAGGTGGAAAATCTCGACGTTCAATATGCCCAGTCCTCTGTGTTCTCTCCATCGGACTTTGCCTTTCCCCACGATGCAGTCATGGCAGAAACTACACCGAACACCGAGATGATCATGTTTTCGGACATGGATCTGGAGAAACTCAAGCTGGTGCGTAACGAAGGATCCGTCACCAACCTGAAAGACCGCCGCACCGATATATACGCGCTCAATACGATTCAAAAGGACCAAAATAATCCAGACAGTTGAAGAACTGTCTGAGAGATTTATCGTATGACACTGAGCACGTTGCCAAACAGCCCGAGTGTGGCTATTGTTTAACCATGTACCGTCAGGTCGCTTCCACGGAACAACCCAGAGATCACTTGTAAATGAACGAAGCACTACCGGACCTTGTTGCACAGTTTCATGTCAAACGAGGCCTGTTCCGCCGTGAACGGGTCGAGGCGGCTCTGTTCGAGCTCGACAACTTTGGCTGTGTGATGAAAACCGACAAAGTGTTCAACCCGGGCGATACGGTTGTTCTCGACCTGATCATGGAAATGCCATTTGATAACATCCGGGCCGATGGCATATCCGGCCTTGTCACCGAACGTAGAAAACACTGCAGCAATTTCTTCTATTCCATTGATTTCGTGCAAATTAATGATCAGACGTCACCGGCTCTGACAGACAAGCTCAAACGAATCCGGGATGTGGTAAGAAAAAAGCAGTTACTGAAATCCAGACGTTCATCCGGGCCTTCCTCCGGGCTCCGGCAAATGGCCTGAAATCACAAGCGCTCACCAAACAAACCGCACTGTAAGGAGACAATCCTCATGGCCAAGAAAGCCAACAAGCAAAATGTTGATAAAGTTGTGAAGAAAGTTAACAAAGAGTTTGACAAGACGTCATCGAGAATCGAAAAGCTGATAGACGATGCCCTCAAGCAGTTCGACGGCCTTCAGAACCAGATTCAGGAGCCCGTGCGCAAGCTGCTGAAAGAACTGGATGAACTTCGTGACCGTGAAATGAAGCGCTTCAGCGACGAGTATGAGCGCCGCCTGGGAGAATTCCACGAACTGCAGAACAACGTTCTGGACCGACTTGGCATGGCCAGCAAAGAAACCAAAGGGGAAGCGAAGAAAGCCACCAATAAAGCGGCCAAAAAACCTGCAGCCAAAAAGACAGCAAAGGCAAAAAAGGCCGCCAAGCCGAAGGCAGCCACTACCGCTAAAAGTTCGGCTTCTGCCGCAAAATCTGCTCCCAAAAAGGCAGCTACCTCGGCAAGAAAACCGGCTGCAACAAAGCCGAAAGACAAGGGCGATCTGACGCAGGTCAAAGGCATTGGCCCAGCCACTGCCCGGAAGATGAAAGAAGCGGGTATCACCTCGGTTGACCAGATTGCCAACCCATCTGCAGACGATCAGGAAAAACTGCAGGCATTTTCCAATGTGAAGGGCTTCAGCACCTTCAGTGATGAGGCCAAGAAAGTCATTTGATGCAACAATCCGAGCAGCCTGTATTACGGGACATCGTTCTGGTTGGCGGCGGGCACAGCCACGTCGGGGTTCTCAAGCGTTTCGCCATGAATCCCGTGCCGGGTGTCCGCCTCACCCTCATCTGCCGAGACACCCATACGCCCTACTCCGGCATGTTGCCCGGCTACGTAGCCGGGCACTATACCTATGACGACGTTCACATCGACCTGAGTAAACTGGCGGAGTTTGCTGGTGCCCGATTCTACAGGGATGAAGCCATTGGCATTGACCGCAACAGCAAGCGGGTCAATTGTCGGTCCCGGCCCGATGTCCCCTATGACATTCTTTCGGTCAATATCGGCTCTTCCCCTCGCGTTGGCGAAGTGGATGGTGCACGGGAGCACGCGGTGCCGGTCAAACCGATCAATGGATTCAATAATCGCTGGCTGTCGTTGCTCTCCCGGCTGGAAAATCACGAAGGCCCGATGTCGGTAGCGGTGGTCGGCGCCGGTGCCGGCGGTGTGGAGCTGACCCTCGCCATGCAGTTCCGGCTCCGTAATGAACTGGAAAAACGGGGTCACGACCCGGACCAGTTGCACTTCCACCTGTTTGATGCCGAAAGCCAGATACTGCCCACCCACAACGACAAGGTGCGTGCGGTCTTTGCCGACAAACTCGCAAGCCGCGGGGTAAAAGTTCATCTGGGAGCGGCGGTCTCGAAAGTCGAGGCAGGCCACCTGACCACGGAATCCAGTGAGTCACATGCGGTGGATGAGGTGCTCTGGGTAACCCGGGCCGGTGGCCCACAGTGGCTGGAGGATACCGGACTGGCTCTGGATGACGGTGGCTTTATCCGGGTAAGGGACACTCTGCAGACAGAAACCGACGACGATATTTTTGCCGTTGGCGATATTGCCAATGTTGTTAATCACCCCCGTGAAAAAGCCGGAGTATTTGCCGTCCGTCAGGGCCGTCCATTGGCGGATAACCTCAAGCGTTACGCCCTGGGCAAGGCTGTCAAACCCTTCAGCCCACAGAAAAAGTGGCTGGCACTCATCAGTACAGGCGACAAGTTTGCTGTAGCGTCCCGTGGAGATATGTCCTTTGCCGGCAAGTGGGTATGGCGCTGGAAAAACCAGATCGATAAGCGCTTCATGGCGAAGTTCAACGACCTTCCGGCCATGAAAGAGAACTCTGCCCTACCCGACACCGGTGCGGCACAGAATGCCGAGGAAGCGTCCCAGGCCATATCCGCGGTCGCCATGCGGTGTGGTGGATGCGGTGCAAAAGTCGGCAGTACGGTATTGTCACGGGCACTGGGTGAGCTGCGCCCAATCGAGCGGGATGACATTCTGATCGGCCTGCATGCGCCGGACGACGCTGCTGTGCTGACGGTACCGCCCGGCAAAGCTGTGGTGCATACGGTCGACTTCTTCCGAGCGTTTATTGATGACCCCTACCTGTTTGGCAAGGTTGCTGCCAACCATGCACTGGGTGACGTCTTTGCCATGGGTGCTGAGGCCCAGAGTGCTACGGCCGTAGCGACCGTACCCTATGGCATTGAATCCAAGGTGGAAGACGTTGTTTACCAGATGATGTCTGGCGCGGTAGAAGTGCTCAACGAAGCAGGTTGCGCGCTGGTGGGTGGCCATACCGGTGAAGGCCGTGAACTGGCACTGGGCTTTGCTGTCAACGGCCTGATCGATCCCGACGAGGTTATGAGCAAAGGCGGCCTGCGGGCCGGAGATGTGCTCATTCTGACCAAGCCTATCGGTACCGGCACCCTGTTCGCGGCCCATGCAAAACTGGAAGCAAAGGGGCGCTGGATTGATGTGGCACTGGCCTCGATGGTGCAGTCCAATAAGGAAGCCGCCCAGTGTCTGCGCCGGTATGGCTCAAAAGCCTGTACCGACGTGACCGGATTTGGTCTGCTTGGGCATCTTGTGGAAATGACTCGGCCATCCGGCGTAGACGCAGAGCTGGATCTGGGGGCGATTCCAATTCTGCCCGGCGCCGAAGAAACCGCAGCAGCTGGCATTCTCAGCTCGCTGCAGCCTGCCAACATCCGGCTGCGGCGCGGTATCCGTGATCAGGAGAAGTGGGTGAAGCACCCTCGCTACCCGTTGATTTTTGACCCCCAGACGGCAGGCGGCCTGCTGGCCAGCGTGCCGGCGGATCAGGCTGAAGCCTGTGTCAGCGAACTCAAGGCGTTGGGTTACCCGCATACAGCGGTTATAGGCCGGGTACTGCCCCAGGATGAGACGGGTCCTATCGAGCCGATTACTTTGAGGGAGTGAGCCGGGTACGCTCGGCTACTGCCTTTTCAATCGCTGCCAGTAATGAAGCCTGCTCCGCCTGCGGGGTAAAACTGCCGGCCAATGCTTTGACGCGATCCTCTAGCTCCCCCAGAAATTCTGGGGATTGCTCCACTCGCTGTAACAACCTGGCCAGATCGGTGTCATTACCCACACGGAAATACCCCGGGTAATCGTCGCCCAGTAGGCCAATATTGCCAGAGATATCCGAGGCGATGACGGGCAGGCCTGCGCGGCAGGCTTCAGAAACAACATTGGCGCCCCCTTCCATTACTGAGCTGATTACCATCGCACGGGAGTGGTTCATCAGGTTCTGGATGGTGGGTTTATCCACCTCCCCGAGCCATTGGAAACGGGGGTTTGCCTTCTGTTCAGCAAGGGCTTTTTGTTCCCATTCCAGTGTGTGGGCCTTGCCGGCGTTGATCACTCGAATGGCGGAGGTCTCAGGTAACTGCCTGGCAGCCAACGCAGCGCGAAGGGGATCTTTTTCGTCGCGGAGGTGACCGATAACGCAGATATCAAAATCCTGCTTCAATCCTGATGCCCTCGCAGGTTTGTCTGCTGACTGAAGTACTGTCGTCAGCTTCCGGGTAAAACGCTCGGGGATATCCTGGCCGGCCCGATGATGAAGCCCTACAAGGCAGTCAGCCTGCGCCATGGATTCGTGGGTAACCTCAGGAAAGCGGTGTTGATGGTCGTAGATATCGGTGCCAGTAAGCACAATAATCAAAGGTGTAAGCGGATGCTGCGCCCGGAAGCGCCCAACAGCCTCGTGACTTCTCCAGGCGTGCAGCGCAATGAACAGGTCGCATGGCTCACCATGGTATTCCGTGACTATGTTCACCTGGTGACCGGCAGTTTCAAGCAGCTGGCCCCAGCGCTCAGCCGTTGCCCGATTACCTGCCCTGGAGCCCGGAGCTGCTGGCGTTATCAGGGTAATGTTCATGGACGGAGGGCTCCGGAAAATTTCTTCATTAATGATGGATAGCCATAACCTGTTTAGTCAATTGAATCGTATAGATGTTCAGAGTTGAGGTAAATCACGTTATCCTCACCCGCTGAATCCAAGATCTAACACAAGGAAATTGAAATGCGACTGAATCTGATACGGAAATTGGCTGCAGCCAGCTTACTCATGTTTCTTGCTTCTGCGACAGCTTCTGCTCAAACGCTGGTGTTTACAGCAATCCCGGATGAGGACGAAACCAAACTGGTAGAGCGCTTCAGGGGCATTGCGGACTACCTGTCCGGAGAGCTGGACGTAGACGTTCGCTATATTCCGGTGAAGTCCTATGCGGCCGCGATTTCGGCGTTTCGGAACAATCAGGTGCAACTGGCCTGGTTCGGAGGCCTCTCAGGCGTACAGGCCCGGGAACTGGTTCCCGGATCAGAAGCAATTGCCCAGGGCGTCGAAGACAAGGCGTTCTACTCTCACTTTATTGCCCATAAAAGCACCGGACTCGATGAAATGGAGAGCCTGTCTGACGAGCTCCGTGGCAAAACCTTTACCTTCGGCTCCAAGGGTTCCACTTCCGGCCGCCTTATCCCTGAATACTATGTTCGTGAAGCCTTTGGGGAGAGTCCTGAGGAAGTCTTTAGCCGTGTTGGATTCAGCGGTAACCATACCCGCACCCTTCGCCTTGTTGAGGCGGGTACCTACGACGTCGGTGCAATCAACTTCTCGGTCTGGGACAAGGAAATGGAGAACAACACTATTGATACGGATGCTGTTAAAGTCATCTGGACAACGCCTTCCTATCCTAACTATCAGTGGACGATTCGCGGCGATGTCGACGAACGTTTCGGCGAAGGATTTTCACAGCGTGTTCAGGAAGCACTGTTGGCAATGGATGATCCTGAGCTCCTGGAAAGCTTCCCTCGCAGTGGTTTCATTCCGGTTTCAAATGACGCCTACGAGCCAATTCGTGTTGTTGGTAAGCAGATCGGAATCATCGATTAATGTCAGGATTTGATCTGACTGGCCTGACCGCATCGTTTGGCGGAGAGCGGGTTATCGGCCCGCTCTCCCTGAAGGTCAAAAAGGGCGAAAAAATTGCTTTGGTCGGTCGTAGTGGTGCTGGCAAATCCACGCTGATACGGCTTGTGTACCAGGAAGTCAAAAGCCTGGCGTCTCTGGTGCCCCAGGATCTTGGGCTGGTGAATGCCTTGCCGGTGTTCCATAACGTGTACATGGGCCGCCTGGATGCGAATCCCACCTGGTACAATGTAGTTTCGCTGATGCGACCGTTTTCTAGGGACAGTCGCGAAGTGGAAGACCTTCTATCCGAGCTCGGGATGCCGGAAAAGGTATGGATTCCCGCGGCGTCGCTGTCCGGCGGACAGCGACAGCGAGTTGCCATTGCCCGGGCACTTTACCGAAAGTCCGGTCTGTTACTTGCCGATGAGCCGGTATCGGCGCTGGACGGTCCTATGGCTCATCAGATTATGGGGCTACTGAAAGCGCGTTTCGAAACCAGCGTAATTGCACTTCACGATGTGGAGCTGGCGTTGGCCTATTGCACACGGATTGTCGGCATCCAGGATGGGCATGTTGCTCTGGATGAGCTCAGCGAAAAGCTGACCCCGGCAGATATCATGCCGCTTTACTGAACCAGACCCCCTATCTATGTTGTCTTCACCAACCGTGAGAACCAGTCTGATTTTTACCGCCATTGCCTTGGTGGGTCTGGTGTTTGCGGATATTGCCATCACGGCGGCCAACCCCTGGAAAGACCTGGGCCGCTTCTTCCTCGGCATTGTCACTCCCGATTTTTTCAGTACCGAAGGGCTGGCAACCGCCCTGCTCCGTACCGTCGCATTTGCGTTTGTGGGTGTGGCCCTGGGCAGTGTGTGCGGGTTCCTGTTGGCGCTGGTTTACCGTGCCTACCCGGTACGGATATTCTGTGCCTTTATCCGGGCCATCCATGAACTCTTCTGGGCCCTGATCTTTCTGCAGTTTTTTGGCTTCCATCCGCTGACTGGCGTACTGGCCATTGCCATTCCCTATTCCGGCATTTTTGCCAAGGTCTATTCCGAGATTCTCGAAGAAGCAGACCCGGAGCCGGGGCGCCTGCTGCCTCCCGGGACCGGCGTGATCTCAGCCTTTTTATACGCTCGTATTCCGGATTGCTGGGTTCAGATGCGCACCTATACCGCCTATCGCCTTGAGTGCGGCCTCAGGTCCAGTGCCATTCTTGGCTTCGTGGGTTTGCCAACACTCGGGTTTTACCTGGAATCCGCATTCTCCCAGGGGCATTACTCCGACGCCGGCGCCATGCTGATCCTGTTTTATGTGCTCATTGCCACCCTGCCGCTCTGGGTCAAGCCCAGACTGCTACCGGTATACATCCTCGGTGCGCCCTTTTTCCTGGGCGACGGCATGCCCATTATCTGGGGCAACGTCACCCGGTTCTTTACCGAAGATATTGTGCCTTCCCCCCTGAAAAGCGAAGAGGGCTGGGCAGGAATGGGTGCCTGGCTAGGTGATCTGTTTGTCACGCAGGCCCTGCCCGGAATCTGGAATACGGTGATACTCACGCAGATCGCATTGGTTGCCACCGGTATCATTGCCCTGCTGGCGTTTCCGTTGATTTCCACCCACTTTGGCGGCCCGGTGCGTCGCACGAGCGGCCATGTGTTCCTGGTGATCCTGCGTTCAACACCGGAATACATCCTTGCCTACATTCTGCTGCAGCTGTGGGGGCCTTCAATGCTGCCTGCTGTGGTAGCGCTTGCTTTGCACAATGGCGGTATTATCGGCCATCTGATTGGCCGCCAGTCCAGTTTCATCCGTCTGCGGCCAGATGCGCCCACAGGTCTCAACCGATACACCTACGAGCTTGTACCCCGGGTTTATCGATCGTTTCTTGCATTCCTGTTTTACCGGTGGGAAATCATCATGCGGGAAACAGCCATTCTGGGCATTCTGGGCATCTACACGCTCGGCTTTTATGTCGACAGCGCCATCCAGAACATCCAGTTCGACAAAGCGATGGTGCTAATCCTGATTACCGCCTCGCTGAACATCGGTGTCGATATCCTCGGCCGGTTTATTCGCAAGAAGCTGGCGCTGCAAACCATGCCGACCTGTTAGTTACTCCAGTGGATACCACGTCACAGTTCCACCATTTGCAGACCAGATTTAACCCGGTTCCCTTCGTGTCCCGAGATACATATGGTTACAATCCGGATTAATGATGTAACAGTCACCCTCAGGCAATCCGGAACGCTTATGACAACCAGCATCGTTTTACTGATTGAAGTCGCGCTCATTGCGTTGTTGTTGCTGCTTGCCTTCCGGATGCTCACGCTGGTGCGACATGATCCCTTCGTGCCGGCGGCACCCACCGCTCATCCTGAGTTTGCATCACCTGCCCCTGCGCGGCAGCCGATCGGTCCCAACCGTGTGGGTGCTGGCCAAGGCCTTGTCAGTCGCGGACTGGACAAATGCGGGTTGATTACCCAGTTGCATATATTATTGAGCATTCAGGAAAGGGATTGTCGCGAGAAAGGATTGGAGCTTGATACAGCCCCTAACGCCGTAAAGGAATACGTGACTGCCTGGCTGTATGGTGCTGCATGCGCGCTCTGTGACAAGTCACAACGTCATTCAGGTGCGTTGGTCAATCTGGTGAGTCAACTGGCCAGCCGAAAAATCGGGCTGCGACAGCCTGAAGCGGTCCAGGCACTATCAACGCTGACGGGCAGTGCCACCTTGCTGGCCTGTTTCCGTTACGGCGTGGGTGGTGCGGAGTACTGGAGCGAACACCGCTACGTTCTCCGGGACCACAGCCTCTACAGTGCTATTACGTCAAACGCGTTTGTCTGAACTGCGGCTCATTGAGGTACGGACTGCCGAATCTTCGAGTGTCCAGCCTGTGCCCATATCCTGTGCTTCTGCGGTTTCCGGGGCATCGGCCGGAGCGCCGGTGATAGCCGGCCTGGAAAAGCTGCCGTCTTCCTGTCGCTCCATGCTGTCTACATCCACAGACCGTACGATGTAGCTCTTGCCGTCACACTCCACCCTGGAGCGATGGGTCAAGCCAAAAATAAAACGGCAATAATCCAGCTTCAACTGGAGCAGATCCTGTTCCGCTTTCTGGATTTTTCTGAGCAGAACCTTTTGTACGCTATCGCCATAATCCATATGTGCTTCCCTGGCCAATCATTGCAGTTCGATGATTTTACACAATCCTGACCGGCTGTCATCCCATGGTCAGGCCCGACCCTCTGCTTTGAAGGTCAGCTTCACGGGCAGATCAAGTTCTGCCTCCATGCCTGTTTGCAAGTCGATTCTCCAGGTCATTTCCGGATCCGTCGTACAGAAAGGCGCGGTAAATCGTGCTTCCCAAAGCTGGCCGCTACCATCCTGCGCTACCCCTGCCCTGGTCATCGGTACCGGATATTCTCCCAGGTACATGGACTCGCCTCGTAGCACAGCCAGCAACCGTGGCGGGTTCATGTTTGTTTTTACCGACAGGCGATATTCAGTACCATCTTCCTGAGCACCATCTTTTACCAGATGAGCGTCCCAGTGATTGCCCTGTTGGGTCCATCGACACGTATTATTGAGCACATCACACCCGACAATGCCCTGATCAGACCGGCTATCGGCATCCAACATAAGCCAGCGTGGGCCGAAAACGCCAAGGGCAACCACCGCTGAAATGGCAATTACAGCCACTAGCGCTTTCAACACAACCATCCCTCCAAGGTTAATGACGCATTATGGAGATTATTGCTGCCAAGGCAAAGCTTTCTAATTCAGTGCCGGTCGTGAGAAAATACCGCGCTTTAACTCTCCGCAGATTCACCACCAACAGGATAAGCCCGTGCAACCGGACATCTCCGTAAAGCACCTCAACAAAACCTATGCTGATGGTTTCAGTGCCCTCAAGGACATCAACCTTGATATTGAACCGGGAGAAATTTTTGCGCTCCTCGGACCCAACGGTGCCGGCAAGACCACGCTGATCAGCATCATCTGTGGCATCGTGAACCTTTCTGACGGCGAGGTAAAAGCCGCGGGGTTCGATATCGTCAAGGATTACCGCAAGGCCCGGGAAAGCATCGGCCTGGTGCCCCAGGAACTCAACACGGATTCGTTTGAAACCGTCTGGGGTGCCGTGTCTTTCAGCCGCGGTCTTTTCGGCAAACCGCCGGCACCGGACCACATCGAAAAAGTCCTGAAGGATCTGTCCCTCTGGGACAAACGCAATAACCGGATCATGTCTTTGTCCGGTGGCATGAAGCGCCGTGTAATGATCGCCAAGGCCCTGTCGCACGAACCCCGCATCCTGTTCCTCGACGAACCAACGGCAGGCGTGGACGTAGAGCTGCGTCGCGATATGTGGGAAATGGTGCGCAAGCTGAGGGAAGACGGCGTTACCATCATCCTCACCACCCATTACATCGAGGAAGCCGAGGAAATGGCTGACCGCATCGGCGTTATCCGCCAGGGTGAAATCATCCTTGTGGAGGACAAGTCGCGATTGATGAGCAAACTGGGCAAAAAGGAACTGCGCCTGCAGCTGCAGAACCCGCTTGAGCAGATGCCCGGGCAACTGGCTCTCGAGCCTGTAGAGCTGTCGGAAGACGGCTACGAGCTGATCTACACGTTTGACTCCCAGCAGGAGCAGGCCGGCGTGGCGAACCTGCTGCGAACACTGGGCGACCTGGGCATTGAGTACCGTGACCTCCAGACCCGGGAAAGCTCCCTGGAAGAGATTTTCGTGGGCCTGGTCAATGAATAACGCGGGAGTAATGCAATGAACCTGTACGGTGTCCGTGCAATCTACAATTTTGAAATGGCCCGCATGCGCCGCACCCTGATGCAGAGCGTAGCCTCACCGGTTATCTCCACATCGCTGTATTTCGTGGTGTTCGGCTCTGCCATAGGCAGCCGCATGGGTGATATCGACAATATCAGCTATGGGGCCTTCATCATTCCAGGGCTGGTGATGCTGTCCCTGCTGATGCAGAGCATCTCCAACGCCTCTTTCGGCATCTACATGCCGAAATTCTCCGGCACCATCTATGAGTTGCTGTCCGCACCGGTCTCCTATCTGGAGGTGGTACTTGGCTATGTCGGGGCTGCCGCCACCAAGTCGGTGATACTCGGCATTATCATATTGATAACGGCCAGGCTGTTTGTGGATTACGATGTGTTGCATCCGTTCTGGATGTTCGCGTTCCTGGTGTTGACCGCCATCACTTTCAGCCTGTTCGGTTTTATTATCGGGATCTGGGCAGACGGCTTTGAAAAGCTCCAGATCGTGCCGCTGATGATAGTCACCCCGCTGGTCTTTCTGGGTGGTACTTTCTACTCCATCGATATGCTGCCGGAAGTCTGGCAAACCATCAGTCTGTTCAACCCGGTGGTGTATCTGATCAGTGGTTTCCGCTGGGCATTCTACGGTGTGTCGGATGTGCACGTGGGCATCAGTGTGGGCATGACCCTGCTGTTCCTCACAGCGTGCATGGTCGCTATATGGTGGATCTTCAAAACCGGCTACCGGCTGCGGTCCTGATGGCCAGGCAAACACCAGAGCGCAGCCTGAGGGCCCTGTTTCCAGTCATGACCCTGCTGTTCTCCGGGTGTCTGGCCGCCCTTCCCGACAATCAATCGCTTCCTGTGAAACAGGCTTGCCTGATATCTGAGGAGCGGGCTATCCCCATCACTCTCGAGATTGCCAGGAGCTCTGAAGAACGCAGCCGCGGGCTGATGGAAAGAGAAATGCTTGAGCCCGATGCCGGAATGCTGTTCGTGTACAGCAACGAGCGAAGGGCGGACCATGGCTTCTGGATGTATCGCACACTGATTCCGCTGGACATTGCCTATCTGGACCGCCAGGGCACCATCCGGGCCATACGACAGATGGCACCCTGCCCGTCAGGCCAGGGCCGGGATTGCCCCACTTACCGGGCCGGTGTTCCTTTCTACCTGGCCCTTGAAATGAACCAGGGATATTTTCAAAGCCGGAAAATTGAGGTGGGAGACCGGCTTTCCCTGGAGCCGTCAGACTGTCACTAGCACGGTCTATTTGTCTTTCCAGTCCGGTTTGCGCTTGTCCAGGAATGCACAGATACCTTCCTGCGCGTCCGCAGCCTGCATGTTCTTCGCCATCACTTCCGAGGTAAAGTCGTAGGCCTCCGTCAACCCCATTTCCAGTTGCTGGTAGAACGCCTCTTTGCCGATCTGAAGGGTGTGACCCGATTTACTCGCTATGGTTGCCGCCAGGTGGTGTACGGTTTCATCCAGCGCCTGCTCGTCGACCACCCGGTTCACCAGCCCGATTTGCTCCGCTCTGTGGGCACTGACCATTTCGCCAGTCAGTAGCATCTCCATGGCGTGCTTGCGAGACACATTGCGGGACAGTGCCACCATGGGCGTGGAGCAGAACAGGCCAATATTCACACCTGGTGTGGCAAATCGGGCGGTATCCGCGGCTACGGCCAGGTCACAACTGGCTACCAGCTGGCACCCCGCCGCGGTGGCGACACCGGCCACACGGGCAATCACCGGCTTAGGCAGGTTTACAATCTGCTGCATGACCTTGCTGCACAGGTTAAACAGGTCCAGCTGGAACTGATGGCTATCGAGCTGACCCCGAATCTCCTTGAGATCATGGCCGGCGCAGAACACCCGGCCACTGGCAGCAAGCACAACTACGCGCGTTTCCGCATCCCCCGCCCGTTCTTCGAGCTGATCCGACAGCGCCTGCAACATCGCCATGGACAGGCTATTGCGATTCTCCGGCTGATTGAGCGTCAGGGTGGTAATGCCATTGTCTTTGGCAACCGTAATCATCTCTTCCGCAGTCATGGTGACATCACTCCTCTCTTTTCTACCAGTATTGAGCAGCAGTACCCGTTAGTCGAGCCGACTTTCGTCGGGATCGTAGGGCGGGCGGGGTCGACCTGAACCCGAGATCGGACCTGTAATCCCTTGAATCCGCTCTCATGATGTATCCTGTACATCATGAGAGACTTAAAAAGACAACGTCGGGAACTGGAAAAACAACTCGCTGCAGCCACTTCCTATGCGGAATGGCACGCTACGGCCGAGCAACTGGATGACCTGGAAGGCACGCTGGCGTGGCGGGCGGAAGGCGGCTGCGAGCTGCTTCACGAGAAACTGATTCGCGAGCACATCGACGCCATGGTGCACTGCCGTAAAAAAGGTGACACCCGTGGCCTTACCCGCATGCTGCAGGAAAGCCTGTACCGGCACCTGGGTGAAATTGCCAATCCGGACCTCTATGCCATCGCCTGGACAGGCACCAAGTACCTGGTCACGGAATTCCTGGATGAAGTGGAACGCTCCATGTACTTCATCTGCGAGCATGACATGCCGGGCATCACCGAACAGCAGAAGCTCCGCCTGTTCCGGGATGCCGAACGCGTTTACGGCCGCCCTGCCCTGATGCTCAGTGGTGGAGCCGCTTTCGGTATCTACCACATCGGTGTTACCCGTGCGCTCTGGGAACAGGACCTGCTACCGGACGTGATTGCCGGTTCCAGCATGGGCGCCATCGTGGCCGGGGCGATCTGTATCCGAAACAATGAAGAGCTCGAACGTTTTTTCAACGAGCCCGGGGAGATCCACCTGGACGCATTCCGCTGGCTGGAGCCCAGCCGTATCTGGCGAAAACGCCACGCCATGGACCAGACCCAACTGCTTCATCACATCCACACCAACATCGGCAGTACCAGTTTCCGTGAGGCTGCGGAGCACAGCGGTCGCACCCTCAACATTTCGGTGTCGCCCACCCGAACCCGACAGAAACCCAGATTGCTGAACAGCCTTGCCTCGCCAGAAGTGTTGGTCGATTCTGCCATTCTGGCCTCCTGTGCGGTTCCTGGCATTTATCCGCCAGTAACACTCCAGGCCCGGGACAATGACAAGGGTAAAAACGGCAAGAAACCTTACATGCCGACAGAGCGCTGGATTGACGGCAGCGTACACGGGGACCTGCCCCTCCTGCGCATGGCCCGGCTTCATAATGTAAACCGGACTATCGTCAGCCAGGCCAATCCCCACGTGCTGCCGTTTATCAGCCACCATCACGAACGTGGCCCGGGGGCGTCCGCCAAACAGGCAGCGGCTTCAATCCTGCACGCCCAGGTCGCGACCACGCTGCAACTGACCCGGAACAGCTGGTCCTCAACCATACTCCGGCCATTGCTGGAGCAGGCCCATGCCATGGCAACGCAAACCTATCTGGGGGATATCAATATCCAGTTCCCCTTCCGCCCGTTGCTGTATCGCAAGGTGCTCACCAACCCCGGTCGCGAGGACCTGGAAATGTTTATCCGGCTTGGTGAGCAGGCCACCTGGCCACGCCTGGCGATGATCCGCGACCAGACCCGCATCAGCCGCACCTTCAGCAACTGTATCGCCAGGCTGGAAAAGGCCTGCAACGCCAACGACACTGCCGGGGAGTAGCCGCTTGCAGACTACCCGGATCAAAGGCCTGACCATCGCCGCCCTGGGCGTGTTGTTTATTGTCCCGGACGCGCTACTGGTCAAGATTACCTCCGTGGAGCCAGTGGTATTCCTGTTCTGGCGTGGCCTGCTGCTGGCTATCAGCTTCCTGGTCATCAGCTGGCTCAGGTACCGTTCCCGCCTGACCACCGAAATCAGGCGCTGCGGCCGGAAGGGATTGTTCTGCGCCGGAGCTTTCGCGATAAGCACGTTAGGGTTCGTTGTTGGCATGAAGAACACGGCTGCCGGCAATGTCCTGGTTATTCTCAACACGGCCCCGGTGATCGCAGCGCTTATTGCGTGGCTGGTGTGGAAGGAAACCCTGCCCTGGAGAACCTGGGCTGTCATCCTGGTGTGCGTGACCGGCGCGACCTTCATGGCCATCGGCGAATGGGGCAAGGGCGACCCCCTGGGACTGATGATGGCCGGCGTTGCTGCCACTGCCCTCGCCTCCAACCTCAATGTGGCCCGCTCCCGGCCCGACTGCGACATGAGTGTGATGCTGATGTTTGGTGCCCTGGCTCTGGCCATCGTGGCGGCTGTCATGGGTGGAGCACAGGCGCTCTCGCCAAGGGACGGATTTTTCATCGCCCTGCTCTGTCTGGTTTTCCTGCCAATGGCCTGCATCCTCATCCAGATCGGGCCACGTTACATACCGGCGGCGGAAGTCAGCCTGATGCTGTTGCTGGAAACCGTACTGGGGTCTTTCCTGGTATGGCTGTTTCTGAATGAGGTGCCGCCAAACCTCAGCCTGATTGGCGGCGTGATTGTCTTCTCGGCACTGGCTACCCATGGCTGGATAGAAGTAAGACGCTACCGGAAAGCCCGGGTTTCTGTTGAGTGACCTCGCCCGGTCAAGAAGAAAACCCACAAGGCTTAAGTCTGGGTGAATACCGTATTGGCGTGTGATGTTCACATTTCTTTACAAATTCTACACTGCTAAAATCCTAATGAAGCATTAGCAGAGACGAATCATGCCGCCAGATCAAGCCTCAGCAAAGCCCCGGCTCCCGCTTGACAAATTTCTCCGCCAAGAGCAAGAAACCATACTCCGGGAGTGGGAAAGCCTGGACCGGCAGACGCTCGCCTCCGCGCGGAAGCCAACAAGCGAAGAGTTACGCAATAACCTCCCGGACATTCTGAGTGACCTTGCTGACCAATATGTGCGTGCTCCGGACAAAACCCGTCATATAGATTTTCCACAACAGGGCCCCCGGAATCATGCGCAGCATCGCTGGGAATCCGGGTTTTCCCTGGAGGAGGTCGTCCGGGAGTATGGCTTGTTGCGGGTGATTATCCTTCAAATACTGTCTTCCCGGACCGGCGAACTTCCCGAAGGCGAGCTGGTCTTTCTCAATGAAGCCCTGGATATGGCCATCGTCGAATCAGTGACCACCTACGTGGAGAAAGCGAACAGCGAGCTTCAAAGTGAACGGGAACGCTTGCAGGTGACGCTGACAAGCATTGCCGATGGCGTAATCAGCACGGATACCGAAGGCCACATTACGTTTTTAAATCCAGCCGCTGAACGAATCAGTGGCTGGCTGAAGGCCGAAGCCGTCGGCCGACCCGTCGATGAGGTGCTGGTCACTCTGGATGAAACCACCCGGGAAATATGCAGTAGCACAACGCTCAGGGCTATAGACCTGGACGAACCCCAACGGTCGGGTAACATTCTGCTGCGCCGGTACGACGGTGGGTTACTCCCCATAGAAAAGCATTCCGCTCCGCTGCGGGATAGTCGTGGCGACGTTCAAGGTGCAGTAGCCACATTTCGGGACATCAGTGAAATCCGCCTGCTGACCGAAGAATTAAGCTATCTTGCATTTCACGACCCCCTGACTGGCCTACCGAATCGCGCCTTGTTATTTGAACGGTTGACCCAGGAACTGGCTTACGCCGAGCGCTACAATATAACAGCTGCCCTATTGTACCTGGATCTGGACTTGTTCAAGCAAGTCAATGATGTATTTGGCCATGGGGTGGGTGACGAACTTCTCAGACAGGTTGCCGAAAGGCTTTTGGGCTGCGTACGCCGGACGGATACCGTTAGCCGTCTGGGAGGCGATGAGTTTGCGGTTCTTTTGACCGGTTTCGACCACCAGACCTTTCCTGAGGAGTTGGCCACTAAAATAATCAAGCGTTTAAGCGAGCCTTTCGTCCTTAACCAGGAAACGGTGAATGTATCGACCAGTATCGGTATCAGCCTGTTTCCGGAGGACGGACAGGATGCAGAGTCGCTGGTCAAACACGCGGACACCGCCATGTATCAGGCAAAAGCACGGGGAAGGGGTTGCATCCAGTTCTTCGCTCCGGAAATGAACAGGCGCGCAGCGGAACGCCATGAACTGGAGAGCGATTTACGTACGGCGATTGCTCAGGATCAGCTGTCCCTGTACTTCCAGCCTCAGATTGCTCCCGGCACCGAGCAAATGATAGGAGCCGAGGCGTTATTACGCTGGCACCACCCACAAAAAGGCCTGATCCTTCCAGCCAGATTCATTCCGGTCGCGGAAGACAGCGGCCATCTGATGGTATCCATTGGAAACTGGGTGATAGAGAAAGCCTGCGCCCAGGCGAGGGCCTGGCTCGACGCCGGGTATCCTCCTGTGCGCATTTCCGTGAATGTTTCGATAGTCCAGCTCCGCAATAAGGATTTCTCGATCTATGTGGAAAACCTCTTGCAACGTTACCGTCTTACTCCGGACCTGCTTCAGTTGGAACTGACAGAGTCAATCATTATGAGCGACATTGCAGGGGCCGCCGAGCAAGTGAGAAAGATCAAAGACATGGGTATCCACATCGCCATTGACGACTTTGGAACGGGATACTCTTCCCTCAGTTATTTGAAAGACCTCCCGGTTCACGAGCTAAAGATCGACAAGAGCTTTGTGCATAACATACTGACAGACGTGAATAGCGCCGCAATCGTTAAGGCGATTATTCGCATGGCACAGGGCTTGGGGCTGCGGGTGATCGCGGAAGGTGTTGAGAATCAAGAGGCCATGGACTTTCTTATTCAAAATGAGTGTGAAGGCGCTCAGGGCTATTTCTTCGGTAAACCGATAACCCCGTCTGCATTTGAGGCGCAATTTTTTGGCTAGGGTTTAGCGACAAAAATGGGGTAACCGCTGATCAAACATTTCGGTGGTCAACGCCTTCCAGCGATGAGAGGACTCTCATTCAGCCAGCCAAGCTGAACGGGCACGCCCCCTAAGCATCTCTACATGTATCGCTCCTGAGAATCGCTCTAACGTAATCAAGAACTTTAAAATCAAGAAAACAACGGTCTCAGTCGGTTACCGAACATACAAAAATCGGCTATCTCTGATAGCGTGCAGACAATGGAAATTTATTAATTACGTCGAATATCGAGGCAATTTTTTGATTTCTATACCCTGACACGATGTATGCAAGCGTGTTTGACGGGTCAGATTAACCCCGAATCTTGACGGCTTAGGAACTACGTTGGGAGCTGACGATACATCGCGGCGGAGGCCTATCGCTATGAAGCTGACCCACTTTATCCAGACGGAAATGGAGCAGCTGCTCGGAAGCTGGGAAGAAGCCGCGCCCAAAGCCGAACCGAAATTGAAAGGCAAAGGTCGCTGCACCCTCAAGGATCAAGCCCGTGAGGTGCTGGAGCGAGTAACACAAGACCTCGACACTTTCCCGCTCAAAGACGAGCCAGAACGAAACCCCCTGGGCAACGGCAAATCTCCAGCTTTAGGCTTCGATAGTGGTCATGGAGCACGCCGTTTTCAACAAAGTTTTTTTATACTTCAGATGATACGGGAACTTCGGGCCCGGGTTACCAGGGCCTGGGGTTGTGAACAGAGGGGGCTCACCGAAAAAGACATTGATGAATTGGTACGGTTCAACGAGGCCATCGACGGGCTGATTGGCCACCTGGTGCCCAGTTTCTCACCCCATAGAGGACAAGATACGCGGCTGATAGAAACCATGTTAAAAGCCAATATTGACCCCGCCGCCCTATTTGACACCAATGGCAAGCACCTGTTTATTGAAACGGGGATAGCGGATCTCGTGAATGCGCCACAACGGGATGTTATTGGTGAAACCCCACTTGAGCTGTTTCTGGACTTGGCCACCGAGTTGCTTGATGCCATTACTACAACCGTTGCCACCGGCGAGACTCAGCACAGGGAGTTTCATCATGGTGTGCCCTTCAATTTTAACTGCCAATTTGTCCCCGTTTTTAACGACCGCAACGAAGTGGAAGCGGTCGTCAAGACGTCACGGAAGATCACTGAGCGCAAACAGACGGAATTTCAGGTCTGGCGAAACGCCAATTTTGATTCGCTCACCGGCCTTCCCAATCGGCGACTCTTCCTCGACCGGCTTAAGCAGACCTTTCTTGAGGCTCAACGAGAGAGCAGCTCCTTTGCCTTGCTAGTGATTGATTTTGACCGCTTCAACCAAACCAAAAACCAGCTCGGACAGGAGACCGGCGACCGGCTCCTGGAGCAAGTGGCCGAACGTATCAGTGCCAAAGTCAGGGCCATGGACACCTTAGCCCGACTGGAGGGAGAAGAGTTCACCCTGATCTTGACGAAAACCGACAGTGGTGGGGCGAAGAAAGCTGCCAAGCGACTTCTGACCAGCTTGGAACAGGCGTTTGAAGTTGATTCTCAACGGGTACACCTTTCTGCCAGTATGGGCCTAACGCTTTTTCCCGATGACGGCAAGAATAACGACCAGATGATGCACAATGCCCATAGGGCTAAAGACACTGCTAAAGCGCATGGAGGCCACCAGGTTCGATTCTACGAGCCCTGGATGTCGTAGGACGAACCAGACATCTGCCGTTGAACAGGGAACTGGATCGTGACCTCAGGGAGGACCAACTAGAGCTTATTCAAGGTCTGTTCTCCAGACGCTTACCGAAGATATCCGCTGACAGACAACAAGAGACCCCACAATGACCAACATACCAAATCTTACCGATGCACTGCTTACCCTGGAAAAGCGGGTAGCCACCCTGACCCTGAACCGTCACGACCTGCGCAACGCACTGACAGGCTCCAGCCTTATCGAGGACATCGTGACCACTGCCGACTGGGTGAACCAGTGCGACGAGGTATCGGTACTGGTGATCACTGGTGCCGGCTCCGCCTTCAGCGCCGGCGGTAACATTCGTGACATGGCCAATCGCAGCGGAGATTTCGCAGGTGATGTGGCCGAATGCGCAGACCGCTATCGCAAGGGTATCCAGCGAATTCCCCTGGCCCTTCAGGACGTGGAAGTGCCGATCATCGCCGCCGTAAACGGCCCCGCCATCGGCGCAGGATTTGATCTGGCGAACATGGCCGATATCCGCATCGCCTCGGAAAACGCCAGATTCGGCGAAACCTTCCTTAACCTCGGCATCATTCCCGGAGACGGGGGCGCCTGGTTCATGCAACGCCTGATCGGCTACCAGCGTGCCTTTGAGCTGACACTCACCGGCCGCATCATTGACGCAAAGGAAGCCAAAGAGCTGGGCATTGTCCTGGAAGTGGTGCCGGCTGACGAGCTGCTCAACGCAGCAAATGCTATGGCGGACCGCATCGCCAGCCAGCCCCCGAAGGCCACACGATTAACCAAACGGCTGATGACAATGGCACCGCGTATGGAGCTGAAAGATTTTCTGGATGTGTGCGCGAATTTTCAGGGCATGTGCCACAACGAGCCGGAGCATCTGGAGGCGGTTAACCGGATGTTGGAGGCTATGGCGAAGAAGTGAGCGTGTCTAGAGCCGGCACCCGGAAATCACCCGATTCAACTCAAATCTGTTGAGTCATTAACGGGTACCGTTGTTTACAATTTAGAAATGTTATCAGGTATATCCGATTACCTTGTACCGGCAAAATAGAAAGCGATTTTGCCATTGCTTGCGGCAAATTCAATACTCCCCTCCCCCTCACTACTTGCGGGAGTGAAAGTACCGATGCCAAGGTAATCCCCATCTCTTTCCTCGCCTGTAGCTTCATCCAGGTTCGTGCAACCCGAAGCTTTGTAGGAGAGTTCATAAACATTGACTGCAGCAACTGGAATCGTGATCTGGCCCTCGATAATACACCCCCTGTCGACTCCGTTTATCCCACCGTCACCGTCTATGATTATTTGGGGGTCTGGACCGGCGGTGCTCTCGTATATGCCTTGAATTTGTGCAAAACTAAGGCTCAGATCACTGACGGGGTCTCGATTAATCGCGATTTCCTCTACACGGGTCCCGGTATCAAGAAATGCAGAATCATTATCATCTGAAGGCACAACACCAACGATAGTCGCCTTCTTGTCGGAAGTCTCCGGCGTGCGAAACCATTCGTCAAAGAGTTCGTACTCAACCACAGGGCCCTCTATGTCATAGAACCCTGAGTCAGAAATGCCGTCGGAAGTTAAAGTGCCTTGAACAATGTTGGCTTTAAAAGAAGTATTCCAGTCGGTATCCATGATAAACGTATAGTTGCCCGTAGGGCTTAATAACATGACGCCATCGACCGGAGGCGGGTTATCATTTACGTAAGTCACCATAGCTGAAAAAACTCCAGCTTTGAGTATTGCAGTATCTCCTACGAAGTAGTCTTGAACTTCTGTTCCAGAAAAGTCGTCACTACCACTTGAAGTATCCACAGGCGTGTCGCCGCCGGGGTTGCTCTCACTTACGACAGTGGTGCTACCAGAGCCACCACCTCCACAGGCGGCCAACGAAAGCGTGGCGATGACCAAGGAAAATCTTGTTAACGTGTTTTCGGGGAGCTTTAACATCCTGTTTCCTTATGATTGGACTATTGGCTTTGGCCAATACCCCGTTCCGTAAAAGTAATGCGGTTGCCTTTCACTTATTGCTATATCAAAGACTCAAAGAGGCTAGGCTCACTGGTTTCCGAGTTCTGTACGCTATCGAACATAGCCGGAAATGGATGGTCGTAATCCGGCCCTCCAATATCGGGATACGTCCAATTGCAGAACGCCAGAGTGCGCAAACGCACAGACCTTAATCAGATATGAGTACAGGGTATTGGGGAAATTCTGCCGGTCCATGGAAGGGAAACTTGAACGGCCGGAATGCCGCAGGGAGGCCATTACGATGACCGAGGGATGTAAAGAGGACAGAAACGCCATAATCGAGGCGCTACCGGAAGAGGAAGGCCGACGGTTTACAGCCCTGTGTCACAGAACCGAGCTCAGACAGGGAGACGTTCTGTGGGAGCCGAATCAGGACTTGCAAGCGGCCTATTTTCCGACGTCCGGGGTCATTTCACTGGCTATGACACTTGATAACCGCTCGCCGCTCGAGTTGGGCCTGGTCGGTCGCGACGGCATGCTCGGATCTACAGTGTCACTGGGCATCCTGACGGCGCCTATGCGCGCGGAGGTGCAGGTGGCCGGCACTGCCCTGATGATGGCGACGGCGCAATTGCAACAGGAACTGCGTTCGAACTCGCATCTGCTGGAGTCAGTGCATCACTACGAGTTCCGGCTGATGATGCAAACCCTCCAGACCGCTGCCTGCATGCATTTCCACGAGATCGAGCCCCGCCTGGCCCGGTGGCTGCTGATGACCCGGGACCTGAGCCTCACCGATACGGTCCATCTGACCCACTCCCAGCTTGCCCATGCGTTGGGAGTGCGCCGAAGCGGCATAACCCACGCGGTCGGCTCCCTGCATCGGCGAGGCCTGATCAGTCACTCCCGTGGTGAGATCCGCATTCTTGATCATGCCGGTCTTGAGAGAGCAGCCTGCCGCTGCCATGCCACCCTCACCAACAGGTACCGCGTGGTGTTCGGGACGGATATTGAGCAACGGACGTCGGCACCCTGGCACCCTGGCACCCCAATCGTCAGCCCGCAGACACCAGGTGAATAATATTTGACGGACTCGATACCCAGAACGCCTGGAAGCCCTCCGGCAAGGGTTCGATTTCATCGCGACGATCGCAGCCCTGCTCAGCAAGGTATTCCGATGCAAGCTCGATATTATCGGTGACTATCTCCAGCCATATCTCCGCCTGGCTGATCCGTGCTTCACAATCCAGCCACAACACCTTGTCCCCGAACTCGAACCGGGGCGTGGTGTCGCTGCCGATGGCGGTAAGCTCTCTTAGTTCTACAACATCGCGATAGAAACCAACGGTGCTTTCGTACTCATGTGCTGGTATTTTCATGGCAATATTCTTGCCGGGTCTGAATTCGGGTTTCATGGCGGGCACCTGCTCTTTTGAATGGATCAGGGGAAGCGCTTGAGGTTGTTCCATTCACTTATTTTAGACCATTCGGAGGTGGCCGGAGGGACAGAGTGGCGCAGGCTGAGGGACTGTTACGTCAAGATATGGTGCCCGGAGCCGGAATCGAACCGGCACGACCTAACGGTCGAGAGATTTTAAGTCTCTTGTGTCTACCTATTCCACCATCCGGGCATTCGGAGGGAGTTTTGACGGGCAGGATTGTATAAGGCCGCGTACGGTAACGCAATTCAGATTCTGCTTCGCCGTGAATCCTTGAGTCAGGCATCCACAGGTTTCACCGCCCTGCCCTTATAAATGTAACCGGCGATTTTCGGCGCTTTGGGAATGTAAAGGTTTTCCAGCTCCAGGATCTCGAAACCGGCGTGCCGGATCAGGTCGGCGATGTGCCGGTTCAGGTGGCAGCCACCGGCAAGCTTCTTCCAACCCGGAGTAATCCGGTGCTGCCATTTGCGGATGTTGTCATGGGGAGATTCTCCGTGCTCCAGGAACAGGAGTTCACCACCGGGTTTCAGCACTCGCCACATCTGCTGCAAAGCGGTGTGCCAGTCCGGAATGGTGCACAGGGTGAAAGTGAGCAGGACGGTATCCACGGAATGATCTTCCAGGGGGATTTTTTCTCCGGGCAGGTCCAGCCACTCCACTTTGATGGGAGATCGGGCGAGATTGGGCTTGGCCTTGCGGCGCATCCCGTCTGAAGGCTCAAGGCCGTACACCATGTCGACATGGTCGGGGTTATAGAACTCCATGTTGATGGCAGAGCCCATGCCCACCTCCAGTACCCGGCCTTTGGCGTGTGGAACTACCTGACTGCGCAGTTTCATCACCTGGCCCATGGAGCAGGCGCGGTCTATGATGTGTGGCAGTATCCGGTTCTCGTAAAAGCTCATTGGCTTCACCATACTTGTGCTATATCAAGAGGTGCGACAATCTGACCTATCGGTTTCGTCGCCATGTTTAGTAGCATGACAATGATCTGCCGGTAATAACAACATAACAATTTGAGCTAAGGCAGCGGCTGAACGGGTTCGCTGGGCCCGTTCGTTATGATGTAAACGTTACCGGAGGGTTCCCATGGAACTAGATCCTCTTATCCTATCGCGAATCCAGTTCGCGTTTGTGGTGTCATTTCACGCCATTTTCCCAGTGTTTACCATCGGGCTTGCGTCTTACATTGCTGTCCTTGAGGGCCTGGCCTTCAAGACAAAAAATCCTTCCTGGGTGAAGCTCTCTGCCTTCTGGACCAGGGTATTTGCGGTGGTCTTCGGCATGGGCGTGGTGTCGGGCATTGTGATGTCTTTCCAGTTCGGCACCAACTGGAGCAATTTTGCCCAGGCCACTGCCAATTTCCTGGGACCTATGCTGAGTTATGAGGTGGTAACGGCCTTCTTCCTGGAAGCGGCGTTCCTTGGTGTGTTGCTGTTCGGCCGTGACAAGGTACCCCCCGGCGTTCATCTGTTCGCGGCAGTCATGGTAGCAACGGGCACCTTTATTTCTTCGTTCTGGATTCTCTCCGCCAACAGCTGGATGCATACTCCGGCCGGCACCGAATTCCGGGATGGTGTGTTCTTTGTGACTTCCTGGAGCGAGGCGATTTTCAACCCCTCCTTCCCTTACCGCTTTACCCACATGGTGCTGGCGTCCTTCCTGACCGGAGGCTTTGTGGTGGCAGGCGTGAGTGCGTGGTACCTGCTTAAAGGCCGCGAAGTTGAAGCAAACCGCAAAGCGCTGTCCATGTGCCTTTGGCTGCTGTTGGTTATTGCTCCGACCCAGGCAGTTGTAGGCGACTTTCATGGCCTCAACACCATGGAGCACCAGCCCATGAAGGTGGCGGCCATGGAAGGTAACTGGGAAACCTCCCGCAATGTGCCGCTGCTGCTGTTTGCCATTCCGGATCAGGCAAACCAGACCAACCGGTTCGAGATTGGAATCCCCGGTATGGCCAGCTTCATTCTTACCCACGAATGGGATGGGGAAGTGCCCGGGTTGAATGAAGTGGCGGCAGAGGAGCAGCCGCCGGTGGCTATTGTGTTCTGGGCGTTCCGGGTGATGGTTGGCCTGGGCCTGTTGATGATTGTGTTTGCCTTTGCCGGCCTGGTACTTCGCGCTGGTGGACGTTACTGGCAAACACCATGGTTCCTGCAGGGTTTGAGGCTCATGAGCCTGACACCCTTTGTCGCGGTGCTGGCGGGCTGGTTTGTGACGGAGATTGGCCGTGCGCCCTGGCTGGTTCAGGGGCTGATGAACCACAGTGAGGCTGTTACTCCCTCACTGACGGGCGGTATGGCGCTGTTTTCACTGATTGGGTACTTCGTGGTCTATGCTCTGGTGTTCAGTGCCGGTGTCTATTATCTGATGCGGGTGTTGTATGTGGGAATGGAAGACAGCGATATCGATAAGGAGTACGAGTCCGACCGGCCAAAGCGCCCCTTCTCTGCCGCTCATGTGCCGTTCGAGATCGATGATAATGACACGCACAAGCCACTGAACCAGGGAGGTCACTGATTATGGGCATGCTTGATCTGGTTCTGATCTGGGCATTTATTATCGGGTTCGGCATCATCATGTATGTGGTGATGGATGGCTTTGATCTTGGCATGGGCATTCTCTTTCCTTTCGCACCGACGGAAGAGGACAGGGACACCATGATGAACAGCGTAGCGCCGGTCTGGGATGGTAACGAAACATGGTTGGTGCTGGGCGGTGCCGGGCTTTTGGCTGCATTTCCCCTGGTTTACACCACTATTTTGCCGGCACTGTACATCGGTGTGTTCCTTTTGTTGGCCGGCCTGATCTTCCGGGGCATCGCGTTCGAGTTCCGCTTCAAGGCCAGTACCTCCCGCTATCTCTGGAACTGGGCCTTTGCGGGTGGCTCAACCCTGGCGGCGTTTGCCCAGGGTGCGGTGGTTGGTGCCTATATTCAGGGGTTTGAAGTCACCGACGGGGTTTACACCGGTGGTGCGCTGGACTGGCTGAGCCCGTTCACTGTTTTGACCGGTTTCGGCCTGCTCGCCGGTTATGCCCTTCTGGGCTCCACCTGGCTGATCATGAAAACCGAAGGTCGGCTTCAGGAATGGGCCTACAGGATCACCGTCCCGTTGTTGCTCGGCGTGTTGGGCGTGTTCGTCATCATCAGTATCTGGACACCGTTCGTGGACGAGATGGTCAAAGACCGCTGGTTCTCCAATATCACCATTATCTGGATACTGCCGGCACTGACTCTGATCTGCGCCTTCCAGATTTTCCGGTCAGTGCGTAACCGCTTTGAGGGTATGCCCTTTGTGGCAACTTTGGGGCTGTTCATATTCACCTACCTGGGGTTGATTGTCAGTCGCTGGCCTTACGTGGTGCCGCCGGACATTACCCTTTGGGATGCGGCTTCCGCCTACGATTCCCAGCTGTTCCTGTTGATTGGTCTGGTGTTTGTCATTCCGGTTGTGCTTGTCTACACCGCTTGGACCTACTGGGTGTTCCGCGGCAAGGTTCGTGCCGGCGAGGGTTACCACTAAGTGGCAGAACAGGCCACGGCCCGAAGCTGGCTTGGCGGGCTTGCTGCCCATGGCCGCCCGCTGATACTGGCGACGGTATCAGCGGGCGTGGTAGTAGGGCTTGCTACCATTGCGCAGATGGCTTTCCTCGCAGGAATAGTCCACCAGGGCATCGTTGCGGAGGTGCCCGTTGAAGAGCTCTCCCTGCTATTCACTGGCGCTGTGGCCGCAATCCTGATCAGAGGCATTGCCCAGGGATTTCAGGCCCGGTTTGCGGCCCGATGCAGCCGTAAGGTGCGCAGTGAGGTGCGCCACCAGATCAATCGCAGCTGGCAAAAAGCCGGACCTGTTGCCATCGGCCAGATTTCTGCGGGCACCCTGGCCCGTGAGTGGCTCGACCATACCGATGCCCTGCATGGCTACTTCGCCCGGTTCCTGCCCCAGATGATTCTGGCTGTGATCGTGCCGTTACTGGTTCTGGTGGTGGTGTTCTCGCTGGACTGGCTCGCGGGGATATTCCTGCTGCTGTCCGCTCCCCTCATTCCCTTGTTCATGGCGCTGGTGGGCATGGGTGCCGAGAAGCTCAACCAGCAGCATTTCCAGACCATCGGCCGGCTGTCAGGTCAGTTCCTGGACAAGGTTCGGGGGCTGACAACCTTGCAATTGTTCGGTCAGACGGAGCCGGCAGCAGAAACCTTGCGCAAACGCTCCGACGATTATCGCCGCGTCACCATGAAAACCCTGAGAATTGCCTTTCTGTCCTCAGCGGTACTTGAGTTCTTTTCTTCGGTTGCCATCGCCGTCGTGGCCATTTATATCGGCTTTGGCCTGTTGGGCTATATCACCTACGGGCCAGCGGAAGACCTCACGCTGTTCTCGGGGTTGCTGGTTTTGTTACTGGCACCGGAATTCTTCCAGCCGTTGCGCCTGTTATCCCAGCACTATCACGACCGTGCAGCGGCCATGGGCGCGGGTGCGGAGATTGTAGAAAGGCTTTATGGGATTGATGAACCCCGGGCCCCGGCGCAAAGCACCCATCATCCACAATCGCCAGATGCGATTACCGCGCGGGACCTGACTCTCGCCTACGATACCGGGCGTCCGGTACTGGATCAGGTGTCGCTGGAGATCCAAAAAGGCGATGTGATCGCCCTCACCGGTCCTTCCGGGGGCGGCAAGTCTTCTTTGCTCTATCTGTTGGCGGGCTATATGCAACCGGACCAGGGCAACATAACCGTCTTCGGGGCCGCACCCGGGGAGCAGTCTTTCGGATGGCTCGGGCAGTCTCCGTTTCTGGTGCACGGTACCTGGGCGGACAACCTTCGGCTGACAACTCCGGACGCCACCGACATTGCCATAGAGACCGCATTACGCCAGGTCGGCCTCGGGGGCCTGCTCAACAGTCGGGAACGGGGCATCTACAGCCGAATCACCGAGGATGGCCAGGGCCTCTCCGGTGGCCAGGCTCGCAGGCTGAGCCTGGCGCGCGTATTTGTTGCCAATTATGACCTGATTCTGCTCGACGAGCCCACAGCAGGCCTGGACAGCGACAGTGAGATCTACATTCTTGAAGCGCTCCACAAACTGGCACTGGCGGGTAAAACGCTGATCTTTGCTACCCACCATCAGGCCCTGCTCACCCTGGCGAACCGCACCTTGCTGGTAACCGGGGGAGGTGTGCACGATGCGTGAACTGTGGCCCTGGCTGACCCTGATCTTCCGGCGTCCGGGCCGACTGGTGACAGGCGGCTTGCTGATATTGGTTACCCTGCTGTCAGGTATGGGGCTGCTGGCGTTGTCAGGGTGGTTTATTACCGCCACCGCCCTCACTGGCCTGTTGCTGGCTGCCGGAATACAGTCGTCGCTCAACCTGTATGTTCCCGGTGGCGGCATACGCTTCTTTGCAGTGGCTCGCACGGTTGCCCGTTATGCCGAGCGGGTTTACAACCACGATACGGTGCTGCGCCTGTTGACGGATATCCGGGTGGCCCTGTTTGAGCGGCTTTGTCTCTCCGCACGACACCGCAGGAACACCTTACAGGGTCCTCAGTGGCTGTCACGGCTGACCAATGACGTCGATGCCCTGGATACTCTGTACCTTCGACTGATAGCGCCTGCGGCCCTTGCGGCGCTGGTAACCGTCATACTGGTAGTCGTTGCCGGTGTGTTCTATAGCCGGGATATCGCCATAGCCCTGGTGATCACACTGTTGCCGGCGTTTCTGGTGGCGACGGTTGTGGTTTACCTGCGCACCCGCCATCTGGTTTACCGGCAAACAGACGCTCGCGAACGAGTGCGGACTGACGTGATCGAGCACATCGAAGGCTTTGCCGAACTGACGGCGGCAGGCCGCACCGGCAAACACGCCGCCCTTTGCCTGCGCCAGGCTGACCAGATTGCCCGCAGTGACTCTCGGGCTGATACTCGCACCGGCTGGAACCTGGGGCTGGCGCAGGTAATGGTGAACCTGGCTGTTGTTCTGGCTCTGTGGATGGGGCTTGATCTGTTCCAGCAAGACACTGTTACCGGGCCGCTGGTGGTGTTGCTGCCAATCGCCCTTCTGGGGCTGCTGGAGATCTATTCTGTACTTCCGGATGCGTTTGCCAGGCTGGGCGGAACGCTTGCCTCTGCGGCCAGGCTGAACCGTGACTGTTCGGCAGAATCGTCCAACGCAACCGAGCCCGGGCAATTACCGGTAGACGATCGCCATGCGCTGGAACTGGAACAGGTGACCATCCGGTTTGGAGATCACTCTCCGGTACTCAGCCGTTTCGATCTCTCGGTACTGGCCGGTGAATGCGTCAACATTATTGGCAGTTCCGGTGCCGGAAAATCATCGCTGGCCGAGGTCATGGCCGGCCTCGAGAAACCTGCCTCGGGCCGCGCTCGCCGCCGGCCACCAGCGTATCTCACGCAACAGACTGTGCTGTTCGAGGACACACTGAAAGCGAATCTGCTGATTGGCAGGCCGGATGCCTCTGATGCGGAACTCTGGCGTATTCTGAACCTGGTGGAAATGGCAGATCGCTTCACTCACGAACCGGCACAACTCAACACCTGGCTGGGATCGATGGGCAGCCAGCTTTCAGGGGGGGAAGCCCGGCGAATTGTTCTGGCACGGGTGCTTCTGAACGAGGCACCACTGGTGATTCTGGACGAGCCGTTTACTGGCGTAGATGCGCCCACGAGGGACAGGATTGCAGCCGGGATGCAGCAGTGGTTGTCAGGGAAAACGGTTATTGCGCTGGGGCACGCGCCGGAGGCCTTACCCGCCTCCGACCGCACCATACGGCTCAGCTGATGCCGGCTCAGCTGGTTTCCAGTACCTCGAACGTCAGGCCTGCTTTGGTTGTCAGGCGCTCGAAGAGTTTGCCATCCAGCAGTGATGACGGGGTCCAGAATCCACCCTGTTTGTCGACCTCAACATCAAAGGCAAGGCTCATTCCGGCTTCACCCAGCATCTTGCTGGTGGAGCCATAACCCGGATCCCGGTCGCCGGTCACCTTGGTTTTGATGGTCTTGCCGTCGGCGGTTTTACCCACGAAACGCAAGTCGTAAAAGCCGTTTTTCTGGGCCTCAGGGCTTGGCCCCTCGCCTGGCTTGGGCACAAACTTTTCCACCACCCAGCGAGAGGGCTTGAACGCCGAAGCAGTCAAGAACCCTCCCAGGGCCCCGGTGATGCCATAGGCTGCAAGACGGCCCTTCAAGCCACGCCCTGTCATCATTGCCTCGTCGTAGGTGAACTCTTTTCCGTAACGCGCATTCTGAAGGGCATTGGAACGATGAACAATCCGGGTGTTGATAGCCCCCATCACGAATGGCGCCAGCCAGACACCAAAATCCTTGTCAAACTCAGCTCCTTTAAGGCTGGGCTGACGGGTTTTGGAACGATGTTCCGGCGGGCAAATGGAGAAGGGGTTAGCCAGCTCCTTACGCAACTTGGGGTCTGCAGCGGCCTCTTTGGCCACATTCATCAAGCTGGCCACTGTGCCACCGGAGAATTCGCCCTTGGCGACCTTCACCCGCATGCGAACGTCTTGGCAGGGCGTTCCGAAGGTTGCTTCCGCCTGTTCCTGCAGAAACCAGACACCCATATCCGAGGGAATGGAGTCGAAGCCGCAGCAATGAACAATGCGGGCGCCAGAGGCTTTTGCTGTTTCTTCGTAGGCTTCGAGCATCTTGCGAATCCACTGAACCTCACCGGTCAGATCGCAATAATCCGTTCCGGTTTCAGCGCAGATTTTCACCAGCGGCTCCCCATAAAGGGCGTATGGACCTACCGTCGAGATGACAACGCGGGTCTGATCACACATGGCTTTAAGCGCGCTTTCATCACTGGCGTCCGCTACGATCATTGGCAGGTCCGCTGCACCCTTGCCAAGGCTCTGCTTTAGCGTACTGAGCTTACTCTCTGAACGGCCACCGATAGCCCAGCGGACATCCTTGCCAATGCCATAGGTTTCAAACAGGTAGCCAGTAAGAATTTGCCCCACGAAACTGGTGGCCCCGAATACCACGATGTCGTAAGTGGTGTCAGTCTTTGTGCTCATTGGTTGTCCTTAATCCGTCAATATCCGTTATGAATTGGCAGCGCCGGACCGGGCTGCCTTCGCGCCCATCAGCACGAGGAACAGCGCAACGCCGAGACCCCAGAAGCCGTTGAGCATCAAACCTCCAACCCAGGTCTGGGCCGAGACGGCGAGCCCCTTGAGGGGGAAGACAACCAGCATCGCGACGGCGGTTGGTCCGATGGCGCCTACTATTACATTACCCAACCAGAACTTAAAGCCATTCAGGCGCCCGAGAAGCGCCCAGAGTACCAGGCCCCAAAGCCCGCCGAAAAATGCGAGCGAGAACACAGCAGGTACACCCAGGGGCGGCACCGGGTTCATATTGAACGGTGCTGCTGGCACTATGCCTGCGAAGTAGAACAGGGCAAAAAGGCCCTGGTGGAAAATCAGTGTTGCGAGAAAACCACTGACGAACGCTTTTAACCAGATCATGTCATTATCCTTACGGTTGTTGCCCTGGAAATTACGACAAAAACGTCGCACCGGCCAATCGATTTAACTGGTCGATACGGCACACTCTGTCAAAATTGATTTACCCGAACCCCGGAGGTTACCCCATTGAACACCCTGCTTCTGGTACTGAGCCTCATACTCGCCATTGTCAGCGGCTGGCTGTTCTGGCGAGTGCACCGCCAGCAAAAAGTTATCGCGGAGGCACTGGCTGAGAGCTATGGCCCTGATAATACACGGGAACCGGAAATGTTACTTACGCTCCGGGTGCGGGATCCGATTGCCCTGGCGAAACGCGAATCCAAATCGGCCCGCATGCTGGCCGATCGGCTTCCTGTTATGGTGAAACGACTGGTTTACCAGGAAGTGATGAAGGAACTGGAGATGGAATTGGCAGAACGGGAAATCGACGTGGAAATGAAGCTGGAATACCGATAATAGCTGATAGGAGCCGCTATGGACGCAACCACCCTGCTAAGCCTGCTTGCTACTGCCGTCACTGCCGGGCTCGTCATTTTTGCCATGAGGCAGCACGCCCGTAACACTCGTGACCTCAGAATCCTCAGGGCAAAGCAGATTTCGGCTCACAACCACTTGCAGAAAAGCCGCATGGACCTGATGGAAACCCGCAATCGCGCCCGGCTTCTGGAAGAAACCGTCAAGAACGGCACCAGTGCCGTGGAGAAAGTACACAGGACGATAACCACCACCACCTTCAGCCTCATCGACCGCTTCTCAACCAGTGAGGAACTACGGGAAAACGCTCGGCGGGCACGGAGGAGCCACGACCAGACCAGTGACAGGATCTATCGCACGGTTCATACCACCAACAAGGCTCTGCATATCCTGGCAGATTCGCTGTTTATCGGTAAAAAAGAAAAGAAACTGACAACGCGTAGAAGCCCGAAAGGCGAATAAACCGAGGCAAACAAAAAAGGCACCCGTAGGTGCCTTTTTTACGAAGAATCCGAAAGTTACATAACTTTCTTCAGTTCTTCCTCAAGCTGTGGAACCGCTTCGAACAGGTCTGCAACCAGGCCATAATCGGCTACCTGGAAGATCGGCGCTTCCTCGTCCTTGTTGATCGCAACGATCACCTTGGAGTCAGACATGCCCGCCAGGTGCTGGATGGCACCGGAAATACCAACGGCGATGTACAGCTGGGGTGCAACGATCTTGCCGGTCTGACCGACCTGCATGTCGTTGGGCACAAAGCCGGCGTCTACCGCAGCACGTGAAGCGCCAACAGCAGCACCCATCAGATCGGCAATCTGCTCCAGCATCTTGAAGTTCTCGCCGTTCTGCATGCCACGACCACCGGAAACCACGATACCGGCGCTTGCCAGATCCGGACGGTCGGACTTGGCCAGCTCTTCGTTGACGAACTGGGACAGGCCTGCGTCTTTGACAACATCCAGGGTTTCAACTGTGGCAGAACCACCTTCACCGGCAACCGGATCAAAGGCCGTCGGGCGAACCGTGATCACCTTGATGCTGTCAGTGGATTTGACGGTCGCAATGGCGTTACCGGCGTAGATCGGGCGAACGAAGGTGTCTTCTGACTCCACACGCATGATGTCGGACACCTGGGCAACGTCCAGCAGCGCTGCGACGCGCGGCATGAAATCCTTGCCAACGGTACCAGCGGCGGCCAGGATATGACTGTAACCTTTGCCTACCTCGGCAACCAGCTCACCCAGGTTCTCACCCAGGAAGTGGCCATACACGGCGTTGTCGGCAACCAGTACCTTGCTAACGCCTTCGGCTTTCGCCGCTGCTTCGCCTACCGCTCCGCAGTTCTCGCCGGCAACCAGTACGTCGATGTCGCCACCGATGGCTTTGGCAGCAGCCAGAACGTTCAGGGTTGCCTGCTTCAGCTCGCTGTTGTCATGTTCAGCAATTACAAGGATGCTCATTTAGATCACCTTCGCTTCGTTCTTCAGTTTGTCGACCAGCTCAGCTACATCAGCAACCTTCACGCCTGCCTGGCGAGAGGCCGGGGCCTCTACCTTCAGGGTAGAAAGACGCGGAGCAAGCTCAACACCCAGGTCAGCCGGGCTCATGTTGTCCAGCGGCTTCTTCTTGGCCTTCATGATGTTTGGCAGAGAAGCGTAACGCGGCTCGTTCAGGCGAAGGTCCGTGGTAACAACCGCAGGCAGGTTCAGGGCAACGGTCATCAGGCCGCCGTCGACTTCACGGGTTACGTTAACCTTGTCGCCTTCAACAACTACTTCAGAGGCAAACGTACCCTGCCCCATACCAGTTAGCGCGGCCAGCATCTGGCCAGTCTGGTTGTTGTCGGAATCGATGGACTGTTTGCCGAGAATGACCAGCTTGGGCTCTTCCTTCTCAACAACGCTCTTGAGCAGCTTGGCCGCTTCGAGAGACTGAACCTCTTCGTCTGTTTCGATGTGGATACCACGGTCAGCACCCAGAGCCAGAGCGGTACGGATTTGCTCCTGGCAGGCCTTCGGGCCGATGGATACCACCACGATTTCGCTGGCAACACCCTTCTCTTTCAGGCGAACCGCTTCTTCAACAGCGATTTCGCAGAATGGGTTCATTGCCATTTTGACGTTGGCGAGATCAACGCCGGTGTTGTCCGGCTTGACGCGCACCTTCACGTTGTAGTCGATAACTCGTTTTACGGCGACCAGAACCTTCATAGATTCCTCGTTCTTCATACGATGAGTTTACATTTGAGAACAGCACATGCTTGCGGGGCCTGCTGTCTGTAAGGGCGTCATAATACTGCAGGCAAAGGGCATCGGGGTCAATAGCCCCACTGGACGTTAAACAGCCGCGCTCGCGGCCAATGCACACCAGTTGACTCCACCTGAGCGTGAGACGATACTAAAAAATGACTCAAAAAACACATTTTAGCCCAGCGCCATTTAACAATGCCAAAGGTAAACCCAAATTTCAAACAAACGTTTGTTTGATTATTCAATTGCGGTATCCTTTCAGTTAACAGAACAGGGGCTTTCGCTTTGAGGGAGTCGTCTACACAACGTTTTACCGGTATGATGACGCCCCTGAGAAATTGCCTGTTGGCATTACCAATAAAGATGAGGAGACCAACGTGGAACGCGAATCGATGGAATTTGATGTTCTTATCGTCGGCGGTGGCCCAGCTGGCCTCTCGGCAGCCTGTCGCGTCATGCAGATGGCCCAGGAAGCCGAACAGGAACTGACCGTCTGTGTCGTTGAGAAAGGTTCCGAGATCGGGGCTCATATTCTGGCAGGCACGGTGTTTGAACCCACTGCCCTCAACGAACTGTTCCCTGACTGGAAAGAGAAAGGCGCACCGCTGAACACGCCGGTCACGCGAGATGACATTTTCCTGCTCAAGAACCAGGAAAACGCCAGCAAGATCCCCAATGCCTTTGTGCCCAAGAACATGCACAACCACGGCAACTACATCATCAGCCTGGGTAACCTGTGCCGCTGGCTTGCCGAACAGGCTGAAGGCCTGGGTGTCGAGGTCTATCCTGGTTTTGCCGCCTCTGAGACTATCGTTGAAGATGGTCAGGTCAAGGGCATCATCACTGGCGATATGGGCGTAGCCCGTGACGGCTCCGAGAAAGACGGCTACATGCCGGGTATGGAACTGCGCGCCAAGTACACCCTCTTTACCGAAGGTTGCCGCGGTCACCTGGGCAAGCGCCTGATCAATGACTTCAAGCTGGACGAAGGCAAGGACCCGCAACACTACGGCATCGGCATCAAGGAACTGTGGGACATCGACCCGGCCAAGCACGAGCCCGGCCTGGTTATCCACACCACCGGCTGGCCACTGAATGAATCCGGCTCCACCGGCGGTTCCTTCCTCTATCACCTGGAGAATGGCCAGGTCTACGTGGGCCTGATAACCGATCTGTCGTACAGCAACCCGCACCTGAGCCCGTTCGATGAGTTCCAGCGACTGAAACTGCATCCGGAAATCAAGAAACACCTGGAAGGTGGCAAGCGGGTCGCTTACGGTGCCCGCGCCATCACCAAGGGCGGCTTCAATTCCCTGCCGAAGATGAGCTTCCCGGGCGGCCTGCTGCTGGGCTGCGACGCCGGCACACTGAACAGCTCCAAGATCAAGGGCTCTCACACTGCCATGAAGTCCGGCATCCTGGGTGCAGAAGCTGTGTTCGAGGCACTGAAGGATGGCAAGAGCGGTGAGGAAATCACCAGCTTTGAGGAGCGCTTCAAGGACAGCTGGCTGTATAAAGAGTTGTACGACGAGCGCAACTTTAGCCCGGGTATGCACAAGTTCGGTAATTTCGTGGGTGGCGCCATCGCCTATTTCGAGCAGAACATCCTGCGTCGCAGCCTGCCGATTACGTTCCACGACACCACGCCGGACTACGCAACCCTGAAGCCGGCTGACCAGGCGAAGAAGGTCAACTATCCCCGGCCGGATAACAAGCTGACCTTCGACAAGCTGTCCTCGGTGTTCATTTCCAACACCAACCACGAGGAAGATCAGCCGATTCACCTGAAGCTGTCGGACCCTGAGATCCCGATCAAGGAGAATCTGCCGAAGTACAACGAACCCGCGCAGCGTTATTGCCCGGCAGGTGTGTATGAGGTGGTTGATGCAGAGGATGGCAGTGGCAAGAAATTCCAGATCAACGCCCAGAACTGCGTGCACTGCAAGACCTGCGACATCAAGGACCCGGCCCAGAATATTACCTGGGTGACACCGGAAGGTGGCGGTGGTCCGAATTACCCGAATATGTGATTCGGAGTGTTGGAAAAACGGCCCTTTTCGGGCCGTTTTTTTGTTCAGCCATAAAAAAACGGCCCGCAAGGGGCCGCTTTCAGACAACCGGAAAAGCCTTAGTGAGCGTGACCGTGCTCTTGCTCTTCGTCGGTTGCTTCGCGCGCTTCAACCACTTCCACGTCAAAGTGCAGGGTCTGACCTGCCAACGGGTGGTTTGCGTCGATAGTGACAGTTTCGTCGCCTACTTCCACAACACGAACTACCTGGGGGCCGCCCGGAGTCTGTGCCTGGAACTGCATGCCCGGCTCGATGGTGTCCACACCTTCAAACGCAGAACGCGGAACCGGCTGAACCAGTTCTTCGTTGACTTCGCCGTAGCCTTCTCCGGGCTCGACAGATACTTTCACCTGATCGCCAGCGTTCTTTTCATTCAGCGCATTTTCCAATCCGCCGATAATGTTCTGAGCACCTTCCACATAGGACAGAGGCTCGCGACCTTCTACACGGGAGGAATCCAGTTCTTCTCCCTGGTCGTTGGTGAGCGTGTAGTGGATGGTGACAACACGAGGTTGGGCCATGTGATCTCCTTGCGTGTCGCAATGACTGTTTGATTTAAATTTGGGTAATCGAAAGTAATCTTGAACAGCCAGACTGCACAGAGGGACTTACGACCACCGGGCCTCGTTAGAGAGCCAGGCTCGGTAACAAGTTCGAAAGCACAGTTTAACAAGTGTCGTACTGCGTTTTCTACCGTCAGTTATTTGGGACGGTGCCCCATAATTCAACCGTTGGCGGCAATTTTATAGAAATTTCCGCTACTCCAGACACCTATGGCGGTTTCGCCATCAATGGCTTCTTCGGTCACCAGGTCCGCCATGTCGTAATAAGCGGTGGTGACAAGCCGCGCTTCAATGCCATGGCGCAGTTTAACCACTGGCCGCGGCTCGTCGGTACCTTCGTAGGTTCCGACGTGAAGCGGATGCGCCTCTCCAATCTCTATGGTTTCGCCGGTATTGGTGGTCACAGATAGCACCTGCTCCCTGCCCTGGCCGCTGGCATGAAGAGAGTGCGCAAGAAGCGGAGCGTCTTCGACGGTAATCCGCCACTTTTCCACCGGCGTGACCAGGTAATAGTGCCCATCGTCTTCGCGCCGCAGAATGGTGGAAAATAACCGTACGATCGCCTCACGGCCAATGGGCTTGCCCTGGTAGAGCCACTGGCCGTCACGAGCGATGACAATATCAATAGCTCCGGACAGCTCCGGATTCCACTTGTCGAGAGGCGGCAGTCCCTTACTCGAGGCTTGCGCATTCTCGACCTGTTCGGCAATTGTTTCGGGCTTCTGGGTCATAAGGACGATTCCTCAGTAAATCCGGTCATGGCAGAAACTGGGCCCTGAGGTCCGCGCACCCTGGCCCGGCCACAGGCATCTCGAGTACGACAGCCTGGGCGGTCATGAACGGTATACCTTTGCGGTGACCATCCACCAACAGCGTTGAGAGGCTGCCGACAAAGGGCATATGAGAGACAATCATCAGCTGCGCCGGTGCCGCTTCAATAAGTTCATCCAGACAGCGCCCCGGGTCATCGTCCGGAGTAATATAGTCTTTTTCGGTCACCGCGCAATTGAGGATCTCCGAGGCGATTGCTGCCGTCTGGCGGGCTCGCACGAGCGGGCTGCACCAGATAAATTCTGGCCGCCAGGGTGACTCCGCGATCTGCGCTGCAACATCCGCCACGCCGTGCCGGCCGAATTCCGTCAGCTCCCGCTCCCTGTCGAGGGTGTGCCAACCGGCTTCACCATGACGCATGATAATCAAGTGCACTGCTTACCTCCGGATATGCCGAAGCGCTGTTGACTGACTATTGACTGAGCGTGCGTGGCAGAATGAATTCCACGTCGGAGTTCTGGACCGACATCATCAGACTGTTGATGACCGCACTGATGGATGCGCCATCATAGAGTATTTCATACAGGCCTCGTACCAGAGGCATATAGATACCGATGGCTTCGGACTTTTCCTTGACCAGTTTGAGGGTGTAAATGCCCTCGGCCACCTGGCCCAGCTCGGCCACGGCATCGTCGAGTGCCTTGCCCTTACCCACGGCATAGCCCACACGATAGTTACGGCTCTTCGGAGAGGTGCAGGTTACGATCAGGTCCCCGACGCCGGCCAGCCCCATAAAGGTCATCGGGTTTGCCCCGAGACTGACGGCAAAGCGGCTCATCTCCGCCAGCCCGCGGGTAATGAGCATGGCCTTGGCGTTTTCACCCAGATCCCGCGCCGAGGCGAGACCGGCCACGATGGCGTAGATATTCTTCAACGCCCCGGCCAGTTCCACGCCGTAGACATCAACGTTGGCGTACACCCTCAGATATTCACAGCCCAGCAGTTCCTGAACGGTGCGGCGAACCTCGGGATCCTTGGCAGCAATAACGGTGGCGGTGAGATCCTGGCTGACAATCTCTCCGGCCAGGTTCGGGCCACTGAGAACACCGATCCGACAACGCGGGATCTCTTCGTGCAGAATCTCACTCATCAGTTTGAAACCGTGTTCCTCAATACCCTTGGTCAGGCTGACGACAATCTGGTCGTCATGGAACTCGGCACTGTTATCCCGGATGACGGCCCGGAACGCCTTGCTGGGAATGGCGACGAATACAATTTCTGCCTTGCCTATTGCCTCCGGAAGACTGGTGGTCGGCTGGATATCGCCAGTCAGTTTGACGTCAGGCATGTAACGGCTATTGATACCGGTATCGCGGATCTCATCGGCCTGGTCTGCATCACGCATCCAGAAGTGCACCGTATGGCCGTTTTCTCCAAGAACCTTGGCCATGGCGGTACCGAAACTTCCGCCGCCAAGGACTGCCACATCGTGACCTGTTGGAGCGGACTCCGGTGGCCGTGGGGCTTTATTATCAGGCATAGTTGTTCCGTTGTTGCTTGCTTATCGTTGGCCCGGTTACGGCCGGCAGGAATGGACAACACTGTAACGATCGCCGGCTTTAACCAGGCTCTTCGCATTCCAGGGCACGCACCAGGTTCTTGAATTCTTCCCGGTTGCGGCTGTTCAGGCCCATCAGCACCCGGTGCGCGTCCAGAACCTTGTCCCGGACGTCCTGCTCGCTGGCACGCAATACGGGTATTTCTTCCAGCTCCTCAATTCGGGAAGCGGGCTCTCGGACAATAATAAATATCTTGTCGAAACCCATGGAAGTAATGATTCGGGTTATATCCGGGTTAGTGGAAATCATCGTTGGCAGGAAATTACTGCGTTTCTGGGCCGCCATGGCGATCTTGGCCAGCAGCCCAAGGGTGGTGCTGTCGATAATCTCGGTTTCCGTGAGATCGACAACCACCGTTTTGAACTCGGGGTCCTGGGTGATGGACTCAACCAGATGGTCCAGCGTCGAACATAGGTTCAGCCGGATTTCACCAATAAACTTCAGGACATAAATGCCCTGTTTTACAGCTTGCAGGATCTTGTAACCAGCCATTGAATCCACTGCCACTATTTCGACGTTGGGCTATCTCTATCCAGCTCCGGAACCATGTCCGTTACCGATACGATAGCAATATCGTCAGGTAACTCTGTGATCTCGTCGAGATTCAGAGCTTCGCTAAGCGAAGCAATAGTGTGACTACCTCCCGAGACGAGTTCAAGTAATGTCTTTTCCTTTTCATCAAGGCTTTTGGCCTTGATCACTTCCAGTATACCGTCTGAAAACAGAATCAGGTGAAACGGCTGTTCCAGCGGCACCTCGTAGACTTCCCACTCCGGGGCCTCAAACAGCCCTACCGGCAGGCCGCTACCCTCGAGAAACTCGGTGCGGCCGCCTTCCACCGACAGGATGGGCATGGGAAAATGTGCCCCCACCGAATACCGCAGGCGCCGGTCGGTGGTGGAAATAATTCCCACAAACACAGTCACGTGCTTGCCCAGCCCGGTATCCAGCAATTCTGAATTGATTCGCTCAAGGAACCGCTCAGGGTAGAGTATGTCGTCGCTGGAACCGCGCCGCAGGTTGCGCTGAAGCCGGTTTGTCAGGTTCTTCAGTAGCACGGTTACGAACGCTGAGCTGGCACCATGGCCGGACACGTCAGCAATGTAAACCAGCACCTTGTCTTCGGATATACGAAAATAGTCGAGAAAGTCGCCACTGAGAAACAATGACGGCTTGATCAGATGTTCGATAGAAAGGCCCGACAAGACTTGCTCGTTGTCGGGCAACATACGCAGCTGAACCTTGCGCCCTGCCCGCTGGTCGGCCCGCAACTCGGCAATACCGTCCCGCAGGTCGCGGTTGGCTTCTTCCAGTTCCTGCCGATAAAGTTGGTTGAGTCGGTTTACCCGCACCCGATCAAACAGTTTACCGAGTACGTCGTCCAGGGCACCACGATCATCCGAACAGGGTTTAAGCACGATATCCGCTGCGCCTGCCCGCAGGGCGTTGACTATCTCGGGCGCATCTTCGGTGGAGTAACAGGCAACAATCGGCGTAAAGGTTTCAGCATCCTCCAGCCGGTTAGCCAGCTCCCCAATGGCCTCCGGTGACATATCGGCAAAAATAATGTCCGGAATATTGTCATTGAACAGGGCGCGAGCCGAGTTCAGATCGGCATAGCCGGTTACATAGAAACCTCTGGCCTCAAGGTACCGACCCAGTTCCGAACGGGCATGCTCATCCGAATCAATTATAAGAATGCGCTCAGTGCGCGCTGTCATGGTTATTGCCCTAAACTACCATTGGTAAACGGGAAATCGGCTTTCTGATATCTATTCTGGCATGCCCCTGTGATATAACAAGACATGTTTGATGTTTTTGGGAGGTTGTAATCTATGAGAAGTGCCGTAAATGATCTGCTCGGGGCCTATGACAAGCTGATCATGGACCCGGTTCATGGCGGCATTCCGCTATACCGGCATGAAATAAAGGTTATCGACCACCCCCTGTTTCAGCGTCTGCGCAATATCTGTCAGAACGACATACTGAGCCTGGTTTTCCCTGGCGCAACACACTCCCGCTTCCTGCACAGCATCGGTGTCATGCACGTGGGCACCCGTATGTTCCGCTCCATGATCGATGCCTATCTGCGGGAACGGCAGCTGAGCGACCAGACAGACCTCAGTCTGAGCCAGCTGGACGCCATCGACTACCTGGCCAAAACCATCCGCCTGGGCTGCCTGTTGCACGATAGTGGCCATTCAAGCTTTTCCCATCAGTTCACCCAGGCCCGGCGGATTCATGACCTGATGTCGCGCCCGGACCGTTTTGATGACCTCTGGGAAGGTGTTGATTACTCGCTATACCACTCTGAACGGCCGGTGGAGCTTGAACACGAACATTACTCCGTGCGCGTCGCTCATGATGTGCTCAGCTCCATCGATCTCGACTCAGCGGGGCTGGACGCCAGAGACGTGATCGGAATCATGGAAACCACGGATGTCAGCCCCAGTGACGCCTTCTGCAGGCACGCGCGTACCTTCTGGAACTTTATTGCCGGCGAGGATGCCGAATCCGGTGTGCTCAGCGAGGCGGATACGCCGCGACTGGTGATGGACTTGCTGTCGTCCATCGTGTCGGGCGAGATCGACGCAGACCGGGCGGATTACATGCTCCGGGACGGTTTCCACTCTTCGGTGACCATTGGCGGTTTCAATCTGGATCACCTGCTCAGCAACCTGCGCTTTGGCTGGGATGTGCGCGAACCCTGGCTCGGCCTTGCCATCACCCAGAAAGGCCTGGGCGCCCTGGAAGACTTTGTCTACAGCCGCCACCAGATGTACCGAAAGGTTTACGCCCACAAAACCGCGCTTGGCTTCGACTGGCTGCTGCGGGAAGCCATTAACGAGGTGCTGGAAGACCCGGAGATTTTTGACTGGGTGGACACCTGCCTAAGTAACATGCGGTATTTTGCGGAGCTGACTGACAGTTTCTTCTGGGAGGCGTTTCGTAAGGTGGCGCGGAAGAAGCCTTCGAGCTATTCACGATGCATTGTGGATCGCATTAAGCTGAACCACCTTGATACCCGCGAAGACCTATCGCCCCAGGGTATCAGCGATCACAGCAACTGGCTGTCTCGCGAACTGAACCTGCATCAGGAACAGGTGGTGACCTGTTCCATGCGCGCCCGGTTCTCCAATATCCAGGACAATTTCAATGGTATCAAAGTGCTGGTAAGGGACCCGATCAATCGAACCCGCTCCCTGAAAAAGATTACCGATGTCAGCGCGTTCTTCAGCAAGTTCAGTGACGGCACCATCAGCCACTTTTATGTGCGGCCAGATGTACTCGACGATCGCTGAGCACCGGCACCAGCCCACTCAGAGGGAAAGTATTTCCTCTGCCAGCCCCTGGGCGCTCTCGAACGCCCCTTCCACACGGCCACCACTGAGCCAGTCGCCGGCCAGGCCAATGCAGTGATCATCGAACCACCGAAAACCGGGCTGGTCCGGAGATGACGATTTTGCATAGAGCCAGCGATGGGACACCACCTCATCAGGTTGAAGGTTGCAGCCGGTAACCCGCTGAAATGCCGCAACCATGTCTTCAGCCACCTCTTCCGGGGCCGAATCCTGATGAAAGCGGGACCATTCCGGGTTGGCGTGCAGAACCCACCACTGGCCCTTATCTTCCCGGCCCGGCTTGCTGGAATTATTGGCGACCCAGCAAAGCACCTCATCCTGGCAGCGCATCCCCTCGTAGGGCTGCTCCAGCGGCTCCGGAAAATGCACTGCAGTTGCCCAGCACGGCTGAATGTGGCGGACCGGTTCATCCAGACCGCCAGCAAGCGCCTGCAAGCCGCTGTTACTGAACAGCTCCTGTGCCTGCGCCGGCGGCGCAGTTACGATAACCCCGTCAAAGGGGCCGTGAGACTCACCGTCAGTGTCCCGGAGAGTCCATTCCCGGCCACTACGATCCAGGCGTTCAACACGAGTTTCGGCTCGCACATCCACTGTTGAGGCCAGGCCCCGCGTAATAGCGGTCATTCGGGGAATCCCGACGTATCGGGTCTCATCCGGAAAGGACTCCCATCCGCCATCAGGATTCTGATAGCCGAACCGCCCCGGCCAGGTCCCGAATCGGTCCTCACCGGCGTAGTGGGCCAGAAACCCCGTGAACGCCGGGTTTCGCGCTGTAAAGTACTGGGCACCGATATCGGCAGAACCTCCGGGAACACGCTTTGAGGCCATCCGCCCGCCCGGGCCGCGGCTTTTTTCAAAGACCATGACGTCAACATTTTTTTCCCTGAGCAAAAGTGCGGCAGTCAGGCCGGCCAGCCCTGAACCAACTATGGCTATCCGGCGTATAACAGGCATCTGATCGGTTTGGTTAAACATCGTTTATCGTGCATCCAGATCCGGTTGAAGAAACGTAACAGAGTAAACCACGAACTAAAGGGCAATCAGGGTATGACCCGAGTGCATAACTGGCTGACAAACATTCTGAGATGGTTCGACTCCACTGCGGGTTCGGATCACCTCGACACAAGCTCTCGCGCTTTCAATTTTCTCAGGGTAGTGCCCTTTATAGCACTTCATCTTGCCTGTTTGCTGGTCATTTTTACCGGCACCAGTACCTTTGCCGTGGTCTTTGCAGCTGCATTCTTTGCTGTGCGTATGTTTGCCATTACCGGCTTCTACCATCGCTACTTCGCCCATAAAACGTTCAAGACCAGCCGCATGGCGCAATTCCTGTTCGGGGCCCTCGGTGCCAGTGCAGCCCAACGCGGACCATTGTGGTGGGCCGCCCACCACAGGCACCATCATCAGCACTCCGATGGTGAAATGGATCTGCACTCCCCCCACCAGGGCGGATTCTGGTGGTCCCATGTTGGTTGGTTTACCTGCGACGCGGGTTTTGCCATGAATGAGCGCCGGGTAAAGGACTGGATGAAGTTTCCGGAGTTGCGGTTCCTGAATCGGTTTGACTCGCTGGTGCCCGCAGCGGCCGCTATTGCCATCTATGCGCTGGGCGAAGGTCTGGCAGCCCGGGCCCCGGAGCTGGGCACAAATGGGTTGCAACTGCTGGTGTGGGGATTCTTCATTTCCACGGTAGTGCTCTTCCATGCCACCGTGTCCATCAATTCCCTGTCCCATGTGTGGGGCAAACGTCGCTTTGACACCGGCGACGACAGCAGAAACAACGTCTGGCTGGCCCTGATTACCATGGGCGAAGGCTGGCACAACAATCACCATCGCTGGCCGCAATCCGTGCGCCAGGGATTCCGGTGGTATGAGGTGGATATGACCTGGTACGGACTTTGGCTATTAGCGCGCCTGGGCATCATCTGGGACCTGAACCCGATTCCAGAGCACATTCAGGAAGAAACCCGCCAACTGGATGCCATGAGGAGGAAAAGATCATGAGTACCGCCTCAATCATTGATATGGGTAACAGGAATTCGTCGGTGCACGAAACCCTTGGTCGCTTCAGGCAACTCTTTAACAATCTCTGCGCTGGCAATATGGCCGAGCTGGGCAGCGTGTACAGCGACAATGTTCGCTTTACGGATCCCTTTACCACGGTTCGGGGCATTGATGAGCTCACAGAATATTTCACCGGCGCCTACGCCAACGTCATCTCTTGCGGCTTCGATTTCGGCGACCCTGTGATCAACGGTGAAGACGTGTGCATCCCCTGGGTGATGCATTTGCAGCACAAGCGCATTCTTAAAGGTAAGGCTGTGAAAGTAGACGGCATCAGCCAACTGGTGATCCGCGAGGGGCGTGTCCTCTCTCATCGTGACTACTTTGACGCGGGCCAACTGCTCTACGAGAACCTCCCGATCATGGGCGGCATTATTCGCTGGATAAGGAATCAGGCAGGATGAGTCAACGGCTTGATTCACCATCCAGTATCTGGATCACCGGGGCCAGTTCCGGTATCGGAGAGGCGGTTACCAGGGAACTTGTCCAACAGGGCCATAGATTGATCATCACCGGTCGCAGGCAGGAAGCACTTGACCAACTGTGCGCCCTGGCACCGGAAAGGATGAAGTCCGCTATGGCTGACACCACGGACCGGGAAGCGCTTCAGTCAATCAGCGCTGACCTGGAATCGTTCGGCAGCCTGGACATGGCCATTCTGAATGCTGGCACCTGTGAGTACCTGGAAATTGCGGAATACGACAGCAGCATCATCGACCACAACGTGACCACCAATGTGGTTGGTACCGCCCGCTGCCTGGATATCGCCCTGCCCGCACTTCGGCGCACGGTGCAGCAGGGGCGTCCGGCCACCCTGGTGATTGTCAGTTCCTCGGCCTGGTGGTTTCCGTTCGGGCGGGCGGAAGGTTACGGCGCCTCCAAGGCGGCACTGACGTATTTTGCCCACGCCTTGCGGGCGGACCTGGCCTCCGAAGGCATCGATGTTGTGGTGGTTTCCCCGGGCTTTGTCAAAACGCCCCTGACCGATCGCAATGATTTTCCCATGCCCTTCCTGGTATCTGCGGAAGATGCAGCAACACGGATTGTAAACGGGCTGCGCAAGGGAAAAACGGAGATCGCATTTCCCAAACGTTTTACATGGACATTGAAGCTCCTCGGAGCCCTGCCCCAGGGCCTGATTGACCGAATGGCAGCCAGCATGAGCCGGCAAAGCAGGAAAGAACAGGAATCCAATGAATGAGTAACGAACGTCAACGTATTGCCGTTATTGGCGCTGGTGTATCGGGGTTGACCACAGCCTGGCTGCTATCGGAAAAGTACCATGTAGAACTGTTTGAGGCCGGAGACTACGCCGGCGGTCATACCAACACAGAATCGGTGACGGCCGGCGGACGAGAGTGGCCGGTCAACACTGGGTTTATAGTCTTCAATGACTGGACCTACCCCAATTTTATCAGGCTGATGGACCGGCTGGGGGTTGAATCCGAAGTCAGCGACATGAGCTTCAGTGTTGACTGTCACTCGTCTGGCCTGCAGTACAACGGCACCAGCCTGAATACGCTGTTTGCGCAACGCAGCAACCTGCTGAATCTGCCATTCCTCCGTATGATCCGGGAGATTCTGAGATTCAACAGGGAGTCCCGCGCAGACCTGGCAGAAGGCAACATCGGGGACGAAGAAAGCCTTGGGGAATACCTCAACCGTAACGGCTACTCCCGGTATTTCCGCAAGTACTACATCGTTCCCATGGGCGCCGCTATCTGGTCAGCGCCGGAAATTGTGCTGGAACAGTTCCCGATCCGCTTCTTCCTGCAGTTTTTCAACAATCACGGCATGCTGTCAGTAGACGACCGGCCCACATGGCGGGTTATTTCCGGCGGTTCTGCCCGCTATGTCGAAGCCATGATGGGCCGGCTTGAAAACCACACCCACCTGAACAGCCCGGTGACCGCTGTGTTACGTCAGCAGGACAAGGTGCTGCTGACCGTGAACGATGAGCAACAGGAATTTGACCAGGTGGTGTTTGCCTGTCACAGCGACCAGGCACTGAAAATGATCAAGGACCCCACCGCCAAAGAACTGGAAATCCTGGGGGCCATTACCTACCAGAGCAATGACGTGGTGCTTCATACTGACAGCACGGTACTTCCCTCGAACCGGCGCGCCTGGGCAGCCTGGAACTACTTTATCCCCCAACACAGTACCGAGCCGGTTTCCGTTACTTACAACATGAATGTGCTGCAGAACTTTCACCATGCCCCGGAAACCTTCTGCGTCACTCTCAACCGCAGCGCTGATATTGCTCCGGATCGCATTATCAAACGGTTCGACTACGCCCATCCGGTGTTTACCCTGCAAGCCGTTGCCGCCCAGAAACGTTATGATGAAATCGGCGGCCACAATCGCAGCCATTTCTGCGGCGCTTATTGGTTCAACGGCTTTCATGAAGACGGCGTGTGCAGCGCATTGCGAGTCACCAGCGCCCTGGGAGTGGAGTTGTAACCGTGAATGCTGCCGTGCAAGACACGTTGATAGGCGATCGCCTTCACAGCCAGTGGCTGGAGGGCACCATCCGCCATCGACGCATGGCGCCTGTGCGCCATGAGTTCAGTTACAGCACCGGCATGCTGGCACTGGATTTGCGGGAGTGGCACTCAGTGACTGACATAAGCCGTCTGTTTTCGCTGGAAAAGTTCAACTGGCTTTCGCTTCGGCGGCAGGACTACTTTCAGCCCGAGAAAGACAACCTGTTGCAGTCCGTGACGAATCAGGTGCAGAGCGCGACAGGCTGGAAACCGGATGGCCCGGTAGAGTTGATTACCCACCCCCGCTATTTCGGTTATGTGTTTAACCCGGTCAGCTTCTACTTCTGCTACAACGCCGGTGACAGGCCTGACAATGGCGCAGTACCAAGGGTAATTCTGGCCCAGATTACCAACACCCCCTGGAAAGACCGACACGTGTACTGCCTGGAAAGCACCGGGGCGGAGCCTACCAGTGCCGGCTGGCGCACGGAGCGTTTCGGGTTCGGCAAACGTTTCCATGTATCCCCGTTCAATCCCATGGACCAGCATTACCAATGGACCTTCAGTTTCCGGGGTCCTGAAGTGCGCATTCATATGAATGTATTTCAGGACGACCGTAAACATTTTGATGCCACTCTGGTGGTCCGACGCACCCCCCTGGATCGTAAACAACTTCACAGAAGCCTCAGGCAGTTTCCCGTCGAAGCGCTGAAGGTGGTGGGTGGAATCTACTGGCACGCACTGAAGCTGAAACTCAAGGGCGTGCCCTTTTTCACCCACCCGGACAAGCTTCCGGAAAGCGACCCTGCCCACAGGCTCGGAAGCACCGATTCAGGCCTTGATGTTACCAGGGCCGCCGACCGAACTAAGACAACCGGAAAGGTAAGCTCATGGAGAACCTGAACACCTCACTTGAATCCACAGGCGCCGAAAGGCATGCCCCCCTGACCAGCCGTGTGGCACGGCACCTGGTCTGCCAGCAATTGTCACTGCTGGAAGACGGCGCCCTGACCATTCGTGAGGCCGGCCAGCAGACCCTGAGTTTTGGCGATGGCGACATCCGCTTTGCGCCAGCAGAACTGGTTATCCATGACAGCAGTACCTGGAAGGACCTGCTTACCGGCGGGAGTATTGGTGCAGCAGAATCCTATGTGGCTGGAGACTGGTCAACACCGGACCTGGTGGCGCTGTTGCGTTTCTTCACCCGCAACGTGGACCGCATGAACGAATTTGAAGACAGATTCAGCTGGATCACCAAGCCGGCGCTAAAAGGCTTGCACTGGCTGAACCGGAACACCAAAGAGGGTTCCCGCAATAACATCAGTGCCCACTACGACCTGGGTAACGACCTGTTTGAAACCTTTCTCGACCCCACCATGATGTACTCGTCGGCTATCTACCCGCGCCCTGAGGCAACCCTGGAGGAGGCAGCCGTACACAAACTCGATACCATCTGCCGCAAGCTTGACCTTCACCCCGGCGATCGTGTGATGGAAATCGGAACTGGCTGGGGCGGCTTTGCGGTACATGCTGCCAGGCACTTCGGCTGCCATGTGACCACCACCACAATTTCATCCGAACAGCTTGAGCTGACGCGAGAAAAGGTGAAGGCCGAGGGCCTCGAGGACAGAATCACCCTGCTGTTTGATGACTACCGGGACCTGGAAGGCCAGTTTGACAAGCTGGTGTCCATCGAGATGATTGAAGCGGTCGGCCCACAGTTCCTGGACAGCTATTTTTCCCAGATCAGCCGGTTACTGAAACCCGAGGGATTGGCACTGGTCCAGGCCATCACTATGCCCGAGCAGCGCTATCGCCGGGCACTGAAAAATGTTGATTTTATTCAGCGGTTCATCTTCCCGGGGAGTTTTATCCCCTCATTCGGCGCCATTCTGGGCTCTGTTCGTAGCGGGTCCGACCTGGTGATGACCCATGCCGAGGATATCGGGTTTCACTACGCCCGCACCCTGCACGACTGGTGCGAGCGATTCATGACAAACCGCGAAAAGCTTGAGGGCCAGGGATACGATGAAGCCTTTCGCAGGCTCTGGCATTTTTACTTTGCCTACTGCGAGGCCGGATTCAGCGAACGGGCCATTGGCGTGTCGCAAATAGTGTTCGCCAAGCCGGGCAACAAACGCGCGAATATCCTCAGCGTATGATTCAGTCAGATACCGTCCGCAACACCATCAATTTCGTTCTGTTCCAGGTGGGTTGGTTCATTTGTGTTCTCTACCCGGGCCTTTCGGCGGCCGGCTTCGTGGTGTTGCTGGTAGCTTTTCATCTTGCCTTTATCAGCAGGCACCGCCTCGCCGAATTGCAGTTTATCGGCGCCGGCGCCGTCCTTGGCGGCCTGCTTGATGGCATCTGGTTCCAGACCGGTATCCTCGATGACGGTACCGGCAGTGTTGAACTCACGCCGGTATGGCTGGTGGGTATCTGGGCCATATTCATGACCACCCTCTCCCACTCCCTGTCCTGGATCAGCAGCAGGGCCTGGCTGCCGTTTGTGTGTGCTCCGGTTGCAGGTCCATTCGCCTACTGGTCCGCAAGCAAACTGGGTGCGGTAGAACTTCCCGATCTGACCCTGTCACTGCTGGCACTGGCTGCCGGCTGGCTGGTGGTGTTTCCGGCCCTGCTTTACCTGCGTAAGGTCCTCTACCCGGAGCTGGCCCGATGAAACGAATGGTAGTGTTTTTCGCTTTCTCCCTGCCGGTGCTCACCACCATGGCGGCGGAAGTACGCTTCACCGGTGAAGCCACGGCGAAAAGCGATGACAAGGTAATCTATGAAGAGCGCCATCTTGTGGAAGGCGAGTGTTCAGACGGCCTGTTCTACCCCGCTACTCAAACCGTTACTTACGTTCGCGCCGGCGGCAATGAATTCGCCAGCAAGACACTTTCCTACGATGAGTCGCAATTGCGCCCCACCGTTGACTTCCGGCAGCCGGAATTCAACGAAGCCATGGACATCACCAATCCGAACGATGATGAACTGACGATCGAATGGCGCACGCCAGACGGGAACACGGAAAGCTTCTCGGTAGAGGTTACCGACACCCTGGTGGCGGATGCGGGCTTTGACCATCTGGTCCGACAGAACTGGGCGGCTGTTACGTCCGGCGACAGTGTGGAATTTGATTTCCTGGCGCCTACCCGCGGCAAGGCCTACGGCTTTGTTCTCGAGCCCGCAGGCGACAACCGGATTGATGCCGCGTACACAGTGCGGATAAAGCCTTCCGGTGTCATTCTCGGTTTCCTGGTGGACCCGATTCTGCTGGGCTACAACGAAGAAGGCATGCTGACGGACTACATAGGCCTGACCAATATCCGCAAGGACAGGGACACCAATTACACCGCCCATATCCGTTATACCGTGGAAACCACCCCGGATTGTGAACTGACCCGCTGAATCCGTCCTCACAGCCAACGCAGACACCCCGGCCTGTTATGATAGACTTTCTGTTTTCCGCCACAGCTACAACAGAGAGCCTTCACAGATGATGTTTGTCTCCTTCAACGTCAACAGTATTCGCACCCGACTGCACCAGCTTGAGGCCGTCATCAGGGATCTCAACCCGGATTTCATCGGCCTGCAGGAAACCAAGGTGACTGACGAAGATTTCCCGGTGGAGGCTATCCGTAACTTGGGCTACCACGTTCACTTTCATGGTCAGAAAACACATTACGGCGTTGCCCTGCTTTCGCGTCAGGAGCCAGACAGTGTTCAGAAAGGCTACCCGTGGGATGGCGAGGATTCCCAGCGGCGGCTGATTACCGGCCACTTCACCGTAGACGGCCATAAGCTGACCGTGATTAACGGCTACTTCCCCCAGGGTGAAAGCCGGGATCACCCGGTGAAGTTCCCGGCCAAAGAGAAGTTCTACGCCGACCTGATGCGCTACCTCGACGAACTCAAGGCGACCGGCAACGAGATTGTGCTCATGGGTGACATGAATATTTCCCCCACCGACCTGGATATTGGCATCGGTGCCGACAACGCCAGGCGCTGGCTACGTACAGGGAAATGCAGCTTCCTTCCGGAAGAGCGGGAATGGCTGGGACAGGTGGAAAGCCTTGGCTTTACCGATGTATTCCGCCATCTGCATCCGGAGGAATCAGACACCTTCAGCTGGTTCGATTATCGCAGCAAAGGGTTTGAACGGGACCCGCGCCGGGGGCTGAGGATTGATCTGGTCATGGCCAGTGACAACCTGCTACCAAAGGCAAAGGAAGCCGGGGTAAGCTACGACATTCGTGCCATGGAGCGGCCCTCGGACCATTGTCCGGTGTGGGCCAGCTTCGACATCTGACCCCCTTCCAGGCCGCGCCATGAAAAAAATCAAAACCCGCGACCGAATTCTGGAGGCCAGCCTGATGCTGTTCAACAGCACCGGCGAACCCAACGTCACGACCCTGCTGATTTCTGACGAACTGGATATCTCCCCCGGTAACCTCTATTACCATTTCAAGAGCAAGGGGGACATCGTCGGGGAGTTATTTGCCAGTTACGAGCACGAGATGCTCGACCTGTTGGCGGTGCCTGCGGACGCCGATATCAGCCTGGACCAACAGAGTTTTTTCCTGCACCTGCTGTTTGAAACCGTCGCCCGCTACCGTTTCCTGTACCAGGACCTGGTGAACGTGTTGTCGCGTTACGAACAGCTGCAGACGCGTTTCCGCCGCATACTCAAGAAGAAAACCAGCGGTTTCAGGACGATCTGTGAGAGCTTTCGGCGCCAGGGCATCATGGAGATCACCGACGGAGAACTGGAGGCCCTCTGCGACCAGTTGACCCTGACAGCCTGTTACTGGAGCAGCTTTGACAGCCTGTCGCACCTGGAAGACCGGGAGTCCATGGATCCCGGCCGAGGCGTTTACCAGATGATGTACTTGCTGTTGCCCTACCTGAGGTCTGAGGAAAAAGAGCAGATCTATCTGATGAGCCGGGATTATCTATGAGCGTGAATCCCGGAGCTCCAGCACCAACGATGGCGGATCATTCCTCCTCGGAACGGTCCTCGGTTTGTTCACGTAACCGGACAAGTTCGGCTTCGAGCGCCTGTATCCGGCGCTCCAGAGCGTCTATGTCCTCGCGGCGGTGAATACCCAGGCGGCGCAACGCCCCGGACACCCGCTCGTCAAACAGGTGCTCGAGTCTGTCCCAGGTACCTGTGGCCCTGTCCCGCACATCACCCACGCGATCCTCCACCGACCGAACGTGTTTCTCGACAACACCGCGGGTCTTGCTTTCCAGCTGTTCGCCTTCCTGGACCAGGCGCTCGAAAAACTTGCCGGCATCCTCTTCTGCCTTGGTGTAGGCTCCCAGCCCGGCAAGCCAGATCTGCCTTGCAGACCCCTTGATCTTACCCGCCAGCTGTTCGTCGTTTTCCGGCTTGTTTTCGTTTTCGTCAGACATGCAAAACCTCGGAGGATATAAACGCTCTGTTACCATTGATTGTATTACAGCAGGCCCCGAATTTCAGTCAGCAACCGCAAATCTTCCCCAACGGCCTTTTGCCACTTGCCCTGATACCCGCACCACCAACGGCTTTAGTATAAGCACACTTTCTATATGAAAAAATGTGATCAAACGAATCGTTCGGAGGCTTGAAGTGTTCAAAATATGGTCAATACTTCACTGTACCGGTATCCCTGCTGATGCCGGTTTGTCTGGAAGTCTTTCATGGATACTACTCGCACGCCTCTGCCCGGCCTCCAGTGCCGGGCTTTTTTATGCCTCAAATTCGTTATATAGTTATTACCTTAAGATATATCTATAGTTCTATTGCTTCTAGAGGATGCACTGCATGATTGAAATCGCGTGGGGACATTTCACCCCATGGTCCGCATTGGCCGGCGGAATCATTATTGGCTTGTCGGCAACTGCGTTCATATTGCTGAATGGGCGAATTGCCGGTATCAGCGGAATTCTTGGTGGTCTGCTGACGCCGCAGAAGCGTGATGTGCTCTGGCGCGTGGCCTTCCTGGCCGGCATGTTAGCCGCACCCCTGTTGTGGATGATGATAGCGGAGTTGCCAGCCATCGAGATCAAAGCGAGTTACCCGGCCCTTATCGTGGCGGGTCTGCTGGTGGGCATCGGCACACGCTATGGCTCCGGCTGTACCAGCGGGCATGGCGTTTGTGGCCTGTCCCGGTTATCCGTACGTTCGCTGACTGCAACCCTGACCTTTATGGCAGCCGGCTTTATTACCGTTTATATCATCCGCCACCTGATTCAAGGAGCCTGATTCATGAAATTCAATCTTGCTTCATTCGGTGCCGGCCTCCTGTTTGGCCTGGGCCTGCTTGTCAGTGGCATGGCCAATCCCGAAAAGGTTCTCGGTTTCCTCGATATTGCCGGGCAATGGGATCCTTCCCTGGCCTTTGTGATGGCTGGCGCCATTCTTGTAGGCCTGTTCGCCTTTACCGTCGCGAAGAAGCGGACAATGTCCTTCCTCGGCTTCGATATGCGCTTGCCCGCCTCAGACCGTCTCGACAAACGGCTGGTGGTCGGCAGTGTTCTGTTCGGCGCAGGCTGGGGGCTAGCCGGCTTCTGTCCCGGACCTGGACTGGTAGCGCTGGGAGCCGGTAAAACCGGTGCCCTGGTATTCGTGGTGGCAATGATCGCTGGTATGGGGTTGTTCGAGGTGGTTGAGAAAAACCGGGCTGCGAAATGAAATCACCCGTTGCCCGCCCCTCACATCCCTCTGACACAGGCGGGTTCACTATGGCATTATGCATTGGCTTTTCATGACTGGTTAGAGGATCTTGAATGGACATCAGACGCATTGATGACACGATTTCCGTGGCCCCTCAGTTGTCGGTAGACGACATTGCCGAGGCTGCAAAGCTGGGTTTCAGAACCCTCGTGGCCAACCGGCCAGACGGAGAGGAAGCTGGGCAACCCGCTATGGCTGACATCGAAGCCGCTGCTCGTGAAAATGGTATGGAATGGGTTTATCTGCCGGTGGAATCCGGCAATATCCTGAATAATGACGTTGACCGGTTTGATGCAATGATCCGGGAGGTCGAGAAACCCGTATTGGCTTTCTGTCGCTCGGGAACACGTTGCACGGTTCTCTGGGCACTGAGCTCCGCTCGCTCCAAACCGGCACAGGACATTGTCAGCAAAGCCCGCAATGCCGGCTATGATATCGGCGGCCTGGCACCAAGAATGGCCGAGCAGGCACAGAAGAAGTCCTGAGTCACCTTTTGCCCGGACACAAACGCTACCAGGATGCAGCACCATGCAGTACAAGGGTACCGCCAACTTTCGCCATGACCATCCGGAAAAGACCGGGGTACTGGTCACCAATCTGGGAACCCCGGATGCCCCGACCTCATCAGCCCTGCGCCGCTACCTAGGCGAATTTCTATGGGACCCCCGGGTGGTGGAAGTGCCCCGACCGATCTGGTGGCTGATCCTGCATGGCATTATTCTGCGGATCCGGCCCAGCCGCTCCGCCAAGGCCTATGCCAGCGTCTGGCAACCTGAGGGTTCGCCGTTGCTGACCCACACCGCCAAACAGGCGGAAGGCATTCGCAAAGAGCTGCAGGCAAAGTACGGCAACAACATCGTGGTTGGTTTTGCCATGCGCTATGGTAACCCGAGTGTTTCAAAGGTTCTGGATGAAATGCAGGCGCAGGGGGTGCGGCAGTTACTGGTATTGCCGCTGTATCCCCAGTATTCCGCTTCGACCTCCGCATCCACGTTTGACGCCATTGCCCATGACTTCACGCGCCGGCGCTGGATACCGGACCTCCGGTTTGTTTCCCACTACCCGGACTATCCGCCCTACATCGAAGCCATGGCCAACCATATTCAGGCACACTGGAATGAGCATGGGCGAAATGAAAAGCTGATTCTTTCCTACCACGGCGTACCTCTGAAGTACCTGGAAAAGGGCGATCCCTATCATTGCGAATGCCACAAGACGTCACGGCTGCTGGCAGAAAGGCTCGGTTTGTCGAAGGGTGACTACATGACGACCTTCCAGTCCCGTTTCGGACGTGAGGAATGGTTGCAGCCCTACACCGACGAGACCCTGAAATCCCTGCCCGGGAAAGGCGTAAAGTCGATCGATGTCTTCTGCCCCGGTTTCTCCTCGGATTGCCTGGAAACCGTTGAGGAAATTGATGAAGAGAATCGGGAATACTTCCTGGAAGCGGGCGGCGAAGGTTTCAGTTATATCCCGGCGCTGAATGCAACACCGGGGCACATCAGTGCTCTGACGCAACTGATTGAAGACAACCTGCAGGGCTGGACAGTGCCCACCAATAAGCCGGATGAACTGGCCACCCGGCTAAGGCTTGCAGAAGAACAAAAGCAGGTTCAGTACCCGGGCCGAGACCTGTGATCTGATCCGGACTTGTCTCAGGGAGTCCTGTTCTTGGCAGGGCTCTCTAAAAGGTCCGGCACTGATTCGCAGAACGCACACTCCTGCGTATCCACTGCAGCTCCCCCTGCCTCCACATAACGGACTTAATGGCTTGCCCCACCACGATTGGCCGACACCGAGAATTTACGGTCGTGGCGAACGTCCTGAGTCGTCTCCTGATCGGTCTTTGAGTTCTGCATAGCTGGATCCCCTTCACATCTGTCAGTCAATTATGGAGTCGAATCACGCGGAATCAACTCAGACTGCAAGCGGGATTAAAGGCAGTGAAAGTGACGGGAAACCAAAGAGAATGAAGAGAAAGTGGCGGTGGGCCAGGGATTCGAACCCCGGGAAGGCTACTAACCTTCGGCGGTTTTCAAGACCGCTGCATTCAGCCACTCTGCCAGCCCACCGTTTTCTCCACAGCCGTCATTGCGACAGCGGGGAGCATGATACCGGAATCTCCTGTTCTGTCAACGCCCTGCAAAATCCCTGGCAGGATTGAGCCGTTCAGAGAAGTCTAACCTGGAGTTAATGGTATTTAAGGGAATCTTTACCCACCATTAAAGTCAGAAACGATTGAAAGTTGGGAATTCGGCATTATGATGGAGTAAGAATTCGGATGCAGAGCCATGATGGGCTCCTGCGCCACACTAGCTGTTTAAACACAGCTGATAAAAACCGGAGAAGATTCAGAATGGAAAACAGACAGTATAACGTTCAGAAGCGTCAGGGCATCACGCTAAACCGTGGCTCTGGCACAGCCGCCATCAGTCCTGAGGCGACGAAGGTTCTGCGTAACACCTATAGCCTGCTCGCCATGACACTACTGTTCAGTGCCGTGATGGCTGGCGTTTCCATGTCTATCGGCCTGGGACGAGGCGTAAGCCTCATCTGCATGCTGGGCGCACTTGCCCTGGTGTGGCTGGTTCTGCCAAGAACCGCCAACAGCTCCGCCGGTATTGGTGTGGTCTTCGCGTTCACGGGTCTTCTCGGTCTTTCGATCGGTCCAACCCTGAACTACTATCTGGCCATGTCTAACGGCGGCCAGATTGTAATGCAGGCCCTGGGCGGAACCGCAGTTGTGTTCTTGGCCCTGTCAGGTTACGTGCTGACCACCAAGAAAGACTTCAGCTTCATGCGAGGCCTGCTGGTTGCCGGTCTCGTTGTAGTGCTGGTAGCGCTGGTGGGTTCGCTGGTTGCCGGTATGTTCGGCGTTGACATCGGCGCCTTCAGCCTTGCCATCAGTGCGGCTATCGTGTTCCTGATGTCTGGTTTCATCCTGTATGACACAAGCCGGATTGTGAACGGCGGTGAGACCAACTACATCATGGCGACAACAGGCCTCTTCCTGAATATCTACAACCTGTTCCTGAGCCTGCTTCACCTCATTGGCGCATTTTCCAACGAATGAGCAACAGCCTGCCAGAGCAGACAAAAACCCCGGCACCTGCCGGGGTTTTTACGTTGGTGATTACCGGGGCACCCTACTCGTCTCAGGCACCGCAAACTGCTCTACAGTTTGCCCACGCCGTGCTGGCTGCCAACAAGCGCATCGACCGGGTGTTCCTCTACGGTGATGGCGTTCACCTGGCATCCAGCCTTAGCTCGCCCCCGTCCGATGAACTGAATCTGTCTGAAGCCTGGGCCGCTTTTCTTGCCGAAAACAATATTCCCGGCGTTGCCTGTATTGCCTCGGCTCTCCGGCGAGGTCTTGTCAACGAATCAGAGCGGCAACGTTACGAGCTGACCGCTTCCAACCTGCGGGCACCCTTTGAGATAGCAGGCCTGGGTGAGTGGGTAGACAGTACAGCTTCTGAATCCCGGGTTTTATACTTTCACAAGGGAGGCTGACGATGAGTACACTGATCATTATCGACCAGCCGCCCTACGGCTCCTGGGAAGGCCGGGAAGCGCTGGACATGGCCTTCTCCCTAGCCGCGTTTGATCAACCCGTGTCGCTGTTGTTCTGCGGTGCAGGAGTGAACTGGCTGCGCAAAGGACAGGACGCCGCGAAGGTTCATCAGAAATCCATAGAGCGGAATCTGTCTGCAGCGCCAATCTTCGGCGTGGAAGCTCTGCTGGCAGACAGTCATGCCTGCGATCAGTATGGTCTGGTTGAAACGGAGCTGCTCGACCAGGCCACCATTACCGACTTCGGCCCGGAGCTGACCGCCCGCTTTGATCACGTCGCGTTTGCAGGCTAGGAGCTGAAACAATGATCTCATTTAAAACCCTGCATATCCTCAATAAGCCGCCGGATCACAGCCGCTTCAGGCTGTGCCTCTCTGCTATCGGGCCTGAGGATGGCTTGCTGCTGACCGAAAACGGCGTCCTGGCTGTTACCCGGCGGCTGGGTCTGAACCCAGAGCGATGTTTTGCGCTGTCGCCGGACCTGGAAGCGCGGGGACTTTCATCGCAGTTCAGCAAGGAGCAGACTGTGTCATTCGATGGCATGGTAGGCCTGACCGCATCTGCAGAAAACGTCATTAGCTGGTGAACCATGACTGATATCACGATGCCGGAACGAAACAATGAAGGTTTTCTGGAGATCGCCGAGCAATGGAACCCGAAGGTTGCCGAGGTTATTGCGGACGAGGATGGCATCAACCTTAGCGATAATCACTGGGAAATCATCCGGTTTCTGCGAGATTTTTACAAACAGCATGAAATGTCGCCGCCCTCTAACCGTCTGTTCGTAAAATCGGTAAAAGAGGCGTTTGGTGAAGAAAAGGGTAACAGTATCTATCTGATGCAGCTGTTTCCCGGCACCCCGGCAAAAACCGCCTGCCGCATTGCCGGTCTGCCGCGGCCGACCAACTGCCTGTAGGTCATCCGGGAGGCTTTCTGCCCTGACCTGGCACATCGCCAAGGAAGCTGCTCAGGCCGTTTTCGAACAGGTTCGAACCGAAGCGCAGAAACTGTCGTGTTGATTCCTTGGCCGTGCTTTCCGGAAGTTCCCGCAGGGTTTCCTCCACCCCCTGCCGCACGCCTCTTTTTACGGCAGGTTCTATCTCCCGTGAAGCCTTAATGATTTCCTCGACCTTGCGGTCAAGATGGGGTTTCACCACGGCAAACCAGAACACAGCAACCACTGATAATACCGCAGCTGCTGTTACCCCTGCCTGAATAACGAGTGTCCATCCAAAATTCATACACTGCCCTCCGGGTCAGTCAGTTGTGCCAGACCTTTATTTCGGTCTGTCACGAAAATAGTTTGGTTAACGCCAGAAACTGCAGCCCACAGGCCAGGGCGCCCAGCAGCCCACCCACCAGCATGAGCTGGAACTCCTCTTCACGGAACGCCGGCCTGAGTATGTCCTGGAACTCCGCAGGGCCCAGGGATTTCATCTGGCTGGCCAGGACGCTGGCCACGACCGGAGCCCTTTCCCGATTGAATGCCGGGTCGCTGAACACATCATGGGTTGCAAGCACAGCCTTCTGGTTCATGGCTTTCTTCAGTTCAGTGTAACCCGTCATACCCACAGTGACCTGGGCGGTCAGCTTCATGACCACGGAGTTGTCCAGAAGTGGTCGCAAGTGCTTCTGAATAATTGCCCGGGTGCGGTCGCCATGGCTGCCGTTGATCATGGCATCAGCGACCTTCTCTACCGTAATCAGCTCCTCGGCGACCAGTTTGGCCCAGACATCGCTGATTTCCGGCTGACGCCTGAGAAACAGCCCCTGAACTTTCCAGAAGAACAAGCGCCGGGGCTCCAGGGGGCGGAATATCAGGTTAATGGCAATCCAGTTAGTGAGAAACCCCACGACAAACCCTCCCACCGGCAGCAGCCAGGGCTCAGGGTATCGGGCCCAGATGGGCGCCAGAATTGCCCCGAGAATACCCCCGATGATCGCACCGCGGTTAATCACCGACCGGAGCTCCACCGAGCCGGCCTGCTGGAATATCCGGTTCATCAGGTCCGGGTGGGACTCGAGTTCACGGCTCAGCAGCGCCTTGAGATCAACCAGGTCGTTGAGATCGTCACCAAAGTCCTCCACCAGTGACTCGATCCGGCCCGGCAACTGTTCGCGCCCCCATTGGTAGATGCGGTTGCGGACGAACAATGGCAGGTTGTCCCAAAGCACCGGCTGGATGTCGTACATGACCTCATCGATGTACTCATCCATCCGTGGGCCGACCTGGGAAATGACCTGCTCCACGATTCTCTGGGGTTCCAGTTGCTGGTAGACCGCGTTCAGGTCACCAAACTGTTGCAGGGTGCGGTCGATGCAGATATGGGCCATTTTCTCGGCCTTGCGGGGAATAACACCCTGCCATCCAAAGACTCCGACACCCACAAACTGCACGGGATAGAATGACATCTGAATAGCCAGCCAGTTGGTAAACCAGCCAACCATAGCGGCCACAAGTGGCACAGACAGAAGTGCTACATCAACCAAGACAAACCCCAGCGTATGAATGGCGGGCACAGTGCAGCGGGCGCGCCGTTAATTGTCAGGCAGGCAATCTTACCCGCCGTTTGGTTCTGATTATGTGACTGATATTAAAGTAAGTGAAATAAACCGACATTGGCCGTACCGCCAGAACAGAATCGGTGGCACGGCACGCCCGCAGCTGACAAATATCAGCTCCAATACGAAAGAAGCCGGCGATAGCCGGCTTCTGATTACACTTAAAAGATACACTGTAGCTTATTGATAATAAGCGTTTTCTTTGACCGTATGGTCAGTGACGTCACGCACGGCAGAGATTTCAGGTACGCGCTCTTTCAAGGTCGATTCAACACCCTGCTTGAGGGTCAGACTGACGGCGCTACAGCCCTGACAACCGCCGCCAAACCGGAGTACAGCCACGGACCCGTCGACAATCTCGACCAATGACACATCGCCACCGTGCGCGGCCAGGTTCGGATTGATCTCGGAGGCCAGCACATACTGGATCCTGTCAGGGAGCGGTGCATCGTCATCCACCTTGGGCACCTTGGCATTGGGTGCCTTGATGGTCAGTTGGCCACCCATTTGGTCCTTGGAGTAGTCCACGTAGGCTTCCTCAAGGAACGGAACCGAGTTGTGATCCAGAAACAGGGTAAATTTGCCAAGATCAACCTGCTCGTCAGTCGGCACAATTTCATTGGGCGGGCAGTACGCCAGACAGGTCTCGGCATTCTTGGTTCCGGGCTGCGTCACAAAAATACGGACGCCCATGCCCTCAACATCCTGTTTTTCGATAAGTTGTGCAAGGTAATCCCGTGCGGGATCTGTCACCGTAACCAATGCCATAATTGCAACCCGTTGGTAAGTTTAACTGTATTTTAAGTGAGTTCGCTCCAACATGAAAGACCAAGTAAAATAGTCGGACTTTATTTCGCTCATTGACGAACATCATGAATGCGTGGGACGACATCCGCCAATTTTGCTATGATCCCGCGCCATTAAGACAAATACGACTTCCGGAAGTAATGTTTATGACCGATCGCAACCCTCGCCTCGACCGCCTGGAAAAGCTTGGTAACGCCCTGAAAGAACGAATCGTCATTCTTGATGGCGGTATGGGCACCATGATCCAGAACCTGAAACTGGACGAGGAAGCGTTCCGCGGAGAGCGATTTGCCGATTACGACCGGGAAGTTCAGGGTAACAATGACCTGCTGAACCTGACCCAGCCTGCCCTTCTCCGCAATATTCACGCGGACTATCTGGATGCCGGCGCTGACATTATAGAAACCAACACCTTTAACTCAACCCGATTGTCCCAGGCAGACTACGGGCTTGAATCCCTGGCCAAAGAGCTGAACGTGGCGGCGGCAAAACTGGCACGCCAGGTTGCCGATGAGTTTACCGCCCGCAATCCGGACAAGCCACGTTTTGTCGCGGGCGCAGTCGGGCCTACGTCCCGTACTGCCTCTATCTCTCCGGATGTCAACAACCCCGGCTATCGCAACGTGGACTTCCAGACCCTGGTAGACAACTACTACGAAGCGGTTGAAGGCCTGGTTGAGGGCGGCTGTGACCTGATCCTGATCGAAACCATCTTCGACACCCTCAATGCCAAGGCAGCCATTTACGGCACTCAGCAATATTTCATCGACAGCGGTATTGAGCTGCCGATCATGATTTCCGGCACCATTACCGATGCGTCTGGCCGTACCCTGTCCGGCCAGACGACCGAAGCTTTCTGGAATTCCGTGGCACATGCCAAGCCCATCTCCGTAGGCCTTAACTGTGCGCTTGGTGCCGATGCCCTGCGCCCTTACGTGGAAGAGCTGTCCAATAAGGCTGACACCTACGTCAGCGCTCATCCCAATGCCGGCCTGCCCAACGAGTTCGGGGAATACGACCAGACCCCGGAAGAGATGGCAGAAATCATTGAGGGCTTCGCCCGGGACGGCTTCCTGAACATTATCGGTGGTTGCTGCGGCTCCCGCCCGGATCATATCGAGGCCATCGCCAACGCGGTTTCCAAGTATCCGCCCCGCAAGATTCCCGAAATCAAAAAGGCCTTGCGCCTTTCCGGTCTTGAGCCTTTTACCGGCGACGAAAACACCCTGTTTATCAACGTGGGTGAGCGCACCAATGTAACCGGGTCCAAGCGCTTCCTCCGATTGATAAAGGAAGAGCAGTACGAAGAAGCCCTGAGCGTTGCCCGTGATCAGGTGGAAAACGGCGCCCAGATCATCGATATCAACATGGATGAAGGGATGCTGGATTCAAAGGAAGTCATGGTGACTTTCCTGAAACTGGTCGCCTCCGAGCCTGACATTTCCCGGGTCCCGTTGATGATCGACTCCTCCAAGTGGGAAGTCATCGAAGCAGGCCTGCGCTGCATTCAGGGCAAGGCAGTGGTGAACTCCATCAGTCTCAAGGAGGGCGAGGAAGAATTCCTGAAGCGTGCCCGGGACTGCATGCGGTATGGCGCCGCCGTGGTGGTAATGGCGTTCGACGAGGACGGCCAGGCCGATACCTATGAACGCAAGACCGAGATCTGCAAGCGCTCCTATGACCTGCTCATGGGCATCGGTTTCAACCCGGGCGATATCATTTTTGACCCCAACGTGTTTGCCATTGCTACCGGCATTGAAGAGCACAACAACTACGCCGTGGACTTCATTAATGCCAGCCGCTGGATTCGCGACAACCTGCCCCACGCCTCCATTTCCGGCGGTGTGAGCAACGTGTCCTTCTCATTCCGCGGCAACGATGCGGTGCGCGAGGCAATCCATTCAGTGTTCCTCTATCACGCCATCAAGGCCGGTATGAACATGGGCATCGTCAATCCCGGCCAGTTGGTCATTCATGACGAAATCGACCCGGAACTCAAAGAGTTGGTAGAGGATGTGGTACTCAACCGCCGCGACGATTCTACCGACCGACTTCTCGAGATTGCCGAGCGCTATCGCAGCAAGGGCGGAAAAACCCAGGAGGAAGACCTGGCCTGGCGTGAGTGGCCGGTTGAGAAACGGGTTGAGCACGCCCTGGTCAAAGGCATTACCAGCTACATTCTCGACGACACGGAAGCCTGCCGTCAGCGCGCAAAACACCCCATTGAGGTCATCGAAGGTCCGTTGATGGATGGCATGAACGTGGTCGGCGACCTGTTCGGCGACGGCAAGATGTTTCTGCCCCAGGTGGTCAAGAGTGCCAGGGTGATGAAGCAGGCGGTCGCGCACCTGATCCCCTACATTGAAGCAGAGAAGACCGAAGAACAAAAAGCCAAGGGAAAGATCCTGATGGCAACGGTCAAGGGTGATGTGCACGATATCGGCAAGAACATCGTGGGCGTGGTGTTGCAGTGCAACAACTACGAGGTCATCGACATGGGTGTCATGGTGCCCTGCGACAAGATCCTGGAGACCGCAAAAAAAGAGAACGTGGATATCATCGGCCTGAGCGGCCTGATCACCCCGTCGCTGGACGAAATGGTGCACGTAGCAAAGGAAATGCAACGGCTGGATTTTCACATTCCGCTGATGATTGGCGGTGCCACCACGTCCAAGGCCCACACGGCGGTGAAGATTGAGCAACAGTACAGGAATGACATTGCGCTGTACGTGTCTGATGCCTCCCGCTGCGTCAACGTGGCGTCCCAGTTGCTGAGCAAAACCGCTAAACCCTCGCTGGTAGACGCCGCAAGAACCGAATATCACGAGATTCGTGAACGCCGCAAGAACCGTGGTGAGCGCACCAAGCTGGTCTCGCTGAAGGAAGCCCGCGACCGCGCACCGGACCTCGCCTTTGAGGGCTATGAGCCGCCGAAGCCAGCCTTCACCGGCATCCGGGCGTTCGAAACCTACGACCTTGAGAAGTTGGTCGACTACATCGACTGGACACCTTTCTTCATTTCCTGGGATATGTCCGGCAAGTACCCTGCCATTTTTGACGATCCCAAGCGGGGTGAGGCCGCCAGGACCCTTTTTGACGACGCCCAGCAGATACTGCGGCAAATGATCGACGAGAAGCGGGTTTCAGCGAAAGCTGTCATCGGTTTCTGGCCGGCCAACCGTCGGGGCGACGATATTGTGCTCTACACCGACGAAAGCCGCGAGACGGAGCTGACCACCCTGCACCACCTGCGTCAGCAGGACGACAAAGCGCCGGGCAAACCGATGATGGCGCTGTCCGACTTCGTGGCGCCCGAAGGCGACGGCCCCTGCGATTACGTAGGCGGCTTTGCGGTGACCACCGGTATCGGTGCGGAGGAGTTTTCTCTGGAGTTCAAGGATCGCCACGACGACTACAACGCCATTATGGTGAAGGCACTGGCCGACCGCCTGGCCGAAGCCTTTGCGGAACACTTGCACGAGCGTGTCAGGAAGGAATTCTGGGGCTACGCTGACGACGAAACGCTCAAGAATGAGGACCTGATTCGCGAGCGCTACCAGGGCATTCGCCCGGCCCCCGGCTACCCGGCCTGCCCGGACCACACTGAGAAGGCAACACTGTTTGAACTGTTGAAAGCTACCGAGAATGCTGGCCTGGAACTGACCGAAAGCTTCGCCATGTTCCCAACAGCAGCGGTCTCAGGGTGGTACTTTTCACATCCCGAATCCAAGTACTTCGCGGTGGGCAAGATTGGCGCAGACCAGGTTGAGGACTATGCTGAGCGCAAGGGCATATCCAAAGCCGAAGCAGAACGTTGGCTGGCACCCAGCCTCGCCTACGACCCTGCAGAATAACGACTGCCGGAAGAGCCAAACCTGATCAGATGGAAGGACGTATGGCCGAGCAACAGGATAAGAACAGACAACCTGCCCGCAAAAAGGGGCCGGGTGTTTTAAAAGTCATGCAGAGCATTCTCGCCGGCGCTCTCGGAGTACAATCCGACAAGCGCCGGGAGGAAGATTTCGGAAGCCACAGTCCCTGGCCTTATATTATCGCCGGCATCCTGTTTACCGTGGGCTTTGTCGTCACCCTGATTGTGGTGGTAAAGGTGGTGCTTTCCGGCCAGTAGGTTCTATTGGCCGGATACCCAGATCACAGCGAAGGCAACCACAAGGACTATCAGCAATACGGCCGCTACGGCGTCCGCCTGGCTATCTGATCGCATTGTCTTCTTCATAGTCTTTCCCCTTTGTTTTGTTATGTATTTTTCAAGCACGCCTTTTTAAATCTAGGCTGAAAATTGACATCCGTCCAGCAATATCTCCCTTTCTATATCACTCAAATCGATAAACATATTTTGAAATAATCATTTTAAGAATAATGGCACGGTGATATTCTCCCCGGCAAGAACAGGCACGAAAGCCGTATTTCCAGCGTTTCAGCAGGACGTTCCACTATGTATGTTTATGACGAACACGATCGGCAGATAGCGGCCGAGCGCGTTGCACAATTCCGTGATCAGACCGAAAGGGCACTGGCTGGCGAGCTGCGTGAAGACGAGTTTCTTCCGCTGCGCCTGCAGAACGGACTGTACGTGCAGCGTCTTGCACCGATGCTGCGTATCGCCGTTCCCTACGGAATGCTACGCTCAGCACAGCTTCGCAGGCTGGCTCGCATAACGCGAGACTATGACAAAGGTTATGCCCACTTTACAACCCGCCAGAACGTTCAGCTCAACTGGCCGGCTATTGAAGATGTGCCTGACATTCTGGCGGAACTGGCGGAAGTGGAAATGCACGCCAACCAGACCAGTGGTAACTGCATACGTAACACCACCACCGACCAGTTTTCCGGTGTGCAGGCAGACGAAATAACCGATCCGCGCCCTTACTGCGAGATCATCCGGCAGTGGTCAACGTTCCACCCGGAGTTTGCCTTTCTGCCCCGCAAATTCAAAGTCGCGGTGAACGCCTCCGAGCATACCGACCGCGCTGCCATCCAGGTGCACGATATCGGCCTGCAGATGGTTCGCAACGATCAGGGCGAGCTGGGCTTCCGGGTCCACGTCGGTGGTGGTCTCGGCCGCACCCCGATGGTGGGGCCGGTGATCCGTGAGTTCCTGCCGGAGCTTGATTTGCTGACCTATCTGGAGGCCGTACTGCGTGTCTACAACCGCTACGGCCGCCGCGACAACAAGTTCAAGGCCCGCATCAAGATCCTGGTCAAGGCCCTGACCCCGGAAGGTTTCGCCGCGAAGGTGGAAGAGGAATGGTCTCATATCAAGGACTCGCCTACCCGCCTGACCGAAGAGGCCATCAGCCAGTTCAAGGGCTACTTCACGGAGCCCGACTACCAACAGGTTCCCGATGTAACCGATACCCTGGCGACCCAGCGCTTCGAGAACCGCGAGTTCGATCAGTGGATTACCCACAACGTGGATAGCCACAAACATCCAGGCTATGCCATCGTAACGCTGACCATGAAGAAGACCGGCACACCACCGGGTGATGTCAGTGATCGTCAGCTTGAGCAGATTGCGGATCTGGCCGAGAAGTACAGCTTTGGCGAGGTGCGGGTTACCCACCAGCAGAATGTGGTTCTGGCGGATGTCAGAAAGGATGAATTGTTCGAGCTTTGGCAGGCCATCACCCCGATGGGTTTTGCAACCGCCAACCTCAACACGCTGACCGATGTGATTTGTTGCCCGGGCGGCGATTACTGCGCCCTGGCCAACGCCAAGTCTATTCCTGTCGCCGAAGCCATCCAGCGCCAGTTCGACGACCTGGACTTCCTCTATGACATTGGCAACATCGACCTCAACATCTCAGGCTGCATGAATGCCTGTGGCCATCACCATGTGGGCAACATTGGTGTACTTGGTGTCGACAAGAAGGGGCAGGAGTTCTACCAGATCAGTCTGGGTGGCTCGTCCCATCACGATGCGGCCATCGGCAAAATTCTGGGGCCATCGTTCGCCCGGGATGACATGCCTGAAGTAATTCAGAAGATTATTAATGTGTACGTCGATCACCGGACCGAGGAAGAGCCTTTCCTGGACACCTATCGCCGTATCGGCATCGAGCCATTCAAGGAGCGGGTTTATGCCTGATTTGATTACCAGCGACGGCAGTATCCGTAAGGACAATTGGGCGGTCGTCCCCCGACCTGCTGACGGGGATTCTCTGGATATTCCGGATCAGCCCTCACTGATCCCGGCAGACCTTTGGTTGGCCGGCAAGGAGCACTTCGAGAACCGCGAGGATATCGGGGTCTGGCTGGACAGCCATGAAGAGCCGGAGATTCTGGCTGGTGTGGTGAATGAACTTCCGGTTATCGCGGTGAATTTTCCGAAGTTCAGCGACGGTCGCGGTTACAGTATTGCCCGGCTGTTGCGGGAGCGGTTGAACTACCGCAACGAGCTTCGTGCCGTAGGGGATGTGCTGCTGGACCAGCTTCAGTTTATGAAGCGCTGTGGCTTTGATACCTATGTGCTGCGAGCCGACAAGGACATCAACAAGGCAGCGCGCTGCCTGAACTTCTTCACCCAGGGTTATCAGGCCGCTACAGACACAGACGTACCCCTGTTCCGCCGCCGGGCTTCCTGAATCTTTGCCCCAAAAACGTAGGTCGGATAGAGCGCAGCGAAATCCGACGTGGAGAGATTAGCGCGGAAATTTGTCGGATTACGCTTTTGGCTAATCCGACCTACGTTTGACTCCCGGGCGGGTCATCTCTCATGAAACGTGGGTCGGATTTACCCGTGAAGGGCATAAAAGGCAAAGCCGTAATCCGACAAACCGAAAGACCCCTCCTCACATGGAATGATCCAGAACTATTTTCCCGGAGGACTCCCCTTTCAGGAAGGCTCTCAAGGCGCTATCCAACTCACCACGCCCAATATCACGCGCCGATGCTTCCGTCTTCTTACACGCCCAGTCACCAGAGAACTTGTCCCATACGGCCTGCTTTTGTGCCAACGGAATTTCCACAGAATCCACGCCCAGCAGGTTGTTACCCCGCAGGATAAACGGCAGCACAGTGGTTTCCAGCTGTGGGCCCGCTACCAGGCCGCAACAGGAAACTGAACCGCCCGGGTGAATCTGCTTCAGGAGCTCTGCCAGTGGACCGCCGCCGACGGTGTCCACCGCGTTGGCAAAGGCCGGTTTGAGCAGTGGCTTCTTTTCGGCTGCCAGAGCATCACGACCCAGCACTTCGCTGGCGCCCAGATTCTTGAGTGCGTCGGCATGGTCCTGCTTGCCGCTTATCCCCACTACCTCAAAGCCCAGATTGGCAAGCAGTTCGACGGCCACGCTGCCCACTGCGCCGCTGGCGCCGCTTACCGCGACTTTGCCCTGCTCGGGGGCGGCACCCATGGTCAGCAGTTTCTGCACGCACAGGCCTGCCGTGAGGCCGGCGGTGCCGTAAATCATGGCGGTGCGCGCGTCCCAGTCGCGGGGCATGGAAACACACCAGCCTGCCGGCACGCGGATGTATTCGCCGAAGCCGCCGTCGGTGTTCATGCCCAGGTCGTAGCCTGTGACCAGTACTTTATCGCCGGGGGAAAATGGGCCTGCAGAGGCTTCCACAACTTCCCCTGCAGCGTCGATGCCCGGTGTATGGGGAAAGTTGCGGGTGACGCCTTTGTTGCCGGAGGCGGACAGTGCGTCTTTGTAGTTGAGGGAAGAATGGCTGACCCGGATCAGGACGTCATTCTCGGGTAGGTCCGATACGTGCAGCGTCTGTTCAGAACCGATGTATTCACCATCCTGCTCCTGAACGCGCCATGCCTTGAACTCGGTGTCGTTGGTCATGATTCTTTCCCCTTGTTGTTGGCTCTACTGGATTTTCTGGTTTCGGAACGCGCCCAGTACTCGCCATACAGTGTGTTCAAGTGCTGCGCTGGTGGCCAGACCAAGCTTTTCCGGTAGTGTGCGCTTGCGTTGGTAACTTACCGAGATTACGTCCGCACGGTCGCAGGCTTCAATGAGAAATTCGTCGGAGGTTTTGATTTCGTCGATCAGGTTCACCTCAAGTGCCCGGCGTCCAAACCAGATGTCACCGTTGGCGACTGCTGTCATATCCAGGCCGGGCCGGCGCTCGCCGACATATTCCTTGAACAGAACGTGAGTGTCTTCAAGGTCCTCCAGGAATTTCGCCCTGCCCTTTTCGGTGTTTTCACCAAAGATGGTCAGGGTCCGCTTGTGCTCACCGGCAGTGAGAATCTCGACATCCACATCGTTCTTCTTCAGAAAGCGATGGAAGTTGGGCAACTGGGCGACCACCCCAATGGAGCCCAGAATGGCGAAAGGTGAAGCCACAATGCGATCCGCCACGCAGGCCATCATGTAACCGCCACTGGCTGCCACTTTGTCAACACAAGCGGTCAGCTTGATGCCTTTGGCGCGTATGCGATCAAGCTGGGCGGCAGCCAGGCCATAGGAGTGAACCAGTCCTCCACCACTTTCAAGGCGGATGACCACTTCATCTGTTTCCGGTTCCGCCACGCTGAGCACCGCTGTGATGGACCGGCGCAGGGAGTCGGTGTCGCTGGCCTTGATGTCACCGTCAAAATCCAGCACGTACACCCTGGGTTTTGCGTCCTCTTCGGCATCCCCAGCCTTGCGCTTCGCCTTGGCCGCCTTTTCTTCGGCCTTTTCCGCTTTCTTGCGTGCCTTTTCGAAGACTTTTCGTTCGGACTCACTGCGTAGCCTGGCCTGAAGAGACTCCCTCAGCTTGCGGTACTTCTCGTTGAGTTTGCGAACCCTCAGCTCACCATCCCCACCATGATCGTCCTTATCTTTCTGGGCGGCGGACATAATCACCGAAATAATGACCATCACCGCCACCACCAGGGTGACCGTTTTCGCGATGAACAAACCGAACTCTGTCAGAAATTCCAAGTTGCTTCTCCAGGATTATTCTTGAGCGCTCGATTGTAACCGAGGTGCCCTGAGGTACAACCCATCACGGTGATAAAGAAAATTAAAACAAGCGTTCGATCGAGCTTGACACTGCTATTATCTCACCCTAAAGTCGAATGCTACGTCGGCTCGGCCCGCCGTCAATACGCCAAGACAAACACCAAAAAGGGTAAAATAATGTCTGTAGCTCCAATCTTTGAAAAGCTCGAACAGAATTTCAACGCAGACGCCGCTGAAGGCCTGGACCTGGTCTTCCAATTCGATATCGAAGACGACAATAACTATCACGTGATTATCAAGGATGGCACCTGCAAGTCCGTCGAAGGCACCCACGACGACCCTTCTGTTACGCTGATCATGAACTCCGAGACTCTCAAAGGCATCGTGTCCGGCGAAACCGATGGCATGCAGGCGTTCATGGCTGGCCAGCTGCGCGCTGAAGGCGACATGATGCTGGCAACCAAACTGGGTGAACTGTTCAACATGGGTTGATACCCGTTTGAGAACCGCCCATAAAAAAACCCTGCCAACGTGCAGGGTTTTTCAGTTTCAGTTATCCGACTTCGTCTCTCATCGCCTCATAGACCCACATCATCCAGCGACGATTCTGCCAGCCGTAAAAGATCGGCGTTACGCTCTTCGCGCTTGCCAATACTTTCAATGTAATACTCGAGGGACGTGAGGGCATCCGCCAGTGCTTCCAGAACCTGGGCCGGGGGCGCCTCTCTGGCGTCCAGCAGGCGCGCCTGGATGGACCCGGCCACGCGTTCAAGTACAGATGCCGCACCCGCATCATCGAGCATGTGCAATCCGCCCCAGATGCTGTGCAGAGTGGTCGGCAGGTTGGCCAGGTGGAGCTTGTCGTAGTCGGACTCGATAAAGGCCGTAATGGCCCGTTTTGCAAGAGTCAGCGCGCTTCTGGCCTCATCGGCCACCACATACGTGGCTTCTTTCAGATACAGGGACTCTTCCCGGTTTCTTTGCCCACCTGCCAGTGCGTCGGTTTCCGAGGTAATGCCCCGGGTCACAATCTGCATCACGGCATCTTCGATGCCAAGCACGGAGTCTGCCAGTTTGTAGAGCTCATCGTCCGCCGGCAACCGCTTTTCTTCTTCCCAGGTTCGCAGCTTGGCTGCTTCTGCACGGGCCATGGCACCGAGTTGGTTCAGATCCAGCATTACCAGCGTATTCGCCATGCGCTCCAGGGCTTCGGCAATGGAGGAAAGTTCAGCCAGATCCGGCTCAATGCCGCGCTCAACAATATCCAGTTTGTCCTTGAGCTGATTCAGCTCGTCCTGCAGGGCTGTGGACAGAGATTTGAGCACATCCGAGCCGGGGCCATACAGCCGGCGGGCATGAGCATCAAGCATGGAATCCGGGAATTCCGCCGGTGCAAGGCGGAACGCCGAGAGAACGGATGTTACCTCCGGGTTCGCGGAGCCGCTGCGGTATAACAGATAAATCAGGTCTTTTATCAGGGAATCCGGGGCGTCCTTTGCGGTAGCCACCTTGCCCACGTAAACCACCTCACGGGAATACTTTTCAATTCTCATTAACATGCGCTTGCGGGCTTTGCTGAACCCCATGGCGCGGTCGAGCATGGTATCCGCAACAATGGCTACCAGGCACCACATCTGCCCCATGGGTTGCCCCTGACATAAACGGGCGAAGCCCCGGGCGGCGCGACCAAACAGTTTTTTGCTGACCACCTCGTTTTTCTCGCGGAGAACACCCAGCAACGCAACCTGAAAGGTAAGGCGCATCCGGCGGGCAAGAATTTCATAGTCAGCCTCGTTGCCTTCAAACGATGGCACGGAAATCCCGGCACAGAAATCAGGCCGCTCTTTCACATCCACGTCGAAGAAACACGATTCCGGATAGGGCTTTTCCTTCCTGGCCTCCCGCAGGTCATTGATGACCGGCAAAAGAAGCTCGGGGTGATCGGCACGCTGCTGGTGATAGTACTCAACATAACGGCGCAAAATAAAAAGCGCACTGTTGAGCGTGGTAAGGAGTATGTTCTTGTCGTCATTGGCGCCAACGGGAACGTCGTTCGCCATGCTGACGGCTTCCTGGCACAGCAAGGTGCCTGCACGCAGCTCAACAAGAATGAAAATGCCACGGAGCTGGTTCAGAAAATCCACACAGTTCTGCAGGTCCTCACCGCTCTCCCGATTTTCTTGAAAGCGTTCCAGGCTGGACTCTGCCTGTCTTATGGTCTGCTCAATCTCACTCTTGACCAGATCAAATGACTGTGATTTCGTCGCCAGAGACGATTGAACCATAAACGCTTCCTGTAAATTATGCGGAAACTACCGCGTCCTGTTCTTGGAATGTGACCCTTTCGGTTTTTTCCGGAGCCTTTTTATGAGCCGGATTTGCCCTTCCCAGCTAAAACAAAAGTTCGCGAAAACTCGCGAACTTATCATTACTTATAACACAAAACTCAAGTAGCTCAAGAAAGCGGGAATGTAACAAAAAGTACAGTCCGGCACAGTTCTCACTGCGGGGCTGTTATCCGATTCTGGCTTGATTCACTCTTTCTCTGTCAGCCTGTCCCAGACAGTTCCACCCGCCCGCTTTGCAAGCAACGCCATAAATTCTTCATGGGCTGACGCTTCTTCATCGCTGGCACGGACCACGTCAAGGGGTTTTCGGTCCGCTGCCAGGCGACGGATACCACCCCCGCCCCCGGCCTCATCGCCAGCCGCATCCAGCGACAGTGCTGTCTGACCACCTGTCAGCAGAAGATAGACTTCGGCGAGAATCTCAGCATCGAGCAAGGCGCCGTGAAGATCCCGGCTACTGTTGTCGACGCCATACCGTTTGCACAGCGCGTCCAGGTTATTCTTCTGGCCGGGGTGTTTCTTTCTCGCAATGGCCAGGGAATCCACCACGCCACAGTGATCAGCCGTCTTGCGGACCGGTTTCAGGCGGGCGAATTCCGAATCCATGAAACCAATATCAAACGCCGCGTTATGGATGACAAGTTCGGCGCCCTTGATGAAGTCAAAGAACTCGTCGGCAATGTCGGAGAATTTTGGTTTGTCGGTAAGAAATTCGTTGGTTATGCCGTGAACGGTTATAGCCTCGGCTTCAACTTCCCTTTCCGGATTAATATACACGTGGTAGTGGCGCCCGGTGGTCTGGCGTTCCATCAGCTCCACACACCCTATTTCGATGATCCGGTGCCCTTCCGACGGGTCAATACCGGTGGTTTCCGTATCCAGTACAATCTGTCTCATCATTCGCCCTGCTTGTTATGCGTTCGCCAGCTCTTCGACACCGCGATTGGCAAGTTCGTCCGCCAACTCATTCCCCGGATTTCCGGAGTGGCCTTTGACCCAGTGCCAGTTCACCGTGTGCCTCGCCACCTCGCTGTCCAGTTCCCGCCAGAGATCTTCGTTTTTGACCGGTTTTTTCGCCGACGTTTTCCAGCCGTTCCGTTTCCAGCCATGCATCCATTCCGTGATGCCCTTCCGAACATACTGGGAATCCGTGTACAGCTCTACTTCACAGGGGCGCTTCAGCGCCTCCAGGCCCCGTATAGCTGCCATCAATTCCATTCTGTTGTTGGTGGTATTGGCTTCACCACCATGCAACTTCTTGCTGGCGTTGCCATAGCTCAGCACTACACCCCAACCTCCCGGCCCCGGGTTTCCCTTGCAGGCGCCATCGGTGTAGAGAACAACCTTACCGACCATCAGTATTCCTCGAGTTGATTATGGTTAAGCGCAGCCCCGCTGCGGTTCCGTCCTTTCCCGGGGTACGAAAGCGAGGCTCCAACGGCCCCCCTGCCCGGCATCGCAATCACCTTCTTTCCCTGCCAGACCGGCTTGCGGGGTATTCTTGAGTAAACCCGTTTTTTGGCAAGAATACAGTAATAGGCGCCTACCGGCAGGAACCGATTGCCACAAACACGCTCCACGATTCCCGGGCCATCACTCAACACTGCTCGCTGGAGCGGCACCTGAAAAAAGGAGGAACCTGCGGACTCCACGGAAAAATCAAGCAACCGGAGCCAGTCTTCCATCCGCCGTTTCATCATGAAGCGTCCGCCCCAGGGGCCGCCGCGGTGCCTTGACGCCAGCTTCCGGAGCCCCCAGAGGCTGAAAGGGTTGAACCCGATCAACACCATCATCCCTTCTCCGCGAAGAACCCTGGACGCCTCACGCAACGCCTGGTGGGGATGCGGTGAAAAGTCAGCGGTATGGTGAAGTATTACCAGGTCCATGGAATCCCCGGGGAAGGGCAATTCATCCGCATCACAGACCGCTACTCCGTCAGGTATGGCGGAATTCCACATAGGGGTGGTGAGGATTCTCTGGGAAAAATCGGCGGTGCTTGCCAGCGGCAGGCGGTGGCTAAGGCCAACCTGCAACTGCCTGGCCCCCGACAGCTTCTGAATATGATGATCAACGCAAGCCCTCTGATCCGCCAGCAGCGAACGGCCCAGGGGGGTCTGGAACCAGCTTTCAAAACTTTGCTGTCGGGCAGAGTAATCAATCTCACCTGCTGGGGTCATCGCTGCATTCCCTTCGTTCATTGCGCGTTCGTTGCGGCCTTGATGTTGGGACGTCGCTGTTAATGCACTATCATAACAGTCACATTCGTTTTGCACATGTGGGAGCCTATGCTGACCATCAGCGCTATTCCAGCTTTTAATGACAACTACATCTGGTGCCTGTTCAACACCGACGACCGCAAGGCACTGATTGTCGACCCTGGCCAGGCGGAACCCGCCATTCGGTTCCTTGCTGACAACGGGCTGGAGCTTGATACCATTCTGGTCACCCACCACCACCCGGACCACGTTGGCGGAGTCGATACCCTGGCCAAAACGGTTTCCGGATGCCGCATCATTGGCCCCGCCAACTCACCCTTCAAGGGCGCCACCAGCGAGGTCCACCCTGGTGATGAAGTGGTGTGGCAAGACCTGACCTTCAATGTGCTGGCTGTGCCCGGCCATACACTCGACCACATCGCCTATTTTACAGATTGTCATGTGAACGACCGCCCGGTGCTGTTTTGTGGCGACACGCTGTTTGTCTGCGGGTGCGGGCGACTGTTCGAAGGAACGCCGGAGCAGATGAAACAGTCCCTGGAGAGCATCCGCAACCTGCCGGATGAAACGGCCGTCTATTGTGCCCACGAATACACAATGGCCAACCTGAAGTTTGCCAGGCACTGGCTGCCGGATGACGCGCAACTGCGTGAATTTGAAGCCCGGTGCCAGAAGCGCCGGGACGACGGCGAACCAACCGTGCCGTCCATCCTGGGTGACGAAAAACGACTGAACCCCTTCCTTCGATGGGATGATCAGGCGGTGATCGATTCAGCAAAAAGACATGCCAGCAAAGCAGGACTGACCATCACGTCGGAGAATGACGTTTTCGCAGTAACCCGGCATGGCAAGGATACCTTTTAGGGGGTCGCGGGTAACAAATTCTATCAATGACGTAACCAGAGTCTTGTTGACCCCCTGAAAAGCGTTCCAATAGAATCCGTATAACTTTTGCGCCGTAAACTACTAAATATGCCGGGTTTTCAGACAGATCATCCCGGCGTCGCCCAGCCAACCGGAAGTCGTTATATGTCGGTCTCGCGAGTATCAATCCTGTTTCTTCTTGGCACACTAACCAGTGGTTGCAGCCTCTTCGCCCCTGCAGAGCGAGATCACACGGAAGCTTCCGCAAACGTTCTTGAAACCGAAAGGTTGACTGTTGCTGCCGGAGACGAGGATCTCAAGGAATCCATTGAATCCGACCCCGATAACAAATCAGCTGACAAATCGTCCCGCACGCAACTGGATGATGCCATCGAGCCCTCACTCAAAAAAACAGCTGAAGATGCCAGACAAAAACTGGACACTCCCAAACAGGAAAATTCCGCTGAAGAGGTCGCCGTATCGGATCTTTGGCAACGACTGAGATCCGGGTTCGCGCTGGACCATGACGCCAGTGACCCCAGGGTCCAGGCCCAGCTCAACTGGTACAAAAAACACCCGCGCTACATTGACCGCGTTGTAGAGCGAGGAAGCCGTTACCTGCACTACATTGTCACGGAAACCGAGAAGCGTGGTCTGCCCACAGAACTGGCTCTGCTCCCTGTGGTGGAAAGTGCGTTCGACCCGTTCGCCTACTCCCATGGCCGCGCTGCTGGCCTGTGGCAGTTCATTCCGTCAACCGGCAAGTATTTCGGCCTGACCCAGAGCTGGTGGCACGACGACCGGCGTGATGTGATAGCAGCCACGGACGCGGCACTGACTTACCTCGACAGGCTGGCAACCCGTTTTGACGGCGATTATATGCTGGCACTGGCTGCCTATAACAGCGGCGGCGGCACCGTTTCCAGTGCTATGAGGCGTAACCGCAACAAGAACGCAGCGACTGATTTCTGGTCACTGGATCTGCCCAGGGAAACCCGCCATTACGTACCCAAACTGATCGCGCTTGCAAAGATATTTGACCAGCCGGAGAAATACGGCATTGAATTGCCGGCGCTTTCCGATGAGCCCTATTTTGAGGTCGTGAAAACTGGCTCACAGCTGGATCTTGCCCAGGCCGCGGAACTGGCGGGTGTGGACATTGACGAAATCTACCTGCTTAACCCGTCTTTCAATCGCTGGGCGACGTCGCCGGACGGCCCCCACCGTCTGCTGGTGCCAAAGGAAAATGCCAGCACCTTCATCGCGGCACTCGAGAAAACCGATCCTTCGCAACGCGTATCCTGGAACAACTATAAGGTGGTTTCCGGCGATACGCTCAGCACCATCGCAAAACGTTATTCTACAACGCCTTCGGTTATCCAGCAGGTCAACAATCTCAACAGCCACATTATCCGTATCGGCCAACGGCTGATGATTCCTTCTGCAGCCAAGCAGTCAGAGACCTATGCACTCAGCGCCAGTGAGCGGCTTGCCAGTAAACAGGAGCGCAGCGGCAAGAACAGCAATGGCACCCGCGTTGACTATACTGTTCGCTCAGGTGATACCTTCTGGGATATTGCCCGCGAACACCGTGTCTCTGTCCGGCAGGTTGCATCCTGGAATGGCATGGCACCGGGCGACCCGCTGATGCCTGGCAAGAAACTGGTTATCTGGTCCAAATCCAAGCAGCCTGCCATGCTGGCCAGCAACAACAGAGGCAAGGGCATGGTCCGCAAGGTGGGCTATCAGGTCCGTAAAGGCGACTCCCTGTCGACCATCGCCAACCGTTTCGCGGTGAATGTGAGGGATATCGCAAGCTGGAACGATCTCAACACGTCACGTTATCTGCAGCCCGGGCAAAGTCTGGTACTCTATGTGGACATAAGAAACAGTCCCTGAGCCTGAACCGGAAGCGCGCGAGATCTATGACAAGAACACGGAAAGCCCCATCCCTCATCAGTGCTTTTACTTTTGTCGCCATGGCTCTCCTGCCATGGCAATCCATCTCAGCCGATACTGCGGCAAAACACGGCATTGCGATGCACGGGGATACCCGTTATCCCGAGGGCTTTCCCCACTTTGATTACGTCAATCCGGACGCCCCCAAGGGCGGCACCATACGTATGGCGGTGGTGGCCAATGGTTTTGATTCCTTCAACCCTTTCGTAATCCGTGGCGTGGCCGCGGCCGGCATTAACGCCTACCTTTACGATACGTTGATGGAGGCCTCTGCAGACGAGCCTTTCTCAGCCTATGGCTTGATTGCAGAATCCATAGAGACACCCGAGGACCGGAGTTACGTCACTTTCAACCTGCGCGAAGAAGCCCGCTTCCAGGACGGCGAGCCGATTACCGCCGAAGACGTGAAATTTTCTTTCGACGTCCTGACCACCAAGGGCCACCCTTTCTATCGCAATTACTATGCGGACGTAACAGAAGTAACGATCGAGGATGAGCGACGAATCCGCTTCGATTTTGCAGAGACCAACAACCGGGAACTGCCCCTGATTCTTGGTCAGCTGCCCGTCCTTCCCAGTCATTACTGGGAGAATCGTGAGTTCGGAGATAACGGCCTGACACCCCCTGTGGGCAGTGGCCCCTATCGAATCGGAGACTTCGAGCCAGGTCGTTCCATTACGTTCGAGCGAGTAGAGGATTACTGGGCAGAGGACCTTGGCGTCCGCAAAGGCAAGTTCAATTTCGATAACCTTCAATACGACTATTACACGGACGACACCGTGGCGCTGGAGTCGTTCCGGGCTGGCAACTTTGATTTTCGGGTGGAATCCTCTGCCAAGAACTGGGCAACCGCCTATAGGGGTGACCAGTTCGAATCCGGCAAGGTAAAAACCGAGGCGGTCAAGCATGGTCGCCCGGCAGGAATGCAGGCCTTTGCCATGAACACGCGCCGCGAGGTGTTGAGTGATCCGAAAGTGCGCGAAGCACTCAGCTACGCGTTTGACTTCGAATGGGCCAACAAAAACCTGTTCTACGGGCAGTACACCCGTACCTCCAGCTACTTCGAGAACAGTGAGCTGGCCTCATCCGGCCTCCCCGAAGGCCGGGAACTGGAGATTCTGGAACCCTACCGGGAACAGCTACCCGCGGATGTCTTCACGGAAGCATACCAGCCACCCTCGACCGCTGGTGAAAGGAGCCTGCGCGACAACCTCCGTACCGCACTTACCATGCTCCGGGACGCCGGCTACGCTGTAAAAGATGGCACCATGGTGAATCTCGAAACCGGTCAACCCTTGGCGTTCGAGATTCTGATTTACCAGAAAACGTTCGAGCGGGTGGTACTGCCCTTCAAGAACAATCTGGCAAAGCTGGGTATCGATGTATCGGTACGGCTGGTGGATACCAACCAATACATCCAGCGAATCCGTGAATTCGACTACGACATGACCGTGCAGGGTATCGGACAGTCCGACTCTCCGGGTAATGAGCAAAGAGAGTACTGGCACTCGTCCACCGTCGACGTGAAAGGATCGCGCAACTACATGGGTGTCGACAGCCCGGTGGTTGATGACCTTGTCAACATGGTGATCCAGGCACCGACCCGGGAGGAACTCGTTCACCGGGTACGGGCGCTGGACCGGGTGCTGCTCCACGGGCATTACGTGATACCGAACTGGTACCTGCCCAAGGACCGCATCGCCTACTGGTCCTTCCTGACGCGGCCGGATACTGTGCCCAAAAATGGCGTTGATATTAACAACTGGTGGGTGAAAAGCACTGACCAATGATGCAGTTCTCTGACATAAACGAGACGGAGTTCCGCTGAATGGGCAGTTATATCCTCAGGCGCCTGGCGCTGATCATCCCCACATTGCTTGGAATCATGCTGCTCAACTTCGTGATTGTTCAGGCCGCCCCGGGCGGCCCGGTTGAACAATTGATTGCGGAAACCGAAGGGCATGGTGGCGGTGCTCTCGCCAGGGCCAGTGGCGGTGGCTCGGGCGGCGAAGTTACCTCTTCAAGTGGCGATAGCCGTGGCTCCCGCGGGCTCCCGGAGGAGCTGCTCCGGGAGATCGAAGTCATGTACGGCTTCGACAAGCCAGCCCATGAGCGCTTTCTGAAAATGCTCGGCGACTACGCCACTTTCGATTTCGGCGATTCCTTCTACCGTGACCGGTCAGTCATCGAGTTGATACTGGACAAAATGCCGGTGTCGATCTCCCTGGGGTTATGGTCCACCCTGATCATCTATCTGATTTCCATTCCACTGGGCATCCGCAAGGCCGTCACCGACGGCTCCCGGTTCGATGTCTGGAGCAGTTCTGCCATCGTGGTGGGCTACGCCATTCCCGGCTTCCTGTTCGCCATACTGCTGATTGTCCTGTTTGCCGGCGGCAGCTACCTGGACTGGTTTCCCTTGCGGGGGCTGACCTCATCCAATTTCGACGAGCTTAACTGGTACCAAAAAATCGGTGATTATTTCTGGCACCTGGCACTGCCCGTCACCGCCAATGTGATCGGGGGGTTCGCCACCCTCACCCTGCTGACCAAGAACTCTTTCCTTGATGAAATCAGCAAGCAATACGTTGTAACTGCCCGCGCCAAGGGTCTGGAAGAAAAGCAGGTGCTATACGGGCACGTGTTCCGCAACGCGATGTTAATCGTCATTGCCAGTCTTCCCGGGGTACTGGTCTCACTATTCTTCACCGGCTCACTGCTGATCGAAGTGATCTTTTCCCTGGACGGGCTGGGGTTGCTCGGCTTTGAAGCGGCCCTGAACCGTGATTACCCGGTGATCTTCGGCACGCTCTTTATCTTCACGCTCATGGGCCTGGTGCTGAAACTGATCAGCGACATCACCTACGTTCTGGTGGACCCGCGCATTGATTTTGAAAGCCGGGAGGGATCATGAGTCTGGTAAAGCTGACCCCGATCCAGCAGCGCCGGCTTGCCAACTTCCGCAAAAACCGCCGCGGCTTCTGGTCTCTGTGGGTATTCCTGGCCCTGTTCGGGCTCTCCCTGATCGCCGAAGTGATCGCCAACGACGTGCCGCTGGTAGCCTACTACAAGGGGGATCTCTATTTCCCGGTGGTGGAAAGCGTGCCCGAAGAAACCTTCGGTGGATTTCTGCCCACGGAAGCCGATTACCGCGATTCCTTTATTGCCGATGAAATCAACGATAACGGGTGGATGATCTGGCCCCCGATACGCTTCAGCTACAACACCACCAACTACAACCTGGAAGTTCCGTCGCCCGCGCCCCCGAGTGCCGAGAACTGGATAGGTACCGACGATCAGGGCCGTGACGTTGCGGCAAGGGTCATCTACGGATTCCGGATCTCGGTTCTGTTCGGACTCATCCTTACCATACTCAGCTGCATCGTCGGGGTCATTGTCGGCGCCATCCAGGGCTTCTATGGCGGCAAGATCGACCTGGTCGGACAACGGTTCATCGAGATCTGGTCCGGGCTTCCGGTTCTGTATCTGCTGATCATTCTATCCAGTATCGTGCAGCCGAACTTCTGGTGGCTGCTGGGCATCATGCTGCTTTTCAGCTGGATGGGGCTGGTGGATGTGGTGCGGGCGGAGTTCCTCCGTGCCCGCAACTTTGAGTATGTGAAGGCTGCCAGAGCCCTGGGGCTGGGCAACCGCAAGATCATGTTCCGGCACATTCTGCCCAACGCCATGGTCGCCACGCTTACGTTTTTGCCATTCATACTGACCGGCGCCATCACCGGCCTGACCTCGCTGGATTTCCTGGGTTTCGGCCTGCCCTCCGGCTCCCCGTCGCTCGGTGAGCTGATTGCCCAGGGAAAATCCAATCTCCATGCGCCCTGGCTCGGCATTTCGGCCTTCGTTTCCCTGTCCATCATGCTGACCTTGCTGGTCTTCGTCGGCGAAGCGGTGCGCGATGCCTTTGACCCGAGAAAGAACTGATATGTCGCAGCTTCTGGAAATCAAGGACCTGTCCATCACCTTTGACGCCACCGTTCAGGCCGTCCAGGGGCTGTCGCTCCGGATAGACCGGGGCGAGACCGTCGCGCTGGTGGGGGAAAGCGGTTCCGGAAAATCGGTATCGGCGCTGTCGGTTCTAAGGCTTCTGGATGAGCGCCACGCCAGTTACCCGAGCGGTGAGATCCTGTTCCAGGGCGAGGACATGCTGAAAGTCAGCCAGAAACGGCTGCGGCAGATCCGCGGCCGGCAGATCAGCATGATCTTTCAGGAGCCGATGACTTCCCTCAACCCGCTGCACACGGTTGAAAAACAGATCAGCGAGACGCTCGCGCTGCACAAGGGCATGCGCGGCCCACAGGCAAAGACCCGCTGTATAGAGCTGCTGGAACTGGTGGGCATACCTTCGCCGGAGGATCGCCTGAACGCCTACCCGCATCAATTATCGGGTGGCCAGAAGCAACGGGTGATGATCGCCATGGCACTGGCCAATGAGCCGGACCTATTGATTGCGGATGAACCGACTACCGCCCTCGATGTTACCGTGCAGAAACAGGTCCTGGAGTTGCTCAAAGACCTCCAGCACAAGCTTGGCATGGCCATCCTGCTGATTACCCATGACCTGTCCATCGTTCGTCGCTACGCCGACCACGTCGTCGTTATGGAGCGAGGCCTGCTGGTAGAGGAAGCGGCGACAACAACCCTGTTCGACGATCCAAAGCACCCTTACACCCGTCGCCTGCTTGACGCGGAACCCCCCGCCTCACCTTCAGGCGCCATGGTCAACAACAAGCCGCTGCTGGATGTGGACAACCTGGATGTTCGCTTTATTACCCGAAAAAGCCTGCTGGGCACGCCGAAAGCCTGGTTCCAGGCGGTAGACAACGTCAGCTTTTCCCTCAACCAGGGCGAGACGCTTGGCATCGTGGGTGAAAGCGGCAGCGGCAAAACCACCATTGGCCACGCGCTGCTGAAACTGACCGGTAGCACCGGGAGCATACGGCTCACCGGATCGGAGTTATCCCATTTAGACCAGAAAGCATTCCGCCCCTGGCGCAGCCGACTCCAGATTGTGTTCCAGGACCCCTTCGGCAGCCTCAGCCCCCGCATGTCGGTCGCCGAGATTGTTCGGGAGGGTCTCGAAATTCACGCACCGGCCACCCCGGAGGAACAGGACCGGAAAGTTATCCAGGCACTGAACGACGTGGGCCTGGACCCGGACGCCCGACACCGCTACCCCCATGAATTTTCAGGTGGCCAACGGCAGCGAATCGCCATTGCCCGGGCGCTGGTGCTGCAGCCGGAGCTGATCATTCTGGACGAGCCCACCTCGGCCCTTGATCGAACGGTGCAAAAGCAGGTGATTACCCTTCTGAGAGATCTACAGGACAAATATGGTCTAAGCTATGTGTTTATCAGCCACGACCTGTCCGTGGTCCGGGCGCTTAGCCACAAACTGCTGGTGCTCAAAAACGGCTGCGTGGTGGAATATGGCGAAGCATCCGGAATTTTCAACACACCGAAACACGAGTACACCCGTGAACTGCTTGGAGCGGCGCTTTTCTATACCGGGTACGACAGGCTGGACACTACGACCAATTGAGCGTTACCCGCACCGCTGCGGTTCATGGATAATGCCTTAAACTGAAACACAGGGAGAACTGTTATGGGATTACTCAGTGGCAAGAAAGCACTGATTGTCGGCGTTGCAAGCAAGCACTCAATTGCCTATGGCATTGCAGATGCCTTCGCCAGAGAGGGCGCCGAACTGGCTTTTACCTACCAGAATGAAAAGCTTAAATCCCGGGTGGAGAAATTCGCCGAAGGCTGGGGCAGTTCACTGATTTTTCCATGCGACGTTGCCAGCGATGACGAAATCGAAGCTGTGTTCACCGATCTGGGCAAGCACTGGGATAATGTCGACGTTATTGTGCATTCCGTTGGCTTTGCGCCGGGCAACGAACTTGATGGCAACTACGTGGACGTCACTACCCGTGAGGGCTTTCGTATTGCCCACGAAATCAGCTCCTACAGCTTTGTAGCGCTGGCCAAGGCCGGCCGCAAGATGCTGCACGAAAACAGCTCGCTGCTGACCCTGAGCTACCTGGGCGCCGAAAAGGTACTGCAGAACTACAACGTGATGGGACTGGCCAAGGCGTCACTGGAAGCCAACGTTCGCTATATGGCCGGCAGCCTGGGGCGTGATGGTATTCGGGTTAACGCCATCTCCGCAGGGCCCATCAGGACTCTGGCGGCCTCCGGCATCAAGAGCTTCCGCAAAATGCTCGCGGAGAATGCCCGCAGGGCGCCCCTGCGTCGGAATGTAACTACTGATGAGGTTGGCAATGCCGCCGCTTTCATGTGCTCCGACATGGCCAGTGGTATTACCGGCGAAATCATGTACGTGGATGCCGGCTTCAACATCACCGGCATGGGCGAACTGGAAGACTGACAGCGCCTGCAGTTCCCCGGTGGGGCCTCTGCCCTGCCGGGAACCACGGTTAACCTTCCGCCATCGCCCTGGCAACCGCTTCAACCCATTCCAGATACGCCGTATCGTCAGACTCCAGAATCTGCAGCCCCACCAGCCAGCCACTTCCGTCGGCCGGACGACACCACACCACTTCCACCATTAACCGGAAGGGTTCGGAGACTTCTTCCAGACTCACCCAGGCAGGCAGTATCGCCCCTGTTGTTAACGGCTCAGAGGTGGCGAGCCGGATTCCCCTGGCAGACAGATCACTGGTTCGCGACACTATTGTGCGTTCGTTGCCGGTACCATCAGGAACCGACGACTCCAGCTCCATCGTCACCTTCGCACTCGCCGTCAGTCGGTATTCGGACCGGTTATCCCCGGATTCCGGAGAATCGTCGTAGTCACCAAAGTTGTAATCAATATCACTCATGATTTCCCACCTGACGTTGCCGGTTACCCGATCAGTTCCGGCCAACCCGGATGCGCCCCACAACCCTGGACAGGGTTTCGTCAAATTCTGCAGAGGCCCCCAGTACGCGAATGCGGCCCGCAACGATCTCGTCTACCAGTTCGTCCACCAGGAACTCCCGGCGATTCAGGCCCAACCGGTCCACAAATACCAGTTTTTTCGAGGCGTTGATCCGCACCGCCAGTTTCAGGCGAACCGAGTCCTGGCCCTTCCCGGAGCCTTCTTCCACGATCCAGCCACCAAGTTTGATACCGTCAACAAGTTGCTGCGCTGCGGCGACTTTCTCGCGCAACAAGCGATCCTGTTCGGCCTCTTCATCGGCCACGCGCTGAGCCTCTGCTGCCTGTTCGCTGCGGGTAAGTTCCTCCTGCCTGGCGGTTTCTTCTTCCCGTTGTCGCCGTTCTGCCTCGTCCTTTTCCCGGCGCAGCGCGTCAGCTCGCGCCTTTGCTTCCTTCGCTGCTTTTGCGCGCTGAAGCTTCTGACGATCAAGCACCACCGACAGAGAGGTAACCGTTTCCGCCAATACCTCGCCAAAGGGTTTCAGCGGTGGCAAGGAGCGCAGGGTGCCGCTGTCGAGACCAGCCACAAATCGCGCCCAGGGCTGTACACCGAGTTTGACGCCCGCGCCATTGGTCCAGAGCACTTCACAGGTGTCTGGCAGCAGCGCGAAGAAGAATCTGCGCCGTTCCTTTGCGCCCTCGCCCTCAACGTACCACTTGCCCTTCAGGGGCGATACGTCCGCTTCAGCAGGTTCGGAGAAGGTGAGCCAGGCAGAATCCCAGGAAAAGCGGTTATCGGTCGGCAGAGCGGGCACAAGATCCGGTGTTTCACCCCGCAGGCGTGCGACCATGACGGACTGAACACCCTCCAGGGCTTTTTCTTCCAGCGGGTTCTTCTGAACCCGGTTCCACACGTCGGTTATGCGATCACCAATCTGTTCACCGACCGTGTAGAGCCGGTTCCGGTCCCGGTCCGAAAGGCCGGGATCGCCAATCCACACCAGCCACTCCAGGAGCTTGCCGGCATGTCGCCAGTTTTCACCCTCGGTGCCCTCTTCCCAGACGATCTGTTTCAGCAATCCGAACCAGTGATCAAAAATGAAATTCACCACTGCCTGTGGCAATTGACGATTCTGCAGGGCCCGCCCCACCAGAGCACGCGCTGTCTGCTCCGCCCGTCGCTGCCTGGCGGCTCCCTGCTCCGTTTCGAGCAGGCGCTGACGCAGTCTGTCGTTCTGCTGTTCCCGTCTGGTGGCGTCCTCTTCCCACTGGCGGCAAAAAACCAGCACCGGCTCGATATCGCCGGAATCGAAACTGCCGGAAACCGCTATAATCAGTGCATCCAGCTGATCCAGAATTGCCCTGGCCGACCGTCCACCTGAGGCACTCCAGCCGCGGCAGTCCTGCAGGCTGTCGAGCCACTGAATCAGCGTTTCATGGAGTGCACCGGCGCCTTCAAGATTCATTCGCCAGGCAAAAAAGAACCTCAGGCGGGCGATGCGACGGGCGAGCTCAGGGTGCAAACCACTGGTTTTAAGGAAGACGCCCATGATGCGGTCGGCAACATAGGCGGAGTTGATCTGCCGGACAGACCAGGTCAGGGAAACCGAGCGAATCACATGGGTGACAGGCTCGTCCCTTTGCTCTGTCCAGCAGGAAAGCAGTAGCGGCCCCCAGTCGCTGACCGCGTCCGGTGACAGCTTTCGGGCCGGGTAAGGAAGATCTGGTACGCGAATGCCGGAGAGCACGTCGGCCATCTTCTCTGGAACCCGCTTCCGGGGCAGGACTTTCCCCTTGTTCTGCGTGCTCTGCTGCATCCGTTCTCCGCGCGTCAGAAGCGTTGAAAAGGTCTATCAAATAACGCAGTATAACCAACTCGCCGGGGTTTACTGCAACTTAACGCCGGCCAGTCATGTTTATGCGACGGGGATAACAACAGAATGTCGGGCACCAATCTAGAGAATCTGAATGTGGCGAGTCAGGAACCATTGATCACACCTGAAGCGCTGAAGCAGGAATTGCCGCTTTCCGGCAAGGCTGCGGAAACCGTGGAAAACGGCCGCCAGGCCATCTATGACATCATGGACGGCAAGGATCATCGCCTGTTTGTGGTGGTGGGCCCCTGCTCCATTCATGATGTTGAAGCTGCCCGGGACTATGCTGTAAAACTCAAGAAGCTGGCGGATGAAGTCAGCGATACCCTGCTGATTGTCATGCGGGTGTATTTCGAGAAGCCACGCACCACCGTCGGCTGGAAGGGCTTGATCAACGACCCACACCTGAACGATACCTTTGATATCGAACAGGGCCTTCACATTGGCCGCCGCCTGCTGCTGGACATTTCCGAACTCGGCCTGCCCACGGCCACTGAAGCCCTTGACCCGATTTCCCCGCAATACCTGCAGGACACTATTTCCTGGTCCGCCATTGGCGCCCGTACCACCGAATCCCAGACGCACCGAGAGATGAGCAGCGGTCTGTCCATGGCCATCGGCTTCAAGAATGGTACCGATGGCAGCCTGGACGTCGCGGTCAATGCCATGAAGTCGGTCTCACATCCCCACAGCTTCCTGGGCATCGACCAGCAGGGCAAGGTGGCGATCATCCGCACCCGCGGCAACAACTATGGCCATGTGGTTCTCCGTGGCGGCGGTGGTAAACCCAACTACGATTCAGTCAGTGTTGCCCTCTGCGAACAGGCGCTCGAGAAAGCGAAACTGCGTCAATCGATCATGGTCGACTGTAGCCACGCCAACTCCAGCAAGGACCCGGGCATTCAGCCATTGGTCATCCAGGACATTACCCACCAGATTCTGGAGGGCAACCAGTCCATCCAGGGCCTGATGGTGGAAAGCAACCTGAACTGGGGCAATCAGTCGATTCCGGAAAACCTGGCTGATCTCAAGTACGGCGTGTCGGTCACTGACGCCTGCATTGACTGGGAAACCACTGAAAAGGCCCTGCACGACATGCGGGACAAGCTCAAAGACGTGTTGCCGAATCGGCGCGGCTAATCCGGTGCCGCGGCTGGTCAAGAGCCGCGGCTGAAGGCTCAGCCGCCTACCCAATCCAGCCTGCTTCTCAGGGTCACCACCCTGCCTATGATGACCAGTGTGGGAGCAGGCACCTCGTTCTCCTCTACCCGCTCGACGATAGTGGACAGGTCTCCGGTAACAACCTGCTGCTGGGGCGTGGTGCCCCGGGACACCAGTGCCACCGGCATATCCGGGGACATTCCGTTGGCAATCAGCTGCCGGCAGATGATGGGTAGGCCCACCAGTCCCATGTAGAACACCAGGGTCTGGTTGTTCTGCACGAAATCCTTCCACGGCAGGTCGCAGGTATCATTTTTGAGATGGCCGGTTACAAAGCGGACTGACTGGGCATGATCGCGATGAGTGAGCGGTATCCCGGCGTAAGCCGCACATCCGGACGCAGCAGTGATTCCCGGCACGACCTGGAAGCGCACGCCAGCCGCGGCCAGGGTTTCGATTTCCTCGCCACCACGACCAAAAATGAAGGGATCCCCACCCTTCAACCGTACAACTTTGTGCCCCTTGCGGGCGAGTTCCACCAGCCGGTTGTTGATCTGCTCCTGGGGCAAGGTATGGTTCGACCGCTGCTTACCTACGTGAATCCGTTCCGCGGTTTCCGGAATGAGTGACAGGATTTCCGCCGATACCAGGCGATCGTACAACACCACTTCTGCCGACTGAATCAGGCGCCAGGCCTTCAGTGTCAGAAGTTCCGGGTCACCGGGGCCGGCGCCCACAAGCGCGACCTCACCCTCGGAACTGTTGGGGTTTTCGGTGACCGGATTCTTTTGGTATCGAACCGGTGCAGGCTTTGCACCAACGCCCCTCCATGGTGCATCGTCGGATCTGTCACTCATTGGATTTTTTCTAAACCTCCCATGTACGGCTTCAGGACCTCCGGAACCAGAATGCTGCCGTCTGCCTGCTGGTAGTTCTCCATGACCGCGATCAGTGCACGGCCAACGGCGAGACCGGAACCGTTCAGGGTGTGGACCGGCTCAGGCTTGTTGGTTTCCGGATTACGCCAACGTGCATGCATGCGCCGTGCCTGGAAATCCCGGGTATTGGAACAGGAAGAAATTTCCCGGTACTTGTCCTGCCCCGGCAGCCACACCTCGATATCGTAGGTGCGAGCCGCTGCGAAGCCCATGTCACCACCGCACAGGTCAACCAGTCGGTAAGGGAGTTCCAGTAGTTGCAGTACCTTTTCCGCATGGCCGGTGAGGGCCTCGAGCGCTGCCTCGGAATCTTCGGGCCGCACCACCTGGACCAGCTCTACCTTGTCGAACTGGTGCTGCCGGATCATACCCCGGGTGTCACGGCCGTAGGAGCCGGCCTCGCTGCGGAAACAGGGGGTATGGCATACCATCTTCAGAGGCAGCTCTTTGGCGTCCAGGATGGTGTCACTGACCAGGTTGGTGGCAGGTACTTCCGCCGTGGGAATCAGGTACAGCGGCTTTTCGCCATCCATACGGAACAGATCTTCCTCAAACTTTGGAAGCTGGCCGGTACCGTAGAGGGTCTCGGCATTCACCAGATAAGGAACATAGGCTTCCATATAGCCATGCTCTTCGGTATGCAGATTCAACATGAACTGGGCCAGTGCCCTGTGCAACCGCGCAACCGGGCCGCGCATCACCGCAAACCGGGAATGGGCCAGGCGTGTCGCGGTTTCAAAGTCCAGACCGCCAAGCGCTTCGCCGAGTGCGACGTGGTCTTTGGGCTCAAAGTTGAACGTTTTCGGTGTGCCCCAGCGACGAACCTCCACGTTGTCGTCTTCGCTCTCTCCCGCCGGTACCGTCTCATCCGGCAGGTTAGGAATCGCCGCAAGGAAGTCATTCAGTTCTTCCTGAAGCATGCGCAATTCGTCTTCTGCTTCTGACTTCTGCTGCTTCAGGTTTTCCACCTCATCCAGCAAGGGCTGAATGTCCTCACCGGCCGCCTTGGCCTTGCCGATGGATTTGGACCGGCGGTTCTGCTCGCCCTGCAAGGTTTCCGTTTTCACCTGGATCGCACGGCGGCGTTCCTCGAGCTGATCGAAGGTGGCTTTATCAAAGGTAAAGCCCTTGATGGCCAGGCGACGGGCGATCTCTTCAGTCTGGGTGCGGACACGTTTGGGATCGAGCATGGTTATCCTGAGTTTTCCGGTTCAAAGGTAAGTGGACAAGTGTCTGTTTTCTGACGATTGACTGGGCATTATACCTGCGAGGATGTCTGTGGCTACAGCAGGCATGGCCCGGCAGACTATTTCAGGTTTACGGATAACGCTTGCGGGGGCTGTTACGGTTCCACTGATCAAGTCGATCCCGCTTTTCAGCCAGTTTGATTTCCAGACCACGATTGACGGGCTGGTAGTACCGGCGTTGATGGATAGCTTCCGGCAGGTAGGATTCGCCGGCGGCAAAGGCCTCCGGCTCATCGTGGGCGTAACGGTATTCATGACCATGGCCCATCGATTCAAGCAGCTTGGTAGGCGCATTGCGCAGGTGAACGGGCACTTCATAGTCCGGATCCTTGCGGATATCGGCCATACACTGGTTGAAGGCCTTGTAGACGGCATTGCTCTTTGGCGCCATCGCCAGGTAGGTCACCGCCTGGGCAAGGGCCAACTCCCCTTCCGGCGAACCCAGTCGCTCCTGAGCCTCCCAGGCGTCCATGGAAATCTGCAGTGCCCTGGGGTCAGCGTTGCCGATGTCCTCACTGGCAATTCTGGCCAGCCGGCGAGCCACATAAAGGGGGTCACAGCCGCCATCGAGCATACGGCATAGCCAATACAGGGACCCATCGGGGTCCGAGCCACGCACCGACTTGTGCAGCGCCGATATCTGGTCGTAGAAAACATCGCCGCCCTTGTCGAAGCGTCTCAGGCTGGTCTGCAGAACCTGCTCCAGGTGATCGCGGGTGATTCTCGCGGCGTTTTCTTCATCCGGCTCGGCAAGATCCGTTGCCACCTCGAGTATATTCAGCGCCCGCCTGGCATCTCCGCCTGAGGCTGACGCCATAAGGTCCAGAACGGGGCCATCAACCGTGAAACGTCCGTCCAACCCCTCCGGAGCGGACAGCGCCCGGTTCAGCAATTCCAGAATATCGTCATCGGAGAGATTCTTGAGGACATAAACCCGGGTGCGGGACAGCAGTGCGCTGTTGAGCTCGAAAGAAGGGTTTTCTGTGGTGGCGCCCACGAAAATGAAGGTGCCATCCTCGATGTGAGGAAGGAACGCATCCTGCTGGCTCTTGTTGAAGCGATGAACCTCATCAACGAACAGCAGGGTATCCCGGCCTTCACTGCGCTTGCGGTTTTTCGCCCGTTCCACAATCGCGCGGATATCCTTTACACCGCTCAGAACCGCGGAGACGGTCTCGAAGCTCAGGTCACTGAGGTTGGCAAGCAGGCGAGCGAACGTGGTCTTGCCGACGCCAGGAGGCCCCCAGAGGATCATGGAATGGAGCTGGCCCTGCTCCACAGCCCGGCGAAGGGGCTTGCCCTCACCCACCAGATGGGCCTGGCCGACGTATTCGTCGAGGTTTTCCGGGCGCATTCGTGCAGCCAGTGGCCGAAACCCCTGCTGTTCACCGAACAGGCTTTCCTGCATCAGGCTCCGTCCCGGATCACATCCACGTCATCGGGGTATTCAAGGACAAAGGCGCTGTCGCTCACGTCTTCGTTGAGACGGATATCGTCGAAGCTGAGCACGCTCAACTGGGACAACGAATCCTGCATACGCATCTCCTGCAACTCGCCCTTGAAGAAGGTCAGACGCAGAGACACGAACAGCGAATCCTCTCTTCTGGGTTCCAGGGTAAATTCCCGGGTGTTTTCGCCAACACTGCGCATTGACACCTCGTAGGTTTCATCCAGATTGTCTACTTCACCACTGAGCAGCAACGCAGGTGTCGTCGAGACTTTTTCGTCCAGACTGTGGACGGTGACCTGTTCCAGGTCCGGGTCGTAAACCTCTACCTTGTTGCCATCGCTGACTACGAACTGGGAATGGGGCTGGCTGGTCTCCCAGTAGAACAGGCCCGGGCGTTTGGCCTTGAGGGAACCACGGCTTTCCTGCACACGGTTGCCGTTTTCGTTAACCACAATCTGGATGAAGCTGGCCTGAAAGGTTTCGTAACTCTCCAGCATGGACGCCAGTTCCGCTGCGGCTTCTTCCCCGCTCTCTTCAGCGTGGGCCGGCAGGGCAAACATCAACACCGCTGCCAGAATGGATAAGATCCACAAACCCTTTGGTGATTCCATCATCATTCGGTACTCCTAATCTCGTGGTGGCGGTGGTGCCAGTACTTCGCGGGCGCCATTGTGCCCGGCAGAGCTGACCACACCGGATGCTTCCATGGCCTCGACCAGGTTTGCCGCCCGGTTATAGCCGATCTTGAATTTTCGCTGCACGGATGAAATTGAAACACGTCTACCCTCGGTGACGAACGCAACAGCCTCGTCAAACAGGGCGTCCCCTTCACTGTCCCCGCCGCCATCGCTCAGGCTGGGCACACCGGGAAGGTTTTCGCCTTCGGCGCCGTTGAGCACATCATCGACATAAACCGGCTCACCGCGCGCTTTCCAGGCACTCACAACCCGGTGCACTTCGTCGTCATCCACGAAGGCACCGTGAACACGTACCGGAAGCCCGGAGCCGGGGGGCAGGTAAAGCATGTCGCCATGCCCCAGCAACTGCTCTGCTCCGCCCTGATCCAGTACCGTGCGGGAGTCAATCTTCGACGACACCTGGAACGACATACGGGTGGGAATATTGGCCTTGATCAGGCCGGTAATGACATCAACCGACGGCCGCTGGGTGGCCAGAATCAGGTGAATACCGGCGGCACGGGCCTTCTGTGCAATCCGCGCGATGAGTTCTTCCACTTTCTTGCCAACAATCATCATCATGTCGGCGAATTCGTCGATCACCACCACGATGAACGGCAGTGTTTCCAGCTCTGGCCGCTCCTGTTCATCGTTTGCGAGATATTCATCCGGCTTCCAGGTGGGATCCAGCAGGGGCTCTCCCGCTGCAGCGGCGTCTTTTACCTTGCGGTTGTACCCGGCCAGATTGCGAACACCCAGGCTCGCAAGCAGCCGGTAACGTCGCTCCATCTCCGCCACGCACCAGCGCAAGGCGTTGGCGGCATCTTTCATGTCGGTGACCACCGGTGCCAGCAGGTGTGGGATACCGTCGTAGATGCTCAGCTCCAGCATCTTGGGGTCCACCATGATAAAGCGGACTTCTTCCGGTGTGGCTTTCAGCAGCATGCTCAGGAGCATGGCATTCACACCTACCGACTTACCGGAACCCGTGGTACCTGCAACCAGCAGGTGCGGCATCTTGGCAAGGTTCGCCACCATCGGATTGCCGCCGATGTCGTTGCCCAGCGCCAGGGTCAACGCAGAGGAGGATTCCGTAAACACCCGGGCACTCAATACCTCACTGAGCCGGACCATTTCACGTTCTTCATTGGGAATTTCAATGCCGACAACCGACTTACCGGGAATAACCTCAACCACACGGACACTGAGAACCGCCAGTGAACGGGCCAGGTCTTTCGCAAGGTTGGAGATCTTGCTTACCTTGACCCCGGCAGCAGGCTTGATTTCGAAACGGGTAATAACCGGCCCGGGATTAACCTCGACCACTTCCACAGAAACCCCGAAATCCGCCAGTTTCTCTTCCAGAAGGCGCGACATATGCTGAAGCGACTCCTCGGAATAGCCCCTTTCCTTGTGCTCTTCCGGCGGATCCAGAAGCGAAATCGGAGGAATGGGACTCTCGATGTCTTCCAGCAGCGATGCCTGTTTGCTTTTTCCACTGCCGTTTGTGGTGGACTGATCTTCACGCTTGAACGGGGAGATCTTCAGGGACTTGCCAGCGGGACCTGTGGGTGGCTTTTTGCCACTTTTCAGGCCGGCTTCAGGCATATCGGCACCCGGAGCACTGTCATCCCGGGAGCTGAAGCTTTCAAGCCGCGCCGGTTCGGCATCGTCCACGGATTGCACACCCTCAAGCCCCGGTTCACGCCGTTGTTTCGGCGGAGCCGCTGGCTTTGCCTTGTCCTTGCGGGGGCCCAGACCCAGCAGACGTCTCCACCAGGGCACACCTGCAGCCTTGTTCCTGACCGATGCCGCTACCTTGTCCCGCACCACCGGCGGTTCCACAGGTTTCTTCGGGGGTGCGGTCGCTGCCGGCCCGGGAGCATCAGGCGCAGTCCGCGCCTTGGCGGAAGACGAAAACAGGCTCTTGATGCTGTTAGCCGCGCGCAGGGTCAGGTTGCCCAGTTGATCCATCAACCAGAACCAGGACAGCCCGGTACTCACCGTCAGTGCAAACAGGAAGATGGAGATCAGTAACAGCGTTGTCGCCGGCAAGTTGAAGAAGCGCACCATCGCCTCGGAAACCGCTGCACCAAGCACACCACCGGAGGTAACCCCGAGCCCGAACACGGAATACAGTGACAGCAGGCTGGTCGCCGACAACAGGATCAGCAGAAACCCGCCGAATCGCACCAGGAACAAGGGCACGTGCATATCGATGGGATCATTCCGGCGGCGGATAAGCATCAGGGCGTAGGCCGCGATCATCACCGGAAACAGGAAGGCCACATGACCAAAGAAGTCGCGGAGCAGGCTGGCGAGCCAGGCGCCGGTGCGGCCAGCGTAATTCTGCACACTGGTTTCATGCCCTATGCTGGCCCAGCCGGGATCCGAAGGGCTGAAGGTCACCAGTGCCATGCCCAGATAGATACACAGCGCAATCAGCGCAATCACCGCCCCTTCCCGGGCCCCCTGGGCCAGAAAATGACGGAACCGCAACTGTTTGTCTGTCAGCTCTCCTGATTTTTTTGCTTTTGCGCTCTCAGCCATGAATGCTCAGACAGTTCCCTGACGGTAATTTTCAAGAGCCTCAAACCCACGCTGCAAGTCGGTTTTGAGATCCTCAACAGCTTCAATACCTACCGAGATCCGTACCAGATTTTCGGTAATACCCGCGTGCTCCTTGTCCTCCGGAGACAGTCGGCCATGAGTGGTTGTGGCCGGATGTGTAATCGTTGTTTTGACATCACCAAGATTGGCGGTGATGGAGATCATTCGGGTTGCGTCGATAAACGCCCAGGCCTGCTCTCTCCCACCTTTCACGGTAAACGAGAGCACCCCGCCGAATCCGCTCTGCTGGCGTTTCGCCAGCTCATGCTGCGGATGGTCGGACAAGCCAGCATAGAATACCCGGTCTACGGTGCCCTGCCCTTCCAGCCATTTGGCCAACTCTAACGCATTGTCACAGTGGGCGCGCATACGGATTGGTAAGGTTTCCAGACCCTTGAGGAAAACCCAGGCGTTGAACGGGCTCATGGTCGGGCCGGCTGAGCGCAGGAAGCCGTAGACCTCCTCCATCAGTTTGTCGGGACCAACCACCACACCGCCAACACAGCGACCCTGTCCGTCCAGGTATTTGGTTGCGGAGTGAATAATGATGTCTGCACCATGCTCGAACGGGCGCTGCAGAACCGGTGTGCAAAAACAGTTGTCCACCACAAACAGGGCATCGTTGTCATGGGAGAGTTTGGCCAGGGCCGCCATATCCGCCACTTCGCACAGCGGATTGGACGGTGTTTCGATAAACACCATTCGGGTTTCCGGTCGCACGGCAGCCTGCCATTGCGCCATGTCGGTCAGGCCCACAAAAGTGGTTTCGACACCAAATTTGGCCAGATATTTCTGGAACAACACGTTGGTGGTACCGAACACGCCCCGGGAACAGATCACGTGATCACCGGTTTTCAGCAATGCCATGCAGGTGGCCAGAATAGCTGCCATGCCGGAAGACGTCGCCACTGCCCTTTCACCGCCTTCCATCGCTGCAATCCGGGCCTCGAACGCCTGCACCGTGGGATTGGTAAAACGGGAATAGATATTGCCCGGCTCTTCGCCTCCGAACCGTGCCGCCGCCTGGGCGGCACTGCCATAGACAAAGCTCGAGGTGGGAAAGATCGCATCGCTGTGTTCCAGCTGGCCAGTACGGATCTGCCCTGCACGGACCGCGAGAGTATCCACCGACATGCCCTCAAGATCCGATTCCGGGATCAGGACGTGCTCTTCGCGGCGATAGGTCATGACAAACTCCTGTTTACGACCGTGGCGTGGTCAATCTTCATCGTTATACAGATCAATAATACCGTTATCGGAAGAATCTCCGGAACCGCCCTCGAAGCGGTTCTCATCGTTGCGGGCGGCTTCCAGCTTGTTGAGATACGCAGCGTCCACATCACCGGTGATGTAGTTGCCGGTAAACACCGAGCACTCCCAGCCTTCAATATCCGGGTTAACGTCACTGACACAGGTAATCAGGTCTTCCAGATCCTGGTACAGCAGCCAGTCTGCGCCGATCAACGTCGCAATCTCGTCAACGCTGCGATCATGGGCGATCAGTTCATTCACCGACGGCATGTCGATACCGTACACGTTGGGATAACGCACCGGGGGCGCCGCTGAGGCAAAATAGACCTTGCGGGCACCGGCATCCCTGGCCATCTGCACGATCTCCTTACAGGTGGTGCCCCGAACGATAGAATCGTCCACCAGCATCACGTTCTTGCCACGGAACTCCAGGTCAATCGGGTTCAGCTTCTGGCGTACTGACTTCTTGCGCATTTTCTGGCCGGGCATGATAAAGGTGCGGCCGATGTAGCGATTCTTGATGAACCCCTCCCGGAACTTCACCCCCAACCGGTGCGCCATCTGCATCGCAGAGGTACGGCTGGTATCGGGTATGGGCATTACCACGTCGATATCATGATCCGGGCGCTCCCGCAGAACCTTCTCCGCCAGGGTTTCCCCCATTCTGAGGCGAGCCTTGTAAACCGACACCTGGTCAATGATGGAGTCAGGCCTTGCGAAATACACATGCTCGAACACGCACGGGTACAGGTGGGGTTCTTCTGCACACTGCTGGGTATACAACGTGCCATCAGTTTCAATGTAGACCGCCTCACCAGGGGCTATGTCGCGCACCAGTTTGAAACCGGCTGCACTCAGGGCGACGCTTTCGGATGCAATCATGTACTCCTCGCCCGCCTCGGTCTTTCGCACGCCATAACAGGCCGGGCGGATACCATTGGGGTCGCGGAAGCCGACGATGCCATAACCGGTGATCATTGCAATGACGGCATAGGCGCCACGGCACCGTTTGTGCACCGCACGCACGGCGGAAAAAATCTCTTCCTTGGTCGGGTCGAGCTTGCCCAGCTTCTGCAGTTCGTGGGCAAATACGTTCAGCAGTACTTCCGAGTCCGAGTTGGTGTTGATATGGCGCAGATCGGTGCGGAACAGGTCATTGCTGAGGTCTTCGGCGTTGGTCAGGTTACCGTTGTGGGCCAGCGTAATGCCGTAGGGGCTGTTGACATAGAAAGGCTGAGCTTCGGAAGAGCTGGAACTGCCGGCGGTAGGGTAACGGACATGGCCGATACCCACGTTGCCCACCAGCCGTCGCATATGACGGGTACGGAATACATCCCGCACCAGCCCGTTGTCCTTGCGAAGGAAAAAACGCTCGTTCTGAAAGGTTACTATTCCCGCTGCATCCTGGCCCCGGTGCTGTAATACGGTCAGCGCGTCGTAAAGCGACTGATTCACGTTGGAAGTACTGACTATGCCGACAATGCCACACATGGATACGGTAATCTCCGAAGCGTTAAAACTGAATGTTAGCGGGACGCGGAAGCGGGTTCCACGTTATCTTCCTGTTGCGATTCCGGGGAGTCGTCCATGCCTCCACCTGCGGGCCCGAGAAAGCGCGCGAATTCGTCTCCCAGGGTCCTTCGTGACCAGTCCTCCACAACGGCCAGACGCTCAATCATCACTGACGTACGCCACCAGGTATCTTCGGCCAGGGGTGTATAGCGGGTAAAGGCGATTGCGACAATCACCACCACCAGCCCCCGTAACAGGCCAAATCCCATGCCCAATACCCGATCGGTTGCCGACAGGCCGGTAGCCTTGACCAGGTGGCCAATCAGGTTGTTGATGATGGCACCAACGATCAGGGTGGCAAAAAACAGGATGGCAAAGGCCGCTACCAGGCGCACCAGTGGCGTCTCGACGGTGCCCTCGAGGAGAGACTGCATCTGGGGATGAAACGTTCGGGCAATAATGAACGCACCCACCCAGGTTATCAGCGACAGCGCTTCCTTGATGAAGCCACGCTTGAGACTGATAAGGGTAGAAACAGTAATCAGGGCAATGATGACCCAGTCGATCCAGATCAGCGCATCCATGAAAAACCCGGTGGAGAAAAGGAAGCGCGAATTCTATCAGGAAACGTCACCTGACCAAACCGTCCATTACGCAATACTGAGGCAGCCCGACGCTCTATTTTTCGCCGGAGGTTACCAGGCTGTTGAGGCCGAAGGCTTTGTCGAGGACCTGCTTGGCTTTTTCGGCTTCCGCTTTCTCGGCAAACGGCCCACTGAAAACCCGGGTAAGCTCGGCGTCGCCACGGGTTACTTCCTGAAGGTGGGAGTTGTAGCCCTTTTCACGCACCTTGTTCCGGAGGTTCCTGGCGTTATCGGCGCTGCCAAAACTGCCCAGTTGCACAACCCAGGCGCCCTCCAGGGACCGGGTAAACTCGGCAGCATCCTCCTCCCTGACAGGTTCTTGCGTTTCCGGCTCGCTGACTTCCTGTTGCGATACTTCAGGCTCTTCAACGGTGGGGACTGGCTCTGGCGCTTCCACCTCTGACACCGCCTGTGGCGGATCTCCAAAGGCAGGCTCTTGCACTACAGGCTGCTGATCGCCATTACCGGATTCTTCAAGACGGTAGGCAGGTGCTTCGGCAATCTCGGGTTCCGGCGCTTCAACTTCGGGGAACGGAGGCTCCTCGGGAATTTTGATGGAAGTGGATTCACGTTCGGAGTGTGGTTCATCAAACATCATCGGCACAAAGATAACGGCAAGAGACACCAGCACGAGCGCCCCGATGATTCTTTGCTTCAGTCCATCCACGTTACGCAATCCCCTGTTAATTCACGACTCGCCAACATTGACCAATACTGTGCCCGATAGTAACCGCCACCTGTTGAGAACTCAAAGCCTCATGGCAGGCATGACGGATATTTAAGATGGGTCATTTTCCCAGAGCGTCACGGGCCGCCGCAACGGTAAAGAACGATCCGAACACAATGACCAGGTCATCCTGAGTTGCTTCCGCCAGGGCGTTTTCCAGAGCCTCCCCGACCGATGACGACAGCGCCGGCGAGGCCTCGCCGATGATTCCCGTCAGGCGTGCTGCCAGTTCCTGGCAACTCAGGCCACGGGGAACCTCCAGCCCGGCAAGATACCACCGATCGACAACCCGGCTCATTGCACGGCCAACGCCTTCCACATCCTTGTCGGCCAGGGCTCCATAGATGGCGATAACACGCCCCTCAGCCTTTCGCTGGCGACCGATTCGGTTGGCCAGCCAGTCAGCGGCATGGGGATTATGGCCGACATCCGCAATGACCCGGGGGGAGGCACTCAAAACTTCGTAACGTCCCGGGAGCGCAAGCCCGGCGAGCAACTGTTCAATAGCCGCCAGTTCCAGGCCAGGCTCGAGCTGACGTATAGCAACAACGGCAGCTGCCAGGCTATGGACAGGAAGCCCGGTATCGGGAAGCCTTACCTCGTCACCATAACGCGCCTGCCTGAGGATGAATACGTTCGCTGCCTGCCCGTCGTTCTTCGTTGGTACCAGCTGATAGGTCTCACCCGGGCGTTCAAGGTGAACCTTCTGGGCGGACGCCTGCTGAAGCACGGACGCCGGGGGATCTGTATCGGCATAGATGGCATTGACGCCAGGGCGCAGTATTCCGGCCTTCTCGAAGCCAATAACCTCACGGTTATCCCCGAGAAAAGATACGTGATCAATATCCACCGAGGTAATGATCGCCAGGTCCGGATCCAACACGTTCACTGCATCCAGCCGGCCCCCAAGCCCTACCTCGAGAACCCAGTCTTCCACGCCGGCTTCCTCGAACAATACAAAGGCAGCCAGGGTGCCAAACTCGAAGTAGGTCAGCGTGGTGTTGCCGCGGGCCGACTCAACCCGTTCAAAAGCGCGAACCAGACTGTCATCGGTAACATTTGAACCGTTGATCCGGACTCGCTCATTGTAATGCTGCAGGTGCGGTGAGGTGTAGGCGCCGGTCGAACGACCAGCCCTGATCAACAGTTGTTCGATCGCTACAACGGCACTGCCTTTACCGTTGGTGCCACCGACAGTAATGATTCGCGCCAACGGATTGCGACGAAACAGTCGCCGCAGCACCAGGAGAACCCGGTCAAGGCCAAGGTCAATTTCGGAAGGATGGATGGATTCGAGATAACTGAGCCACTGCTCAAGTGTGGCTCCGGCGCCCGGCATATTCGAATGCCGGGCGCCGGAATCATTCTGCGGGGACATCGCTTTCCGGCCGCTCCGATACTTCAAACTCGATCGGTGCTTCCGTGGCAGGCTTGTCCATACCGGCAAACTTGGCCAGCAATGCTGCAATGCGTTCGCGCATATGGTGACGGTGCAGGATCATGTCGATCGCGCCATGGTCCAGCAGGAATTCACTGCGCTGGAAGCCCTCGGGCAGCTTTTCGCGAACCGTCTGCTCGATAACACGGGGGCCGGCAAACCCGATCAATGCGTAGGGCTCGGCGATGTTAAGGTCGCCCAGCATGGCCAGGCTGGCGGAAACACCACCAAACACCGGGTCCGTCATCACGGAGATGTAGGGAATGCCTTCCTGCTTCATGCGCTCAAGCGCCGCAGCGGTCTTGGACATCTGCATCAGCGACAGGATGGCCTCCTGCATTCGCGCGCCACCACTGGCCGAGAAACACACCAGGGGAATCCGTTCTTCCAGGCACACGTTGGCCGCCTGGACAAACTTCTCGCCCACAACCTGGCCCATGGAACCGCCCATGAAATTGAACTCGAAGGCCACCGCAACCAACGGCGTCTCGAGACAGGAACCGCGCATGGCGACCAGTGCGTCTTTTTCACCGGTGGCTTTCTGGTTCTGGGCCAGCCTGTCCTTGTAACGTTTGCTGTCCTTGAACTTAAGGCGATCCCACGGCTCCAGGTCAGCCGCAATTTCCTGGCGGCCTTCCTTGTCCAGAAAGATATCCAGGCGCCGACGGGCCGTTACCCGCAAGTGGTGCTGACATTTGGGACAAACATCCAGGTTCTTGTCGAGTTCCGGCTTATAGAGAAAGGCGCCGCATTTCGGGCATTTCTTCCAGAGGCCTTCGGGAACCCCGGTCCGTTGCTTGGATTCCGAGCGAATCTTGCTCGGCATGATCTTGTCCAGCCAGTTACTCATGGTCTCATCCTGTCCTTTGTTGCCTGCCGGATACCTGTCTGTCAGGAGGCCAGGCTGTCCAGTGCTTCGCGCATCGGGTGAAGCAGATCTGTCAACGCCCGCTTGAGCTGATCGGGATCTGCCTGATTCCGGGCTATTGTATCTACCAGCACACTGCCGACAATTACACCATCGGATACCCGTCCGACAGCGGAGGCAGTAGCTGCATCACGAATACCAAAGCCGACAGCAACCGGAAGAGCGGTCAGTTCATGAATGTGAGCGACCTTGGCGGCCACTTCATCCACATCAATTTTGCCAGCTCCGGTTACGCCCTTGAATGAAACATAGTACACATAGCCGGAACTGTGCTCACTAATTGCACGAATCCGGTCATCGGTGGTGGTCGGCGCCAGCAGAAATATCGCATCCAGGTTACGTGCGGTAAACAGCGGTGCCACCTCGTCCGCTTCTTCCGGCGGCAGGTCCACCGTGAGTATGCCGTCCACACCGGCATCAACGGCAGCGTCAGCAAATTTTTCCTGCCCCATGGCTTCCATGGGATTGAGATAGCCCATCAACACAACGGGGGTCGCATCGTCTTTCTCACGGAACGTTTTCACCATCGCCAGCACCTGGCGCAGGGACGTGCCGTGCTTGAGCGCCCGCTCACAGGCCCGCTGGATCACCGGGCCATCTGCCATGGGGTCCGAGAAGGGCACGCCCAACTCGATAATATCCGCGCCCGCGTCCACCAGCGTGTGCATCAGATCAACGGTCTGATCCGGGTGTGGATCACCGGCGGTAATGTAGGGGATCAGCGCCTTGCGACCCTGCCCTTTCAGGGATTTCAGAACCCCTTCGATTCGACTCATGCCAGCTCCTTTGCTGTAGCTTAAACCTCGATACCATCTATCTCGGCGATGGTCTGCATATCCTTGTCGCCGCGCCCGGAAATATTAATCACCACCATCTTGTCTTTATCCATGGAGGCGGCAAGCTTGATCGCGTACGCAACTGCATGGGCCGTTTCCAGCGCCGGCATGATGCCCTCAACGCGGGTCAGCTTGCGGAAGCCGTCCAGCGCCTCGTCGTCGGTCACCGACACATAGTGTGCACGACCAATATCCTTCAGCCAGCTATGCTCCGGCCCCACACCCGGGTAATCCAGACCGGCACTGACAGAATGTGTTCCGGCAATCTGGCCGTTCTCATCTTCCATCAGGTAAGTTCGGTTGCCGTGCAGCACACCCGGACGACCGGCGCTGAGCGGTGCAGCGTGCTGGCCAGTTTCGATACCAAGGCCGCCGGCTTCCACACCATACAACTCCACACTTTCGTCGGTCAGGAACGGATAGAACATACCAATCGCGTTGGATCCGCCGCCGACACAGGCGACCAGAGCGTCTGGCAGCTTGCCGGTCCGGTCCAGGGACTGCTGGCGGGTTTCTCGACCAATTACCGACTGGAAGTCACGGACCAGCAGAGGATAAGGATGGGGCCCGGCCACGGTTCCGATAATGTAGAAGGTATCGTCAACGTTCGCGACCCAGTCCCGCATGGCGTCGTTCATGGCGTCTTTCAGGGTGCGGGTGCCACTGGTAACCGAATGGACCTCGGCTCCCAACAGCTTCATCCGGTAAACGTTCGGAGACTGCCGCCGGATGTCTTCTTCACCCATGAACACGTGACATTCAAGCCCCAGACGGGCACAGACGGTTGCGGTAGCCACACCGTGTTGGCCGGCACCGGTTTCGGCGATGACGCGTTTCTTGCCGAGAAAACGGGCCAGAAGTGCCTGGCCTATGGTGTTGTTTACCTTATGGGCGCCCGTATGATTGAGGTCTTCACGCTTGAGCCAGATCTGGGCGCCACCGGTTTCCCGGGTCAGCCGCTCGGCAAAATACAGCGGGCTGGGACGGCCCACATAGTGCGCCAGGTCCCTGTCGAATTCGGCCTGAAACTCCGGATCGTCCTTGAGCCTCTTGTACTCGCGCTCAAGGGTCAGCAGCGAATCAAACAGCGTTTCGGACACAAATCTGCCGCCGTAGGCACCGAAGTGGCCCCGTGCATCCGGAAGCGCCTTGAGCATTTCTTCAGTCAGTTTCATCGACACGGTGAACCTCGTTTATAAAATCAGTGATTTTTTGAACGTCTTTGATGCCTTTGCTGCTTTCTACACCACCACTGACATCAACCGCCCAGGGCCGAACCTCCGCGACAGCGCGGAATACGTTATCAGAAGCCAGGCCGCCGGCCAATATCAGCGGCAATGGACGGGCCTCCGGAATCAGTGACCAGTTGAAGGCCTGCCCTGTTCCGCCGTATTTATCCGGGTCCCAGGCGTCAACCAGCAACCCGCTGGCATTGCCGTAATTCCGAAAGGCATTTTCAATGTCCGAGCTTTGCCGTACCCGTACCGCCTTGATCCAGCGCACACCGAAACTGTTGCAGAACTCCGGGGATTCATCGCCATGAAACTGCAGCATGTCCAGAGGCACCTGTGACAGAACTTCCCTCACATACTCCGCGTCCGGATTAACGAACAGCCCTGTTGCCGATACAAACGGCGGCAACGAACGAACAAGCGCTTTCGCAGCGGTTGGCGCCACGTATCTGGGGCTGGGCTCGTAGAAGACAAACCCCAGAGCGTCCGCACCGGCCCTGGTCGCATTTACAACGTCCTGTTTCCGGGTAATCCCGCAGATTTTGACTCGGGTTTTCATAGGGCTGTTATCGCTGCTTTCGATGTATGTGAGTCGGGGGGCGCGGTCTGTTGTCGGCGTCGCTGAACCAGGGCGCCACAAAGCCTGGCCCACATTGTGCCGCGGGAATCGGGAATTCGGCCGGGTACCCCACATCCACCAGGTACAATCCATGGGGTGGCGCAGTCACGCCCGCAACGGTCCTGTCCCTGCTCTCAAGTATCTCACGAATCCATTCCGGCTGCTGCTGCCCGCTACCAACGGCCATCAGTGCGCCGGCGATATTACGGACCATGTGGTGTAGAAATGCATTGGCCTGCACATCAATTACGACGAACTTTCCCTTTCGGGTTACGTTGATGGCCTCAAGAAACCGGATGGGGGATCTGGACTGGCAACCGGCGGCACGAAATGACGAGAAATCGTGCTCCCCTCTCAGGAACTGGGCCGCCTGATTCATCACGCCGACATCCAGTGGCCGGAAGGTCCAGCTGACCTGACCACTGAGGATGCCCGGCCGTACCGGGTGATTATAAATCACGTACCGGTAACGCCGGTACGTTGCCGAGAAACGCGCATGGAAGTCCCCCACACCATTGCCGGCCCAGTGCACGGCAATATCCGAAGGCAGGGAGGTGTTGATACCCATTACCCACGAGCGGGGATTACGTACAGAGGGGGTTTCGAAATGGGCAATCTGGTAACTGGCATGGACACCAGCGTCGGTGCGGCCCGCGCAGACCAGTTCAACCGGGTGGTCCGCCACTTTTGATACGGCATGTGTCAACTCGCCCTGAACCGAGCGAACACCGGACTTCTGATACTGCCAGCCGTGGAATCCCCGGCCGTCATACTCGAAAGCGAGCGCTACACGCCCCGCCCCGATGGAGCTATCGGTGGTCAGTGGTTGCGGTGTAAGAAACAATGAGTCGTCCGGAATTCGGTGCTGATGACAAAGCAAAACGCCGGCATTTGGTCCAGGCTTGGCCCGGTAGCCGGCGTTTTGCGCTTCCTCCCCTGATTATAGCGAATCAGGACAGATTTTTAAGGAGATCCTGCGCTTCCGCTTTCTGCTCCTCATTTCCCTCCAGAGCAACTTCCTCCAGGATATCCCGGGCTCCGTCCACATCACCCATCTCAACGTAGGCCCTGGCCAGATCCAGCTTGGTTGACGCCTCATCGGTGCCCGACAGGAAGTCAAAGTCATCGTCGTCGCCCAGGTCGGACTCATCGATGTCAGCCGATTTTGACGCAGCCGCCGTAGAGGCAACGGGAGGCTCTTCGTTCGCCTCGTCACTTTCTGCATCTTCGCCAAGTTCCGGCAGCTCTTCTTCAACAGCTTCGGCACCGGCAACAGTCTCTTCCGGGTCTGCGGGCTCTTCGCCGCTCAGCGCGTCTTCAAGCCCCAGTTCCTCGTCGAGTCGTGCAGCGTTGTTTTCCACGTCAGTACCGTCTGTACCTGCACTATCGCCGGAGTCTGCGAACTCTTCCATCAAAGCAAGGTCCTCGTCAGAAACATCGAGCTCCAGATCATCCAGCTCATTTTCATCGCTGTCGCCAGATGCACCCTCATCTCCGGCAACCTTGTCCAGTTCTGCATCCAGCTCATCAAGGAATGACTCGTCCAGCGAATCGAGTTCGCCTTCCTGCAAGTCATCCTCTTCTGGCTTGCTTTCCTCAGCTTCCGCAGTCTCAGGCTCAGCCTCAGACCCGGAGGGTTCCAGCTCTTCTTCATCGAGCTCCAGTGAGGCGAATTCGTCGGCATCAGCATCAACGTCACCGAGCTCAAAGCTCAGATCTTCTTCATCGTCTGCCTTCGCCGCCCCGTCGGTAGACTCATCCTCCAGGGTGAAATCGAAGGAGTTGTCAGCCAGGTCATCAGCCTCGGACTCGCTGGCGCCCTGCTCCGTCAGTTCATCCTTTTCATCTGTGGACGACTCCACACCGGAGAGGTCGTATTCAATCATGTCATCCGGACCGGATTCCCTGTCAGTGCCCGCTTCTTCCTGTTCATCAATATCAAGTTCGGAAAAGTCCGTTTCCAGACTGCCAAACTCATCTTCTTCCTCTTCGCCTGGACGGGATTCGTAGCGATCAGAAGCGAATTCATCAGAAAGGCCGTCCTCAGCGGTGTCATCCGCCTTGTCCACGGAGGACTCAGTACCGTACGAATCGGACCTCAGCTGTGACTCAAGGTCATCAATGCTCGGCATTGACTCGGCTTCTTCAAGGCGCGACCGCATATCATGGGCTTCGGCAATAGCCTCATCGTCATCCAGTGCCTCAACTTCGCCGAGCTGTTTCTCGAACGATGCCCGGTCCTGCGTATCGGCATAGACCCCCAAAAGCTTCAGCCGGAGATCTGTGCGGCTTGGCTCGCGCGAAATGGCGGTTTCAAGGGACTGGGCAGCCTGGTCCATTCTGCCATAGGCAATGTAGGTGTCCGCTTCGGCCAATGGATCGCCTTCCGGACTCTCCGCGCCTTCCTCGTCGTCCAGCGTCAGGTCGAAGGTGTCAGTGTCACTGTCGGCATCGCCGTTAAGCTGATCGTAGAACTCTTTTTCGCGATTGGCATTGCGACGGGCCAGAAGCAGTAACAGCAGCAGCAGAAGAATCAGACCACCGCCCAACGCAACCTGGTAAAGGGTATTGTTGGTAATGGCGCTGATAATATTGCCCGGAAAGCCCTTGTCAGGCTGCGCCGGCGGCGTAGTAGGCTGCTGGCCTGGCTGCTGCGATGCCGGTGCTGCAACTGCAGCCTCTTCGTCGCGTTCGTCATCTGCCGCAGCGTCATCGGATCCGGTTGCGGCAAGGTCCGATGGCTCTTCACCTGTAGCTGATGGCTCTTCACCCGTGGCTGACGGCTCTCTGTCCGATGCTGAAGGCTCTTCATCCATTGCTGACGGCTCTGCCTCGTCGTCATCAGCAGCAGCTACCTGGTCATCAGCCATTTCATCAGCGTCAACGGCATCAGTTTCAGCGGTATCAACCTGTTCAGTTTCCGCTTCCGCGAGATCTGCTTCGGAATCACCTTCGGCTTCAACGTCGTCTTCCGCTACCTGTTCGGCAAGGGTTTCGTCATCAGGCGCATCGACGGGTTGCTCTTCGCTTCCCTCAGCGTCCGCCTGTTGAATCTCCGCAAGCTGGGTGTTCTTGAGTTCAAGCAGCCGCTGGAGCGTCTCTACCTGCTCCTGCAGGTCATCGACACGTCCAGTGAGTTCGTCGTTCTCGCGGCGGGCACTCTCAAGCTCTTCCATCGCAACGGCGGTGCCAGCATCGACACCACCTGCAGTATTGCCATCCCCACCTGCTGAACCACCTTCGTCTGCATCGCGCGAACTGCTGTCATCACTGGCAAGCAATCTCAGTTCATCACCGCCAGTTGTCCCCTGGGTATCCTGCCCGGAGGCGACCTGGGTATCGGTAGCGTCTACCGTACGCTCGGGGCTGGAGAATGCCTCGTTCTGCAATGCGACCTGCCTGGTGGCCTCATCACGGGAACGGCTGCGGATATCCTCGATGGAAGGCACACGCAGAACTTCACCGCGCTTGAGGCGGTTGATATTGCCACCGATAAAGGCATCCGGATTAAGATCCTGCAGCGCCAGCATCACCTGCTGTGTGGAAAGGCTGTTATCCGGCCGAACGCTGACCGCGATGGTCCACAGGGTATCCGAAGGACCAGTGGGGCCAAAGGTACGTGAACGCTGTGAAGTAGAGCGCTGTAATTCCTGCGACCTCGCCTGGGCCCGCGGCTGGGCCTGTCCTTGTGACGGTTGCGATGCCTGTCGAGTGGCAGGTGCGGAAACCTGCTCCTGCACCCCTGACTCCTCGGCGTAAACCGGAGGATCCACCAACACGGCGTATTCACGCATCAGCCGGCCGTTTGGCCAGGTCACTTCCAGCAGGAAGTTGAGGTAGGGCTCCCGCAAGGGCTCCCTGGACGAGACGTTGACCACCAGGCTGCCATCTCTGGCCGTTGTCACCCGGAAATCGAGTTTGGTAAGGAAATAGTTCCGGTCGATACCAACCCTTTCATAGGCTGACTCGGGAGCGATGTTTACAAACACATCACCGGGGTCCACTCCCTCGCTTTTACGCAGATTGATCTCTGCGTCCAGAGGCTCATTCAGATAGGACTGTAATTCAATCTCTCCCAGACCCAGGGCCTGTGCGACGCCGGAACCGAGCCCTCCCGCCAGAGCCAGAGCAACCGCAAGCTTGCGTACCTTCATGCTTTTTCCTTACCAGTCTCCGTTATTCGTTACTGTTCCTGGGAACAGATATCGGACGAGGTTGGATGACTTCCGTCTTGATTACTATCGTTATTATGTAATGTTTTTAATATTCAGTTGCGCAAGTATTGTTGATAATGCCTATTTTATCAATCATGAAGCTGCAGACCTTGTACCATTTTTTCATATATACTTGGTAACATATTGTTACCAAACGATGATCCGGTTACTCCAACAGCCAAAACCCTACCCTTCCGAGCCTTAAATGGCCGGAACATTTACAAAACGCTTCCGAAAATAACAGGGGCGGAGGCGTATTTCAGCCTCCGCCCCTGACCGGTTCTCTGAAACCGGACACAGTTGGCATAATCTTGCCCGCTGCAGGACCGCGCTACTTCTCCTGAAGGATGCGGAGCATCCGGCGCAGCGGTTCAGCCGCACCCCACAGCAACTGGTCACCTACCGTGAATGCAGAGATATACTCCGGCCCCATGGCAAGTTTCCGGATCCGACCGATCGGAACACTCAGGGTTCCGGTAACCTTCGCAGGCGTGAGTTCCCGGATGGTGGCATCACGCTCGTTAGGAACCACCTTCACCCAGTCGTTGGCTTTCGCCAGAATCGACTCTATTTCGGATATCGGCAGATCCTTCTTCAACTTGATAGTCAGCGCCTGACTATGGGAGCGCATGGCACCGATACGGACACAAATACCATCTATGGGAATAGGATTGTCGCTGCGACCAAGAATCTTGTTGGTTTCTACGCCAGCTTTCCATTCTTCCTTGCTCATGCCGTTATCAAGCTGCTTGTCGATAAACGGAATCAGGCTGCCTGCCAGTGGTACTTCAAAGTGCTCAGTGGGGAAACCGTCAGAGCGCATGGTGTCGGTGACCTTGCGGTCAATCTCGAGAATGGCGGATGAAGGATCTGCCAACTCGTTGCCCACGGCGTCCTTGAGCTCACCCATCTGGTTCAGCAGCTCACGCATGTTCTGCGCGCCTGAGCCTGAAGCAGCCTGGTATGTCATGGGCGACACCCACTCGATCAGGTCCTGCTCCAGCAAGCCACCAAGGGCCAGCATCATCAGGCTGACGGTGCAGTTGCCACCGACGTAGTCTTTCACGCCCTTGGCCAGTGCGTCGTCAATCACATTGCGATTGACCGGATCAAGCACAATGACGGAGTGATCGACCATCCGCAGCGTGGAAGCCGCATCAATCCAGTAGCCCTGCCATCCGGCATCACGGAGTTTCTGGTACACCGCACCGGTGTAATCGCCACCCTGACAGGTAACCACCACATCCAAGGTTTTCAGGGTGTCGATATCGAAGGCATCCTGCAATGCAGGTACACCCTCTTTCCCTACGTCCGGAGCCGGTTTGCCGGCCTGGGACGTGGTAAAGAAGATCGGTTCGATATCCGCGAAATCGTTTTCTTCACGCATGCGCTGCATGAGGACAGAGCCCACCATACCGCGCCAGCCAATAAGTCCAACTCGCTTCATGTGCGACCTTTGAACCTCGTTTTATGCCCGCCCTCTGCCTTTATCGCTGGCAGGGACAGGATGGATGATCCCGCGACAACAGCATCGCGTTGTCGTCGGGTCTCAAAACATTACCGGCCTCAGAGCGCCGCCAGAACCGCATCACCCATCTCACGGGTGGACACTTTCCGGCCCTCGGCAGACATGATATCCGCCGTTCTCAGGCCCTGATCCAGCACCTTGCTGACCGCCGCCTCAATCGCCCCGGCAGCTTTATCCTCACCGAGACTGTACCGCAACATCATGGCGACACTAAGGATAGTGGCCAGCGGATTGGCAATGCCCTGGCCCGCGATATCGGGCGCGGAACCGTGACAGGGCTCATACATGCCCTGCTTCTCGGAGTTCAGGGAAGCAGACGGCAGCATACCGATGGAGCCTGTCAGCATTGCCGCTTCGTCCGAAAGAATATCACCAAACATGTTGCCAGTCACAATCACATCGAACTGTTTCGGCGCGCGCACCAGCTGCATGGCGGCATTATCCACGTACATATGGGAAAGCTCCACATCCGGGTATTCCCGGCGCAGATCTTCCATGATTTCCCGCCACAGAACAGTGACTTCCAGAACATTCGCCTTGTCAACTGAACAGAGTTTCTTGCCCCGCTGCTGGGCGGCCTCAAAGGCTACCCGGCCTATACGACGAATTTCCGATTCGGTGTAAGCGTATGTGTTGTAACCCTGACGCTCGCCATTTTCCAGCTCACGAACACCCCGTGGCTGGCCGAAATAAATGCCACCGGTCAGCTCACGGACGATCATGATGTCCAGGCCGGAAACCACTTCCGGCTTCAGCGAAGACGCGGAGGCGAGCTGCGGATACAGAATCGCGGGGCGCAGGTTGGCAAACAGCTCGAGATTGGAGCGCAGACCCAGCAACCCTTTTTCCGGGCGACTGGCCATGGGACGTTTGTCCCATTTTGGGCCGCCAACAGCACCCAGCAAAATCGCGTCGGCCTTGCGGGCCTTGTCCAGGGTTTCGTCCGGGAGTGGCGTGTCGGTCTCGTCGATTGCCGCTCCGCCAACGAGAGCGGATTCGAAGTGCAGATCCAGGCTGAACGTTTCGTTGACCTTGTGCAGGATCTTTTCCGCTTCCGCGACAATTTCCGGGCCGATGCCGTCTCCCGGGAGCAGCAGGATAGTTCGGGACATTTTGTTTCCTTTAAAATTTTTCACATTGTCGGATTACGCTTCGCTAATCCGACCTACGGTTTGCGATCCAATGTAGGTCGGATTAGCCGAAGGCGTAATCCGACAAACTCTCATACTTTACCGAACGCCAATCAACCACCCGCCCCAAACAACCAAGGCGCCGTTTCCCGCCGCGATGTTTCGTAGGCCTTGATCACCTCCGCATCCTCCAGCGTCACACCAATATCATCGAGGCCATTCAACAAACAATGCCGGCGGAAATCATCCACCTCGAAGCTGAACGACTCGCCGGATGGCGTGATAACGGTTTTCGCTTCCAGGTCGACGGCCAGTTGATATCCTTCTTCAGCTTCTGCTTCCTGGAAAAGTCGATCAACACTTTCTTCATCCAGAACAATAGGTAACAACCCATTCTTAAAGCAGTTATTGTAGAAAATATCCGCAAAACTGGGCGCTATGATAACGCGGAACCCGAAATCTTCCAGCGCCCAGGGCGCGTGCTCGCGGCTGGAACCGCAGCCAAAGTTGCGGCGGGCGAGCAGTACGCTGGCGTTGCTGTAGCGGTCCTGGTTAAGCACGAAGTCCGGGTTGATCGGCCGTTGGGAACAATCCTGGTCCGGCTTGCCCTCGTCCAGGTAGCGCAACTCATCAAACAGGTTGGGGCCGAAACCAGTGCGCTTGATGGATTTCAGAAACTGTTTGGGAATAATCATGTCCGTATCCACATTGGACCGGTCCATGGGGGCAACGATGCCCTTGTGTTGCTTTAACGCTCGCATGGTGTCTCTCCTGTGGATCAGTTCATCATCTCGCGGACATCAACAAAGTGCCCTTTGATCGCCGCCGCAGCCGCCATCGCCGGACTCACCAGGTGCGTTCGCCCACCAAAGCCCTGACGGCCCTCGAAGTTGCGGTTGGAGGTAGATGCACAATGCTCTCCCTGCCCCAGCTTGTCGGCATTCATGGCCAGGCACATGGAACAGCCCGGGTCACGCCACTCAAGACCAGCTTCGAGAAAAATCTTGTCCAACCCCTCCTGCTCGGCCTGAACCTTCACCAGGCCGGAGCCTGGCACAACCATGGCCTGCTTGAGCGATGGTGACACCTTGTGCCCTTTGACCACCGCCGCGGCTTCGCGAAGGTCTTCGATGCGGCTGTTGGTGCAGGAGCCGATGAACACACGGTCCAGCTTGATCTCGGTAATCGGCATATTGGGTTTAAGGCCCATGTATTTGAGGGCGCGGACAATGCCTTCCCGCTTGATGGGATCACTTTCTGCCTCAGGGTCCGGCACCTTGCCACCCACGCCGGCGACCATTTCCGGAGACGTACCCCAGCTCACCTGCGGCATGATCTCGGAGCCTTCGAGCTCCACCACCTTGTCGAACACCGCATCGTCATCGCTGTGCAGCGTCTTCCAGTATTCAATGGCCCTGTCGCGCATCTCGCCTTTCGGAGCGAACGGGCGATCCTTCACGTAGTCGATAGTGGTCTGATCCACTGCCACCATACCCACCCGGGCACCAGCCTCGATGGACATGTTGCAGATGGTCATGCGGGCTTCCATGGAGAGGTTACGAATCGCCTCGCCACCAAACTCGATCGCGTGGCCAGTGCCACCCGCAGTACCGATCTTGCCGATGATGGCCAGTACAACGTCCTTCCCGGTCACGCCAGGCCCCAGCTTGCCATTCACCTTCACCAGCATGTTCTTCATCTTCTGCTGAACCAGGCACTGGGTCGCCAGCACGTGCTCGACTTCGGACGTACCAATACCATGGGCCAGACAGCCGAAGGCGCCGTGGGTAGAGGTGTGAGAATCGCCACACACGATGCTCATCCCCGGAAGCGTTGCGCCTTGCTCCGGCCCGATCACATGCACGATACCCTGGCGCTGGTCCTTGATCTTGAACTCAAGAATCCCGAACTCGTCGCAGTTCTTGTCCAGGGTTTCCACCTGAATCCGCGATACCGGGTCGACGATGCCTTCCACCCCACGGGCGCGATCCGTGGTAGGTACGTTATGATCCGGCGTTGCCAGGTTGGCGTCCAGCCGCCAGGGTTTGCGACCGGCCAGGCGGAGCCCTTCGAAGGCCTGTGGTGAGGTAACTTCGTGAAGCAGGTGCCGGTCGATGTAGATCAAAGCTGAGCCGTCGTCCCGCTGCTTGACGAGATGGTCGTCCCACAATTTGTCGTATAAGGTCTTGCCCGCCATGTTCTCTCTCACTGTCCGGGGGTTTCTGGTTTTACCGCTATGGTTCTATCTTACCGCTTCGCCCTGGATAACCTCAATTCATGTTTTTTATGTTGTGCATTCCGGTTTGGAATATTACGCTTTGGTTTGGCTAAGCCCACCCAAAGCCGGGCCTGATGATTGCGTGCGGGTCGCCTGGTGGTAAGGGCCTCCCAAAACACGCCGTTAACCCATCCGTGGGGGCTCGGTCGCGCCGTCCCTGGCGCTCCACGGTTTTGGGAGGCCCTTACCACCAGGCTTGTCGGACCTTATTCGAGCCTGCAGGTGCCGATTCATCGTAGGTCGGATAGAGCGGAGCGAAATCCGACGTTGTTCTTGCCGCCAACACCGATGTCGGATTACGCCTTCGGCTAATCCGACCTACGTTAATGCGAAGACAACACGCAAATTCACGGCATAGGACCTCCACCTGAGCCGCAGTCAAAGAGGCAAAAACCATGGACGCAAACTCACTCAAGGCCTTCCTGACAATCGTGGACCAGGAGTCCTTCTCGGAAGCCGCTGAGCTGCTCCATCTGACGCAGCCCGCAATCAGCAAAAGACTGGCGGCACTGGAAAACCAACTGGGAACAAAGCTGATTGACCGCAGCAACCGACAGGTCAGGCTGACGGATGCCGGCGCTCGTCTGTTGCCCCATGCCCGCCGAATTCTGGATGAAGTCCACAATGCCCGGCAGGCGCTTTCGGATCGGGAAGGTGCGGTTTCGGGGCCACTGTCGGTAATTGCCAGCCACCACATCGGCCTGCACCACCTGCCGGCCTGGTTGCGGCGGCTGAACCGGGATTATCCGGAGGTGTCGTTGGAGCTGCAGTTCATGGACTCCGAAGGCGCTTTCGGGCGGATGCGCAAACGTACCGCAGAGCTGGCGTTTGTTACCCTGAGTGAAAGCATGGACCAGGCGTTCGAGGTGTATGTGCGCTGGGAGGATGCCATGGCGTTTGTGGTGTCGCCGGAGCATCCATTGGCTTCACTGGAAAAACCTGGGCTGGAAGATCTGTCCCGCTTCGATGCCCTGTTACCCGAAGCCGGCACTGCCACCTACCGCACAATCAGCCGTCTGTTTCTGGACGCTGGCCTGCCTCTGAAGATCCAGATGCCGACCAACTACCTTGAAACTATCAAGATGATGGCCAGTGTCGGGTTGGGCTGGAGTGTGTTGCCAGTGAGTATGGTGGACGACTCCTTGACCGTGCTGTCCGTGCCACACTCCGTCAGCCGTATCCTCGGCGGCGTGGGATTGAAAGGCCGGTCGCTGAGCCCCCAGGCCCGGGCATTGCTGGATATCGCATCCGAACTGCAGTAGCGCCGGTTAATGCTCCGGTGGCGGTCTCAGACCCCGCCAGGTGATCACAATGGCGATGGCCATTGCGATCGCGCCACCCCAGAAAGCCGCCGAGGTACTGAACCCGTCCACTAGAAAGCCCGACATCCAGGCGCCAATCGCACCACCAGCGCCAAAGGTCAGTCCGCTATACAACGCCTGCCCCTGACCGTGGTGGTGTTGACCAAAGAATCCCTGGATGTACTGCACCGAAATCGCGTGGAGTGCCCCGTAAGAAGCCGCATGGAGAAGCTGCGCGAAGATCAACACGGCCAGCACATCCGTCACTTCCGCAATCAGCACCCAGCGAATCATCGTCAGGGCAAGCGCTCCAATCGCAATTTGCCGTACCGTGAAATTTCTGGTCAGCCGGTGCATCACCAGAAACAACCCGATTTCTGCAAGCACCCCCAACGACCACAACAGCCCGATTGCCAGCTTGCCGTACCCGTGTTGCTCAAGATGAATACTGAAAAACGTGTAATAGGCTCCGTGGGACACCTGTAGCAGGAAATTCATCAGGAAAAACGTCACCACCGCGGGGTGCGTCACAATCGCCTTCAGACTGCCCTTGGGGGCGGGAGGCTTACGCTCACCCCGCTCTGACGGCACCAGAAACGCCGACACCGCAATCCCCGCAAACACCGGCAACAGCAACCAGGGCAACAGATTGATCGGAACCAACTCCAGTATCCCGCCCACCAGCGCCACAGCACCGATAAACCCCACGGACCCCCACAGCCGAACCTTGCCGTACTTGTCCCGCTGGGTACCCAGCGCCCGCAGGGTGATCACCTCATAAAGTGGGAGAATCGCGTTCCAGAAAAATGTAAACGCCAGCATCACCAACAGCAGCCCATAGAACCCGGGCTCCAAAAACACACCGGCAAAAAACAGCGAACCAACAATCGCCCCGAACCGGACCAACCGAACCCGCTGCCCGGTCCTGTCCCCCAGCCAGCCCCAGACATTGGGCGCGATAATCTTGGTAAGCTGGATGGTCGCCATCAGAGTGGCGATCTGAAGGTAGGAAAACCCCCGGTCTTCGAGGTACAGCGACCAATAGGGAAGCAGCCCGCCGAGGAGAGCGAAGAACCAGAAGTAGAGGTTGGATAGTCGCCAGTAGATAACGAAATCTCCAGAGAGTTATCACAGAAGTCCGACCGCCACGGCAAGCAGGGCCTCTAAAAACCGTGGAGGGCCAGGGATGGCCCGACCGAGCCTACATGGACGTACTTGCGGCGTGTTTTGAGAGGCCCGGCTTGCTGTGGCTTGCACCGCTTGGCAGGCTTGTTGTCGGATTACGCCTTTGGCTAATCCGACCTACGAACTACCCCGGATATCAGGCCTGCCCGATATCCGGGGTAGCCACCGAAACATCCGCATTCTGGCCGCGATGGCGCAGGTAATGGTCCATCAACACTATGGCCATCATTGCCTCCGCAATCGGTGTCGCACGAATACCCACACAGGGGTCATGCCGCCCAGTTGTGATTACCTCCACCGGATTGCCGTTCACATCAATACTCCGCCCCGGCAACCGCAGGCTCGACGTCGGCTTGAGCGCAATGCTGGCCAGAATCGGCTGCCCGGAAGAGATGCCGCCCAGCACGCCGCCGGAATGATTGGAAAGGAAGCCCTCGGGCGTCAGCTCATCCCGGTGCTCCGTGCCCTTCTGGTCAATACAGCCAAAACCGGCACCTATCTCCACACCCTTTACCGCATTGATGCTCATCAACGCATGCGCCAGATCCGCATCAAGACGGTCAAAGATAGGCTCGCCCAGTCCGGGGGGCACGCCTTCGGCAACGACATTGATACGGGCGCCAATGGAATTCCCTTCTTTGCGCAGAGCGTCCATGTAGGCTTCCATCTCCGCAACCTTGTCCACATCGGGGCAGAAGAACGGGTTCTGGTCGACCTGCTCCCAATCCAGTTTCTCGATCTTTATCGGGCCGAGCTGCGACAGGTAACCACGGATGGTGATACCCAGGCGTTGCTCCAGAAACTTCCGCGCCACCGCACCCGCGGCCACCCGCATGGCGGTTTCCCGCGCCGAGGAGCGGCCACCACCGCGATAATCCCGCACACCGTACTTGTGCATGTAAGTGTAATCAGCGTGAGCAGGACGGAATTGCTCGGAGATCTTCGAATAATCCTTGGAACGCTGGTCCGTGTTTTCGATCACCAGGCCAATGGGGGTACCGGTGGTTTTGCCTTCGAAAACACCAGACAGGATCTTGACTTCGTCCGCTTCCCGGCGCTGGGTTGTATGCCGTGACGTACCCGGCTTGCGGCGGTCCAGGTCCCGCTGCATGTCCTCTACTGACAGCTCCAGCCCTGGAGGGCAACCGTCAATAATGCACCCGAGCGCGGCGCCGTGACTTTCACCGAAGCTGGTGACCGTAAACAATTTTCCGAAGCTATTTCCCGACATGATTCAGTATCTTATCCAGGGTTCTTAATTAAGGTCTTCAGCAGTCAACAGGAACACTCCGTCACCACCGTTCTCGAATTCCAGCCAGATAAAGGGCAGATCCGGATAGGCTTCCTGCAGCGCCACCCAGCTGTTACCTACTTCAACAATCAACAGACCGCCCGGGTTGAGGTGCTTCGCTGCGCCAGCGAGTATCCTGTGAGCGATGTCCAGCCCATCACCACCGGCAGCCAGGCCCAGTTCCGGCTCATGGCTGTATTCGGCCGGCATGTCCGCCATGTCTTCAGCATCTACGTAGGGCGGGTTGCTGAGGATGATATCGTAACGGCCTTCGATGCCGTCAAAGACATCCGAACGAACAGTTCTGACCCGGTCTCCGACCTCATGATACTCGATGTTTGCAGCAGCGACCTCCAGCGCATCGGGCGAAATATCCGACAGGTCCACGTCCGCCTCACCAAACACGGTGGCGGCAGCAATACCGATACAACCGCTGCCAGTGCACAGATCCAGCACTCTCCCCACCGGATGATCTCCCAGCCACGGCTGAAAACCGCCCTGAATCAGTTCCCCCAAAGGCGACCTGGGCACCAGCACACGCTCATCCACGTGGAAGGGCAGCCCCATAAACCAGGCTTCGCCCAGCAGATACGCCAGCGGCACGCGGTCACTGATCCGGCGTTCCATGCGTTCCACGATCAGTTGCCGCTCATCGCGGGTCAGGCGCGCGTCCAGGAACAGGGTGTTGTTTTCCAGGGGCAGATGGAGGCTGCGCATCACCAGCTGGACCGCCTCGTCCCAGACATTATCGGTGCCGTGCCCGAAATACAGCGGGGAATCGGCAAAACGCGAGGAAACGTAGCGCAGGTAATCCCTGACGGTATGCAGGTCATCGATGGGGTTGGTCACAAACTCTCTTCCTGTCCGGAAATGGTCAAGGGGCGGAATTATACGCTTCCGCCGCCATGATTACAGTGCCAGAGGCCCGGAGCTGTTGAGGTTTTCTTCGTAGCGGTCCAGTGCAGCCGCCATGCGCTCACGTCCCAACCGGATCAGTTCCGGCGCCTTGTGATAGTCGTAGCTGCGGCCGGCGTTCTTGGGAATATTCACCAGCAGATCCGGCGGATACCCGGCAATCTTGTACTGCACCAGGGCGCTCTGCATGGTTTCGATGGTCAGGTTCATCACGTCGAACTTGCCGATGCCCAGCTTGTCCCAGTCGATGGTTTCATGATCATCCTTATGCTTTGCAGGTTCCGGTTTGATGGCGGGCAGTATTTTTTTTGTCTCCTCTTTTTTAACCGCCCTACTGATCTTTTCTTCCGGAGAGTCAGGCGACGCCGACTCTTTTCTTGCCGTGAACGTCTTGATCGCATCCCAGTCAAACCAGCGGGAGGCCTTGTCGCGGATCTTGTCCACCCACTCATCCATATCGACACCGCCTTCACCGGTGTTTTCGAACGCCGCATCCGGCAGGCGGCGACTCCGATCATCCTCACCACTGAGGTTTACAGCGACCACCATATCTGCATGGGATGAAATCGTCGGAATGATCGGCAGGGGATTCAGCAGGGCACCATCCACCAGCACACGCCCGTTAAGTACCAGCGGGGTCACCACGCTCGGAATGGCGACGGAAGCCCTGATCGCCTGATCCAGCGGGCCTTCCTGGAACCAGATTTCCTTGTGGGCAAGAAGGTCTGTGGCAACGGCGGTGTAGGCCAATGGCAGGTCTTCAATCCGGGTATCCCCAATCATTTCCCGGACCACAGAAAAGATCTTTTCGCCGCGGATGGCACCCACGGAATTAAAGGTGAGATCCAGCAGTTTAAGCACATCAAACTGCCCCAGGCCGGTTACCCAGTCCTTGTAGTCCTTCATCTTTCCGGCAGCAAACACGCCGCCAATCAGCGCCCCCATGGAACAACCGGATATGGCAATGATCTCATACCCGCGTTCCACCAGTATCTCGATAGCACCGATGTGGGCATAGCCCCTTGCGCCACCACTACCCAACGCCAGTGCAACAGTCTTGCCCTTGCCGGTGTTGCCTGAAGCGGGTTCCTCTTTCGCCCTGGAGGACTGCGCCGCAGAGATGCCCGAACTGGTGACTATTTGGGAGATGTCGTCTTTGGGCTTCTGATCTTCATCCTGAGATGTGGAATCTGTCGGCTTGCTCATCCCTTTCACCTCGTAATCACCATCACTTCCACCCGGTCACCCTGGCGGTCGGGATTGGGTATAACAACCGCGGGGCCAACCGTAATGATTGTCTGCCGGCTCTCGGAAACACCACTCTTGGCCAGAACCTGAGCCAAAGACTTTGCGGCTTCCTCTGCCCGCGCTGCAGACTCTTCAAAACTCTCGTTTTCCTTGAGCTCCGAATAGGCGGTCAGTATGACCCTCGCACCCTCTTCGCCGGCCCAGTCATTGATAATGCGGCGATCCGCGCTGCTCCATTCAAAGCGGTACGTAATACCCCCCTTCCAGGGTACTATAACCGGCCCCTTGATTCGCGCACTCTCGTTCCCCAAGCCAGGAATCTCGGTACCCTGGGGGGCCACCAGGTGCTCAACCCAGACATACTGGCGCTGGTTGGCACGGGTAACCGTGTAGACCAGTGTCAGCCAGGGTTTACCGTTCTCGTCCACGGACCCCGCCACCAGGTAGTCCTGGTTGTTATCACGGCCATAGAGGCTGGATTGATCAAAGATCTGGTTGGCCCACACATTACTACGCCCGCAGTTTCGACCAGAACACTCGAACAGGATCTGGGCACCACGGGTCTGCAGTTCCCTCAGATAGTGATCGCGGGCCTCTTCACGGTTGGCTCCGCCCTGTACTTCGTACAACTGGCCGAGCCCCTTGACCGGAAGCCGTGCCATAACCGCCGAGCGGATTTCGTTATTAACCTCACGAACCGGGCTGAACAGCACCAGGTGCCCCGGCGAAGAAATGGTAATTTCCTGTTCCAGCCGCGAATCCGGAAAAGGCTCCGGGGGAGGCATCTGCGCCGACACCACGGCCGGGCCGCCGACTAAAAAAGCGGCGACCAACATGACTAACTGCGACAAGCGCTTATTCTGCATCGTCTAAAAAGCCTCTGACTGCATCGACAACCGGCCCGACATCCCCTTCCAGGTGGCAATGATGGCCACCCGGCACGGTCATCAGGTCAAGTTCTGCAATGGCATTCGTTCGCGAACCCAGCTCGGGGCGACTCGCAAGCAGCCCTTTCTCGGCACGCAAAAAACGTGTGGGGGTAACAACCTTTTCCAGACAGGCCGTTACCTGTGCTTCGTCCATCATCAACATGGAAGGATGACGTAAACGGGGGTCTGCCCGCCATACGAAACCCTGTCCTGACTTTTTCATACTGCGGGCAACCAGCATCCTCGCCGCCGGTGGAGACAGGGGAATCATGCCCCCCTCCCTGGCTTTGGCTGCTGCCGCGACATCAGGGTATACGACCGGTTTTCCGGAACCCGTCATTCGTTTGGAAATGGCCTTACGCATCTGCCCGATCACTTCCTCGGGTTTGCGGCTGATAGGGCCAAGGCTGTCGATCATCACCAGCCTGCGCACCCGTTCCGGAAAGGCTGCCGCATAAAGCACACTGACGATGCCACCGAGGGAATGGCCAACGAGGTCGATCCTGCCACCCGGTGCCTCACTGAAATGGGTTTCAACCAGCTCCGCCAGATCCGCCACATAATCCATCAACTGATAGCCCTGCCCCGGCGGCCGGTGCCCGGAATGGCCGTGGCCCGCCATATCCAGTGCATAGACATCCCGGTGGCCCGCCAGTTCCGGAGCCAGCCGAGCGAATGACAGGGCATTATCCAGCCAGCCATGGGCCAGCAATACGGGGGGCTTGTTGGTGGTGCGGTCAGCAGGCCAGTGCAGGCCTGCGAGGGTGATATGGTTCAGTGGCCAGTTTTTTTCCCGATACAGGGCCTCGGCATCGTGAAAGGTTTCCAGAGCGGTGTCGTTCATTGAAACGCTTACATGGTGTGGGTGGGTCGGTCCGAGCTCAGTGAACCCGCCAGATAGGATTCAATCTTGGTGCGGGCGGTTTCGTCATCGCCGTTGAACTGCACACCAATGCCGGCAGCGCGGTTGCCCTGAGCGCCCTTGGGGGTAATCCAGATAACCTTGCCGGCCACCGGAATCTTCTCCGGTTCATCCATCAGGTTCAGCAACAGGAAAACCTCATCGCCCAGCTGATACTGCTTCTGTGTGGGTATGAACAGGCCACCCTGTCGGATGTAGGGCATATAAGCCGCATAGAGTACGGCCTTGTCCTTGATCGTCAGGGTAAGAATGCCACTGCGTGCGCCAAAACCGGGCCCCATAGTTAACACCTATCTTTATTGTGATGACCGGAGTTCAGAAACTCCTGATATTTCGCAATCATAGCAGTAGTTGCCTGAAACTGCCCTATCCCGCCAGGCACCTGACAGGGAAAATCAACCCGCTGCAGGGCGGCGTACCGGCATCAGTTTTTGCCAGGCAATCAGTAACCGCCCCGCCTCAAGCTCGGGACTGACATTGTATACACCGGCGGACCGGGATTCATGGATGGCATCCAGAATTTCATGGGCACGCCAGGGCGGATTATGGCTGGCAAGGAACGTCAGCATGTCCGCTGCGTCCTTGTCCCGGGGCTGACTACCAGCGCCGATACGAGCCAGATCACCGGCCCAGCCTTCAAAAAGCCACAGCGCACTTTCAAGCCCCATCGCCTTGAAGGGCTTTGCAGCCTCGGCAAGGGAGAGCTGCCCCTTCATGAAACAGCGGAAGTTTTCCAGCGCTTCGTCCCGAGTGGTGATGAAATTACCGGTGACGTATTCCAGCGCCAGGCGCGGTGCATTGGCGGCCAGGCCCAGCGCCTTTTCGCACTGTTCCGGAGTCGGGCGACTGTCATCATCCAGCTCTTTCACCGCGCCGGCCAGCCAGGTGGCGGCCTGATCCCTGCCGGGGGTGGCGATCAACAGGCTCTGGCAACGGGAACGGATGGTGGGTAAAACCGGCCGACCACTCTCCTGCAGAAGAACAAGTGTGACATCGTCTGCGGGCTCTTCCAAGGTCTTCAACAACGCATTGGCCGAGTTGATGTTGAGCTGGTCAGCCCGGTCGATGATTGCCACTTTACGTGACGCCACCTGGGGTGAGCCCACCGCAAACGAAGACAGTGCTCGAATCTGATCGATCTTTATCATCCGGGACTTTTCCGGGGTATAAACACGGATATCCGGATGGGTGCCGGCAGCGACCAGCTCACACTGTTTGCAAGTACCGCAGGGGGAGTCGCCGGCCATGGCCGGCTTTTCACAGACGAGCAGTCCTGCCAGGGCATCGGCAAACAGGCGCTTGCCGACGCCGTTTTCGCCAGTCACCAGCAGCGCGTGTGGCAGCCGCCCACCCGTCATACGCTGCATGAGCCTGTCCCAGCTATCCTGTAGCCAGGCCATTGTTGCTATGGACGTGTTCACTCATTCACCTTCAGTGATTACCCTCGGAGACCCCGAGGACAGGCGATCGACCTTTGGCTTGCGGTCAGCCTGGCGCTTCATCGTCGCCAGCAGCCGTTTTATCCTGACGAGGTCGCCCCGACGTTCAGTATCCGATTTGCCCCCATAGTAATGTTTGTTAACCATACGGGCAAAGGCGTTTGCGGTCCCCGCTGCGGCAGGTCTGGCCCGGGCAAGCCTGGAAGCCAGCTGGGAAGGCGTTTCACCATGCCGCACAGGCACACCTGCGCGATCACACAGACGGTGCCAGCGTGCCACGACCCGGCCAAAAGGATCCCGGATTTCAACGCGACGATATTGCCAGGCGGTCACCAATCCGGCCAGCAGCAAGGCCACACCGATGATACCGGCGGTGATATAGCCAAGTTCGCGCAGACCGATTCCACCCGGCAACCGGGACATCAGGTCCATCTGGGACTGGCCCTGGTAGCCCACCACCCAGCGTTGCCAGTGGTAATTCATCAGGTCCAGTTTCAGCGACGCCCACTGAAGCACCGCCATATCACCGTAGCGCTGTGGTGAGGTCCATTCATTTTCCAGGAACGAACCCTCTTCTGCCATGGCATCCCTCAGGCCAGATTCAATTCTCTGGGGAGCGATAGCGGCGGTTGGATCCATGCGCACCCAGCCCCGCCCGGGCAACCAGGCTTCCACCCAGGCATGGGCGTCGTACTGGCGAATGATCAGGTACTGGTCATCGGCCCCGGAATCACCCCCCTGGTAGCCCACCACCACCCGTGCGGGAATGCCGGCAGCACGAAGCACAAAGGTGGCAGCACCGGCATAATGGGCACAAAATCCCCGTTTTTCATCGAACAGCAAAGCGTCGATACCGTCATCCGGCATGGCGGGCGGGCGCAGGGTGTAGAAGTACTCCTGCTGGCGGAAACGGTCCAGCAAGTGCTGAACAATGGCCTCAGGGTTGTCGTACTGCGCAGCCAGTTCTTCCGCAAATGCCCTGGCTCTGGGATTGCCGGAACGGGGCAGCTGGAGATAACGCTGCGCGTCGTCCGGAAGCGGTCCGAACTGATCGGAGCGGTCTTCGCCGGTCAGCGCCATGCGATACCGGACCGGGCTATCGGCCGGCCGGTCAAAACGGAAAAGCCCCTGTTCGTTGGGTTTGACGTTGTCAGAAACGGCTTTGGAATTTTCCAGTGCAAACGCCCAGATCTGATCCGTGGGCTCCATCAATACACCGTACTGGTTCGGTTCCAGCTCGCCCACACCGCCGTCAACGGAGACCCGTCCGGGCCTGCGGAGCTGACGCCCGAAGCCCTGCTGCCAGGTTTCACCATCGAGCCTGTCCAGGATCAGCCCACGCCAGTAGCGGTCCCGGTAGGCGGGCAGTTCACCGCCAAACGTCACCCGGAAAGCCCGCTCGCTGCTCTGGGCAAGACTGGAGATATCGCCGGGCGTCATGGTGTCGCTGATACCAGTGCGGGCCTCCCCGGAGACCAGTGGCACGCTCCACAACGGGGCCATGCGGGGAAAGAATACAAACAACAGCACCACGATCGGCAGGGTTTTCACCAGCATCATGCCCAGGCGCCGCCAGCCTGATTTCATCGCCCCCGGAATGTCCGGTGCATTGACGACCTGCAGGCCCACCAACAACAGGGCAACTCCCACCAGGTTAATCACGCTCCAGTGAATTTCCTGATGGAACAGGAAATTGACCGTGGCCAGATACACCAGGATGAAAAACAGCACGTAAAAATCCCGCACCGACCGTGTCTCCAGCCATTTCATACCCACGGCCAGCACGAAGAAGGAAGACGCTGTCTCCACGGTGAAGCGCCCCTGAACCGTGGCAATATAGACCGCCACCAGAACCAGCATGATGCCGCTTCGCAACCACTTGCCGGGTAACCGCAGCCGCCCGGACTGGGCCAGCCAGCGCCAGCCCGCAAGCACCGCACAACTGGCGATGAGCCAGACCGGCAACCGGTCCCACTGTGGCACAAGCAGCAGTGCGAAGCTGGCAATCAGCCATATCAGCGCCCTGCCCGACACCAGCTCGGTATTTTCCGGCGTTTGTGCGGAGCCGCCCCGGTTTCGCCAGCGCATGATCATGCAAGCCCCCCGCCGCCGGCATGGGCCGCTCGTCCAGCACCTTCGCCGGCACGGGTACCATGGAGTAGCGGTCCTCCCTCCCTGGGCTGTTCAAGGCCAAATATAGCCAGCGCCTTCAGGCAGCGATTGGTGTGGGCCGCACCGGTGTCCGGTTCTATCACCTGGCCGGGCAGGTTCAGTCCGAAGCGGCTATTGTTCCTTGAACGCTCCAGCACCTGGTGCGTCAGGTAGCCCAGCCGCAATTCCCGATCCGTGCCGGCGAAGGCCTCGTAATCGAGCCAGTGAGGGCTACCCTGCTCACCTTCCCAGTCCGCAATCACCATCTCGCCGGTGCGGGCATAACGCTTCCATTGCACCCGCTGGCTCATATCGCCTTCGCGCCAGGGCCGGATATCCGCATGATCATTGCCATCGAGCGAGCGGGATTTCGACTGTTCTTCACCATCCTGCACCGTGCTCGCCACGTCCGGCGCTACCAGAGGGTTGGGATAGACAATGCCGGAGGTCACAGGCCGCAACCAGGACCAGGCGCGGAACAACCCGAATGGAAAGCGGGTTTCCACCAGGATGCGCTGCGGCTGCAGGTAACCCCGCTGGTATGAAGGCACCGAGAGGTGCAGGTCCGCCTGCTGTCCAGCCGGGATATGCTGCTGAGTCAGAATCACATCCTCACAGGCCAGGGACAGAGCCAGGGTATCGTGGCGGGGAGAGACGGCGCGAAGCCGAAACGGAATCAGGTCCCCGGCGAAGCCCTCACCGGCCTGAATCAGGGTCAGTTCCAACCCGGACAGGTTGCGGTGGGTCTGGTGCATGGCAGCTACCGCCACCGCACCCAGAAGGAAGGTCAGCAGATAGATCAGGCTGTTCTGGTAGTTGATACCGGTGATCAGCATGATCAGCAACAGGAAGCCAAACACGACACCGGCACCGGTCGGCAGTATGAAAATATTACGTTGCCCGAATGCCCGCTGGTCTGAGCGGGGAATCCTCTGGTTCACCCAATGCTGCCAGCGCTTGCGAATTGCCTTCAACATAAATGCCCTGTGAAAACCGGTTTAATCAGCCACGACTATAAACACGTTTGCGGGGCCTTGCAGAAGAATACTGCAAATACTCCGATTCTGATCACAAATGCCACAGAAACGCCTTGAATTACGGGCTCCGCAGCAGAATACTTGTAAAGATATAGAAAGGAGCCTACTGACTGCAGTCGATTTTCAGCAGCGCCTCATTTTCGCGTTTGGACACGGCAAGAGGCTACGTCATGATACGCCGCACACCCCTTTACATTGCCCTGGCCGGTACCGCCAGCCTGGCAGCATCCTTTACGCCTCCATTGATGGCTGGCGTGCAATCGATGACATCCGATGAGATGGTTGAAACCTATGTGAAGGATTCCGCCGTTATCGTGGTGCCAAAACAGAGACAGAAAACAGACGCGGACCGCCGACAGATTCTCCGCTCCCTGACCATATCACCGGGAGAGCCGGTGCGGACAGAAGCGGAAGAAGAGGCCTATCGCGAAGCCCTTCAGCGTTTCCAGCAGGAAGGAAAAGCCGACGCGCTGGAAAGCGCGGAAGAGGAATTCCTCCGGCGGGCGCTGCTGCTACCCCAGGAAGAACTGGCCCGGGCTCAGCCACCACGGGACCTCACCCCCAACATTCCGCCTATTATCTTTGGGCAACAGACGCAAATACCGGATGAGCCTTTCACCCAGACATTCCTCAATGACCAGCTGGGTATCGGCTACGACGGCCAGAACCTGAATTTCTCCATCGGCAATCCGCCGGGCATTGATAATATCCAGGTTCCCCATGGCATTAATGAAGGGCCGGTTACCCTGACGCCCCGGCCGGGTGGCGGTTTTGATCTTTCAATCAAGGTACCGGATCAGTAACCCTGCTCCCTCCCTCGAACCACAACGCAAAAGAAAAAAGAGCGGCAACCTTGTAAAGGCGCCGCTCTTTTTCATGCCTGAACCTTTCTCAGGCATAAAAAACGCCCCGCAGAGCGGGGCGTTCACACCAGAGGTGTTATCCGGTCAGCTTAGTGACCGTAAACAGCCAGCTTGGTGTTGCTGATGTGCAGGTTGTCGATACCGATCGTACCGATGTTAGTTCCACCAATCAGAGTCTGACCGATGTTCACATCCATCAGGACGTTGTCGACATCGATGCGCAGGACGTCAGTCGCTGTTGACGCGCCAATGCCGTTGCCCTTGTAGATATCAAGACCAACCAGTGCAAAGCCCTTCTGAGCAAGGCCAAGCTGATATTGCTCATCCGCACTCAGGTCTGCAACGGCTTTCCCGAACACCTTATTTGCAATTTCTTCAGCGGTTAAATCAACATTGTTCTCAGAACCACTGGCAGTAAGGCCGTTTACCGCAGTTGCATCAGTACCAGTGTTTGCACCGGTGATGCTCATGTTCTGAACGCCGATAGCCAGGAAGTCTGCGTCGAAGCTCATGTCGTTAACGGTAAACGCAACGTCCAGGTTCAGAGTACCGGTTCCGGCCTGACCGCCGACATCGTCAGTGTCTACACGTATATCCAGTGCACCCAACAAGCCCCAAGCTTCCATATTAGAGACAAGCACAGTATTCTCATTACCGCTGCCGTCCAGCTCCATAGAGCCTGCGGTCATGCCCCAGTCAATAGGAATAGGATCGCCAGAGGTCGGGTCTGTCTGCAGTGATCCAACGTGGATAACGGCGTCGCCATCAGCTTCGACATCGATATCAATCTTCAGTTGGTCAAGTAGCCCGGTTCCGCCTGTGTTCGCAGAATAACCAGCGGCGATCGCTGAACTGCTTGTTGTAGCACCACCTAATTTAATATCGTTAACCGAGAAGGTGCCTTCGTCGGTGTAGGTAAACCGACCGATTTCCACCTGGGTTTCCAGCTCGATGGTCACACCGGCTTGACCGGTAACGTTACCCATCATGCTGTCGTCCATCGCCTGCAGCTCTGCTTGAGCGGCGAAGGGCGCAGCAGCAACCGCGGTTGCCAGTGCAATTTTCTTCAGGCCTTTCATATTGTTCTCCTTGATTGAACTTATTGTTATCCAGTTGAACTTTTAGTTCTGTTGCGAGGCTCAACCTCACCTCTACATTTAAGATTGTTTTACATTCTGTTTCCGTGAATACATTCACAAATTGTCACAAATCACCTTAATTCCTCACAAACCATGAAAAATTATATTATATCAATACGTTATATTATTTCTTGGATCCTTCTTCACTATCGTAGAAAAACTGGAACTGCTTGTCTTGGGACATGGCTTCCCCAAACGTGACCTCACCTTTATCCAGTTTTACGGGAATCAATTTCAGGCCCGAAACCCCAAGTCGATGTTCATGCTCTACTACCATGGTACGGAGGGTTTCTCCGTTCTTTTCGAGGCTACCCGGGTAAGCAACCAGCCCCGCATGGATTTCTCCATGCCTTGCCAGGGACTTAAGACCGGCGCGGTACATGAGAACTTTAATATGAGACGGTGCATCTTCACCTTCGCCATCAAGTTTCATTTTCCGGACTTCTCCGGAAGACTTCACAAACATGAATGCCATCGGACGGAATATTCCGGCCTCCTCAAGCTCCTCTTCAGCGGCTTTAACGGCGGCTTCGGTCATTTTTTTAAGATGGTTCTGTGCAGTCGCCACAACAGCCCCCACTTCCGTAATGTCCAGCTTGCCATCGGAAAGCACGTGATCCTCCATCTGTATTGCATCCTGTGCAAAAGCCGCCGTTGAAATTGTAAAACCGATGATGAATGCCGAGACGAAACGCTTACCAATGCGGTTACAAGTCTTCATACTGGTTACTGCCCCCGGGATTATTGTTTAGAATGCACCGGCCAAAGCCTTTCCAGGCCCGAAATCGGTGACGTGCTGCACAGGCTACCGTGAACCCATGCAAGATTTTGTTAAGTATGTAACATCGTGAAAACATTAAATGCGGAAGAGGCAGGCTGCCTGGTTTCACAGATCAGCGATCATCATGGGTTTATCGATTACACGGACGCCGGCAGGCAACGGCGGGTCATCACGGCGTTTCCGGTGAGGCACTGGCAAGTGCCCCGAGAGCAGCTGGCTTTTTCGAGGCTGACCAATGAACTTGAACAAGCCTGGATCGAATTTGCCACGGGGACGGATAGGGCCACAGCCGGCGGCCTTATGGGCACATTGTTCTACGAGGCTGGCAACCACACGGTTCCGGGTTTTTCCGGTACCGCCGGCACCGACACCGGGGACTATGGCTATATCGGCCTCTATCTCTGGCAACTGACCCTCGATACGACTGGCAACCAACCTCCCCGGCTCGACTTCCATCCCGATTGCGCCAGCGATACCAGAGACCGTGTTCTCAGGCTTGCCGGCCATGAACCTGATTTCCCCACGCGCTTTGTGGTAAGCAAGGGCTTCGTGGCTGATAAACCCTCATCACACTACCGGCACGGCGTATCGGAAGTACTCCGCTATATTCATGCCGGGGACTGTTATCAGGTCAACCTGTCCAACAAATACACCGGTAGCTACCAGGGCGCACCCTACTCCGCATTCCAGGCCCTGTGCCGGGCTGTTCCGGTTCCCCATGCAGCCTATCTTAATGCCGGTTCCTATCAGGTACTCAGCATTTCCCCGGAGCTGTTCCTCAGCATCGAACAGGGCCGAAAAGTCATCAGCAAGCCTATCAAGGGCACCCGTCCCAGGGATCTGAGCTCTGCAGAGAGCGACCAGCTGATAGCCACGTCCCTGGCTGTTGCAGAAAAGGATCGCGCCGAAAACCTGATGATCGTGGATCTGATCCGCAACGACCTGTCGCGGTTCTGCGAGCCTTTCTCCGTTTCGGTGCCGCAACTGTTCAGCATCGAAAGCTACGAGAATGTGCATCAACTGGTCAGCACGGTAGAAGGCAGGCTGCGGCCCGATACCACACCGCTGCGGGCGTTTCTTTCAGCCTTCCCCGGCGGTTCCATTACCGGTGCCCCCAAACGCAGGGCGATGGAAATTATCGACAGCCTGGAGCAACACAGCCGCGGGCCCTACTGTGGCTCGGTATTTCGCTGGGATTTTTCCAACAATCTGGAAAGCAACATCGCCATCCGAACCCTGATGACGGATTCGGAGGGACAGATTCACTGCTGGGCGGGGTGTGGCATTGTGGCGGACTCAGACCCGGACGATGAGTACCGGGAGTCTGTGGACAAGGTCCAGAAGCTGATGGATGTACTGGAGACGATGTAACTGAACGCCGGGGCGGCTCAACCACCCCGGCTCCATGCATTACATCAGTTGTGGATGGCGCTGGCCTTCAGGAACTCGGCTTTCAGCTCGTCAAAGGTATGTACCGCGGGGAACTGCGGAAACTCTTCAATCACGTTCCGCGGCGCATGGAACAGGATGCCCGCTTCCGCCTGGCCCAGCATGGTGGTGTCGTTGTACGAGTCACCTACTGCAATCACCCGGTAGTTCAGTAGCTGGAATGCCCTTACCGACTGGCGCTTGGGATCACGCTGGCGCAACAGGTAGTCGGTAATCCTGCCCTCTTCATTCACTTCCAGTTTGTGGCACAACAGTGCCGGGTAGCCCAACTTCGCCATCAGCGGCATGGCAAACTCATAGAAGGTGTCGGACAGAATAACCACCTGGAACCGTTCGCGAAGCCAGTCCAGGAAATCGCTGGCACCGGGCAGCGGGTCCAGCTCGCCGATCACTTCCTGTATCTGTGGCAGTCCGTAGCCGTGCTGGTCCAGCAGTTTCAGGCGCTGCGTCATCAGCACGTCGTAGTCGGGAATGTCGCGGGTGGTCGCCTTGAGTTCCTCAATGCCGGTTTTTTCCGCAAACGCGATCCAGATTTCCGGGATCAATACTCCTTCAAGGTCAAGGCACGCGAGTTCCACAGTGGTCTCCTGGTAATTGAACGCTGGTCAGCCCGGCGGCTCGATAACCGCCCGGGATTGAAAACAGACGGTATGATAAGAAAATCCGCGGAGGAATGCATCGTGGATCTGTCCGGCTATAACGATATATTCCGGCATTCCTTCAGACTGCTGCCTGTTAATGGTAGATTTATCACACATTTACACTCCAGGTGATGCTTTCGATGACGGATATTTCACAGCTACAGACGGAGCTTGAGGGCCAGAGCCCAAGGGCTATCCTCAAGGCCGCACTGGCGAAGTACGACAATATCGCCATTTCCTTCAGCGGTGCGGAAGACGTCGCCCTGATCGAACTTGCCCACAAACTGACCGATAACCTTCAGGTTTTCACCCTGGACACGGCCCGCCTGCACCCGGAAACCTACGAGTTCATTGAAAGGGTTCGCAAGCACTACGGGATAGACATTGAAGTGATGTTCCCGGACGCCGCGGAAGTGCAGGACCTGGTCAACCGCAAGGGCATGTTCAGCTTTTACGAGGATGGCCATTCCGAATGCTGCGGTATCCGCAAGGTAAACCCGCTACGGCGAAAACTGGCCACCGTTGACGCCTGGATCTCCGGCCAGCGCAAGGACCAGAGCCCCGGCACCCGTAGCGATGTACCCGTGGTGCAGATCGACGACGCTTTCTCCACCGAGGACAAACAGCTGGTGAAGTTCAATCCGTTGGCAAACTGGAGCTCAAAGGAAGTCTGGGACTACATCCGCATGACGGAGGCGCCCTACAACAAGCTGCATGAGAAAGGCTTTGTCAGTATCGGCTGCGAGCCGTGCACACGTGCCATCCTGCCCGGGCAGCATGAGCGCGAGGGCCGCTGGTGGTGGGAAGAAGCCACACAGAAAGAGTGTGGCCTTCATGCCGGAAACCTGATTGCCCGGGACTGACTGGGCAATCATTAATAGGTTGGCAACTCGATATCGCTGAACAGACTCTCGATTTCCGCCCTGCTGCCCTGATGGGCAACCGCCTCATCAACCCGCTCACGAGTCAGGTGAGGCGCAAACCGCTGGATAAAGTCGTACATGTATCCCCGCAGGAAAGTCCCCTTGCGGAAGCCGATCCGGGTCACACTGGGACGGAACAGCTTGCTGGCGTCCAGGGCTACCAGGTCAGTGTCGTTCTTCTCATCAAAGGCCATGCTGGCAATGATGCCAACCCCCAGCCCCAGTCGCACATAGGTCTTGATAACATCGGCGTCCGCTGCAGTGAACACCACCTTGGGGGTCAGCCCGTAAGCCTGAAAGGCTTCATCAAGTTTTGAGCGGCCGGTAAAGCCGAACACGTAGGTCACCAACGGGAATTCCGCCAGATCCGGCAGGGTCAGTTCCGGCTTCTTCGCCAGCGGGTGATCCTTGGGCACGATAATGCTGCGGTTCCAGCGGTAGCAGGGCATCATGATCAAATCGTTGAACAGCTCCATGGCTTCGGTGGCGATGGCAAAGTCCACCGCGCCGTTGGCGGCCATTTCCGAAATCTGCATCGGTGTGCCCTGGTGCATGTGCAGGGACACATCCGGATAGGACTCGATAAATCCACGGATAATCGGCGGCAAGGCGTAGCGAGCCTGAGTGTGGGTCGTCGCGAGGCTCAGGTCGCCCTTGCGCTGGTTGCTGAATTCCTGCGCAATTTTCTTTATCCCTTCCACCCGGCGCAGTATCTCGCCTGCCTCCCGGATAATGATCTCACCACCGGGTGTTATACGTGTCAGGTGCTTGCCGCTGCGGGCAAAAACTTCCAGGCCCAGTTCATCCTCCAGAAGGCGGATCTGCTTGGATATTCCCGGCTGTGAGGTGAAAAGGCTCTGGGCAGTGGCGGATACATTCAGATCATGGTGCGCAACTTCCCAGATATAGCGCAACTGTTGTAATTTCATCGACCCTGTCGCTCCCCGATTTACATAAAAACGTGATTTTTCATTCTTATTGAGTATACATAATCCCGTCCATCACAGTTTAGTCCAAAAAAATGAGAACGCAGCATGGTGACGCTGTCATTTGCCTTTGCGGCCCTTGACTTAACTGTGACAAAGCACACAATCCGTTATCTAATGTCCCGGCTGGTTAACGAATTCACCAGACGGGACACTACCCATTCACTGGCATTCAGGGAAACGATGCTGTTAACCACCAAGTTCCTGAGACCAACCGCCGACCCCCGCTCGGTGCAGCGAGAGCGCCTGCGCGCTCTGCTGCAACCGGACGGTGCAAAGCGACTGAACCTGGTGGTGGCACCGGCCGGCTTTGGCAAGACCACTCTGGTGAGCCAGTGGTGTTCCCGAACTTCCTCCAACGTCGTCTGGTTATCGCTGGATGAGCACGATGACGAACCCCGGCGGTTCTGGCGGTACGTGGTCGGTGCGTTTGAACACAATGGCCTTGCGGGCCTGGAAGAATGCCGGCAGCAGCTGAGCCATTGCAGCCTGCAGGAACTGGAAGGCCCCATCACCGGTCTGATCAACGTTCTCGCGGCAGATGGCGCGGCCTGGTCGTTCATCCTGGATGACTACCACTTCATCCGTGACCCGCAACTGCAGCGGCAGGTGTCCTATTTCATCGACTACCTGCCCCCCGATGTCATGATTACCCTGGCCTCCCGCACGGAACCCGCGTTGCCGCTATCCCGGTGGCGGGTACGCCGCTGGGTAGAGGACGTCCATCCCGGCTTGCTGGCGTTCTCCGAGGAAGAGTGCCAGCAGTTTTTCCACGACACCATGGGGCTTGAGCTTTCTGAACAGGAGGTTCGCAAGATCTGTCGCAAAACCGAGGGATGGGTGGCCGCCATGCAACTGTCTGCCCTGTCCGGTGGCAGCATTGAAGATCAGAGCGCCGGTGGTGGCCAGCAACGGATCGATCTGGATGAACGCAAGATCAGTGATTATGTGCTGACGGAAGTACTGGAACAGCAACCGGCGCCGGTACGTGACTTCCTGCTCGACACCGCCTGCTGCCCAAGGTTGTGCGCATCCCTGTGCGATGCGGTGCGCGGCACCACCAACAGCCAGGTATTACTGGAGCAGCTGCTGCGTGAAAACCTGTTCCTGATTCCCCTGGACACCCGTAACGAATGGTTCCGCTATCACGATCTGTTCCGGGATGCCCTGCTGCAACGGGCCAGGCAGTTCAAACCGGAGGACACCGAAAAACACTGGCAGCGGGCCGTAAACTGGTTACTGACCCACGGCCACGTCCAGGAAGGCATCTCCCAGATCGTTCAGCACCGGGACTGGCCCTGGCTGGCCCGGGTCCTGGCGGAACACGGTAACAACCTGATCCACGGTGGTTTTCACCTGCCGGTTCTGAGCTGGCTCGATTCCCTGCCCGTCAATATCCTGCAGGAAAGCCCGCAGCTGCTGATGTTAAGGGTCTGGGCCCTGTTTTTCGCCAACCGAGTGGATGTGCTGGACCCGTTGCTGAACGAGCTGGAAGACATGCTGGACAAACAAGTGGCAGACTCTCACCCGGACGCCGAAGGTGCGCTGGGCCTGCAGAGCGAAATTTCACTGATCCGCTCCTACCTGGCCCGCTCCAAAAGCGATGACAAGAGCGCCAGCGACCTCACCCAGCAGGTGTTGAGGGATATAGACCACACCCGGATTCCACTGAAGTCGGTCACCTATTATGGGGTGGGGCTGGACTACTACGGCAAGGGTGACCTGGCCGCTGCTGAAGACGCCCTCAAGTCTGCGGTGCGATACGGTGAACTGGAACGCAAACCCAGCACCGTGCTCTCCAGCGGCGGACTCCTGGCCTGGATACAGTACAACCGTGGGGACATCGACGAAGCCCTGGATACCTGCACCCGTGTACGTCAGTGGGTGGACCAACACCACAGCGACCCCCGCCAGCCGATGCTGATCTCCTGCTGGCAGAACAGCGCGCTGATCGAGATATACCGGGAGCGCAACGAACCCCAACTGGCAGCCTCCTACCTGGCACCGTTGCTGGACCATGTGAATAACGGAACAGAGCCGGGCCAGCATGTCATTATCCAGTATGTCCGTGGCCACCTGGCTTTCAGCGAAGGCCGCCACCAGGAAGCCATCGAAGCACTGGAAGATGCCGCCAGCGTGGCAAGGCGCAGACGTGACCACATCCTGTTTGAACCCCCGGCCTGCTCTGCCATGCTGGCCCGCTGCTACCTGGCCACCGGGCACCTGACCCAGGCGGAAGAGTGGATGCAACAGGTCACCAACGACCGTTTCACCAACCCGCTCAATCGCGAACAGAACCAGATCAGTGTCGCCCGTGTGCAGGTTGCACTTGGTCACCCGGGAGCTGCCATGGCCACCCTGGCACCCCTGCGCCTGAGCGCCGAGAAGGATCAGCATTACCGCCACCTGGTGGAAATCCAGCTGGTCTACAGTGATGCACTTTATGCTGAGGGCAAGACCCAGGAAGCAGATCAGATGCTGGCGCAGGCGGTACAGCGGGCAGCGGACGCGGGTTTCATGCGCCTGCTTGCTGAGGAAAGCCCCAGCATCCGCAAGCTGTGCCTGGAACTGCCCCTGCTGAAAGCACCGGGGCGGTGGAACAGCCGCGTTCTGGGCATGCTACGTGAGCAGGCGGAAGCAGATGCAACAGCATCCGTACCCACTCCGGCATCCAAAAACGAACCTACAGCCCCAGCCGATTCCGGCAACGATGAACTGGCAGAACCCCTCAGCCAGAGGGAACTTGAGGTGCTGGAACTGATCAACCAGGGCCTGGCCAACAAAGACATTGCGAGCACGATGGGCGTAGCGCCCACTACGGTGAAAGCCCATATCCGTAATCTCTATGGCAAGCTGGCAGTGGGGTCGCGCACCGAAGCCCTGGCTCGGGCCCGGGAACTGCGGTTGCTGGCGTAACGACAGGTTTATGGTGGGCCCGGTTCCTGGGCGATTTTGTGAACCACGTCACATTTTATCCGGTTTTTGTACGCCCTCTACGCCCTTTGGACGATCCGGATACGCCCCCTTCTCCCTTATTATTCTCCCAACGCTGAGGGAAACCTCGGTGAGAATTCTGAAACTTCAGGCCTTCAGACTTCTTGTTCCGCGTTGTTTCGACGCCCGGGTTCGTCAAGAGCCCACTCTCAAAGAGCCACCCCTATGGGTTGGCTCTTTTTTTATGGTTCGATAATACGCCGGAAAGGCGGCAGAGCATCCAGCAGCAACTGCCCGTAACGGCGGGCGATGATGCGGCGATCCAGTATGGTGACCCGACCCGTGTCGGACTCGGTCCGCAACAGGCGCCCAACCGCCTGGACCAGTTTGATGGACGCATCAGGCACGGTGATTTCCATAAACGGATTGCCGCCCCGGTGGGTCACCCATTCCGCCAGGCTGGCCTCGATGGGGTCATCCGGCACCGAGAACGGCAGCCGCGTAATCACCACGTGGCTCAGGTATTTGCCTGGCAGGTCGATGCCCTCGGCAAAGCTGGCAACGCCGAACAGAACGCTGGGCAGCCCCTCGTCCACACGACTGCAGTGGCGGCGCAGAACCTCCCCTTTCGCCATGTCGTCCTGGGTAGTGATCAGCTCCGGGTATTCCGGTGCCAGAGCGTCCCGGACCAGTTTCATCTGTTTGCGTGAAGTAAACAGCACCAGGGTTGCCTTCTCACCGGCCCAAAGGTTAGGCAGCCGCGACACCACCTGATCGGTAAAGCTGTCGTCGGTGGGCATGGCGGTCATGGCCGGCACTTCCACCGTTGCCATTTCGCCATAGCGGAATGAGCTGGGCACCACCACAAAGCGGCTGGTTTCCGGCAGGCCGGCCCGGGCCTTCAGTCGGTCGAACCGGCCCAGGGCCGTCAGGGTCGCACTGGTCAGCACCGCCCCATAGGCTCGGGACCAGAGTCTGGAATACAACAGGTTATCCGCCAGTACCGGACTGCTGTAGAGGGTGATGTCTTCTGCGTGCTCCCAGCGTTGCCGCACCGCCCAGCGGGCCGCAGGTGGGCCGGAACGCTTCGTTTGCCTTGCGGCATCGTCTTCGCTCTTTTCCGGATCTTCGGCCGGCTGTCCGGGATTATCGCTCCAGGCCGCCCACAACCGTAGCTGATCCTCTGCACGGCTATGGAAGGAGCCAATCACCGGATACCAGGACTCCGCCGTGTCCCGGTCTACATCGCTGGCCTTGCGCTCGTCAAAGGCCGTCTGTAGTTCATCCACCATTGCGCCAAGCTGACGCGTGAGCGTTGCCGTGGCTATACGGGCTTCCACCGCCAGTTCCGCCAGTGTCTCAGGCAATGCGCCTTCGGGGTATCGCCACTGGGCAGACCGGCGTTCTTCGTTGAACTCCCACCCGGTGTTCTGCTCTGCTTCCTCGTAGACCTTCGCAAGGGTGACATCCAGCTCCCGGGAGGCGGAGCTGATTCGGTCGATGGTTTTTGCCGCCTGGGTTCCGGGCGTCAGGAACGGCTGCATCTTGCCCAGGGCCTGGGACAATTGCTTGAGCCACTGGCGTGTGGAGTAAAGCGGCACCGACGCTGCAAAGTGGTTGAGCGCCTTGTCCGGCAGGTGATGGGCCTCGTCGAAAATAAACAGGGCGTTCTCCGGCTCCGGCAGAATGGCGCCACCGCCAAGGGCCAGATCCGCCAGCACCAGATCGTGGTTGGCCACCACAATATCGGCGTCATCCAGATCCTTACGGGCGTCGAAGAAGGCGCAGCTGTCGAAATAACTGCAGTGGCGATTGGTGCACTGGCGGTGGTCGGTGGTGACCTGGCGCCAGACATCATCGGGGATCTGGTCCGGCCAGTGGTCGCGGTCACCGTCCCACTTGCGGGAACCGTAGCTGGCCAGCATGTCCTCGAAGAACGCCCGGGTACCGGGCTCTTCCTTGCCGGGACCGTCCAGCAGGAACAGCGGCATGGTATCGCTGTCGCCGTTGCCCTCGTCGTGCAGGCGCGCTTCCAGGCGGGACATGCACAGGTAGCGGCCACGGCCCTTGGCCAGGGTCCAGGTGAAATCCTGTTTGCTGTGCTTCTTCAGGTCCGGCAGGTCCTTGTGCACAATCTGGTCCTGCAGGGCCACGGTTGCGGTGGAGATCACCAAGGTTTTGCCCAGCGCCCGGGCGACGGGAATGGCGGCAATCAGGTAGGCCAGGGTTTTGCCGGTACCGGTACCCGCCTCCACCACACAGGCGCCCGCCGGTGACGTACGCTGGCCGTCATTCTCGGTGATATCACCCATGTAGCGCGCGATCTCGGCAATCATCAGACGCTGGCCGTAGCGCGCGCGTATGTCCTTGCCGGCCAGCACGTCGCGATAGGTCTGCTGAATCTGCTGTTTGACGTCCTCGGAAAGTGCCATTACTTGGGGCTCACCCAGTTCCGCACAACGCCCACGCGGAATCGACGGCCATCCATGCTCAGCTCAACACCTTCCTCGGTAATTCGCTCAACGGTAATGCCGGAGAACGACTCCCCGGGTCGCAGGTAATTGTCATTGATCATCACCCGTCTGGAGGATGGCTCGGACGCATAGATATGACTGTTGAAAATCAGGTCAGGTACCCTTTTCTGGAATGACAATGGAAGCTCTACAAGGTGTGGAGTGCGTTCTGCTGGCGCATCGCTGTCGGCCCTGTTGGACGGATTAACGGCCCTGGGTTCACGGGGTGTCGGCACGATAACCGTGGGCCGCTCGCGGCTCGCTTCTTCAACCGGAGCCTCCGTTACTTTGGGGACGGGTATCTCGATGGCATTGTCCAGCGTATCAGCTCGCCTCGTCGATGTCGTCGCGGGTGAAGACGAAAGCTCCGGCTCGGCTTTAACCGGCTCCTGTTCAGACGCAACCGGCTCGGCTTCTGCGCGGGACGTGGCAGTCTTTTCAGAGGTACCGGCAGGCTCCTGTATCGCGGTTACGGAGGCCCGGGGCCAGAACGCCCAGGCCAGAATGACAGCGTTAAGCACAAGACCAAGGGCAACCCACACCATTACCGGTACGGATTTTCTCTTGGGTTTGTGGATCATCTGGACCTGTTGGCCCAGATCCGGCACCCGGCCCTGACGGCGTTCCGTCTCCGACTTTCTCAATGCATCAAGAATATAGGACATGTCAGTTAACCATCCCCCCCGAACTGAGCCGGGGACCATCGGATTCCAGGTCATTATTCATCTGGATGATGGTCATGGCACCGGCAATGCCGTCCACCGTCAGGCCTTTCTGCCCCTGGTACCAGCGAATTTGCTCTTCCTTGGGCATTCGGTTTACGCGATTTTCCTCTTCACGGGAACCGGAATAACGGCTGGCCAGCTCCATCATCCGCGAGCCCATCCATATCTGCTCTGAAATGTCGTCGTTAGCGCCGTCCCCGCTCTGCTGAATATGGGACGGCGCTTCCCACAACACCGTGAACTCGCCGAACCAATAGGGCTCCAGGCTGGAAAAGCTTACTTCCCGCTGGCCATCCGGAAGCTCAATGGTGGCACGGTTCTTATCGAGGCCACTCAGTACTGCGTAACGGCTGTCACCGTCACCATTGCGAAGTTGCAAAATGGCAGGCCGGTTCAGGTATTCCAGGCTCCTGCGCGAGCCCCGGTTCTCAAGGCAGCGCAGGCCCTCCTCCTCGGCATAACGACAGGCCACCGGATTGTCGGCGGTGCTGTATTCCCTTCCCCACACACTGAACAACTCCCGGAAGGCTGCTGGCAGAGACAGCGTGTTCGCGGGAAACTCAAAGCCTGGTAGAGGATCCTCCGCTGGTATTTCCCGCTCTGGGGAAGGCCCTGTTGAGAGCTCCGGTAATGGTTCCTCTGATGGCTCTTGCATAGGTTCCGCTGATGGCTCTTGCATAAGCTCCGCTAACGGCTCCACACGCTCAATGGTGCCGGACAGGACGTCGCTGTCTGCTCCGGCGGACGCGTCGGGGGTCATCCAGCCGGCCCCTGGCAAACGGTCCAGCGCCCAGGCGGTCATGATAACGGCGATCACCAGGCTGGCCGCCACCAGCAAAATGTCGGGTATGCCGGAAAACACGCCAGAACCTCGGCGGGCCCGGTTGCCGTTCACTTCACGGGCTGCGGTGCGTATATGGCCAGCACTGATCTGGTGCTCGCCTTCCGCATAAGCCCCCAGTAATGCCCGATCGCTGATCAGGTTGATCAGCCGGGGCACTCCGTGGCTGGCTCGGTACAACGCCCGCGTTGCCCCATCGGTGAAGATCTCACCGCGAAGGCCGGCAACACTGAGCCGGTAGCGCAAGTAGGCTTCTATCTCCTCACGGCCCAGAGCGTCCAGGTGATAACGGGCCGTGACCCGCTGATTCAACTGCCGCAACTCCGGCAACTCCAGAATGTCCTGCAGTTCCGGCTGGCCCAGCAGTACAATCTGCAACAGCTTTTTCTCAGCGGTTTCCAGGTTGGTCAGCAGGCGCAGTTGCTCCAGTACCTCGGCAGACAGGTTCTGGGCTTCGTCGATCATCAGAACCTTGTGACGACCGGCGGCATGGGCCTTGAGCAGATCATCGTTGATCAGCCCCACCAGTTCCTTGATAGACGACCCTACCGGGTGGGCGATCTCCAGTTCATCGCAGATGGAGGACAACAACTCACGGGCGGACAACCGTGGGTTCAGGATCAGCGCGATATCCACATGGCCCGGAACATTCTCGATAAAACAGCGGCTGACCGTGGTCTTGCCGGTGCCAACTTCACCGGTGATCACGATGAAACCGCCCTGCCCCTGTACGCCATACATCAGGTGCGCCAGCGCTTCCTTGTGGCGCTCGCTGAGGTACAGGTAGCGGGGATCGGGGGCTATCGAAAACGGGGGTTCCCGAAAACCGAAGAAATCGTAGTACATGAGTGTCCAGTCAGGTGCTCAGGCGGAGCTTGCGGGAACCGCCAACGGGCTCCCCGGCTATCGCGGTATCATACCGCCCGGCTCCCGGGGCTGTCATCTCATGATGTGCCGGAATCCGCACTGCTTACCAGTCTTAACTCAGCCGTAGAACGGCGCTGTTCCGTTTTCAGCCTGTGAATACAGCGCTCCAGCGTCTTCGAAATCCGGGCATGGGAGCGGATCATCGAGATCTTCGGCCAGGTTGCCCGTTCTCCCTGCAGTATCATCTCACGCACCCAGACCGGATCGGGATTGGCCAGCATACGGCGGTAATCCTTCAGACGGTATGATGGTGAAATGGTCACATCACCGGAATACCGCTGCCCCATGATGGTATGCATCTGGCCTGACAGCTGCCGCAGGATCTCTGGCTGCACCCTTTTGCGCAGATAATCGAAAATGCCCTGGCCATGAAACTGGATTTCCGATTTCAGCAGGTGCACGGGCAGGCTGGCGAGGCTGACCTTCTCGTCGCGACCACGTCGATTGAGAAACGGCACCACGTGGGGATTGGTCTGGCTGACAACGGTGAAATTCACATCGTACAGGTGCATCAGCCGTTCAATGGGCAGGTCGCTGACCACAGAACCGTCCACGAATTTCAGACGTGGCATGTATGGCAGGATGTTGCCCTCGATGTCTTTTTTCATCAGCGGTACCGGCGGGAAAATACCGGGTACTGCCGCACTGGCCAGAACCGCGCTCCAGACCAGCAGGTAGGGAGAGGTGTAACCACACAGCAAGCGGGCTTTTTGATGCGCTTGAACCGGCGACACGCTCACATTGATGGAGCGACCGCTCTTCTGGAAGGCTTCCTCGAACGTGTATTCCCCGATGTTGGCCCGCAGGCAGGTTTTCAGCTGCTCCTGGTCCATCAGGCCGTGGCCACGAATGGCACTGAACAGGCCGCGCCATTTCCAGGCCTTGAGATCATGATTCTCCGGCACCAGCATTTCCGGTACTTCGGCATCGCTGTGGACACCCAGTATGCCCGCAATAATGGCGCCGATGCTGGAGCCGGCAATCACCTGTGGCAACAGGCCCTTTTCCCAGAGCGCCTTGATCACCCCGAAATGAAACATACCCAGGGTTGCACCGCCGCTTAATAAAAGCGCTGGCCGGCCATAACTGGTGAGGGTATCGCGGAAGAACTGCAGCTTGTCGGCAACGGGGAAGCCGGGCACTCGTGTATCGCACAGGAAATCCAGGGACTCACAAACCTGGGTGATGTATTCCTCGATAAGATGCTTGGTACCCACATGAGACCGGGTGTACAGAGCGGTGTTGCCCATGTTGCCGAGGTCGTGATGGAGACCTTCCCTCAGAGCACGCTTCAGGCGCTCGAAATCGTTCTGCTGGCGGTAGCTGCGAAGGTTGCTGAGGCGGTCGTAAATCAGTTCATAGTGGTAAAGGTCAGAGGCAAAGTCCTCTTTCCATTCCACATTGCCTTCCAGAAAATCCAGTTCCAGAGCTGCTGCCTTCCACACCTCGTAATTGGGCGCCTCCGCCAGCATCTTGCGGAACTTACGGATACGGTCATCGACCATCAGGTTAACCTCCTTTGTTCCAGCAATTCCCTTCCTTCAGAAATCCTCGAGCATCAGATCCTCATCATCGCCGCTGGCAAATGGATCATTCACTGTCCGGCCATCGTTAATCAGATAGGCACGGCGCTGAAGGTAGGCGTTCCGCACAAATGTATAGTTATCACCAGACATGAAGGCTTCTGCGGGGATCAGGTCGGCACGCTTGTCCACAACCTGCAACGCCCTGGCATAGTAGATATCCGGGCTTTCCGCGAGGTCCCGGGCTGAGGGCAATACCAGCATATCTGTGGCGAAACCGCCAAAGTCCCTGGGACTCGACGGCCCCAACAACGGAAGCATCAGATACGGACCGGATTCCAAGCCCCAGTAGCCCAGTGTCTGACCAAAGTCCTCGGGCCGTTCTGGCAGTTCAAACTTGGTGGCCACGTCGATGAATCCACCAAGCCCAAAAACGGTGTTGTAGGTAAACCGCCCTGCGGCAACCACCGCCGATTCGCCCTTGAGCTGGAAGATACTGTTGGCAAAGTTGCGAAGTTCCGTAAGGTTGTTGAAAAAGTTGGTTACCCCACGGTCAGCGAAACCCGGCATAATGTTGCGGTAACCGTTGGCAACCGGCCTCAGCAACCAGTTATCAATGGTTTCATTGAAACGGTATACCTTGCGGTTCCAGTTCTCGTAGGGATCAACCTCACTGGCCGGGGCACCAACTTTCTGACCAGCTATGTCCGGATTGGCAGGCTGGACAGTTTGGGCAGTTGCGCCACCAGCAAACAGGAACAGTGCAAACAAGGCGCCGAATAAAGAGGGCCGGAAAAAAAATTGTCTCATTATCAGACCTGAGGTTGTTAAAAAAGGAGCACATCGATGTCAGTACCCGGAAATCTTGTCAGCACCATCTCCATGCCACTACGCTGGGGTGATATGGACGCATACGGTCACGCCAACAATACGGTTTTTTTCCGCTTCTTCGAAGAAGCCCGCATTACCTGGTTAGCATCCCTTGAGCTGGGTGCAGAAAACGACCCCGATGGCCCGATCATTATAAAGACCAGCGCCACCTTTCTGAAGGAGCTTTCGCACCCGGCAACCGTCGCGGTAAGAACATACGCTGATAAGGCAGGCAATTCCAGCCTCGACACCTATCACATCGTGACCGATATCGAGAGCGGGGAGCTTTACGCGGAAGGCTACGCAAAGATAGTCTGGTTTGATCGCACCAATCGCAAGTCCATGGCTCTGCCAGACAAACTCAGGGCGCTGGCGGCCGGCTGAACCAACCACTACCACCCTTGATGGCTTCACTCTATCGGCGGCGAACCACAACGCTGCCGATGGAGTAGCCGGCACCAAACGAGCAGATGACACCCAGATCGCCAGCGGTAAAATCATCCTTGTGCTTGTGGAAAGCAATGATGGAACCGGCAGAACTGGTGTTGGCGTATTCGTCCAGAATGACCGGCGCCTCTTCCGTATCCGCATCACGCCCGAGTACCTTGCGGGCAATCAGCTGATTCATGTTCAGGTTGGCCTGGTGCAGCCACATGCGCTTGAGGTCATCCGGCGCCAGCGACAGGCTGGACAGCTGCTTGAGGATGGTCTCCGCCACCAGCGGCGATACTTCCTTGAACACCTTCCGGCCCTGCTGGACAAACAGCTTGTCCGGCTTGTTGATCCCGGACTCATCACCCCGGTTCAGGAAACCGAAGTTATTGCGGATGTTATTGGAGAACTTCGTCAGCAGGCTGGTTCCCAGTATTTCGAAACCCTGATTTTCAGCTACATCGGCGTCCCGTTCAACCAGGATGGCGGTGCAGGCATCGCCGAAAATGAAGTGACTGTCGCGGTCGCGGAAATTCAGGTGGCCGGAGCAGATTTCCGGGCTTACCACCAGCACAGCCCTGGCTGTGCCATTTTCGACAGCATTGACCGCTGCCTGCAGGCCGAAGGTGGCTGAGCTGCAGGCCACATTCATGTCGTAGGCGAAGCCTTCAATGCCAAGGGCATCCTGAACTTCGACTGAAATGGCCGGGTACGGGCGCTGCATGTTGGAACAGGCAACGATAACGGCATCCACATCAGAGGCAGACTTGCCGGCTTGTTGCAGTGCCTCGTTGCAGGCTGCAATCGACATCTCACACTGCACCGACGGTTCGTCGTTGCTGCGGTCCGGTATATTGGGGCACATCCGCTCCGGGTCCAGAATGCCTTCCTTGTCGATGACATGGCGGCGCTTGATGCCCGAGGCTTTCTCGATAAATGCAGAAGAGGAAGGCTGAAGTGGCTCCACATCCCCGCTGGCGATGTCGTCGGCATGACGGGCATTGTGGAGTTCCACGAAGGCATTGAATGCCTCCACCAGCTCGTCGTTGGTAATGGTTGCTGGCGGTGTGTACAACCCGGTCCCGCTGATAACGGCTCTAATCACGCTAACCCCACGTAGTAGGTCGGATTAGCCGAAGGCGTAATCCGACATAGATATGAATGCACCAATATTGGCCAAATACTAACACAGTCTGACTGTTTTGCTCGCGGCGACCATCGTCTTAGGCCCGGGCAATGTTCAGGCCCGGCGTCATTCTACACCCGGGTTTTTTCCCACTGCCGGTCCAGACGTTTCACCGATACCGGTACGGCTGTACCAAGTTGCTGCGCAAAGAAGGATACCCGGAACTCCTCCAGCATCCAGCGATACAGCACCAGCTCCGGATCCCGAACCCCCTGGCGTTGCTGCTCATCCCGTTTGCTGGCGTAGCGGGACCACAGGGGCTCCATGGTATGCAGGAACTCCCGTTCCCGGCCAGGTTCCCTGGGCATTTTTTCGAAACGGAGACTGGCGGCCTCGAAATAACGGCCAAAATGCGCCAGCCATTCAGGCGGCGTTGCCACGAGAAATCCCGGATAAACAAGATTTTGAAGCTGAAACTTCAGGTCCGCCATACTATTGGCCAGCGCCAGGCTGATTTTGCCCTTCAGTTGCTTCATCACGCCGTGGTAGCCGGTCATGGCCTGATGCAGCCTTTCGTCTGCTTCCTCCAGGGCCGGGATGAACTCCGCCCTGCCGGCGTCGAACACCTGCTCGAAGGACGTGCTGTCACGGGGTACATCGCCCGGCACAAAATGCTGCATGGCGGTTGCCAGCAAAAGGTCATCAAGCAGCACACGAGCCTTGCCCACCGGCGCAAACATCAGCGCCGAGGCCTTGAAGTGGGGTAACTTCCGGTCGATGTCGTCCAGTCTGCTGCCCAGCCGGATCAGGATCAGCCGCGCCACTGCCTTGCGCGTAGCGTCATCCGCTGTCAGGCGGTCCAGGAACCGGGTCTGGCGAACCGCATCGCCCTGATCTTCCAGCGCCGGGTACACGGTGACCTCCATGCCACCTTTCTCGGTTCTGACCGATTGCGGAAGCTCGCCGAAATCCCACCCGGTCGATGGCCTGGCAGGCTCATCGCCTGGCTGCTTTTGAGTGGCTGACGACAGCGCTGCTTCCGCCCGGCCTTCCAGTTCACTCTGCAGCTTTTCCGTTTCCCGGCCCTCAGCGATGGGTTTGCCGGCGTCATCCACTACCCGCAGGTTCATCCGCAGGTGCCTGGGCAACTCCTCTTGTGGCCAGGCATCGGGGTCGATCCGCACGCCGGTCATCCGCCGCAGCTGTTCGCCCAACTGCAGTGCAAGGGGTTCATTGGAGGGTTGGAGATTCTCCAGCGCCGCTTCCACAAAGTCCGGCACCGGCACAAAGTTGCGCCGCAAGGCCTTGGGCAATCCCTTCACAAGCGCAATGCACTTCTCCCGCAACAGCCCGGGCACCAGCCACTCCAGCCGCCTGGCAGGCAGCTGCTTCAGGGCCATCACCGGCGCCTGCAGGGTAACGCCATCCCGCTCGCTTGTGGGCTCAAACTCGTAACTCAGCGGGTAACGCACACCCTCCCACTCCAGGTAATCCGGGTACAGGGCGCCAGCCTGCTCGTCCACAGGGCGCTGGAGAATATCGGACTCCGTAAGCTCCATGTTACGGAGTTCGTCGGCGCTGAGCTGCTTCCACCAGCTTTCGAAATGCCGACCGCTGACGATGTCGGCGGGCAGGCGCTGGTCGTAGAAATCCACCAACACTTCGTCTTCCACCAGCAGGTCCCGGCGCCGGGTCTTACGCTCCAGGTTCTCGACGGTATCCAGCAATTCCCGGTTGCGGGCAATGAACGGTGCTTTGGACTGGTAATCCCCTTCCACCAGCGCATGACGGATAAACAGATTGCGGCATTCGGCCGGATCTACCTTGCTGTACGGAATCCGCCGTTTGGGGATAATATCGAGGCCGTACAGGGAAATCTTTTCGTAGCCCATCACCTGGCCGCGCTTCTGCTCCCAGTGGGGCTCGAAGTAGTGATGTTTCACCACATGGCCGGCAAGGGGCTCGATCCATTCCGGCTCGATCTTCGCCACCACCCGGGCGAACACCCGGCTGGTTTCGACTATTTCGGCCGCAACAATCCATTTGGGCCCGGCTTTCGACACCTTGGAGCCAGGGAAGATCATCACCTTGCGATTGCGGGTGGCCAGGTATTCCTTCTTTTCCAGCTTGACGGCCACATGCCCCAACAGCCCGGCCAGAATGGCCTTGTGGAGCGCTTCGTAACTGGCGGTTTCCTTGTTCAGACTGAGCTTCTGTTCGCGACAGATCAGCGTGAGCTGGCGATGGATGTCACGCCATTCCCGCATCCGCATCCAGGACAGGAAGCTTTTCTGGCACACCTTCTTGAGCTGGTTCTGGGACAATTCCTGGCGTTGTTCCTCGTAGAAATTCCAAATGTTCAGAAACGTCAGGAAGTCGGATTCCTTGTCGTTGAACGGCGCATGGGCCTGGTCGGCGGCCTGCTGCTTGTCCTGCGGCCGCTCCCTGGGGTCCTGTACACTGAGGCCGGCGATGATCACCAGGGTTTCCGCCAGGCTGCCTTGTTCCGACGACGTGACCAGCATGCGGGCCAACCGCGGGTCCAGGGGTAACCGCGCCATGGTGCGCCCAAGGCCGGTGACCCGCCGCTTGTCGTCCACCGCCCCCAGTTCTTCCAGCAGTTTGTAGCCGTCGTTGATCAGGCGGGCGTCCGGCGGCTCCAGGAACGGAAAATGCCGGATGTCTCCCAGCCCGGAGGTGGTCATCTGCAGGATGACGGACGCCAGGTTGGTGCGAAGGATCTCCGGGTCCGTGTATTCCGGCCGGTTGATAAAGTCGGTCTCGTCATAGAGCCGGAAGCAGATACCCGGCGCCACCCGGCCACACCGCCCTGCCCGCTGGTTGGCACTGGCCTGGGACACCGGCTCAATGGGCAGACGCTGGATTTTCGAGCGCACACTGTAACGGCTGATCCGCGCCACGCCGGTGTCGATCACGTAGCGTATACCCGGCACCGTCAGGGAGGTTTCCGCCACGTTAGTGGAAAGCACTATGCGCCGGCCGCGGTGACCCTGGAATATCCGGTTCTGCTCCTGGTTACTGAGGCGTGAATACAGCGGCAGCACCTCGGTATGGCGCAGCTCCGCGTGGCGCAACACCTTGCTCAGGCTGCGGATTTCCCGCTCGCCAGGCAGGAATACCAGCACATCGCCCGGGGGTTGTTTTTCCGCCCGCTCGTGTTGCTCGATCTCCTCCATGGCCCGCAGCACGCCGTCGGTCCAGCCCTGGTCACGATCATCTTCGTCACCGGTCAGGGGGCGATAGCGGATATCCACCGGAAAGGTGCGGCCGCTGACTTCAATCACCGGGGCATCGTTGAAGAACTGGCTGAACCGCTCCACCTCAATGGTGGCGGAGGTGATAATGACCTTCAGGTCCGGGCGTTTGGGCAGGAGCTGTCGCAGGTAGCCCATCAGAAAATCGATGTTGAGGCTGCGTTCGTGGGCCTCATCAATAATCAGGGTGTCGTAACGGTCGAGAAACCGGTCGTGCTGGACTTCCGACAGCAGGATGCCATCGGTCATCACCTTCAGTCGTGACTGCTCTGAGGTGGTATCGGTGAAACGTACCTGGTAGCCCACCTGGCCACCGGTATGCTCTCCGAGTTCCTCGGCAATGCGGCCGGCGACGGTGCGGGCAGCAATTCGCCGCGGCTGGGTATGGCCAATCAGCCCGCGAATGCCGCGGCCGCTGTTCATGCAGATCTTGGGAATCTGGGTGGTTTTACCCGAACCGGTTTCACCGGCAATGATCACCACCTGATTCTGTTCGATGGCCTCGCGAATATCATCGACCCGGTCCGATACCGGAAGCGACGAGGGAAAGGTGGCAGGTTTGTGCAGCGCCAGGCGCTCTCTGACTCTGGCCTGACCGCGGTCAAGCCATTGCGCCATTTTCTCAAGGTCTTTCTGCCCCGGGTGGCCTTTTTTACGGGCCACCAGCTTGTGAATACGGGCTGCTTCAATCTGGTTGCAGGTATCCAGCTGTTCCAGGACGGCCTTTACGGCCGCCCTGCAATCTGGTGTATTCGCTGGCTGTGCTGGTGGGGCTTGTGTCATCGAACCTTTTACTTGTTGTTGGCTTCGTCCCGGAGCTCGCGGCGCAGGATCTTGCCAACGTTGGTTTTCGGCAGTTCTTCGCGGAACTCGAACGACTTGGGCACCTTGTAGGCGGTCAGGCGTTCACGGCAGAACTCTTTCAATTCGTTTTCCGTAACGCCTTCTGCGGTGGGCACCAGGAAGACCTTCACGGCTTCGCCGCTCTTGGCATCTTCCACACCGACAGCGGCACATTCAACCACTTTCGGGTGACCGCTCACAACATCTTCGATTTCGTTCGGGAACACGTTGAAGCCGGACACGATAATCATGTCCTTCTTGCGATCCACGATACGAATATAGCCATCTTCCTGGATCAGGGCGATGTCGCCGGTTTGCAGGAAGCCATCGTCGGTAAAGGATTTCTGGGTGTCCTCGGGGCGCTGCCAGTAGCCGCGCATCACCTGCGGGCCCTTCACACACAGCTCGCCCGGCTCGCCAATCGGGGTTTCGTTGCCGTCATCGTCAATGGTTTTGACTTCGGTGCCCGGAATCGGCAGGCCGATGGTACCAAGCTGAATGGCACTATTGGGGTTGAAGGTGACTACCGGCGACGTTTCGGTCATGCCGTAACCTTCACTGATTTCACAGCCGGTGACGCGCTGCCACATCTTGGCAGTATCGCTGGTCAGCGCCATACCACCCGACGAGGTCAGCTTCAGCCCACTGAAATCCAGATCCTGGAACTCCTCGTTGTTACACAACGCCACGAACAGAGTATTCAGGCCCAGGAAAGCCGTGAACTTGTATTTTTTGAGTTCCTTGACGAAGCCCGGAATATCGCGGGGGTTCGGAATAAGCACGTTATGAGCGCCGGCTTCCAGCATGATGCCGCAGTTCAGGGTGAACGAGTAGATGTGGTACAGCGGCAGCGGTGCAATCACCACTTCCTTGCCCTCTTCCACCGTGTCTTCCATCATCGGGCGTACCTGCAGCAGGTTCGCCACCAGGTTGCCGTGAGTCAGCATGGCGCCCTTGGCAACACCCGTGGTACCACCGGTGTACTGCAGTACCGCGATATCGTCTTTCTTGCACTCAACCGGAGTGAACTTTTCCTTGCTACCGGCGCTGAGAACCGCTGGCAGTTTGTGGGCCTGTGGCAGGTTATAGGCCGGTACCATCTTCTTCAGGTGTTTTACCGCCGCATTCATCAGCGTACGCTTCAGCGGAGAGTGCATGTCAGCAATTTCGGTAACAATGACATGCTCGATGCTGGTATGGGGGAGCACTTTCTCGGCGTTATTGGCCATGTTGGCCAGCACCACGAGCGCTTTGGCGCCGGAGTCGTTAAACTGGTGTTCCATCTCGCGAGTGGTATACAGCGGGTTGGTATTCACCACGATCAGGCCGGCGCGCATGGCACCGAACACGACAACGGGATACTGGGTGACATTGGGCATCTGAACCGCAATCCGGTCACCCGGTTTGAGGTCAGTCTTGTTCTGCAACCAGGCCGCAAAATTACGGCTCTGGGTGTCCAGATCGCGATAAGTGAGCGTGGCGCCAACAGCGCTAAAGGCAGGCCGGTCGGCGTATTTTTTCACCGCCTGATCAAATACGTCCACCATGCTGGTGTACTTGTCCAGGTCAACGTTGTGGGGCACACCGGCGGGGTATTTGTCCTGATAGAACTGCTCAAAATCCATCACCATCTCCTGTTGGGCGTTTGTGCTTATAATGTGTACGGATATCGGATTGATCAATAAATCAACCAGACAAAAGTATCAGCCTCGAAAAGTCGGGAGAGAATAGCAGTTTTGTGAACGATGAGGTAGTTTTCGAGGCAGGACTGTAGCCTTTACAACCAATAACCTGATTGGCAATTATCCCGTCAGGACCGCCAGCGGAGCCCAAATGAGCGACACCCTCGATACGCTTGAAAACATTACCTACGACGAACTTCAGGAAGGCGACTCTGCAACCTTCGTAAAGACACTGACAGAAGACGAGCTGGTGCTCTTTGCGGCGGTATCCGGCGACGTTAACCCGTTGCACCTGGATTCCGAATTTGCCGCCGACTCCGGGTACCATGAGCGTATTGCTCATGGCATGTGGAGCGGTTCGCTGATTTCCGCTGCCCTGGCCACCGTGATGCCGGGACCAGGCACTGTCTATCTGGAACAGAGCCTGACGTTCAGACAGGCAGTCAAAGTGGACGATACACTCACGGTAAACCTGAAAGTGCTTAGCAAGGGGCGAAGGAACCGCGTGACCCTGGCCTGCGACGTTCGTAACCAGAATGGTGAGAAGGTAGTCACCGGTGAAGCCAAAGTAATCGCCCCCACCCAGAAAGTGTCCCTCAGCAAACCCCGGCTACCCAAGATTACCATTGAACGCTAGCCCGGCAGAAAGTCGATGGGGAATCTCACCGTGCGGGATTCCACATCGTCTTCACCGAAGTTGAACAGGCGTACCCGTGTGGCGATACGCTGCTCCAGACTGTCATTGTTCAGCTCGGAACTCACCACCTCGCAGCGGGACACCGAGCCATCTGGCTCGATCACCAGCTCCAGCATCAGCTTGCCTTCCAGGGTCGGGTCCTGCCTCAGCTCCCTTCGATACAGCGAATAAAGCGCAGTTTTCTGGGCATCAAATACCTGGCGGATATTGCTCATGGCACGTTTCCCTGGCCCGGAATCCGGCGCGGGTACCGGCTCGGGCGCCGCTTCCTGTGCCACCTCGACCTCTCTGACTTCGTGGCCGGCAACGGCGACGTCGGCTTCCGGCGCCGATTCCCGACTCACACCCCCGCTGCCTGCCAGAGCTGTATCCGCATCGGATTCGGCGCCGAACAGGTCTCCCGGCCTGGTATCACCTGCGGCCTCGACGTTGGCGGAGAGGGTTTTCACCCGGTCCGGCTCTGGCGTGCGCATGCTGGCAAGCTGGTCCTTCATCGCTAACAGGCCTGAACGAGAGGCGGTTTCGCGCGCCTGCTCCACGGTCTGTTTCGGCTCTGTCCGGGCAGGCTCCGGTGGCGGCGTTTCTTTGATTGCCTCGGCCACTGAGGGCGCCTGGATTTCCGGTTCCGGCTCTGCCGGTTCGGGATCGGGTTGCGGGTCGGGCTCTGGCTCCGGCTCTGGCAAAGACACCGGCTCCGGTGGCTCGGGCTGTTCCACCAGCCTGGCCAGTTGAGGTGGTATTTTCTCCGCTTCGCTGCGTTCCGGTTCGGGAAGATTCATGGCAGGAATCAGGAATGCCGGCGGCAGAAAAACCGCGACCATAACCAGCAAGGCCAATACGAATCGGCGGTTTTCACCTTTCTCCGCGCCCCAGGGCAAGCCGGAAGGCAGGTTCTGACGGTCAGCCACTACCCACCTCCTTTGTTGACTCCACAGCGAGCCGCACCTGCCGGAAATCTTCATCAATACAGGTCTGCATGATCTTTCGAAGCAGTCGGTAATCCGTCGAACGCCCCGCCATAATGGTTACTTCATGTCCCTGCTCCGGCACCTCTCCCCTGCGATTCCTGACCCACGCGAGCTCTTCGGCCAGCCCGCCAATGGTTTTGTCGCCAGTCTCGATGCTGTCCAGTGTGGCCACTTCACGGCCCTGAACCAGAATAGACCGGCCAATCACCTGAACCATCATGGATTCCACTGCGTCGTTCTCTGCAGTGGATTCCGGAAGCGGTACGTCAGCCGTATTCTGCATCACCTTCACATCGGAGGAGCTCACCATCAGAAAGAACACCAGAATGGTGAAGATATCCATCAGTGAGACCAGGTTCAGGCCACCGGGCCGATGCATGCGCCCGTAGTGGCGCTGCATCCGGCGGGCGCGACGGGATGTTTTCATACGCCCTCCCCGGTATCCGACAGTGCCCGGTCTTCAGCAGCGTCAGCCAGGGCAACATCCGGAAACAGCTCTCCTTCCACCACGCTGGCGGCCACTACGGCCTGGTAGGAACGAAGCGTGTCCATGGTTGTCACCAGTGTCTGGTAATCGATCTCCGGGCCGACCTCAAGGACGATATCCGTCTTGTCCGGCACCTGTTGCTTGACCTGCTTCAGGGTTTCCCGCAAGCCGTCGAAATCCTGCTCGCCTTCCACCAATGGCAGCGTGCGGATGACGCCGCGCTCGCTGTCCAGCACTTCCAGACCGTCCGGTATCAGGGCAACCACTAGCCGCAACTCGTCGGCCTCCGGTGCCTCACCGGCTTCCATGCCCGGGAAGTTCAGCTCAATCATCCGGATCTGGCTGAACACCATGCCCAGCAGCAGAACCGGTACCAGCACGATCATCAGATTCAAGAACGGCGTGATGTCCAGTTCCGGATTGCTGGCGAGCCTGCGATGCTTTCGTCTCATACTGCGAAACCCCGGCTCAGGCGGCGGATTGCTTTGGTGAGGGCGACGTCTGCTCGGAAATGATGTTCAGCAGCTTCACACCGGCCATCTCGAAACTGTCGACAATCTCGTTGGTGCGGGTCTGAAGCAATGCATGGAACATCAGCAACGGAATCGCCGACATCAGCCCGAAGGCGGTGGTGTTCATGGCCACGGAAATGCTTTCCGACAATAAAGACGCCTTCTGAGACGGGTCCGCGGCGGCGACCGCCGTGAAGGCGGCTATCAGTCCAATGATGGTGCCAAGCAGCCCCAGCAAGGTAGCTATATTGGCCAGTGTGGCCAGGTACTGGGTGCGTTTCTCCAGCCGCGGCAACACTTCCATCAACCCCTCTTCCATGGCGTATTCAACATCTTCGCGGGGATGATTATTGAGCAGCCGACCAATACCGGCACTCATGATAGAGGCGATAGCACTGTCGGAACTGCTGGCCGCTTTCATGGCACGCTGGTAGTCCCGCTTACGCAGCAGCGGCAGTATGCCTTTCTCGAACGCCAGGCGGTTCCGTCGTCGCACCGAAGCGAGATAGACAAAACGTTCAATCGTGATCGCCAGGCCAACCGCCAGCACAAGGGCGATGGGGTACATGAAGGGACCACCTTCCTGAAAAAATCGAACAACAGTTTCCAGCATATTCAGACTCCCGTTTCTACTGCAGGGACAGCGTGGAATCCAGGGACGGATTCAGCGTTTCACGAAATTTCCGGTGACGCTCCAGCGTCAGCGGATCCTTGGGTTCAAGTAATTCCTCGTTACCGGCCTCCAGCTCTGCCCGCGTCCGGCGTGGCAGGGTTGGTGGCTGCCAGGGCAGGATATAGAGCACGCCCGGGTCGTCATCGCCGGTGTGGCGGGTGATACCCTCCACCGAGAGCGCTACGGTTTCACTTTCTGTCGCAACAGCCTGTGACGGAAGTGTTGCCAGAAGCGCAATCAGTCCGGTTACTGCCATCAAGGGGGATTTGCTCATTTACTCGACCCTCCTCTCCAGGTCCGCAATCCAGCCGGCCACCTGTTTGCCTTCGGCATCGGCAAGCTCGCTGTAACGGCGGTAATGACGTAGCGCGGTATCCAGGTCGAGCAGGTAAAGCTCCGAGATAATCGCCAGGTTGTAATGCAGCTCTTCGGTGTCCGGCGAATGCTCCAGCCCTTTTCGCAACATCGATGCGGCCTCACCAAAGCGCCCCTGCTCCCGCAACAGCAACGCCAGGTTATTGGCCGTCATGGCATTGCGGGGGTCCAGGCTGAAAGCCTGCCGGTACCGAGCCAGGGCCTCTTCAGTATTGCCCTGCTGCTGCGCCTGCCATGCCTGGCGGGCGAGCTCGCCGGCCTCGGCACTGTTGTCCACAACAGGTACGGGCTCGGGCTTACTGGCACAACCGGTGACCAGCACAGACAGACAGAACATCAACAACAGGGAGCGAACCGCGTCAGGCACCATCGTTAGACTCCTCATTCCATGTCATCCAGCGAACGTCCCGGTCATAACGGCCGGGGAACAGCTTTGCCAGCACCTGAAGGCTTTGCTCGACCCAGCGGTCAAACTCACCATCGGCCAGCCGCTGATGATTCTGCGCATGCAGCTTGATGGCTTTCTCCTCGAACGGATAAGCCTCTTCCTCAAGCAGCATCTGATACTGCATCGCCTCCAGCTCGTTCAGGTCCGCTGGCGCTTGCGAGGCAATCAGGTCCTGAGCCATTACCCGATAGAGCTCGGCACGCCGGAAGAGAATTTCTGAGCGCAGGGCATCGCCACCCAATTGTTCAGCCTGCGCCAGACGCTCCCGGGCCGATTCCAGTGCCTGCTGTTTTTTCTCAAGCGATGGCCCCAGGGGATGTTGCAGTGACACGTCCGCAAATTGCACCGCTTCGACCTCAGCCAGCGCCATGGCTGCCCTGCCGGCCCAGGCCAGGGTTTCCTCCGAGTGCCAACGGCTGGCCAGTTCCTGTTCCACCAGTTCAGCGCGATACTTGG